>CBFGMR010000006.1:0-159114 GCA_965650035.1 uncultured Pseudoxanthomonas sp.
GCTCAAGTACGTCTATGAGACCAAGGGCCGCGAACTGGAACAGATGGAAGGCTGATGCGGCTATGTCGGGTGCTTCGACCCTGTTGCCCCGCTTCGCTCCGGACACTTCGATTACCGGCGTTCCAGTACTGGTGCTTGCCGGGTCGATAAAGGCGGGTCAGCGCAATCCACGCCCGGCGTGGCGTCGAAATGCTGACCAGTGGTCAGCGCTTCTTCGGTGGCCTCGGCTTGGAAAATGGGGCAACCGAGTCGCGAATAATGAGTTGGTGCGGAGTCACGTGGTCGACCAGCATGCGCGTGGTGATGTCCTTGCGCCGGATGTTGCGCAACAGGATTGCTATGGCCGAATCGGCCATGTCCGAGATCGGCTGCTGGATGGTGGTGAGTTCAGGCCATACCGTGGTCGCTGCGGAGGTGTTGTCGAAGCCCACGACCGAGAGATCTTTGGGAACATCCATGCCTTTGCGGTGTGCGACGGATACGACGGCGGCCGCCATGTCGTCGTTGCTGGCGAATATGGCCGTCGGGCAGTGATTATGAGCAAGGAGCTTCTCGCCCGCCTGCAACCCGGATCGATAGGTGTAGTAGCCCTGCTGCACGAGGGTACGGTCGTGGGCAATACCGGCATCGGCCAGCGCGGCTTGGAAGCCGCTGTACCTGAGCGCACTGTCAGTGTGGTTGGGAGGCCCTTTGACATACCCGATGCGGTTATGGCCTTTGCTGATCAGGTATTCGGTGATTTCCTTGCTGGCGCGAAAGTCGTCGATACGCACACAGGAGATCTCATCGCTGAAGCGACCCGAGGCGATGGTAACGACGGGCACTCCCGCGCTCAGAAACTCCTTGATCACTGCCTTGGACTCGGAAAGTGGCGGCGGCAGGATCACGCCGGCCACGCTCCTGGCCAGCACGCGCGCAGCATTGTGCTGCTCGGTGCTGCTGAGCTTGTCCCAGCTGTCTATGACCAATTGAGCGGCCGCGCGGGCAGCGCCGCTGAGCGCACCAACGAGAAGCTCTTGCAGATAAGCAGAGCTGGGATTGGTGTAGATCAGCGCGATGCGCGTGTGTTGCGCCGCCGCCAGCGAACTGGCCGCCAGGTTGGGCGTATAGCCCAGGTCGCGCACCGCGCGCATCACGTTTTCGCGGGTGGAGTCGCGTACCTTGCCCTGGCCGTTGATCACGCGCGACACCGTCATCGGCGATACGGCAGCCAGCGCGGCGACTTCATCGATGGTGACGGCGCGTCCCTTGCGGCGAACCGATTTCTTGGGTTTTTCCAACGCTCGCACCTTTGCCCTGCTGGCGGTTATGGAGGCCTCTGCATGCGCGCGAGCATCCGATGGCCGTTAAAAATACCTTCAGTTGCGAACCAGAGACAGGCATGACGACCGCTCGCATGGTAACGCTAACAGAGAAGGACGGCGATAACCGCAATCGGTCCGGCGTTCGCGAGTGTCCGGAACCGGCGCCGCGTCGCCGCCTGCTTCCGCCTTTCAGGTCGCGAGCCGCTGCATTTTTCTGCTTGGTGGCTGCCGTGTTGTGCATGCCTGCCGCGCAGGCCGAGGATGGTCATGAGCTGTGGCTGCGCTATGGACAAATCCCGGCTGGTCAAGCCAATGCCTACCGCTCGCACGCCTCGCAACTGATTGCAGGGCAGGGCACGCCGACCCGGATCGCAGCGCGTGCGGAGCTGCTGCGGGGCTTGAGCGGTTTGATGGGGGCGCCGCTGCCCGTTTCGGAAGCGGTGACCCGCGATGGCGCCATCGTCGTGGGTACCGCCGCGTCCTCACCGCTGGTGGCACGCCTGGGCCTTGATCTGGCGAGCCTGGGCGAGGAGGGATATCTGATACGCACGCTCGCGATCGATGGCCATGCCGCCACGGTGATAGCGGCGCGGGAAGATGTCGGTGTCCTGTATGGCGCTTTCCATTTCCTGCGTCTGGTGCAGACCGGCCAATCGCTCGATCGGCTCGACGTGCGCGAGTCTCCGCGCCTGAAGCTGCGTGTGCTCGACCACTGGGACAACCTGGATGGTCACGTGGAGCGCGGCTATGCGGGCGCTTCGATCTGGGACTGGCACAAGCTGCCCGACTATCTGGACCCGCGCTATACCGACTATGCGCGCGCCAATGCGTCGCTGGGCATCAACGGCACCGTGCTCAACAACGTCAACTCCAATGCGCTGAGCCTGACGCCGGCGTATCTGAAGAAGGCCGCGGCGCTAGCGGGCGTATTCCGCCCTTATGGCATCCGTGTCTTCCTCAGTGCCCGCTTCAGCGCGCCCATCGAGATCGGCGGACTGAAGACGGCCGATCCTCTGGATCCCGAAGTGCAGCGCTGGTGGCACTCGAAGGCCGATGAGATCTACCGGACCATTCCCGATTTCGGCGGCTTCCTGGTCAAGGCCAATTCGGAGGGACAGCCGGGCCCGCAGGACTATGGCCGCTCGCATGCCGAGGGCGCCAACCTGCTGGCCGACGCGCTGGCCCCGCATGGCGGTACGGTGATGTGGCGCGCCTTCGTTTACTCGCACGAGGTTCACTCGCATGAGGAGCCCGACGACCGCGCCAAGCAGGCTTATTCCGAGTTCGTGCCGCTGGACGGCAAGTTCCGCAGCAATGTACTGGTGCAGGTGAAGAACGGGCCCATCGATTTCCAGCCGCGCGAACCCTTCCATCCGCTGTTCGGCGCGATGCCGAAGACGCCGTTGATGATGGAGTTCCAGATCACCAAAGAGTATCTGGGCTTCGCTACACATCTGGTTTACCTGGGACCGCTGTATGAGGAAACACTGCGGTCGGACACTTATGCGCGCGGCAAAGGCTCGACGGTGGCCGAGGTGATCGACGGCTCGCTGGATGGCCATGCACTGACCGGTATCGCCGGAGTGGCCAACATCGGCGCGGACCGTAACTGGAGCGGATCGCATTTCGACCAGGCCAACTGGTACGCCTATGGCCGCATGGCCTGGAATCCGAATCTGTCGTCCCGCGCGATCGCCGAAGAGTGGGTGCGCATGACCTTCTCCAACGACGACCGCTTGGTGACTCCGGTCGTGGCGATGATGATGGGCTCGCGCCAAGCGGTGGTGGACTACATGACCCCGCTGGGCCTGCACCACCTCATGGGGCGTGGCCATCACTACGGTCCCGCTCCCTGGGTGGAAGGTGGCCCGCGCGCGGACTGGGCGTCGGTGTACTACCATCGCGCCGACAAGGGCGGCATCGGTTTCGACCGCTCGGCGCGTGGCAGCAATGCGGCTGCGCAATATTTTCCGCATGTCGCGCGCGAGTTCGGCGACGTGCGTCGTGTACCCGAGGAGTTCCTGCTCTGGTTCCATCACGTCCCTTGGGATTACAAAACCCGTTCGGGCCGTCCGTTGTGGGACGAACTGGTGCACAGGTACACGCGCGGCGTGGACTATGTGCATACGATGCGGGAAACGTGGGAAGGCCTTGCGCCTTACGTGGATGCAGAGCGCCACGCGCAGGTGGCTGCTTTCCTGGGTATCCAGGAACAGGAAGCGCAATGGTGGCGGGACGCCGGCATCGCCTATTTCCAGACCTTCTCGAAGCGACCGCTGCCGGAGGGGTTCGCACCGCCGGCGCATTCGCTGGACTACTACGAATCATTGGAATTCCCCTACGCCCCAGGAAATGGGAAATGACGGTCGCTGCATCGCCCATGCGGTTGCTGCTGCGCCGTACCGCCGTTCTGTTGACGTCGATCGCGCTCGGCTGCGCCTTCGCCGCCAACGCGCAACAGCGCGCCGATGCGCCTTTGCTGCATGCGATGTTCCAGGATCACGCTGTGCTGCAGCGGGACAAGCCGATCCGGATCTGGGGCCATGCGAAACCCGCGGAACAAGTGCGCGTCACGCTGGCGGGAAAGAAGGCGCGCGCCAACGCGGATGCGGAAGGGTACTGGGAGGTGCAGTTGCCGGCATTCAATGCCGGTGGGCCTTACACCCTGACCGCGACCGCAGGCGGCGCCACGCAGACGATCAGTGACGTACTGGTTGGCGACGTGTGGCTGTGTTCGGGCCAGTCGAACATGGAGCTGCAGGTCTGGCGTTCGCTGGACGCGCGCTCCGAGATCGACGGCGCGCATGCCGAAACGATTCGTCTGTTCACGGTTCCGCAGACCGGCAGCGTAGTTCCGCTGGAAACGTTCCAGACGCCTGCGCAATGGCAAAAGGTCGGCCCCGACACCCTGCGCGATTTCTCCGCGGCCTGCTTCTACTTCGCGCGCGAATTGCAAAAGAAACTCGATGTGCCGATGGGACTGGTCAACTCGGCCTGGGGCGGTTCGCGCATCGAAGCCTGGATCAGCAGTGCGGGCCTGCGCGCCAGCGGTGAATACAACGACGATCTCGATGTGCTTTCGAAATATGCAACCGATCCCGTAGAGGCGACCGGCCGCTGGGGCGAACTGTGGGGCCGATGGTGGCTCAATCGCGCGGGCACGAAACCTGGCGATGAACCGTGGAGTCCTGCGTACTCCGCCGGCAACGAATGGCGCAGCGCGCCGCGCGATCTTGGGGCGTGGGAACGTTGGGGCGTGCCGGAACTGGCGGACTACAACGGCATGGTCTGGTACCGCACCAAAGTCAGCCTGACTGCAGAGCAGGCCGAGCAGAAGGCGGTGTTGTTGCTGGGTTCCATCGACGAAATCGACATGACCTGGGTGAACGGGCGTGCCGTGGGCAGTACCTACGGCCCAGGTTCGGGCCGCGAATACCCGCTTCCGAAAAACCTGTTGCACGCCGGCGAGAACCTTGTTGTCGTCAACGCGCTGGACACTTACCGCGATGGCGGCATGGACGGTCCCGCGTCGGCCTACGCGCTGCGGCTGCAGGATGGAACCCGTGTGCCGCTGGAAGGCGCATGGAAATACCGCATGGCGCCGGGCGAAGATCCGCCGCCAAGCGCGCCATGGCAGACGGCGGGGGGGCTATCCACTCTGTACAACGGCATGATCGCGCCTATCGGCCGTTACGGTCTGCACGGCGTGCTGTGGTATCAGGGCGAATCCAACACCACGCAGGCGGCGCGCTATCACGCACGCCTGCGTAGCTTCCGGGACGACTGGCGTGCGCGCTTCGGCACGGATCTGCCTCTGCTGATCGTGCAACTGGCCGGTTATGGCATGCCGAACACAAAACCCACCGAGAGCGGCTGGGCCGAGCTGCGCGAGGCGCAGCGGAAAGCGGCTGCGGAAGATCCACATACGGGACTGGCCGTCAGCCTCGACATCGGCGACCGTTACGACATCCATCCGCCGAACAAGCAGGAACTCGGGCGCAGACTGGCGCGTGCAGCGCGCCATCTGGTGTATGGCGAAAAAAAGCTGCCGCCCTCCGGTCCCGTACCTTTGTCGGCCAGACACGTCGACGATTCGGTGGTGGTGGGTTTCGGCGACGTGAGCGGAGCGCTGATCGCCTATGGCGCCTATGCACCGGTCGGGTTCGAACTCTGTGGCGCCGAGCGTGGTTCCTGTCGCTACGCCGACGCGGAGATTCGCGGACACGAGGTGATCCTGCGCGCGCCGGCGGCGCGGTCCGCCACACGCGTGAGATACGGCTGGGCCGACAGTCCGGTCGTCACCTTGTTCGACGGTGCGGGCTTGCCCGCGGGACCGTTCGAGATCCGGATCCCTTGAGACCCGCACTTATGACCGACACGCCGATGAACCCCCAATCCGATACGGAACCAAGGCCCACCTCTCTTCGTGCGGCCGATGAGCGTCGTTGGATGGAAGGAATGACGATGAGAGGGATGAAAGCAGGAATGGGATTGCTATGCGCGATGCTGGCGGCGCCTGCCTTCGCGCAACAGCCTGTCCTGTTCGACTGGTTCGAGTACCGCGGAAAGGACGCCGTCTTCGAGACGCCGGTGCCTGAAGGCAGCTATCGCAATCCGGTGCTGGCCGGCTTCCATCCCGATCCCAGCATCACGCGTGCCGGCGATCGCTACTATCTGGTGAATTCCAGCTTCGCGTTTTTCCCCGGCATTCCCGTGTTCGAGAGCGCCGACCTGGTGCACTGGCAGCAGATCGGCAACGTCATCGATCGTCCCTCGCAGCTGGACTTCGACGGGTTGGGCATGTCGCGTGGCGTGTTCGCGCCGGCCATCGAGTATCACGGCGGCATGTTCTACGTGGTCAATACCGCCGTGGACAGCGGCGGCAACTTCATCGCCACGGCCAAGGACCCGGCGGGTCCGTGGTCGGATCTCCACTGGCTGCCGACCATTGGCGGGATCGATCCTTCGCTGTTCTTCGACGACGATGGGCGCATGTATCTCCTCAACAACGATGCGCCGGTGGGCAAACCACGCTACGACGGCCACCGCGCGATCTGGATGCAGGAATTCGATCTGGCGAAGATGCAGCCGTTCGGTCCGCGCAAGGTGCTGATCGACGGTGGCGTGGATCCTTCGAAGAATCCGATCTGGATCGAAGGGCCGCATATCTTCAAGCGCAACGGCTGGTACTACCTCAACTGCGCCGAAGGCGGCACCGGCCCGCAGCATTCGCAGGTGATTCTGCGGAGCCGCGAGGTGTGGGGGCCGTACCAACCTTATGGGAAGAACCCCATCCTGACCCAGCGCGATCTACCGGCCGACCGCCCGCATCCCATCACCAACGCCGGCCATGCGGATCTGGTGGAAGGACTGGATGGCCGCTGGTGGGCGACGTTTCTGGCCAGTCGCAACTATGGCGGCGTGCATTACAACACCGGCCGCGAGACCTTCCTGCTGCCGGTGGAGTGGAAGGACGGCTGGCCGATAATCCTGCAACCCAACCGCGAGATTCCCTACGTCGCTCCGGGTCCGGCTTTCATGTCGCGCACGCTCACGCAGACACCTTCAACCGGTAATTTCACCTGGCGCGACGAGTTCGACAAACCGGCGCTGGACCGCGCCTGGATGTACGTGCGCGTGCCCAAGCAGTCCTGGACAGACCTGGCTGGCCATGCCGGTCAACTGGCTATACGTCCCTTGGCAGAAGGGCTGGACACGTTGCGCAATCCGGCGTTTCTGGCGCGCCGCCAGCAGCACACGAGGTTCGAAGCCAGCACCGGATTGCAGTTGCCGGTAGAGGCGGGTACCGAGGCCGGCATCGCGGCATTCCAGAACGAAACGCACTGGTATTTCCTCGGCGTGCGCCGCATAGGACGAGGCATGGAACTGTTCCTGGAAAAAAGCGGCAGCGAAGGCAAGCGCGTCGTCGCCACCAAGGCACTGCCTGCCTCGGACTTATTGAAACTGAAGATCACGGGCGATGGTGCCGATTATTCCTTCGGCTTCGACGCGGGCAAGGGTTGGCAATGGCTCAAGCAAGGCGAGGACGGCACGTTGCTCAGTACCGACGTGGCGGATGGTTTCATCGGCGCCGTCCTGGGGCCGCATGCGCGAATCGCGCCGAACGAACATAAAGGAGCAGGCAAATGATCGGTGAAAACACAGGATTTGGAATGACGGTGCGCGGCGGCTTGCTGGCCGTGCTGGCGATGGCCGGGTGGCATGCGCAAGACCTCTATGCCGCAGAGGCGCAGAGCGGGCCGCCGGTCTACCAGGACACTCAGCGCAGTTTCGAGGAGCGTGCGGCCGATCTGGTGTCGCGGATGACTCTCGAGGAAAAGGCCGCCCAGATGCAGAACGCCGCACCGGCGATCGAGCGCCTGGGTGTGCCCGCGTACGACTGGTGGAACGAGGCGCTGCATGGTGTGGCGCGCGCGGGCGGCGCGACGGTGTTTCCGCAGGCTATCGGCATGGCCGCGACCTTCGACGTGCCGCTGATGGATCAAGTATCGCGAACGATCAGCGATGAAGCGCGCGCCAAACACCATGAGGCTCTCCGGCGCGGTGAACACGGCCGCTATCAGGGCCTGACCTTCTGGTCGCCGAACATCAATATTTTCCGTGATCCGCGCTGGGGACGCGGGCAGGAAACCTATGGCGAAGATCCATTTCTGACCGCGCGCATGGGTGTGAGCTTCGTGCGTGGCCTGCAAGGCGACGATCCCAAGTACCGCAAGCTGGACGCCACCGCCAAGCATTTCGCCGTGCATAGCGGACCGGAAGCGGATCGCCACCATTTCGATGCACGTCCCAGTACGCGCGACCTTTACGAGACCTACCTGCCGGCGTTCGAGGCGTTGGTGAAAGAAGGGCAGGTGGACGCGGTGATGGGCGCGTACAACCGGGTCTACGGAGAATCGGCCAGCGCCAGCCATTTCCTACTGCGAGATGTCCTGCGTCGCGACTGGGGTTTCAAAGGCTATGTGCTGTCCGACTGCTGGGCGGTCGTGGACATCTGGAAGAACCACAAGATCGTGGCCACCCGTGAGGAAGCCGCTGCGCTGGCGGTCAAGAACGGCACCGAGCTGGAATGCGGCGAGGAGTATTCCACCTTACCCGATGCCGTACGCAAAGGCTTCATCACCGAAGCCGAGATCGACGCCGCACTGACCCAGTTGTTCACCGCACGTATGCGCCTGGGCATGTTCGACCCACCCGAGATGGTGCGCTGGGCGCGTATCCCCGCGTCCGTCAATCAGTCGCCCGAGCACGACGCGTTGTCGCGCAAGGCCGCGCAGGCGTCGATTGTGCTGTTGAAGAACGATGGCGTGCTTCCGTTGTCGCGCAAGCTGCGCCGTATCGCCGTGATCGGCCCTACCGCCGACGACACCATGGCTTTGCTGGGGAACTATTACGGTACGCCGGCAGCGCCAGTGACCATCCTGCAAGGCATCCGCGATGCCGCACCGCGGGTGGAAGTGGTGCATGCGCGCGGCGTCGATCTGGTGGAAGGACGCGAAGATCCCGCCGCAACACCGCTGATCGAAGCGCAATACCTGCGTCCGGACGCAGCTGCCAGCGAACGTGGCTTACGCGGCGAATATTTCCGTAGCCGCGATCTGTCAGGCAAGCCGGCATTGGTGCGCGTGGATGCGCAGATCGGATTTCGCTGGGATCGCGGTTCGCCCACCGACAATCTGATGGCGCGCGGCGAAGCCGGCCCAGGCCAAGGCGTGCCTGCCGACAACTTCAGCATCCGCTGGAGCGGCCAGCTGCTGCCGCCGGTGTCGGGCAGCTACCGGATCGAAGCCGCGGCCAACGATGGTTATCGCCTGTACCTGGACGGGCGCCTGTTGCTCGATCATTGGCAGCCCAGTGACCGCCTGCGTGCCGACAGCGTCAGTGTGGAACTGGAAGCCGGCCGCGCCTACGACGTGAAGATGGAGTATTACGACGGCGAGCGCGATGCCGGAGTTCGCCTGGCCTGGAACATGCCGGGCGCCAAGCCACCGTTCGAGGAGGCGCTGGATGCGGCGCGCGGCGCCGATGCGGTGGTATTCGTCGGCGGGCTTACCGGCGACGTGGAAGGCGAGGAGATGACGGTCAATTACCCGGGTTTCGCCGGTGGAGATCGCATTGATATGCGTCTGCCCTCCACGCAGCGAAAGCTGCTCGAAGCGTTGCACGCCACCGGCAAGCCGGTGGTGCTGGTACTGACCACCGGTTCGGCGCTGGCCATCGATTGGGCCAAGCAGAACCTGCCGGCGATCCTGGTGGCGTGGTACCCCGGTCAGCGCGGCGGCAATGCGGTGGCGGACGTTCTATTCGGCGACACCAATCCGGCGGGACGCCTGCCGGTGACTTTCTACAAGGCAGACGAGAAACTGCCTGCGTTCGACGATTATGCGATGAAGGGGCGCACCTATCGTTACTTCGGCGGCGAGCC
Organism: uncultured Pseudoxanthomonas sp.; assembly: GCA_965650035.1. Taxonomy (GTDB): domain Bacteria; phylum Pseudomonadota; class Gammaproteobacteria; order Xanthomonadales; family Xanthomonadaceae; genus Pseudoxanthomonas_A. The sequence continues at coordinate 9,751 of CBFGMR010000006.1, forward strand.
GTTGTTTCCTTTCGGGCACGGACTTTCCTACACGGATTTCGCGTATTCCGGCTTGCGCTTGGACCGCAGCAATGCCGGGCCGAAGGAGCAGGTAAGGGTGTCGCTGAAGGTGAAGAACACGGGCCAGCGCGCCGGCGAAGAGGTCGTGCAGCTGTATCTGCACCCGCTCCAGCCCAAGCGTGAGCGTGCATTGAAGGATCTGCGCGGCTTTGAGCGTTTGAACCTGCAGCCTGGCGAGGAACGCGAAGTGTCGTTCACTTTCACTCCCGAGGCAGCATTGCGGCACTACGATGCCGAACGCAAAGCGTATGCCGTCGATGCAGGCGCATACGAAGTGCAGCTGGGAGCATCGAGTGCGGATATCCGACTCAAGAAACGCTTCGAAGTAACGGAATAGGCTTTGCGATTCACGCCCCTCTCGCTTGGCGCCCGCAGGGTGTGCGGGGCCGAGAGGGGCAGGCGAAGTGATGCGGGTGGTTGGCAGGGCCCTGCCTGTTCGCCTGCGCGGCGTCATCAGGTCATCGTCATCCCAGCGAAAGCTGGGATCCATCTTGACTTTGAGGCTTCATGCCACAAGCAAGATCAAAATGGATCCCAGCTTTCGCTGGGATGACGATTTATTTTTTATCTTCCGTCGACGGACTAAATAAGAATTTAATTGTTCAAACCTTTATCGACCGAACTGCAGACCCGTGGCCTTCAAGCGCACCCGTGCCACCAGGGTGTGCGAGCTCATATAAAGCGTGTGCCCGTCGTCGCCGAAAGCGCAGTTGGAGATCGCCACACCGGTTTCGATACGGCCAAGGCGCTTGCCGTCGGCATCGAAGACCAGCACACCGCCCGGCCCGGTGGCGAACAGACGTCCGTCCTGGGCAACGGCCATGCCGTCCGGCAAACCCGGAACGCCTTCCCCCAACAGGTCGGTAGCATCGGCGAACACGCGTTTGCCGGTGACATTGCCTTGATCATCCAGCGAATATGCCATCCACAGCGGTCGTTTCGGGTCCGAGTTCGAGACGTAAAGCGTGCGCCCGTCCGGCGACAACGCGATGCCGTTCGGGAAGCTCAATCCATCGTCCAGCAGGTGGACGCTGCCGTTGGTATCGACGCGATATACGCCATTGAATTTCAGTTCCTTGACCGGGGACTGGTCCAGGTCCTTCAATCCGTAGGGAGGGTCGGTGAAGAACACCGCGCCGTCGCTGCGCCTGACCACATCGTTCGGACTGTTGAATTTCTTTCCTTCATATCCAGCCGCGAGTGTGGTTTTCTGTTTCGTCTCCGGATCGAACCTGGCCACGACACGCGTTCCGGAGTCGGCCAGCACAACCGTCCCGGCCGGCTCTGCATACAAGCCATTGGCGCCCGCCTCACGGAGGGTATCCGGGACCGGTCCGGCAAGGCCGGACGGCTTCAGAAAAACAGAGAGGCCGTCGCGCTCGCTCCAGCGGTACATCATGTTTTCGGGCACGTCGGTGAAAAGCAGATAGTTGCCTTCGCGGACCCACGCAGGACCTTCGGCCCAGGTGAAGCCCTCGGTGATCTTCTCGATCCTGGCGTCAGGCGCCACCACCTCGTGAAACGAATCGTCGAATACGGTCAGGCGGCCGATGTTGGAAAAGGATTGGCGGGAAGCGCCGGCCGCCACACAGGACGCCAGCAGGGCAACGGACAGGACTGCGAGAGCGAAGCGGAGTGGGGAAGGCATGCTGGTTCCATGATGTTGGTGGCTGGCGGGCATGATGCGGCACCTAAGTGGCTTTGACGAGTTTTCACGATTGATAGTAAGCCGGGGAGGAAGCCCGGCCTCGATGCGCGCTGCGATGAAAGGGAGGGGTTTGGCGAGATCGCAGCATCGCACCTGATTCGGTAATTAGGCGGAACGGTCGCTCGAGCGGACTAGCCTTTTGGTTATGCGCCGGAGCAGCCACTAGAGCTCGCACGGGACTGCGGGCCTGCGGTTTGCCTCAGGTGACGTGCTGTTTCATTTTCATGTTGCTCCGCAGCGTGCAGACAAAAAATGGTAGCGCTACCATTCCTGAGAATAAGGGCTGGGGTCTGCAGTTCCAATAGCCCCTGCCGATCAGGGCTTCTACGCAACACTTCGGGCATCTGAAACGGGGAGGGGAGTAGGCATCGCGTCGTCGCAAGAACAACGGTATCCCGTGCAATGCGATCTGGTCCTGAGGCGGCTGCCTGGACCGTAATGAATTTTCCTAAGCTCTGCGGCTGCATGGATAGGCCGGCAATGCCCCAAGGACCGTGCCAGCGACAGAAGCCGGCAGGCCGTATCTTCCTCCCAGCGGCCGCAGTGCCGGTGGGTCCAACCATCGCCGCACCAGCAGAAAGCCAGAGACCATGAACCAGCCCACGGAAATTCTTTCGGTCAAGGAAAAGATCGGGTACAGCCTGGGCGATCTGGCCGCCAATCTCATCTTCCAGACCCTGATCACCTACCTGGCGTTCTTCTACACCGACGTCTACCGGATACCGGCGGCCACGGCGGCCAAGGTGATCTTCGTGGTGGGATTGCTGGGCGCCTTCGTGTTCACGCCCCTGATCGGGCTCATCGCCGACCGCACCACGACCCGCTGGGGAAAGTTCAGGCCGTGGGTCCTGTGGACGTCGATCCCGTTCGGGGTGCTGTCCTTGCTGGCCTTCAGCACTCCCGATCTGGGCGCGCACGGGAAAGTCATCTACGCGCTGATCACTTATACGTTGCTGATACTGGTCTATGCCGCCAACAACCTGCCTTACTCCGCGCTCAGCGGGGTGCTGACCGGCAACATGGACCAGCGCAACAGCCTGTCGTCCTACCGTTTCGTGGCCGTGATGGTGGCGCAGTTCATCATCCAGGTGCTGTTGCTGCCGCTGGTGCTGATCCTGGGCAATGGCGACAAGGTGGAAGGCTTCAAGAACACCATGGCGATCTTCGCCGTGGCCGGGACCGTATTCTTCCTCATCACGTTCTTCACCACCCACGAGCGCATCGTGCCCGTGACCGAACAGAAGTCCGGGGTAATGCAGGACTTGCGCGACCTGGCGCACAACGGGCCGTGGCTGGTGATGCTGGCATTAACCATCCTGGTGTTCGTCAACCTGGCCTTGAAGGGCGGGATGTACATCTACTATTTCCAGTACTACCTGAGCGAGCCGGCGCTGGCAGCGTTCCTGCAAGGCGTCGGGTTCAACGGATTCATAGAAGGATTGAATGCGCTGCTGACCAGTGCGGGCCTGGCAGCGTTCGCCTGGCCCAAGGATGCGCCGACTTCCGCCTTCAGCCTGTTCAATGCCGGCGGCATCATCTTCATGATCGTGGGCATCGGGTTTTCGCGGCGGCTGGCCGACCGCTTTGGAAAGCGCGATGTTTTCGGCGCCGCTTTGCTGGTCTCCACGCTATTCCTGCTGGCGTTCTACTTCTATTCGCCCGAGTCGATCTGGCTGGTGTTCGTCAGTTACATCCTGCACGGATTTTCCTACGGCATCACCATTCCCTTGCTGTGGGCGATGATCGCCGATGTGGCCGACTACTCGGAGTGGAAGAACAACCGGCGCGCCACCGCCATCATCTTCTCGGCCATGCTTTGCGGTCTGAAGATCGGGCTCAGCATAGGCGGCGCACTGGTGGCCGGCATTCTTGCCTACTACGGCTATGACGCCGATGCGGGCGCGCAGCCGCCGCAAACGGTGAACGGCATTCGTCTGGCGATCAGCGTGTTCTGCTCCATTCCGTTCCTGATCGCCGTAGCCATGTTGTTCCTTTACAAGATCGACAAGAAGATGGAGTCGCGCATCGAAAGCGAGTTGGGCGCGCGCAGGCTGCAGAGCGCCGCCGCTTCCTGAGCATTCAACATCCATAGGAATCCGTACCGCCATGTCCGATGAACCGGCCTCGGCCGATCTGAAAGCGCTGGCCGCCAAGGCCATTTCGCAGCCGCTGGTGAGCCATATCTACACGGCCGACCCGTCGGCGCACGTGTTCGATGGCCGTCTCTATATCTACCCGTCCCATGACATCGATGCCGGTATCCCGTTCAACGACGACGGCGATCATTTCGGCATGCAGGACTACCACGTACTGCGCATGGATTCGCCTGAAGGCGAAGCGATCGATTGCGGCGTCGCTTTGCATATCAAAGACGTGCCCTGGGCCGAGCGACAGATGTGGGCGCCGGATGCGGCGTATCGCGACGGCCGCTATTACCTGTATTTTCCGGCCAAGCGCGCGGACGGAATTTTCCGGATCGGCGTGGCGGTGAGCGAAGACCCCGCGGGTCCTTTCCTGGCCGAGCCGCAGGCGATCGAGGGCAGTTATTCGATAGATCCGGCCGCCTTCACCGACGACGATGGAACCTGCTACCTGTATTTCGGCGGACTCTGGGGCGGGCAACTGCAGAAGTATCGCGACAACCTTTACGACCCCTCGCATGAAGAACCGGCAGCGGACCAACCGGCGCTGGGTCCACGCGTAGCGCGGCTGGAGACGGGCATGAAGCAGTTCGCCGAAGCGCCGCGCGAAGTGCTGATAGTGGATGAAGCAGGGCAACCGCTCCGCGCCGACGACCATGCGCGTCGATACTTCGAGGGCCCTTGGATGCACAAGCATCTGGGCAAGTACTACCTCTCGTATTCAACAGGCAATACGCATCTGCTGTGCTATGCGCTGAGCGACAGCCCGTATGGGCCTTTCATCTATCAGGGCGTGATTCTGCAACCGGTGGTGGGCTGGACGACCCATCATTCGATCTGCCGGTTCCAGGATCGCTGGTATCTTTTCTATCACGACTCCCTTCTCTCCGGCGGCGTGACTCACCTGCGTTCGGTCAAGGTGACCGAACTACATTACGACGGGCAGGGCAGGATCCAGACTATCGACCCCTATGGCGGCTAGTTCACGCCGCCCGCCTGCGCCGGATGCGATGGCGCCCATGGCGCCGGGGTCCTTGATCACGATCGCAAACGGGGACCTGCGGGTAGCCGTCGCACCGCAGGCCGGTGGGCGCATCGCGCAGATCCAGTACGACGGCATCGATCACCTCATTGACTACGATGAAGCCAATCCGGCGATGATCGCCTGGGGATGCTATCCGATGCTGCCGTGGGCAGGGCGCATTCGCCAGGGTCGGTTCGATTTCCAGGGGCGGAAGTACCAGCTGCCTTTGAACCTGGATGGGCATGCCATCCATGGCGTCGCTTTCGCAATGCCGTGGCAGGTGGAAGTGCAGGAAACCCATACCGTAGAGCTTTCGCTGGCTTTACCCGAAGACGAACGCTGGCCGTTCGGCGGGACCGCGTATCAGCGGATCGACGTGGGCGAGGAGGGTAGGTTGAAAATGGAGCTGTCGGTACGCGCCGGCGCGGTTCCGATGCCAGCCGTCATCGGCTGGCATCCCTGGTTCCGGAAACCGGAACAACTGCAGTTCTCGCCCAGCAGAATGTATCCGCGCGACCATCAGGAAATCGCGACGCTGCCCCTGATGGACCCATCGCCAGGTCCGTGGGACGACTGCTTCATCAATCAGGCGCCGATCGTGCTCCAACGCGCAGGCCAAAGCCTGCGGCTGAGCTCGGATTGCACGCACTGGGTGGTCTACGACCAAACCGCCTTCGCTACCTGCGTAGAACCGCAAAGCGGTCCGCCCGATGCATTCAACATCGGGCCGATGATAGTTCTGCCGGGGGAAACACTCCGCAGGACATTCCTGATCGAATGGCAGAACTCCTGATCCGGCAGGCGGTGGTTGTTCTTCTCGCCCTTTAGTCGAGCCTGACCACCACGACCGACTTGGCCGGGATGTCGAGCACGAGCTTGCCCTGACTGATCCGGCCGCCGGTGTAGGGCACAGGCGCGATGGTCGACGTTTTCCCGGGAACATTGTGCGCATCCATCCGGTCTGCGGTGAGCACCTCGCCCGAGACTGCGTTCGCTTTCACAGCGCCGAGGTCGATATCCAGTTGCACGCGGTCCTGTGGATCCATATTGGCGATGCCGATGAAGACCTTGCCGTCTTTGGCGCGCGCCGCCGAAGCGTTGATCGCCGGAATGGTTTTGCCGCCGGCACTGAAGTCCGGCGTGGTCAGTTCCAGCGGCAGCGATGTCGCGTCCTGGAACGGCACGTACATCTTGAAGGCGTGGTAGGTGGGAGTCAGCGCCATCTTGCCGCCATCGGTGAGGATCATCGATTGCAGTACGTTGATGGTCTGGGCGACGCTGGTCATGCGCACGCGGTCGGCGTGCCGGTGGAAGATGTTGAAATTGGCCGCTGCCAGCACCCCGTCGCGCAGGGTGTTCTGCTGGTACAGGTAACCCGGGTTGGTGCCTTTCTCGACGTCGTACCAAGTGCCCCATTCGTCGACATACAGGCCGACGCGTTTTTCCGGATCATAGGTGTCCATGATCGCCGAGTGGCGTTTGATGAAGTCGTCGATCTTCAGGGTCTGGGCGAAGGTGTCGACCCATTCCTGCTGGGTGAAACCGGTGGCGGCGCCCTTGGTCTTCCAGTCGCCCGTGGGCAGCGTGTAGTAGTGCAGGCTGAGGGCGTCCATGAACTTGCTGGAGTCCTTCATCAGCACTTCGGTCCAGCGGGTGTCGTCGCCGCTGGGGCCGGTAGCCACACGCAGGCCGGGGTTGTCTTCGCCTTGATGGAAGAAGCTGCCGAAGCGGCGCAGCTCGTTGGCGTAGTACTCCGGCGTCATGTTGCCGCCGCAGCCCCAGTTTTCGTTGCCGATGCCCCATAGCGCAACTTTCCATGGTTTGTCGCGCCCGTTCTTGCGCCGCTCCTGGGCCAGGGTGTCCTGACCCGGCGAGGTCATGTATTCGACCCATTCGCGCATATAGGTTGGAGTTGAACTGCCGACGTTGATCGAGACATAGGCCTCGGCGCCGATCTGCTCCACGAAATCCATGAATTCATGGGTGCCGAAAGCGTTGGTCTCGGCCGCACCGCCCCACCAGTTGTTCTTGCGCACAGGGCGCTGGTCGCGTGGGCCGATGCCGTCGCGCCAGAGGTATTCGTCGGCGAAACATCCGCCGGGCCAGCGCACCATCGGTGTCTTGATGGCCTTCAGGGCTTCGACTACGTCGGTGCGAATGCCGCGGACGTTGGGAATGGAGCTTTTCTCGCCTACCCAGATGCCGTCATAGATGCCGCCACCCAGGTGCTCGGAAAACTGGCCGTAGAGGTTGCGGCTGATCTGCGGCCCGGGTTTGTCGGCCTGCAGGGTCGCATTCGCCTGGAGCGTTGCGGCCGTCGCCGCGCCGGCACTCAAGCCGAGGAAGAGGGTGGTGGCCATCGCAAGGATCTTGAGCATGGAATTGTTCTCTCTGTGTGGTCGCGCGTTCTTGGGGAAACGATGTCGGGAGGGGCGAAACTGCATAGGGCCTCAGTTCGTTTGTACGCGCAGAAGGCGCAGATCGAACAGGCTGCCGGTTCGTTGTCTGGCGGCAGCAACCAGCCTGATGGTGATGCCCTGGCGAATGGCGTTCCTGACGAGATCCTGAGGCAAGGCGATCTTGCGCTCGACGAACGTGTCTTTCGCGTCGCCTTTCAAAGTGAGGGTGGCCAGTCGGCGACCATCGGCCAGCAGATCGAAGCCCGGGTTGCGGTCGCCACCGTAGAAAGTGAGCAGTAGCTCGATGGCAGTGTTCGGGTCGGTATTGTCCGGCGCCTTCAATCGATAGGAAATCCACTTGCCGGTATCGCGCCAGTGGCGCCCCATGCGGACGCCGGTATTGCTGTCCTCGCCCTTGTACTGGTGGTCGACTTCGGGCTGCTGTTCGCCTGCTGTCACCTGGTCCAGGGTGCCGTTCTCCAATGCCTGGCGCTCGCGTTCGTCTGCCTCGATCTGGCGAACCACGGCGGGATAGGCGGCAGCGGTGGCGGTGCGCCAGTACACGATGTAGCGCGCATCATGCACGCGGAACAGCGGCTCCAGCCGCAGTCCATTGAACGCGCCGGGCTGGATCAGTCCGTCAGCCTCGAAGGTGAGCGGACGTCCCGGCACCGGCCTGAGTTGCGCTGCCAGCGCAGCACGATCGCCTACCAACATGGGCGCGCGATCCAACGGCAGCTGCGGACCTGGGGCGGTATGGCTGCCGCGGCCATCGTCGGCGATCAGCCCCTCCAGACCGTCGGTGCCGGTGCGTGCGGCCAATACGATCGGGCCGTGCATCAGCGCTACGTAGTCCGAGCCGTCGGGCAGTCCCTCGACGCGGGTGCGCAGTGGCAGGTCGATCTCGACGGTGTCGCCGTCGGCCCAGTTGCGCTCTATGCCGGCATAGGAGGAGGGGGTGGATTGCAGCGGCCAGGACTGGCCGTTGACGCGAACAGTGAGTGGCCCATCCAGCCAGTACGGGTGGCGCAGACGCAGATCGAAGCGCTGGGGCTTGCGCAGCTGCAGGGTCAGCCGGCTCGACTCTTCGTCCGGGAAGCGCGTGTCCTGGCGCAGAACCAGCCCCCGCTCGCGCCACTGCAGTTGCGAGGCCATGTACAGGTTGACGGTCAGCGAACGCGCGTCGTGCGCGTAGGCGAACGCACCGTGACGGCCGTGATTCTCGATGCCGGTTCCCACGCAGCACCAGAAGCATTCCTGCGGTTGCGAATAGACCCGGTAATGACGTGGACGGATCGGAGTGAAATAGACCAGGCCGCCGTGCTGCGGATGCTGGCTGGAAAGGATGTGATTGAAAAGTGTGCGTTCGTAGAAATCGGCGTAGCGCGGCTGCGGATCCAGCCGGTACAGCTGCATGCTCAGCCGCAGCATGTTGTAGCTGTTGCAGGTTTCCGGTCCGTCCGGCGATCTCACCATCGAACTGAAGTCGTCGGCGGGATTGAAATGCTCATGCACGCTGTTGCCGCCGAAAGCGATACTGCGGCGCTGGGTCACCATCTCCCAGAAGAAGGCGGCCGCGTCGATCCAGGCCTGGTCGTTGTCCAGTTCGCCGATGCGGGCGAAGCCGATGACCTTCGGAATTTGGGTATTGGCATGCAGGCCGTCCAAGGCGTCCTGGCGACGCAGCAGAGGCTCCAGCAGGGTGCGGTGGGAAAAACGCCGGGCCAAGGCCAGATAGCGCCGATCGCCGGTGATGGCGTAAACGTCGGCCAGCACTTCATTCATGCCGCCATGCTCGGTGGCGAGCAGCGCCTGCATCTGCTGCTCGTCCAGTCCGGCCACCAGGCGATCGGCCCAGTCGGCGAAGCCGATCAGGACCTCGCGGGCCTGACGGTTGCCGGCATACCGCCAAGCATCGCGCAGGCCGGCGAACATCTTGTGCAGGTTGTAGAACGGCACCCAGGCATCGCTCAGCGAAAAGGAGCTGGCATCGCCCGTGCCCGCGGAAATTTTGCTCCACAGCGCGCGGCCGTTGGGAACAGCACCGACGTAGCCGTCGCCGTTGGCCTGCTGGCAGGCGGCCAGTTCGGCCACCATATAGTCGAGGCGCTGATGCATCTCCGCATCGCCCTGAGCCGCTTCCTGAGCCAGGGCCGACAGGTAGTGGCCGGCAGTGTGTCCTTCCAGGCCCATCGATTCCCAGTTGGGGTACTTGGGCGCACGCGGCACCAGCGTCGCTTCGATCCGGTAAGGCGCGACCAGGCGGTCGACTACCAGTGCGGCCAGGTAGCGACGATTGACCGTATGGGAATGTGCGAACACACCCGCGCCCAGATTGATGTCGGCAAACGCGAACATACGGGTTGCGCCGGTTCCGGCAGCGCCGCCGAAGCCGGCCCATGCAACGCGCGGAGTGGCCGCGGCAAGCGCCAGGGATTTGACGAAGGTGCGCCGGCTGAACCTGCTGGCTTGGTCGATACTCATGGCGGATCTAGATCCAGAGAGCGATGGCGGGCGATGCCGTCATCGCTGCGGCGCCGATGGGTCAGCGGTGGAACTGAGAAGGAACAGACGGGCGCCGTGCGGTGCGACCTGCGGCTTGAAGGTGCCGCTCACCGGCTTCAGCTGCGTGCGATTCCACAAGTCCCGTACCTGCACCTGTCCTTGCAGTCCCAGTGCTGCCATTTCCACCGGAACCGTGCGATCGCCGGTTGCCGGGCCGGCGGCATCACGGGTATCGAATACCGCCAGATATTTGGACTTGCCATCCGCCGCATCGGCGACCCAGGCGATCAGCCCGTCGTCGGTGCGGAACAGTTGGCGGTTGTGCGCGCTGCGCTGGTTGACGGCAAGTACTTCGTCATTGGTGAGCAAGGACAGGGTGAACGGATCGGTCCGGGTCAGGTCGCCACCATGGATGAGCGGAGAGCGCGCGATACTCCACAAGGTCATCAGAGTGATCTGTTCGTCGCGAGTGAAGCGGGTAGGGCGGTCGAATTCGACGATACCCAGCGGCAGCATGTCCGCATCCGGCCACGCGCCGGCGATCCGGTACGGCGTCCAGTCGTGCAGGCGCTTGAACTGAGGCAGCAGCAACTCCCAACGATCCCAGAAATCGTCGCTGATCCGCCACATATTGGCGTGCTGGTTGACGTGAGCGCCAGCCGACAAAGCCGTTTCGCCAGGCGAAGTGCTGAACACGATAGGCCGGCCGGTCTTGTCGATCGCCTTGCGGATGGCCTCGATTTCTGCCCGGTTCTGGTCGTAAGGGCGGCTGAGGTCGTCGACCTTGACGAAGTCCACGCCCCAGTCGGCCAGCTGCTGCATCAGCGAATCGTAGTAGAGCTGTGCACCCGGTTTGGACATGTCCACGCCGTACATGTCCGGGTTCCAGGAGCAGATGCTGTCGATATCGGCGATGTCCGCAGCGCGCAGACCGGTGCCCAGAATCGGTGTGTTCCGCTTGACCGCCTGGCGCGGGATGCCGCGCATCATGTGGATGCCGAACTTCAGCCCTTTGCCGTGCACGTAGTCGGCCAGGGGCTTGAAGCCCTGGCCGCCGGCGGCCGAGGGAAACTTCTCTGGCGCCGGTACAAGACGACTGAAGTCATCCATGGCCAGGGTGGCGCCTTCCTCATAACCGTGGCCCTTGGCAGTGGGCTGATACCACTGGATATCCACCGTGATGTATTGCCAGCCGTGCGCCTTGAGCTTGGCGGCCATGAAGTCGGCCTGCTGCTTGATCTGCGTTTCGGTCACCGTGGTGCCGAAGGCGTCCCAACTATTCCAGCCCATAGGCGGCGTGGCGGCCCATTGATGAAAATCATTCGAGGGCGGCGCCGCGGTTGCCGCGGCAGCCATCACGGAAAGGCTGCCGGTGAGCAGCAGTGCGCGTAGAAGTCGCAGAAAGCTCGATTGACGCATGGACCCCTCCGGTATGCGGCCTGGGGCTGCGCCGCAGGAAACGCGCAAGGCCGCGTCAACCGGGAGGTTAGGACGGACGGGGACCGTGGGTCCAATGAAAAGATTCGCCGCTGCCATGCCAAGTTGGCATGGGTCGTTGCTAATGCGACCGCTGGTGCTGCGCTTCGATCCAATCTGGATCCCACTCTGTCGTTGACAAGACGGAGTAGGGGACCAAGGCGGCACTACAACTTCGCCAAATAGCACCAGATGGGCCAAGTCGCGCGCATTTATTGCAGGCCGTTCTGCACATGCCATACTGAACGAAGCACGCTTTCAGATCAGCAAGCCTGTGCCGAGAGGTAGTCCGGTGCAGACCAAAACAGGATTCAGGGAAGGGGAATAATTCTGTCCAGGTACATGATGCGTTTTCAGCTTTCTACCGGCGCGCTCGAATTACTCAAGTGGCTTGGTGTGCTGTTGATGTTCGGCGATCACATCAACGCCGGATTGTTTCAACGCGAGCTGCCGGCGCTTACCGAACTTGGGCGTTTGGTATTTCCGATCTTCGCGTGCGTGCTTGGTTACAACCTTGCGCGGCCTGGTGCGGATCTGCAGCGGGTTCTGTTGCGGATATGCCTGGTGGCCGTCCTGGCGCAGATTCCACACTGGTGGTTGTTCCAGCGCGTGGTGCCGTTGAACGTGCTGTTCACCTTCGCAGCGGCCATCTGGTGCCTGCAGTTGGCGCAGCGAAAAAACCGGGCGGGAGCCTGCGCTGTGTTCGTGCTCGCCGGTCTGGTTGTTGAATACAATTGGCCCGGCATCGGCCTGGTCATGGCTACGGTCTACCTGCTGCAAAAACGTAATGTGGTTGCCGGCATTCTTTTTGGGTTGGCGATGGGATCGCTTTATCTGGTCAACGATTCCTGGTGGGCGCTGGCAGCGTTACCCGTGATCGCGCTCGCCAGCCTGGGCACCTGGGGCCTGCAACGCCACCGCTGGGCCTTCTACGCGATCTACCCATTGCACCTGCTCGTGCTGGCAGTGATAGCGCAGCTACGGTGACGTTCTCTGCGGGCCTTCAGGTTTGCCGAAACGGAGTCGGGCTGGAGGTGTCGGGTCATCCTTGTAAATGACTTTAATATGATGTCATAACAAATTGATTTATAACAAGATATTTGTGAAATAGCCAAGTGATTAGTTAAAACAGTCGAATGCGATTTGGTCAAGGGCCAATCCACGAATGCGACGCAGTCATGCGTACTCATGCTCGAGTTTCCCCGGTCGCCGTGAGGGAACGATTTCTCACCTACCTGCGAGTTGTCGTCAGGCGATGGCCGCCAACTCGAGGTGTTCCAGTCCAACGCTTGCCCGACTCGCGCGCTGTGTGGGTGTGAACTATTTACGTTGCAACTCTCGCTCCGTGTGCTCCCATGAACCCGGGGATTGAATAGGGGTATATTCAAAACCCGTGGGAACGGATGGTTGTGCAAGGAGGGGGTAATCGTCGATGTCGCCATGCGGCCAATTGATGAGCCAACCGGTGCCGAAGCGGCGCCTTGCGGGCGAACACTGCCGCACTTCCTGTCGGATCGTCGTGTGGTTTCGGGATCGGCGCGGTTGCTCTCGACCGCAGCACCCTGGCCCGAAGGATCAGGCGTGATGAACGACGGAAAAGCAGGAACCGCGGTGGTCGAAACACGGTTCGGCGATCTGCTCGAATCCATGCCCGACGGTATTCTGATGGTCGACCGCAGCGGTCGCATTGTTCATTCCAACTCCCAGGCCGAATCGCTCTTCGGGTACCAGAGAGGGGAGCTGCCCGGGCAATCGATCGAGCAGCTGCTTCCCGGCCGTTTCCGGGGAATGCATGCCGGCCACCGCTCCGATTATTTCGAGCAGCCGCATCCGCGCACGATGGGCATGGGGCTCGAACTCTACGGTCTGCGCAAAGACGGTACGGAGTTTCCGGTAGAGATCAGCTTGAGCCCTATGCGAACCGAGGACGGCACGTTGGTGGTGAGCGCCATCCGCGACATCAGCGGGCGCAAAAAGGCGGAGCAGAAGTTCCGCGATTTGCTGGAATCGGCACCCGACGCGATCGTCATCGTCAACCGGCAGGGTCGGATCGTGCTGGTCAATGCGCAAACCGAAACGGTCTTCGGTTATTCGCGCAGCGAACTGCTCGACCAGCAGGTCGAGTTCCTGTTGCCGGAGCGCTACCGCGATCAGCATCCCGGACACCGCAACGGTTTTTTCTCCGATCCAAAGGCCCGGCCGATGGGGGTAGGGCTGGAGCTCCATGGCCGCGGCAAGAACGGCCGGGAATTCCCGATCGAGATCAGCCTCAGTCCGCTGCATACGGAAGACGGAATCCTGGTTTCCAGCGCTATCCGCGACATCACCGAGCGCAAGAATTTCGAGGCGGAACTGCGCGAAAGCCGAGAACAGTTCCGCGCGGTCGCGCAGACCGCCAGCGATGCGATCGTATCGGCCAACCAGCTGGGCCGCATCACCTATCTCAACGTCGCGGCCGAGCGCATGTTCGGCTACTCGATGGAAGAAGCAGAGGGCGCGCTCCTCGAGCTGCTCATGCCGGAGCAATACAGGGACGCGCACAAGGCGGGATTCGGGCGGTATCTCACTACCGGCGAGTCGCGCATCATCGGGAAAACCGTTGAAATCCGGGCGCGGAAAAAGGACGGATTCGAATTCCCGATCGAGATATCCATCGCCACCTGGAGCACCGCGCGCGGCGCGTTCTTCACCGCCGTCGTCCGCGACATCACCGAGCGTAAGCGCTTCGAGCAGGCGCTTCAGGAAAAGAACATGGAATTGTCGAACGCCAATCTGGCCAAGGATCGTTTTCTGGCCAGCATGAGCCATGAGTTGCGAACGCCGCTCAACGCGATCATCGGCTTCACCGGAACTTTGCTGATGAAACTGCCTGGCCCGTTGAACACCGATCAGGAAAAGCAGCTCAAGACCGTGCAGGGCAGCGCGCGCCACCTGCTCGCGCTGATCAACGATCTGCTGGATCTCGCCAAGATAGAAGCGGGCAAGGTAGAGCTGCGGATCGAACCCGTTGTCTGCCAGCGCGTGATAGCGGATGTCGTCGCCTCGCTCCGTCCGCAGGCGGAAGCGAAATCCCTGGCGTTGCTGATGACCCTGCCTGAAGCGGATCTGGTGCTGCGTACCGACCGGCGCGCGTTGACCCAGATCATCCTCAACCTGACCAGCAATGCGATCAAGTTCACCGATGAAGGCAGCGTGCATCTGCACGTGCGGGAACGCCGCGCCGGCGAACGGAACCTGATCGGGATCAGCGTCGAAGACACCGGCATAGGAATCTGCGACGAGGACCAGGCGAAGCTCTTCGCGGCGTTCGCGCAGATCGACTCTTCGGCCGGGCGCCGGCACGAAGGCACGGGGCTCGGACTGCACCTGAGCCGGAAACTGGCGGAGCTGCTGGACGGCGAGATCGTGTTCAGCAGCGCAAGCGGGCAGGGCAGCACCTTCACTCTGATATTGAAGGAGTGACCATCATGGCCGCACGGATTCTGGCCATCGACGACAATCCGGACAACCTGGAATTGATGCGCTATCTGTTGGAAGCATTCGGCTACCCGGCGCTGACCGCGTGCGATGGCAGCAGCGGTGTCGCGCTGGCCGAACGCGAGCATCCGGACCTGATTCTGTGCGACGTGCAGTTGCCCGACATAGACGGCTACGAAGTCGTGCGGCGTATCCGCGCTCATCCGGAGCTTTCCGGCCTGGCCATCGTCGCAGTCACCGCGCTGGCGATGGTCGGCGACCGGGCCAAGGTCCTGGCGGCGGGTTTCAACGGGTATCTGTCCAAGCCCATAGACCCGACCACATTCATCAATCAGGTCGAGGCCTATTTGCGGCCGGAGCTGCGCAACGCGATGGAGAGGTTGCAGACCGCGACTCAAGCGGCGCCGGTCGGTACCGATACCAACGGCCGTACCATCCTGGCGGTCGACAATCTGCCGGCCAATCTCGAACTGATCGAAGGCCTGTTCGGAGGACTCGGCTATCGGATAGTGACGGCCAGCAACGCGGGACAGGCCATGGAACTGGCGCGGAGTTCACGGCCAGACCTGATCCTTTCCGATGTTTGCATGCCGCATGGCAACGGCTACGACCTGATCGATGCGGTCAAGGCCGATCCGCAACTCCGCCAGATACCGTTCGTATTCATTTCCTCGACTTTCACCAATGAGGAAGCACGCACCAAGGGAATTGCGCACGGCGCCAGGAAGTATCTGTTCCGGCCGATAGAGCCGCAGCGATTGCTTGAAGAAGTGGAAGCGTGCTTCAGCGAGGGCCGTTGAGCGTGGCCACTATCCTGATCGTCGACGATCGCGAGGAAAACCGCGATTTCCTGACCGTGCTCCTGGGTTACAAGGGCCATCGGCTGCTGGCCGCGCAGGACGGAGCGGAGGCGCTGGTCCTGGTTCGCGCGGAACGGCCGGATCTGGTGATCGCCGACATCCTTATGCCGACAATGGACGGCTACGAACTGGTGCGCCGACTGCGCGCCGAGCCGGCGATCGCACGGACGGCGGTGATGTTCTACACGGCCCACTTCCACGGTGCCGAAGCGGAGGAGTTGGCCCGGGCCTGCGGCGTGCAGAGCATTCTTCCCAAGCCATGCGAGCCCGAACTGATCCTGCAGGCGGTCGAGAACGTGCTGGCCGACGTCGACAGGCCGTTGCCGGGCCCGGCGGATGAGTTCGGCGAACGCCATTTGCGCCTGATCACCGACAAACTCTCCGAGACCGCCGACGTGTTGCGGCAGACCAATGCACGCTTGGCTGCGTTGATCGATATCGATCTTCAGCTGGCCTCCGAGCGCGACCCCAAGCGCCTGCTCGGGACCGTGTGCCACGCCGCCCGAGAACTCATCGGCGCCACGTACGCGATGCTCGTCATCGGCAAGCGCGACGACGATGGCGAGGCGGAGTTCGTCGCTGCAAGCGGCATGCAACAGGAAACGGCCGACCTGCTCGGCCGGCCGTTGCTTGGGCAGGGGGTGGTCGGGAGCGCCAACCTCCAGCGCAAGTCGGTTCGCATGCGCAACCCCGGGGGCGATCCGGCCGCGGTGGGGTTGCCGGCCATGCACCCCCGGGCGCACAACGTGTTGGTCGCTCCCATCGTGTCGTTGATCCATGTGTACGGTTGGGTCTGCCTCAGCGGCAAGGTCGGTGCGGACGAGTTCAGCGCCGAAGACGAGCGCCTGCTCGAGATCCTGTCTGCGCAAGCCGGCCGGATCTACGAAAACGGAAGCCTGTACCTGGAAATAAAGCAGCACGCCGACCAGCTTCAGATAGAAGTCACCGAACGCAAGCGCGTGGTGGAGGAACTGAGCGAGAGCGAGCTGCGGTTCCGGCAACTCGCTGAGAGCATCGATGAGGCCTTCTTCCTGGTCGATCCGCGCAGCGGGCAGTTCCTCTACATCAGTCCCGCTTTCCAGGCGATCTACGGGAGAAGTTGTGCGAGCATCCACGCCGCTCCCCGGTCGTGGCTGGATCTGGTCCATCCGGACGATCGCCAGCAGGCCACGTCGATCTTCAGTCCTGCCAACGCCAGAAGTCCGTTCAATCACGAGTACCGCATCGTTCGTCCCGATGGAGCGGTGCGCTGGATCCGCGTGCGCAGCTTTCCGATCCCCGGCGCCATCCAGCGCATCTATCGCATCGCCGGCATTGCCGCCGATATCACCGAAGCCCGGAACCAGCAGGAGAAGATCAAGCGACTGACCCGCATCAAGGAAGTCAGGAGCGGAATCAACTCGGCCATCGTGCGCATACGCGACCGCAACGAATTGCTGGAGGAGGTCTGTCGCGTTGCGGTCGATGTGGGATTGTTCAAACTGGCCTGGATCGGATCCATCGACCCCGAAACCCTGGAGGGCAGGGTGGTTGCCTGGAGCGGAGGCACCGATGCCTATATCGATCATGTCCGCCTGAGCGCGGTACCGGATTCCTCTTATCAGGATCGGCCTGCAAGCCGCGCAGCCCGCTTGCTGCATCCTGTCATTTGCAACGATCTGCAATTCGATTCGGCAGTCGCTTCGGCCAAAGCGGAGCTGATCGAGCACGGCTATCGTGCCATGGCTGCTTTTCCGTTGACCGTGCGGGAACGCGTCCATGTGCTGACCCTGTTCGCCGCGGACGTCGATTTCTTCGATCGCGAGGAGATCGAACTGCTGCAGGAACTGGTGGGCGACATCGCCTTCGGCCTGGAACACATCGCCAAGGAAGAAGAGCTGGATTATCTCTCCCACTACGATGCGCTGACCGGGCTGCCCAACCGGATACTGTTCAACGAATCGCTGAAACGGACCATCGGTCAAGCAGCCGAGCATCGCTGGAGGGTATCGGTTCTACTCGTGGACCTGGACCGCTTCAAGACCATCAACGACACCCTGGGTCACGCGCTGGGCGACGAACTGCTGCGCCAGATCAGTCAGCGTCTGGCCGGCTGTCTGGATATCCGGGAAACCGTCTGGCGACTGGGTGGCGACGAATTCGCGCTGGTCCTGGTCGATGCCGAAGGCGAACAGGCCTCCGGCATGGCCGTTGCCGACGGCATTCGTAGCGCTCTGCGCAAGCCGTTTCTGCTCGGCGAGCATGAGATCACCATCACCGCCAGCATTGGCATAGCGGTGTTTCCCACCGACTCCAAAGACCCCGATACTCTGCTCAAGTACGCCGACACCGCGATGTACAAGGCCAAGGAAGCCGGGCAGGACACGTTCCGGTTCTACCGCACCGAGATGAATGCACTGGCCCTGGAGCAGTTGGAATTGGACAGCGCGTTGCGCAAAGCGCTGGCGCAGGGCGAATTCGAGTTGTATTACCAACCGAAGGTGCGTGCCGACAATGGGCGCTGGAGCGGTGTCGAAGCGTTGCTGAGATGGAACCGGCCCGAACACGGGCTGGTACTTCCGTCGATCTTTATTCCCATTGTCGACGGCACACGATTGGCGGTGCCGGTCAGCGCCTGGGTCATCGACACGGCCTGCCGCCAGATCAGCCGGTGGCGTCTGGCCGGGATCGGTCCGCTCCACGTGGCGGTGAACGTCTCGGGCAAGTCGTTCGTGCTGGAAGGGCTGCCGGACCTGATCGCTTCCTCGCTGCAGGAGCACGACGTGGATCCGTCCCTGTTGGAGATCGAGATCACCGAAAGTTCTTTGATGATGCCGACGGACGAAACCGATGCGGTGCTCGGCAAACTCAAAGCGTTGGGCATCGGCATTTCGATGGACGATTTCGGTACGGGCTACTCCAACCTGGCCTATCTCAAACGCTTTCCCATCGACACGTTGAAGATCGACATGGGCTTCATCCGGGACATTGCGGTGAAACCGGACGCGGCCGCCATCGTCATCGCCGTCATCGATATGGCCCAGAGTCTGAAGTTGAAGGTGGTAGCCGAGGGCGTGGAAACCCGCGCCCAGTACGAGATCCTGCGCGCCAACGGTTGCGATGAGATCCAGGGGTATTTCATTTCCAGACCGTTGCCGACTGTAGAGCTCGAAGCGCTGTATCGTCGGACGCAGACTTCAGAGTCATCGTGAAGCCTCTTGCGACGGGAGAAGGGGTCACACAGGTGATGGTCAAGGGACGCACGACGGGAAAAGCCTTGCCGAATGCCGGTGCCACTCCATCTAGGATTTTACATAATATGCATTATGCGAAATTAAATAGTAGCCCGCCTGCTGGGGATCTGGCTTCACACCCGCTTTGGTAAACCTAACCTGCCACCACTGCCACGTCGACGCACCGTACTCAACAAAACACCGCTTTACGGCTCCTGGACCGGCTGGCGCATGGCCGGCCGCGAACTGGTGGCACCAGACAACACCCGGTTCACCCCTGAACGTCTGCGAGCTGGATAAAGCGCCACCATGGCCTACGGCCATCTGCTCACGAATTACGAGCACATCATCAAAGTAGCGCCCAACCGCGATATGTACCACACCACAAATGCGAGCACGCCGGCCCCCAGCATGACCAGCTGTGCTGATTGAAACTTAGTGTTTCTAGAATTCTTCTGGCCGATAAACGCCAATTGCTTTTGCACCCATAAGTCAAATTGGGCTTCATGGCTGCGGCCGTCACTATCCGCAGCAGTGCGTTCCTTCACTAACTCAAGCTCATAGCGCAAGATCTCGTGATTGCGCCGAACGACTTCACACCCTGAAGCGAAACTCACTGCCCAACAAAGCATGGCTAAGATCGCGAAGATAGTACTCAGCGTAAAAGACTCTCCATCTGTCTTCTGCACAAGAAATGCAATTCCAGCGCCTGCGACGCCAAGCAGAAAATAAAGATGTTGCGCCTTGCTATCGTTGTACTTAGCAACGATCAACTTTCGAAGCTCTTCGTACTCGCTAGCCATAGTTAGCCTCCTTTTTCTTCAGGTTTACCTTTCGATTCCAATGCTTGATTGAGCGCCATTATGGCGAGCCGCAACCGGTCTTCATCGAATGCGAGGGCCAGCTTCTTGCCACCCATGCCATTGAAATACACCTGTATCAACTTTCCTGCGCCCTCGCGCCAGCCGAGTGGGACATCAAGGACCACGATTGGGGTTGAGTCCTCATCCTCGCAAGCGTAGTCAATCGCCCCGTCTGTATGCATGGTCAAAGTCGCGGTAGTCTGCGCACGTCGACTCAACGGCCAATCTTCAAAAATAAGTTGCGGACTGCCTTCGTTATCCATATGCATGAAGACCAGCGAATGCGGATGCTCCAAGAGGCTCGCAAAGTCGCGGCGCATTGCCCGCTGCTTAGATATGCGGTCCTTGATGTACTTAGTGCTTTGCCAAGCCAGTAAGTCCGCTGCCTGAAGTAGCGGAACTTTGGTTTTCTCGGAGAAGGTTACAGATGAAGACTCTTTCTCCACCCGCTTTGCAATGTGCTTGTAAGCCAAGCCCTGGCTGTTGTGGCCGGACTCAAAGAAGTACGCGATACCCCCTTCGATCTTCCTGAGCTGAACGAATGAAAGCAGTCCGGTGGCGCACATTTCCGCGCACGCGACATACGCATCGGGGCGCTCCACAGATGCCTTGAATTGGCTGGCGTGGACGAACGCAGAAAATCCGTACAAGGTGAACTGTTTGATGAGGGCTATGAGCTTAGTAACCAGCTCAATTCGTAGCTCTTTATCGATCCCAGCAAAGATTCCATTCCCGTGCGCGCACTCCACCATGTGGAAATAGGGCACCCCGAATTCGACTAGAGTAGCCACCCACTGATCCGCCATCGCCCGAGCAGCTGCGGCATCAACAAAATATCCTGAGACACAAAAGACCCCTGGCGCCTCATCAAGGCTACCGCTTTCGTCGAAATATCCCTCGCAAGTAGCCATAGACGACTACTTACAAGCCCGATACACCGCATCATCCAGGCTGCGCAGCAAGTCGTGCGTTCGATTTATGCCGACAGCACGCAACGTCGAATCGCGATATTGCTTAGCCGCAGCACACCCACTGCCCCCCTGAACAGGAATCTGCGCACCGATTGGTTGCGCTTGCCCACTAACCAGTCCTTCGCGCCCAGCTAGGCGACGCAGATAAGCAGACTCCGCCGCATCACGTTGCCGTTTTAAAGCAGCCCGCCGTCGATCCTGATCGGTTGGCGGCGGCTCTGGCGGTGCAGACCAAATCTTTGCGATTTTCTTGTTGGCCTCGCACGGCTGCGATTGATACGACACATCCTTGCCGTTCACGCACTTGAACACCTGCTGCGCCTGACAATGGCCAGCCACCGACAAAACACCGGCACAGAGTAAATATTTCACACCCCCACCCCACCCCTACTCACCCATGGGCGGAATATACCCCAGCGCCAGACGCTACTGCTCTCTTTACCTGGCTAGTTGATCACAGCTCTGCTAGCAGCGAGGCGCGCTTGCATCGCGCGCGCGACCCGGCGACCATGCGTCCGGATCAAGGGGACTCCATATGGAATTGTTGACGCTGCAGCATTTCGCTCCTTACGTAAACGAGACGTTCGCTGCCACCATGAACGACGGCGAGGTGCCCTTCGTGCTGGTCGAAGCGCGTCCGCTGCAGGCAAGTCCGCTGCCAGGCACGATGCGTCCACCGTTCTCGCTGTTGTTCCGCAACGCCTCGTCGTTCCTGTTCCCGCAGCAGCTGTACCTCATGCGTCACGACGGAATAGGCGAAGTCGGGATCTTCCTGGTGCCGGTCGCCCGCGAGCGCGAAGGCTTCCTCTACCAGGCCATATTCAACTAAGCCGGGCCGACCTGTTGAAGCGAACGGACCGGCGGCCTGCCCCGCTCCGCTCGGACTTCTTCAGCCCGTTCGCGCCGCCGGCCAGCGCATGTGCAGATGGCTGCCCAGTTCTTCGACGGCGGCGAAACCGAGACGCTCGTAGAGGCGCTGCGCACCGGAATTGTCGGTCTGGACGTGCAATTGCACGCCGCGTCCGCGCTCGGTGGCATCGCGCTGCGTCTGCACGATCAGCGCGCCGGCGATGCCCTGATTGCGCGCGGCCGGATCGATGCTGATGTCGATGATCAGATAGTCCGGTTCGCCGCGATGCAGGTAATAGCGCCCGAGCGACCTGCCCTGGCCTTCGATGATCAGGAAGTCCGCTTCGCCATAGTGGCTCAGGTAATGCAGGTGCTGCAGTGCGAACTGGCTATCCAGAAAGTCGCGTTTGGCCGCCTCCGGCCAAGGTACCCGCGCGAGTTCGTCGGCGCGCGTGGTCGCATAAAGCACACGCAAGCAGGGCAAGTCGTCATCGCATGCGGGTCGCAGCGAGATCCCGCGCGCACGTAGCAACCCTGGGGTCGCCAGGCGGCCGTCGCGGCCGGGTGGAAACGGCGGACGCGACGGCGCGCGAAGAGCGGACATGCGGACTCTCAGCCGAAGCTGGGGAACACGCCGCTGAGCGCGATGCAGAAGTTCACCGCCAGATAAGGCTGCCGGTTTTCGTGCGGCTGGCCCCCGCCGCTGGGGCCGCACATGCCCGGCGCGAACTGCGCATTCGCCTGCCCGCCAGCGACGAACGGCGCACTGAGGCTGGGCACGGCCAACGAATTGCCGGCACTGGGCGAACTTGCGCGCTTGCTCGTATCGTTCTGGTTGTAGGCGGTGAATGGATGCGAATGCATCGGCATTTGGCCCTGGGTCAAGGTCACGCTGTTCTCGCCGAAGGTCTCGCCGATGACGCGTTGGCTCAGGCCCGGCCCCGTACCCTGGTTGCAGCTTGCGCGACCGGTGAAGTTGGGCAACTGGAAATTGGTCGTCCCATTGCCGCCGTATTGGGTGCCCAACAGCGCGAACAGCGCGGTGTTCTGCTGGATGGGCAGTGTCGCGCCGTTGCAGGAGGCCCATTGGCGGGGCGGGAAATTGAAACCGAAAAGCTGGATTTCGCCTAAGAAGGGTTCGGTCATGGAAAGGTCCTCGAAACTGATGAGCGTGCGGGCTTGCGCAACGGGCGGCGCGAATCGGAAGTCAGTTCTGTGACGGAAAAATTCCGGCCCAGGCGATGCAGTACTGCACCGTCAGCGTCGGCATACAGTTGTCGTGCGGCTGGTTGCTGCCAGCCATGCTGGTCGACGTCGCCGAGGTGGCGAAGCCGCTGGCGCCGGTGATGTCGGTGGCGTACATGGTGTCGCCCGACAACGCGCCCAGTTCGATCGTGTTACTGATCGCCGTAGCATTGGCCACCGCTGTAGTCGCACTCATCGTATGGCTGTGCGCGGGCATCTGGTTCGTGGTCAAGGTGACCGTCTCGGTGCCGCTGAGCTCACCGATGACGCGCGGGCTAAGGCCGACGCCGTTGCCCCAGTGCATCGGCACCCGTCCGCTCAGATTGGGCATGGCGAAAGTGCTCTGGCCGTCGCCGCCGTAAGTCGTGCCGATCAGGGTGAACAGGACGTCGTATTCCGCGATCGACTGCAGCGAGCCGTCGCAGGGAAACCAGCCATTGGGGACGCGGGAAAAACCGAACAGACGGATCTCTCCGACATACGGGGTGCTCATAGGGAACTCCGTGTAGTGGGTAGGTGTGGCGGCCCGTCAGTTGCGCGACGGGAAGATGCCGCTCAGCGCGATGCAGTAATTGATCACGTCGAAGGGCTGCATGTTGGGATGCGGCTGGGTACCGCCGACCGGCGCGATACTTTGTGGCGACAACGACACCTGGGGGCCGCTGGCGGGTGCGTATAGAGCTGCGGTGTTGGTTCCGTACAGCGCATCGGTCGGGTTGCGCTGGCTGCCGTTGCTGGTGGTTCCGTTGCACTGATGGTTGTGTGCGGGAAGTTGCGGGGTCAGCAGAGTCACGTTCTCGACGCCGCCCGTTTCGCCCAGCTGATAAGGCGAAGGCTGCCAGGCGGAATCGGCGGACGAGCCGAACGCGACCGGCGTGCGGCCCTGCAGATTGGGCAGTGCGAATGTGGTTTGGCCATCGCCACCGTAAGTCGTTCCCAACAGCGAAAACAGAGCCTGGTTCTGACTGATCGCCAGTAGCTGTCCGTTGCAGAGCGCAAACCCTTTCGGCGCAAAGGCGAAGCCCGTGAGCATGATCTGCCCCAAGAATACTTCGGTCATTTTCGTTCCCCAAGAATGATGGCACCGCACGTTGATGTGAGATGCGGCGGCTACTCTCGCTCACTACAGGCGTGCGATACAAGTGAAATATTTACACCTGGACAGTAACTTTTTACGGTGCGCCCGCAGCATGGATAAATGTGAGACGCCGCACTTTTCTTGACGCCGGTTCCTGCTCGAATGGGCAAGAGTTCGCAAGGAGCGTGGCCGAGCATCGCCCGACTGACAGCGGACAAAGGGGATTGGATCTACGCCGTCGCGAAGACAAAGGGCATCCGCTCGAGCACGCGTGGCGCTTAATTGGGGCAAGGATATGCATCAGCAGACAGCGCATGGCGCACGGCTATCGCGCGCCGGTTTCTTTTTTTGGTTCGGACTGCTGGTGCTGTCGTGCGCGGCATGGTTTTGGCCCAGCGCTGCGATGGCCGCGCCTTCGCCGTTCTGCGGACCGTTCAATGTTTCGGTTGCGCATGGTGGTTCGATCACCATCGATGCCAGCGCATGCGATGGGCCGGCCAACTTCGGCATCGGCCTGCTGGAAGTACCGCCAACGCACGGCACAGCCACCGTCAACACGCTGGCCCAGACAGTCACCTACGCCCATGCAGGCGGCGGCGATATTGCAACCAGCGACAGCTTCGTCTTCGACGACGGAAACAACAACGAAGTCACCGTCAACGTCACCATCGGAGCGGCGTCGCCGATCACGATCTCGCCCGGCACGCTGAGCATGACCGCCGGCACGCCCTTCAATCAGCAGTTGACCGCCGCAGGTGGTACTGCGCCTTACACCTGGGCGCTCGCTAGCGGCAGCACGTTGCCCGCAGGAATCACGTTCAGCGCTAGCGGTCTGCTCTCGGGCACGCCGACTGCGCGTGGCAACCATACCTTCACAGTCCAGGCCACAGATAACGCCTCGCTGACTGCGAGCAAGGCCTACACCCTCACCGTCGCCAATCCGACCTTGAGTCTGTCGCCCGCCAATCCGACCGCCGCGGTGAATGGCGTGCCCTATACCTTCACGTTCACGCCGGTCGGCGGCGTTGCGCCTTATGCGCTGGCGCATGAAATCGTCAACGGTCCGCTGCCGCCGGGCCTGAGTCTGAGCGGCGCGACCCTCAGCGGCACGCCGACGGCGCTGGGCACCTATACCTTCGGTATCCGAGTCACCGACAGCAGCACCGGACCGGGCACTTACTTCGAAGTCGAAACCGTTACCATGGTGGTCAATCCGCCGCCGACCATCACGGTCGGCCCGACCACGGTTCCGGCCGCGACCGTCGGCGCCGCTTACAGCCAGGCCATCACCGGCAGCGGCGGCACTGCGCCCTACACTTTCGCGATTACCGCTGGCGCGCTGCCCGCGGGCCTGAGCCTTAGCAGCGCCGGTGCCTTGAGTGGTACGCCGACAGCGGGCGGCACCTTCAACTTCACAATCACCGCCACCGACAACAATGGTTTTTCCGGAAGCCGCGCTTATGCGCTGACGGTGAGCGCGCCGACCATCGCGCTGGCGCCGACGACGCTGCCAGCCGGCGCCGTTGCGACTGCTTACAGTCAGACGGTCAGTGCCAGTGGCGGCACCGCACCGTACACGCGTGCGATCACCGCCGGTGCGCTTCCAGCAGGCATGAGCCTCAGCAGCGCCGGTATCTTGAGCGGTACGCCGACGGCGGGCGGCACTTTCAACTTCACCGTCACCGCCACCGACAGCAGCACCGGCACCGGTCCTTACACGGGTTCGCGCGCGTATTCGCTGACGATCAATGCACCTGCCGTCGTACTGCCTGCCACTACGCTGGCCAACGGCACTGTGGCAACGCCTTACAGTGCTGCGCTGAACCCGGCCAGTGGCGGCAGCGCGCCCTACACCTACGCGCTCACCGCCGGCGCGCTGCCCGCAGGCATCAGCCTGAGCAGCGCCGGCACGCTGAGCGGTACGCCGACTACCAATGGCACCTTCAACTTCAGCGTCACCGCGACCGACAGCAGCACCGGCACCGGGCCCTACTCCGCCACGCAG
Organism: uncultured Pseudoxanthomonas sp.; assembly: GCA_965650035.1. Lineage (GTDB taxonomy): Bacteria > Pseudomonadota > Gammaproteobacteria > Xanthomonadales > Xanthomonadaceae > Pseudoxanthomonas_A. The sequence continues at coordinate 35,624 of CBFGMR010000006.1, forward strand.
GCCTATTCGCTGACCATCGCCGAAATCGCACCGGTCGCGAACCCGGTCTCGGCCACCGTCGGTTACGGCAGCGCCGCCAACGCGATCACGTTGAACGTCACTGGCGGCACACCGACCTCGGTCGCTGTCGGTACCGCACCGACTCACGGCACCGCCATCGCCACTGGCCTCTCCATCACCTACCAGCCAAGCGCCGGCTACGCCGGACCGGACAGCTTCACCTACACCGCGACCAATGCCGCAGGCACTTCGGCGCCTGCGACGGTGACGATCACGGTAGCCAACCCGATCATCAGCGTGAACGCATCCGCCCCGCTCACCGCACAGGCCGGCACGCTCTATACGCAAACCTTCAACTGGACCGGTGGTACGTCGCCGTACAGCGGCTACTCGGTCAGCGGACTGCCGGCGGGGCTCTCGATCACCGGCACTACCGCCGACAGCGTGACGGTGTCGGGTACGCCGACCGCCACCGGTTCGTTTCCGCTCAACGCTTCGGCCGTGGATAGCAGCACCGGCAACGGTCCGTTCACTCAGGCCCAGGCGTTCACGCTCACTGTTGGCGCGCCGACTCTTTCGCTGACGCCGGCCGCAGGTAACCTGACAGTGCCCTATGGATCGCCCTATTCCCAGGCGATCACCCCCAGCGGCGGCACCGCACCCTACAGCTACTCGCTTACTGCCGGTGCGCTGCCGGTGGGCATATCTTTCAATAGTGCGGGAGTGCTCAGCGGCACGGCGACGACGCCAGGCAGCTATGCGATCACTGTGCAGGCCACCGATAGCAGCACCGGTACCGGCGCGCCGTACTCGGTGGCGGTCAATTACGTACTGCAAGTCGGCGCACCCACGATCGTGATCAACCCGGCCACCCTTCCCAACCCGGTTGCCGGCGTCGCCTACTCGCAAGCGCTCAGCGCCAGCGGCGGCGTGGCGCCCTACACGTTCGCAGTGAGCGCTGGCGGGCTGCCAGTGGGTCTTTCGTTCTCTTCAGCCGGCATGCTTTCCGGCACTCCGGTGTCGTCGGGTACGTCCAATTTCACGGTCACAGCGCAGGATGCGAACGGCGAATCGAGCGCACGCGCCTATAGCGTCACCATCGCCACTCCCACGCTGATCCTGACGCCGACCACGCTGCCGGCAGGTAATCCGGGCGTCGCCTACAGTCAGAGTTTCAGCACCAGCGGCGGCATCGCACCGTACAGTTACGGGCTCGACAGCGGCGCGCTGCCAGTGGGCATTTCGTTCTCTTCGGCCGGAGTGCTCAGCGGGACGCCGACTGTAGCGGGCACTTTCAATTTCGTGATCCGCAGCACCGACAGTACGGGCGGCACGGCAGCCACCATCACTGCGGGCTACTCGCTGACGATCGCAGCGCCGACGATCGCTATCGCACCGGCCAGCCTGCCCGCAGGCGGTGTGGGGACGCCCTACGCGGCCAGCCTCAGCGCCAGCGGCGGCACAGCGCCTTATTCCTACGGCCTGAGCGGTGGCAGCCTGCCGACGGGCGTGAGCTTCACCTCGGCCGGAGCATTCAGCGGCACGCCGACCACCGCGGGCAATTACAACCTCACTGTGCAGGCGACGGACAGCCTGGGCTTCAGTGCCAGCCAGTCCTACACGATCAGCATCGCCGATACGGCGCCGGTCGCAGTGGCCGACAACGCGACTACGCCGGCACAGCAACCGATCACTATCGCGGTGACCGACAACGACAGCGGAGTGATCAGCACGGTCGCTATCGCCAGCGGGCCTGCACACGGTACTGCGGTGGTTAGCGGCACGAGCATCGTGTACACGCCTGCAGCCGGCTACCACGGCGCCGATTCGCTGAGCTATACCGCCGTCGGTCCCGGCGGCAGTTCCGCCCCGGCAGTGGTGTCGATCACGGTGACCCCGTTGTCCGTGCCGCAAGGCCAGCCGCAGACGGTGACCACGCTGGCGGGCCAGGCGGTCACCATCGACGCGACCCTCAACGCCACCAACGGTCCTTTCACCGGCGTCGCCATCGTTACGGCACCCAGCACGGGCACCGCGACCGTCAGCGGCACCAATATCGTTTACACGCCGCCGATCAACGCCTCAGGCTCGATCACCATCGGCTACACCTTGAGCAATGCATTCGGCGCATCGGCTCCGATCATTGCGACGGTCACGGTCAATCCGTTGCCGGTGGCGGTCTCGCGACAGGTCAGCGCGATCGCCGGCACTCCGGTCGTGGTCGATCTCACCGCAGGCGCCAGTGGCGGGCCGTTCACTGCGGCGACGCTTGTCTCCGTCCTGCCAGCGGCGTCGGGCACCGCTACGATCGCCAGCAACGGCGGAACGTACGAGCTTACGTTCACACCGGCGGCCTCGTTCGCCGGCCTGGCTACCGTTACCTTCACTCTGGCCAATGCCTTCGCCACCTCGGCGCCAGCGACGGTCGATATCGAGGTGACTCTGCGTCCGGATCCGACCCTCGATGCCGAGGTAATGGGCGTGCTCGGTGCGCAGGCTTCGGCGGCACGCCGTTTCGCGAACGCGCAGATCGGCAACTTCCAGCAGCGCATGGAGGGCCTGCATGGCGGCAACGAAAGCGCACGCTTCCAGAACCGGGTGACCTTCGCCACCGACCCTGCCTGCAACGACGATACGCGGCGCACGCTCGACAGCCAGTGCCCCGTCCGGGACGAGGCCGCGCCAGTCGCGGCGACCGCGACGGCGACCACTGGCGGTTCGTACGCCTTCTGGACCGGCGGCTCGATCAATAGCGGCGACCGCGACGGCAACGCGGGCAGCAGCGGTTTGGACTTCGAAACCACGGGCGTCAGTCTGGGTGCCGACTACCGCATCAACCGTGCCTTCGTGCTGGGCGGCGGTATCGGTTACGGCCGCGACGACGGCGACATCGGCGAGAACGGCAGCCGCAGCGATGCGGACAGCCTCACGCTTGCGGTGTACGGCAGCTATCACCCCGGCGAGATCTTCTTCCTCGACGGTATGTTCGGCTATCAACGCCTGTCTTTCGACAGCCGCCGCTACGTCGCCGCCAACGGCGGTCGGGTGAGCGGTGAACGCGACGGCAAGCAGTGGCTGGTTTCGCTGTCGGCCGGCGGCGACTACCGGCGCGACCGGATGCACTTTTCGCCTTACGCGCGCTTCGACCTCGCCCGCGCCACCCTGGATGGCTACACCGAACAGGGCGATGCGATCTATGCGCTACGATACGAAGATCAGGACGTGGATACCTCCACAGCCAGCCTGGGCCTGCGCTTGGATTACCGTTATCCGGTCAGCCTGGGCACCTTCTCGCCGCAGTTGCGTCTGGAGTACCAGCACGATTTCCAGGATGACGGTTCGGCCACGATGAGTTACGCCGACCTGCCCGGCGGTCCGTTCTACCGTGCCGATGTACAGGGGCTGGAGCGCAATCGTTTCGTACTGGGCCTTGGGGCGATACTGCACACCGAACGCGACCTGACCCTGCGCTTCGAATACCGCGGATTGTTCGACAGCAGCGACGACACCGATCATGGCGTTCTGCTGAATATCGAGAAAAGTTACTGATCGAACGGGCGCTGCTCTGCCGCGCCCGTTCTCTTCGTATCGACATCGGTGTTGGGTAAATGTGGTTGGACAGATAACGTGAGCGCTCGGTGCCCGAGCGCGAAACCGCCGTTTTTCACATCGGCGGCATCCTGTCGAATGCAGGCAGCGCTGGATCGAGTTGATCCCACGCGTGACCACGCACCCGGTAAGTCACCATTTGCGGTTTGTATCGGCTTGGATCGTCGAGGCTGGCGGCGTGCACCGTGAACAAATCCGGCATGGCCGAGAACGTCAGGTATACCGGCGATCCGCAGGTGGGACAGAAGCCGCGCGTCTTCGCGTTGCCGCTGTCGCCGATCATGTCCCAATGCGCTGCTGCTCCGCTGAGCTTCACCTGCTCCCGGCTCGGAAAAGTCAGATAGGATCCGTGCCCGGTGCCGCTCGTGCGCTGGCAATCGCGGCACTGGCAGTCGGTCGTCGCTATCGGTTCATCGGAAATTTCATAACGGATCGCGCCGCAAGCGCATCCGCCGGTGTATGTCTCGCTCATTTTTTTCTCCAGGTTTCTTCCAGTGGGTTTGAGCCAATGTTCTTGTCAGTGCGATTTAGACGGATCGTGCCCCGCAACGACGGCTCCCAGGTTTTTGAACACCTTCGGCCATCCTTCGCTCATGTTCTTGAAAGCGGTGTCGTTCTTCGGCACGACGAACCCGGAATGAACAAGGCGCAGGCGCGTTCCGTTTGCAACCCTGGAAAGGGTCAACGCAACTACGGTATCCAGCGGCGAGCCGTATCCGACGTTTTCCTCGTGTCCGCCTTTCCACGCATAGACCAGGCGTTCGTTCGGTACCGCCTCCAACACCTGGCAGTGGATGACGCCGTTCCACGCGCCCGCCGGTGTCGTCTGGAACGTGAAGCGATTGCCCGGCACAGCTTCGAATCCGGTCGGCGCCATCATCCAGCGGCCGATCAGTTCGCCGCTGGTCAGCGTTTTCCAGATAGTCTCCGGGGCATGCGGGAAGACCTCGTCGACCACGATTTCCTGCTTGCCCGGCTTCAATCCGGCGTCTTTCAATGTGGCGTCGTTCATGGATCGATTTCCTTCAGGAGGGTTCGGAGATTGGCGAACCGTTCGCGCCAGAAGACGCCGTAGTGGCTCATCCAATCGACTAGCGGCTCGAGGCCCTCGGGCTGGGCGCGGTAGTAGACCTTCCGGCCCTCGGGGCGCTCGGCGACCAAGCCGGCCTGCTTCAATAACTTGAGGTGCTGGGAGATGGCGCCCTGGGTCACCCCGCTCCCCTGCGTCAGCTCAGCCACGGTGATCTCGTCGGATCTGACGATCTGTTCGAACACGGCCCGCCGGGTCGGATCAGCAAGGGCGCGCATGACGGCATTGATGGTGGCGGCTTCGATCATGGCCGATAAATTAGCCCATGCTAATTAATTAGTCAATACTAATTTGTACGGCCGGACGAAGCGTAGGAGCGACGCGAGTCGCGAAGCTCGTAGCCGTTCAATTTCTCACTGCTTCGCGACTCGCGTCGCTCCTACAACGCACAACGGCGATGCCTGGAGGACGAGATTGGTGTTCACGTGGCAGGCGCGCGCCGGCGCCTGCGCAGATCGAACAGGCGCTGCAGCACGCAGAACACGAACAGCAGCAGACCGATGGCGATACGCGTCCACCATGAGCTGAGCGTGCCGTCGAACACGATCATGGTCTGGATCAGTCCCAGGATCAGCACGCCGATCAGCGTGCCGATCACATAACCCGTGCCGCCCGCGAGCATGGTGCCGCCGATCACCACCGCGGCGATGGCATCCAGTTCGAGACCGAGCGCGTGCTGGCTGTAACCAGACAGCATGTAGAACGTATAGATCACACCGGCCAGCGCCGAACAGAATCCACTCAGCGCATACACTCCAACCAGGGTCGAGTCGACCGGCAACCCCATCAACCGCGCCGAGGTTTCACTGCCGCCGATGGCGTAGACCGTCCGGCCGAAACGGGTGGCGTGGGCGATCCAGATGCCCGCAGCCACCACCGACAAGGCGAGCACTGCGCCGATCGACAGACTGCCGAAGCCCAGCGGAATGCGGGCATACGACAAGGTGGTGTAGAACGGATGATCGATGCCGATCGAATCCACGCTGAGCAGCGTCGCAGCGCCGCGCGCCAGGAACATGCCCGCCAGGGTGACCACGAACGGCGGTAGCCGGTAACGCTGGATCAACACGCCCATCGCCGCGCCGAAAGCGCTGCCCAGCGCCAGCACCACGGGAATGGCCGCCAAGGGATGCCAGCCGAACTGCTGCACCAGCATCGCCAACAGCACCGTTGTGAAAGCGATCACCGCGCCAACCGACAGATCGATGCCGCCAGTCAGGATGACGAAGGTAGCGCCGACCGCAGCCACGCACAGGAAGGCGTTGTCGATAAGAAGATTGAGGAACACCTGCGGCGATAGAAAACCGGGATAGAGAATGCCGCCGGTCGCGGCCATGGCCAGGAACAACGCCAAGGTCACCAGCAATGGCAGATGACGCGGATCCAACCACCGCGCCGCCGCCGAACTTGCGGAGTTGCGGGTGTGCCCTGTATTGGTATGGCCTGCACTGCTCATGCGCTGCCCTCCCCCGCTTCGCGCCGCCCCAGCAATTGGCGCACATGGCTGCGGAACTCGGCCGATTGCAGCAGCATCACGATGAATACCAATGCGGCCTTGACCACCAGATTCACCTGCGGCGGTACGCCTATCGAATAAATGGTCGAGGTCAGGGTCTGGATGATCAGCGCACCGATCACGCTGCCCGCCAGGCTGAAACGGCCGCCACTGAGTGCGGTGCCACCCAGGGTCACCGCCAGGATCGCGTCCAGTTCCAACAGTTGCCCGGCGTTATTGGCGTCGGCGCTGCTGACGTTGGAACTGACCAGTATCCCCGCCACGCCCGCACAGAATGCGGAGAACATGTACAGCCCCACCGTGATCCAACGTGCCGGTACACCGGCTACGCGCGCGGCCACTGGATTGCCGCCGATGGCGCGTATGAACAACCCCAGCGCCGTGCGGCCAAGGGCCAGCCATAGCAACAGACAGACGAAGGCAATCACGTACAGCGAAAACGGAAGGCCGAACAGGAAGCCGTTGCCGAAGTAGGTATATGGCTTGTAGTACACCGTCAGGATCTGCCCGTCGGCCAGCAACTGGGCGACGCCGCGCCCGGCCACCATCAGAATCAGGGTGGCGACGATGGGTTGCATGCCCAGCTTGACCACCAGCAATCCATTCCACAGCCCGCACACAGCCGCCGCGACCAGTGCGGCGATGATTGCGACGGCCATGGGAAAGCGCGTGATATCGCTTTCGCCGCCGATCATCCAGGCCGCCACCGTGGCCGCGATCGCCAGCACTGCGCCCACGGAAATATCCAGGCCGCGAACGGCGATCACCAGCGTCACGCCCAGCGAAACCAGGATCAGCGGCGCGGCGCGATTGGCGATATCCACCAGGTTTCCGTACACATGGCCGTCGCGCCAGTGCAGGGAAAGGAAGGTGGGATTGACCAAGCCGTTGCCCAGCACCAGCAGGGTCAGGGTCAGCAGCGGCCAGAACAGCGGATGCGCGACGAACCGCCGGAACCGCGACACCGAGGCGGCCGGAGAGGAGGTCCGAGTCATGCGTCAGTGCCTGCAATCAGCTCATATACCGCGTCTTCGCCGCAGCCTCCGGCAAGTTCGCCCACCTTGCGCCGGTCGCGCATCACCGCGATCCGGTCCGAGACGCGTACGAGCTCTTCCATTTCCGCAGAGATGAAAAGCACGGCCATGCCTTTGCGCGCCAGACGCAGGATCTGTCCCATGATTTCCTGCTTGGCAGCGATGTCGATGCCGCGGGTCGGCTCATCCAGGATCAACACTGTTGGCTCGGTGGCCAGCCAGCGCGCCAGCACCACTTTCTGCTGGTTGCCGCCCGAAAGCAGGCCAACCGGGATCTCGATCCCGGCGGTCTTGATTCCCAGCAGCTCGACATAGCGCCGGGCCAGTTCTTCCTGCTCGCCGCGGCCAAGAAAACGGCGCAGGCCCAACTTGGCCTGCAAGGCGAGGGCGATGTTTTCGCGCACCGACAGGTCGGCCACGATGCCCTCGGTCTTGCGCTCCTCCGGACATAGCGCCAAGCCTTGGGCCACCGCGTCGGCCGGACCTTTCAGGACGACCTCGCGCTGCCTTATGCGCAGCTTGCCGGCGTCGGCGCGGTCCAGGCCGAACATCAGCCGGACCAGTTCGGTGCGGCCCGACCCAAGCAAGCCACCCAGGCCCAGAACCTCACCGGCGCGCAGGCTCAGATCGGTCGGTGCGATCTGGCCGCGGCGCTCCAGCGCATGCGCCTCCAGCACCGTCGCACCCTCCTCCACCGTTGCGGACTGCGTAGCGTCGCGTCCGCCGGCGGCAGCTATCTCGCGACCGACCATGGCTGCCACCAGCGGCCCATGAGGCAACGCTGCTGCCGCGTACTCGCCTACCAGGCGGCCATTGCGCAAGACGGTGACGCGGTCGGAAACCGCATACATCTGATCCAGAAAATGAGTGACGAACAGGATCGCCATGCCTTGCCCGCGCAAACGGCGTATCACCGCGAACAACTCCTGCACCTCGCTCTCGTCCAGGCTCGAGGTCGGCTCGTCCAGGATCAGTACCTTGGCCGATACGCTCAACGCGCGTGCGATGGCGACCATCTGCTGCACCGCCACCGGGAAGTCCGACAGCGGCCGTTTCGGATCGATGTCCAGGTTCAGCCCGGCCAGCACCTCGCGGGCATGGGCGTTGACCGCATTCCAGTCGATCGCCCGGGTCCAGCGCCGGCGGGGATAGCGGCCGCTCGCGATGTTCTCGGCGACCGACAGGTTCGGGCACAGGTTCACTTCCTGGTAGACCGTGCTGATGCCCAGACGCTGCGCCTCGGCCGGACTGGAAGGCGACACCGCCTGCCCGTTTACCCACATCTCTCCGCTATCCGGACGCATCACCCCGGTCAGCAATTTGATCAGCGTCGATTTGCCGGCGCCGTTCTGGCCCATCAGCGCATGCACTTCGCCGGCGCGCAGGATCAGGTCGGCATCTTCCAGCGCCGCCACGCCGGCAAAGCGCTTGCCCAGGCCGCGTGCCTGCAAGACGATGGCAGCTCCGCCGGTGGCCATTGGGTTCAGTACTTGCGGCCTGGCAGTGCGGCAGCGGCCTGGTCCTGGGTGAATACACCCTCCTCCACCAGGATGCGCTTGGGCAGCGGACGTTTCTCGAGCACCGCATGGACCGCATCGACCAGTTGGTCCCCGATCAGCGGATTGCATTCGATGGTGGCGTTGAGCTTGCCCGCCTGCATGGCCTTGAACGCACCGCGCACGCCGTCGATGGAAACGATCCTGATGTCTTTGCCGGGTTTCAAGCCGGCCTCTTCGATCGCCTGGATCGCGCCAATGGCCATGTCGTCGTTGTGTGCGAACAGCACATCGATCTTCGCGCTCTCGGCTTTGAGGAACGCCTCCATCACTTCCTTGCCCTTGGCCCGGGTGAAGTCGCCGCTCTGCGACCGCACTACTTTGAAACGCGGGTCCTTGTCGATGACCTCATGGAATCCCTTCATGCGGTCGATCGCCGGCGCCGAACCCACCGTGCCCTGCAGTTCGACGATGCGCACTTCTCCAGTTCCGGCGGGCGTGTCTTTGAGCAGCCAGCGGCCGGCCTTGCGGCCTTCCTCCACGAAATCCGAGCCGATCAGGGTTACGTAAAGCGAATCGTCGGAAACATCGACCGCACGGTCGGTGAGGATTACCGGGATGTTGGCGGCCTTGGCCTCGCGCAGCACTGTTTCCCAGCCCGACTCGACCACCGGCGAAAACGCGATCAGATCCACGCGCTGGGCGATGAACGAGCGCAACGCCTTGATCTGGTTTTCCTGCTTCTGCTGCGCATCGGAGAAACGCAACTGGATGCCGGCCTTGGACAGCGACGATTTTATCGACTCTGTATTGGCGGTACGCCACTCGCTCTCGGCACCGATCTGGCTGAAACCCAGCACCGGTTGCGCTTCTTGCCCGCTGTCCGCATTGCGCGAGCAGCCCATCACCAATGCTGCCGCGCATGACAGCGCGGCGGCCAGTACGAATCTTCGTTTCATGCCTTCCCTCCCGTTATGGTTGTTTGACCCATCCCCTCCGGGCGGTGTCCGTCGTATCGACCAGAAAAGGTTTTCTTTCCACCCTTCCCGGCATTGTGTCGCTGGCCGGTCTAGGCCGAGGTATAGGCTGTCTTCACCGTTGTATAGAACTCCACTGCATAACGGCCCTGCTCGCGCGGCCCGTAACTGGAGGCCTTGCGGCCACCGAACGGCACGTGCGGATCCACGCCTGCGGTCGGCAGATTGACCATCACCATGCCGACCTCTGCATGGCGTTTGAAATGCGTCGCGTACTTCAGCGAGGTCGTGGCGATGCCCGCGCACAAACCGAACTCGGTGTCGTTGGCCAGGGCCAGCGCGTGCTCGTAGTCGTCCGCGCGCAATACCGCCGCCACCGGACCGAAGACTTCCTCGCGTGCGATCCGGTGCCCGGGCAGCGCGGCGACAAGGGCCGGGCTCAAGTAGTGACCGCGGGTATCCAACTCCAGTTGCTGGCCTCCGCACAGCAACTCGGCGCCTTCCTGGCGGGCGATGTCCAGGTAGGAAAGATCGGTCGCCAGTTGTTCGGCACTGGCCACCGGACCGATATCGATGCCGCCGGTCAGGGCATTGCCGATCTTCAGCGACGCCAAACGCTTGCGCGTGCGCGCGATGAACTCTTCGTACACCGGAGACTCCACGATCAGTCGGCTGGAAGCCGTGCAGCGCTGGCCGGTGGAGAAATAGGCGCCGTTGACCGCGATCTCCACCGCCTTTTCCAGATCGGCATCGGCCAGTACCACCAACGGGTTCTTGCCGCCCATCTCCAACTGGATCTTCAACCCGCGCGCAGCGGCCTGCTGCAGGAGCGCGTTGCCGGTACGCACCGAGCCGGTGAAAGTCAGCGCGTTGACCCGCGGATCTTCGACCAAGGCCTGGCCCACCACACGGCCACTGCCGATGACCAGATTGAACACACCCGCCGGCAGACCGGCCCGACTGAGGATCTCGGCCAGGGCCCAGGCACAGCCGGGCACGATCTCGGCCGGCTTGAACACCACGGTGTTGCCATAGGCCAGGGCCGGGGCGATCTTCCAGGCCGGAATGGCCAGCGGAAAATTCCACGGAGCGATGATGCCGACCACGCCCACCGGCTCGCGAGTGATTTCCACTTCGACACCAGGACGGGTCGAAGCCAGCTTTTCGCCGGGAATACGCAGCGCTTCGCCCGCGAAGAACTTGAAGATCTGTCCGGCGCGGGCAGCCTCGCCGATGGACTCCGGCAGGGTCTTGCCTTCCTCCATCGCCAACAGCCTGCCCAGCTCTTCCTTGCGCGCCAGGATTTCGCTGCCGATAAAATCCAGAGCGTCGGCACGTTGCTGCGGTGTGGTGAGCGACCAGCTGCGTTGGGAAGCGGCCGCGGCGGCGATCGCATCGCCCACCTGCGCCGCATCCAGACTGGCGTAATCGCCCACCGGCGTCGCCAGGTCGGAAGGATTCTCATCCTGTGCGGCGGTGTTGCCGGCCACCCATTGGCCGTCGATATAACTCTGGAAGCGTTGCGTCATGCGGGGGTCCTGGGATCAGAGGGGTTGTACGCCGCCGAGCGCGAAACCGGCAGCCACGGTCTGCAACGGATTGACCAGAGGCGCGCCCAGCGCCGGCAAGTCGATCTCGAAACGGTCGCCCGGTTGCACGGCGATTCCGTCGGCGAAACTCAGGGTCGAGGTGCCGAAGAAATGCAGGTGCACGTCGCCTGGACGGCGATGCGCGGCGTACTTGAAATGGTGGTATTCCAGATTTTCCAGCGAGTGGCACATGTTGTCCTCGCCGGTGAGGAAAGGCTTCTCCCACACCACCGTATCGCCGCGGCGGATGCGGCTGGTGCCGGCCAGATCGCGCGGCAGCGGTCCGGTACGCAATTCGGGACCGACCGCGCAGGCACGCAGCTTGGAATGGGCCAGGTACAGGTAGTTCTGGCGCTCGGTGATGTGGTCGGAGAACTCGTTGCCAATGGCGAATCCCAGGCGGTGCGGAGTGCCGTCCGGGCCAATCAGGTAAAACCCAACCAACTCCGGCTCCTCGCCGGCGTCCAAGGCGAAGTCAGGCGACGGCAGGGCCTGGCCCGGCGCCACCACCACGCTGCCATCGCCCTTGTAGAACCATTCCGGCTGCGCGCCGGGGCGGCCCTGGCGTGGAATACCGCCTTCCACTCCCCACTGGAAAACCTTCATCGAATCGGTGAGGCTGCCGGCATTTGCATGGTCCTGCAGGTTCTGGTGCATGGCATCGCGGGCGGCGGCGCTGCCCAAGTGGGTCAGGCCGGTGCCGGTGACGCGCATATGGGCAGGATCGGGATGGGCCAACGGAGTCAGCACCCGACCTTCGCGCAGCAGCTCCGCATAGTCCAACGACGCGTCGCCCTGCTCCTGTGCGGCCTGCTCCTGTGCAGCCTGCTCCTGTGTAGCCTGTTGTTCCAGGTTGCGACCGGCGGCGATGGCTGCGGCGGCCAGTGCGTAGGTAGTCCTGGAGTTCTCGAGCACGCGCACGCGCGCTCCCTCCTGGTCGATCACGCCGACCCGGGCTTCCCCGGCATCGTCAACTAGCTGGATCAGTCGCATTGCTCCGCCTGCAGTCATGGGCCACGGTGCGACACGCACTTCCACTTGGGGGCGTGCCGTGCCAGACCACATTCTGCCGGCACCAGTCATATACAACAACTCTATTTTTGTGATTAATATATATATACATCGGTATAGGTGAGAGAGATTTCGTGGCCCAAAGCGCTCCCTGGTTCATGCGCGCCCGCCTCAAGGCCCGGCAGCTGATGCTGCTGATCGCCATTGATGACGAAGGCAGCACCCAACGCGCCGCAGAACTGCTGAACATGTCCCAGCCGGCGGCATCGAAAATGCTCAAGGACCTGGAGGACACGATGGGGGTGTTGCTCTTCGACCGATTGCCGCGCGGCATGCAGCCGACCTGGTATGGCGAGACCATGATCCGCCACGCGCGCATCGCCCTCTCCAGCCTGAGCGAAGCCGGCGCCGAGATCGAGGCGTTGAAGGCCGGCTATTACGGCAGCGTCAGTGTCGGTGCCATTACCGGCCCGGCCATGAACCTGCTGCCGGCGGCCATGGTCCAGATCACCCGCGACCATCCGCTGCTGCGCGTCTCGCTATTGGTGGAGAGCAGCGATGTGCTGCTGGAACTGCTGTCGCAGAACAAGCTCGACATCCTCGTGGCGCGCTTGTTCGCCCGCCACGACAAACGCAACCTGCACTACGAAGCGCTGGCGGAGGAACAGGTTTCGGCCATCGCCCGTCCGGACCATCCGATCCTGGAAATGGAACAGCCCTCGTTAGCCGAATTGGCGATCGCCGGCTGGATCGTGCCGCCGGCCGGCAGCGTGCTGCGCCATCGCTTCGAGCTGATGTTCCAGAGCGCCGGATTGGAGCCGCCCAAGCGAATCATCGAGAGTTCGGCCCTTGCATTCCTGCCGCGCATGCTGGAGGAAAGCGACTACATGGCGGTGGTGCCCACCGATGTCGCCCGCTACTACGCCAAACACAACATCGTCTCCATCGTGCCGGCGAAACTCTCATGCCGGATGGACCATTTCGGCATCATCACCCGCAACGATTGGCTGCTCTCTCCGGGCGCCCAGATCATGTTGAAAGCGCTCAAGGCCGCGGCCATGCCGGTGTATGGCGTCGATCTGCCCTCGGACAAGCCCGAAGGTTGAGGCGGCCACGACCGCAGCTACGCCGTCGCAACAGCTCCATCCTCGCAAGATCCGGCGCGCTCAGGTCCAGCCGGCATCGACCACGAATTCCTGCGCAGTAAGGGCGCGGGCCTGATCCGAGGCCAGGAACAGCGCCATGGCGGTGATGTCTTCGGGCAACACTTTGTCCGGCAGGCATTGGTTGCGCAGCAGGTCGCGTTCGCTGTCCGCATCCAGCCACAAGGTCACCTGGCGCTCGGTCATGACCCAGCCCGGAGTCAGTACGTTGATGCGGATACGGTCGGCGCCCAACTCACGGGCCAAGCCGCGGGTAAGCCCGTTCACCGATGACTTGGCCGTGGCATACACGGGATAGCCACCTGTCTTGGTCTGCCAGCCGGTGGAGCCCAGATTGATGATCGCGCCGCCGCCAAGCCGGCGCATGCCGGGCACGGCGGCCTGGATGGCGAAGAACGCTGCGCGCTGGTTGATGGCCACACGCTGGTCCCAGTAGTCCGGCGTCACCTCTTCAAGGCGGTGGCGGTCGTCGCTGCCCACGTTGTTGACCAGGGTATGGAAATCGCCCAGTGCGTTCGCGCCCTCCTGCACTGCCTGACGCAACGCCCCGACATCGGTCACGTCGACGCGACACCACCAGGGCGACGCCAGTCCTTGACCCTGCAACCGTTCGGCCAACGCACTGCTGGCGGCTTCGTCGATATCGACGAACGCCACCGGCGCACCCTGCCGGGCAAAGCCTTCGACCAACGATGCTCCGATTCCTGATCCGCCACCGGTGATGAAGACCGGCCTGCCGGCAAGATCAGGATAAATCGCACCCTTCCCCATAGGGGTTGTTTCTGCACTCATGCTTCGCCTCGCCGTGAAGTATTGGAACTGGATGACGTATATACAAATAGATATCGATTGGCTTTGATTTGTTATTTTTCTAGCATGAATATGCCCGGTAGCATCGCAGTCGTAAAGAGTCGCCTGATCGGCCATAAGGGCTGGCGCAGGTCAATCCACGGTCCAGCCTAAGGAATGCCACCTGCATGGGTTCTCCCAAAAAACCGCAGCTGCGCAGTCAGTCCTGGTTCGGGCGCGAAGGCAAGCAAGGCTTCTACTACCGCAGCTGGCTCAAGAGCGCCGGCAACCCGCATGACATGTTCGATGGCCGTCCGGTCATCGGCATCTGCAACACCTGGTCGGAACTGACGCCATGCAATGGCCATTTCCGCGAACTGGCGGAGTTCGTAAAACGCGGGGTGTATGAAGCCGGCGGCTTCCCGCTGGAATTCCCGGTGATGTCGCTGGGCGAAACCCAAATGCTGCCCACCGCCATGCTGTTCCGCAATCTGGTCAGCATGGACGTGGAGGAATCGATCCGCGCCAACCCGATCGACGGCGTAGTGCTGCTGATGGGCTGCGACAAGACCACGCCTTCACTGCTGATGGGCGCGGCCAGCGTCGATCTGCCCACCATCGGCTTGTCCGGTGGTCCCTCGCTGTCGGGCAACTGGCGAGGCAAGCCGATCGGCTCCGGCACCGGAGTGATCCACATGTCGGAAATGGTCCGCGCCGGCACGTTGACGCAGGAAGAGTTCATCGAGGCAGAGGCCTGCATGCAGCGCTCCAAAGGCAGCTGCATGACCATGGGCACGGCTTCGACCATGGCCAGCATGGTCGAAGCATTGGGCATGTCGTTGCCCGACAACGCCGCAATCCCGGCAGTGGATTCGCGCCGCTCGCGCTTGGCCCAACTTACCGGCCGCCGCATCGTGGAGATGGTGCGCGAAGATCTGCGCATGTCCAAGGTGCTGACCCGCAAGGCCTTCGAGAACGCGATCAAGACCAACGCTGCGATCGGCGGATCCACCAATGCGGTGATCCACCTGCTCGCCCTGGCCGGTCGCCTCGGCGTGCCGCTCAAGCTCGGCGACTGGGACGAACTCGGTTCCAAACTGCCATGCCTGCTCAACCTCAAACCGTCGGGCCAGTTCCTGATGGAGGATTTCTTCTATGCCGGCGGTCTGCCTGCGCTGCTGCGCGAGATCGCCGAGCACCTGCACCTGGATTGCCTGACCGTCAACGGCCATACCCTGGGCGAGAACATCGCCGATGCGCCGTGCTGGAACAACGAGGTGATCCGGCCCCTGACCGATCCGATCCGGCTGGAGGCCGGCATCGCCGTGCTACGCGGAAATCTGTCCCCTGACGGGGCGGTGATCAAGCCGTCCGCCGCGTCGCCGGCACTGCTGCGCCATCGTGGTCCTGCGGTGGTGTTCGAGAACATTGAGGACTTCAAGGCGCGCATCGACGACGAGACGCTGGAAATCGATGAAAACAGCATCATGGTGCTGAAAAATTGCGGCCCGCGCGGTTACCCGGGCATGGCCGAGGTCGGCAACATGCCGCTGCCTCCCAAGCTGCTGCGCAAGGGCGTCACCGACATGGTGCGCATTTCCGACGCGCGCATGAGCGGCACCGCATACGGCACCGTGGTGCTGCACACCTCTCCCGAAGCCGCCGCCGGCGGCACCCTGGCGCTGGTCCGCAACGGCGACATCATCGAACTCGACGTTCCAGGGCGGCGCCTTCACCTGGAGGTGTCGGATGAGGAGCTCGCCGTGCGCCGTGCGCAGTGGACGCCGCCGCTGGTGCCTGCACGCGGCTGGATCAAACTTTATGTCGACCATGTGCAACAGGCGCACCTTGGCGCGGATCTGGACATCCTGGTAGGCGGCAGCGGCGCCGACGTGCCGCGCGATTCGCACTGACGATCAAGGCGATGAAAACCACCCGCCGCAATACCTTCAAGCTGCTATTGGCGGGCGCCGCATCCGCATCCTTCGCCCGAGCAGCGGATCGCGCCGGTAACGGAACGGAAAGCAAGCCGCTCCCGCATTGGGGAGTCGGCGTCGAGAACCAGCGCAAGGCCGATCTGGGGAACGGTACCTACCTGAATCCGATCGTGGCTGGCGACCATCCGGATCCCACCGTCCTGAAGGACGGCGACGACTACTACATGACATTCTCGTCCTTCTACTCGTATCCGGGACTGGTGATCTGGCACTCCACGGATCTGGTGAACTGGACACCGATCACAGCGGCTCTCTCCAAATCGCTCGGTGTGGTTTGGGCGGTCGATCTGTGCAAGCACGGTGATCGCTACTTCATCTACATTCCGGCCGATCCTGAGGAAAAGGGCTGGTCGATCTACGCGATCTGGGCCGACGATATACAGGGACCGTGGAGCGACCCCGTCGACCTGAAGATTCACGGCTGCATCGATCCCGGCCATGTCGTGGGAGAGGACGGCAAGCGCTACCTGTTCGTCAACGGCGTCCGCAAGATCCGCTTGACCGATGACGGGCTGGCAACCGATGGCGTGCTGGAACCGGCCTATAGCCCTTGGCGGTATCCCGCCGATTGGGTCGTGGAGAACTTCGCCCCGGAAGGCCCGAAGCTGCTGCGGCACGGGGAATGGTTCTATCTGGTGACCGCAGTGGGCGGTACTGCGGGCCCTCCGACCGGACACATGGTGATCGCGGCGCGCTCCAAGTCGATCCACGGTCCCTGGGAACACTGCCCGCACAATCCACTGGTCCGCACGACATCCGCCGATGAGCCGTGGTGGTCGCGCGGACATGCTTCGCTGGTGGAAGGACCGGCGGGCGATTGGTGGATGATCTATCACGGCTACGAGAACGGTTTCCGCACGCTCGGACGACAGACGCTGCTCGAGCCCATCGAATGGACCGACGACGGCTGGTTCCGCGCCTTGGGCGGCGATCTTTCCCGGCCCTTGCCGGCACCGAAGGGAGGCAAACGCGGTTCGTCGGGTTCCGCTTTGTCGGACGACTTCAGCGCCGACGGGTTTGGAGTGCAGTGGGCCTTCCATGACCCTGCGCCTGATGAGAGGCAGCGCGCTCGCTACCAGTCCGGTGGGTTGCGCATCGCTGCCAAGGGCCGCTCGCCGGTGGACAGTCCGCCGCTTACGTGCATCGTCGGCGACCGCGCGTATGTCGTTGAGGCGACGATCGAGCTCGACGAGGGCGCCGAGGGAGGGTTGCTGCTCTTCTACAACCACAAGGCATTCGTCGGAGTGGGCTTCACCCCAACCGAGATGAGGACCTATCAATTCGCGGAAGAACAATCGTGGATGCGGCAACCGATGCCCACGCGAAGCGCGCGCATCAGGCTGACGAACGACAACCACATCGTGACCTTTCACTACTCGCACGATGCTGGCAGAACCTGGGTCCAGCACGGGCACCGCATGGAGGTTTCAGGGCTCCATCACAACGTGTTCGGCGGTTTCCTGAGCTTGAAGATCGGACTGTATAGCGCCGGCAAGGGCAACGTGCTCATCCGCGACTTCGATTATCGGGCGATCCAGGTTCCGGGTATTGGCGCAATCTGAAGACAGCAATCCGAGATAAACAGGACATCAGAATGAAACGATTCGTACTGGCGCTGGTCGCCTGCCTCGCCACGCTGCCAGCCTGGGCCGGTGATGCCACCTTCACCGAAGTCCGCTATGCGGGCGATGACAGCGGCCCTGCCGTCGGACCGACGCAGTACCGCAACCCCGTCGTTGCCGGCTTCTATCCGGACCCGTCTGCGATCCGCGTCGGCGACGACTTCTACCTGGTCACTTCCACCTTCGGCTATTTCCCGGGCCTGCCGATCTTCCACAGCCGCGACCTGGTGTCGTGGCGCCAGATCGGCAATGCCATCGATAGGCCCGGTCAGATCGACTACGGCAACGACGAACTGACGCGCGGCCTGTTCGCAGCATCCATCAGCCATCACGACGGCATGTTCTACATCGCCAACACGTGCTTCTACTGCGGTGGCGGCAACTTCATCGTCACTGCCAAGAATCCGGCGGGGCCCTGGTCCGATCCGGTCTGGCTGGGATTCGAGGGCATCGACCCGTCGCTGTTCTTCGACGACGACGGTGCCGCCTGGATGGTCAACAACGGCATCCCCGAAGGCAAGATGCGCTACGACGGGCATCGTGCGATCTGGCTGCAACGATTCGATGTGGCGACGAAAAAAATGGTCGGTCCGCGCAAAGTTCTGGTCGATGGCGGCGCGGATCCGGCGAGCAAGCCGGAGCATGTCGAAGGTCCGCATCTGTTCAAGCACGGCGACTGGTACTACCTGACCGCGGCCGAAGGCGGCACCGGCGAGCAGCATGCGCAGATGGTCTGGCGCAGCCGCGAGGTCGCCGGTCCCTACGAGCCCTGGTCCGGCAATCCGACGCTGACACAGCGCGATCTGGATCCTGCGCGCGCAAATCCGGTCACCTCCACCGGGCACGCGCAGTTCGTCGAACTGAAGGATGGCTCGTGGTGGGCGGTGTTCCTCGCCACGCGTCCCTACCGTGGAAACCAATACAACCTGGGGCGCGAAACCTTCCTGCTGCCGGTCACCTGGCGCGATGGCTGGCCGGTGGTCCTGCCGCGCGGCGAACGCGTACCCATGGCGCTGGAACGTCCCGCGTTGCCGCGCACTGCGCAGCCTGTCCCGACCAGCGGACCGATCGAATGGAGTGAACGCTTCGCCGCCGAAAAATTGCCGCCGCAATGGATGACGATCCATCCGCCGAAGCAGGCATGGTTCGACACCGGCCGCGAAGGTCTGAAGCTCACGCCTTCCGCGACGCCGCTGGGCGGACACGGCAGCGGCGGGCAGCCGGCGTATCTGGCGCACCGCCTGCAGCACCATCGCGCGACATTGTCCGCGACGCTGGCGCCCTACAAGCCGGAGCCGGGCGAACTGGCCGGGCTGGCGCTGTTCCAGAACGAGCGTTACCACTACGTCGTCGGCGTGGAGGGAGATAAGGATGGGGTTGCAGTCGCACTGTACCGTCGCGCCGGCAAGGACGAAGCCGTAACCGGACAACGCATCGCCCGCATCGCCCTGCCGTCGTCGCAACAGCCGGTTTCGCTGCGCTTCAAACTCGACGGCCCGCGCCTGGATGTCTTCTATGCATTGCAACCGGGCGAGTGGAAGCCGGTGGCGACCGGCCTGGATGCCAGTTTGCTGAGTACCGATGTTGCCGGTGGGTTTATCGGCAGCACCTTCGGCCCCTATGCATTCCGCCCATGATCGGAGCCCCGGCGAGCGCTTCTGTCGTTGGCGATCACTCGCTGCTACATTGGAGAAAATGGCGCCGGTGTCCACTGACCGGGAAGTAACGACCGGAATGGAACGAGAAACAGATGCAGCCTTCCCAAACTCCGTTCGATCTCAGCCTTGCCTATCCGCAATGGCAAGGATCGGGCCGGCACGAAAATCTGCCGCGTGGCGCCGCTGCGGCAGCTGAGGTATGCGGACGATACGCACCGCTGGTGCGGGTGCCTTTGGACGACAACAATGCGCAAACCGCTCACGGTGTCCAGCGCTGGGAAGCGATCCTTGCCCAGTTCCGCAGCGCCCAGGATATTCTCGGACGCTCCGGCGCCAGGCGCGTG
Source organism: uncultured Pseudoxanthomonas sp. (assembly GCA_965650035.1). Lineage (GTDB taxonomy): Bacteria > Pseudomonadota > Gammaproteobacteria > Xanthomonadales > Xanthomonadaceae > Pseudoxanthomonas_A. The sequence goes on from CBFGMR010000006.1 coordinate 55,519, forward strand.
TTGACCGCCGGCGGCGATTGCGCCGTGGATGTGGCAGTGATCGATTACCTGAACCGAATACATCCTGGCCTGCGGGTGATCTGGGTCGACGCCCATCTGGATGGGAATACACCCGAGACTTCCCCCAGCGGCAATTTCCATGGCATGCCGGTGAGCGCGATCCTGGGGCTCGCACCCGAGCCGATGCGGCCTTTCCTGGGCGCCCCGGTCGATCCGGCCCGCTTCCACTATTTCGGCATTCGCGTGGGCGACGACGGCGACTGGGCGCTGCAGCGCGAACTGGATCTGAAGCTGCTGGATCCACAGGCGCCGTTCGGTGGACCCGTCCATATCCATTTCGACCTGGATGCGCTGGATCCGCAGGAATTTCCTTACGTCGCCTATCCGGACGGCGTTGTCGGGATCGAGGATGCGGTATCGTTGGTCGGCCGTATCGCGCGCGAAGCCGATCTGGTCGGCCTCACCGTGACCGAGTTCGCCCCTGCCGATGAAGATGAAGCCCGCGAAGGCAGCAAGGTGATTGCCAGACTCTGCGAAGCCGCTATCGATTCGTGAGTGGAAGCCGCCGTCGAAGCACTTTTTCCGACGGGAAAATCATTCCGTTCAAACGGTCTCAGGATTCCGCGGCTGACGATACATAAGCGCCTGCGATATCTCATCGGCCGCTTCGCGTAGCGACTTCAAGGCTTCCTGCACATTGATCTGCTGCGGGCGCCGTTCGATAAAAGGAACCGTAAGCGTGTAGGTAGCGTGTTCCTGTTGCAGGATCGGCGCCGTGAGGTCGATAACGCCCACCACGGCCTCGCTGGGATGCATCGCATACCCTTGCGCGCGCACTTCGTGCGCGGCTTTCAGGAATTCGGCGCGCTCGTAAGGCACTTCGCTCTCGTCGATCAGTTTCAGCCAGCGCGCCTGGACGTCTTCCTGCTGGAATGCGAACAGGACCAGACCCGAGGTCGAGTGCGCCAACGGCCGCCGATGGCCGGGGCGCACCACCAGACCGAGGTCGCTGGGCGCATCGATCTGGGCGATAACCACGATCTGGTCGTCGGAGGGCGCGACCAGATGGCAGGGTTGGCGGATCCTGTCGGCCAGATGGCGCATCACCGGCAGCGCCACTTCGGTAACGTTCTGCACCTGTGGCTGTTGCATGCCGAGCATGAACAACCGATTGGTGAGCATATAGTCGCCATTGCTGGCCAGCTTGGTCAGGTAGCCGCGCTCTTCAAGCACCTGCAGCATGCGGAAGATCTCGCTACGCGAACGCCCTACTCCTTCGGAGATTTCTCCCATGGATCGGGGGCCTGCGTTCTGAGCCAGCAGCTCCAGGATGTCCAGACCCTTGTCCAGGGCGGGCGCTCGGTATTTCGGGGTCTTCGCAGTCATGCTGAACAGGATAAGGGAACGGGGCGAGTATCGGCACGGGCGACGGAGATTGAAGCATGCATTCCGACAGTCATCCGCTCATTTATATATGAACATTATTTTTATATTTGCATAATAACGTCAGTCGCAGTAGGCTCCAGAAGACGCTAGCGCAGCAAGCCTTGGGAGGGGCAAGCGGCATGCATTTCGAAGACGCCACCACGGTTGCGCCCAACTCTTTGGTCAGGACCGCCATTCTGCCTCTGGTTCTGATCGTCAGCCTGTTCTTCCTGTGGGGAATGGCCAACAATCTCAACGACATCCTGATCAAGCAGTTCAAGAAAGCCTTCGAGCTTTCCGATTTCCAGGCCGGCCTGGTGCAGAGTGCGTTCTATCTCGGCTATTTCGTATTCGCCATTCCTGCCGGCATGTTCATGCGGCGCTACAGCTACAAGGCAGCGATAGTGCTTGGGCTGCTCTTGTACGCCACCGGTGCGTTCCTGTTCTATCCGGCGGCGCAGTCGCATACCTACAACCTCTTCCTGCTGGCGCTGTTCGTGATCGCCAGCGGTCTGGCCTTTCTCGAAACCACGGCCAATCCGCTCGTCACCGTTCTGGGTCCGGCCGAAGGTGCTGCAAAACGTTTGAACCTGGCGCAGGCGTTCAACCCTGTGGGTTCGATCACCGGCATTCTGATTGGGCAGCATTTCATTTTCTCGGGCGTCGAGCACTCCGCGGCAGATCTGGCGGCGATGAGTCCTGCGGCGCGCCAGGCGTTTTATGCGGCGGAATCTTCTGCGGTACAGACTCCTTACCTGGTCATCGGCGGCATCGTGGTGCTGTGGGCGCTGTTGATCGCCCTGACCCGCTTTCCGGCGACCTCCTCAAATACGGCCGAACCGGCGGGTCAGCGTCACGGTATCTTCGGCCGCCTTTTGCGAAAGCGGCGCTTCGTCCTGGCCATCGTGGCCCAATTCTTCTACGTGGGTGCGCAGGTCGGCATCTGGAGTTTCCTGATTCGATACGTCCAGGACGGCTTGCCGGGGACGCCTGAAAAGGCGGCGGCGGTATATCTCACTGCCTCTCTCGTACTGTTCATGATTGGGCGGTTCGTGGGTACGGCGCTATTGCGCTATCTGTCCCCTGCCCGTCTGCTGGCGATATTCGCGCTGATCAATCTGGCGCTTTGTTCCATCGCGGTGGCGACGCCGCATCTGATCGGCGCTTACGCGCTGGTGGCCAGCAGTATTTTCATGTCGGTCATGTTCCCGACCATATTTGCGCTGGGCCTGGAAGGATTGGGCGATGACGAGCGCAAGCTGGGGTCTTCGCTCATCGTCATGGCGATTATCGGTGGCGCCATCCTCACCGCACTGATGGGGGCGGTTTCCGACCAGGCAGGCATCCATTGGGCCATGGCGGTTCCAGCGCTGTGTTTTGCGGTGATCTTGTGGTTCGCCTTCGCCAGCAGGAACCGGCACATGGCCGGAGGAGCGTGAGCGGATGCCCAGGCTCTACTACGCGCTGGACCTGCACAACGATCCAGCGCTGATCGCCGAATACGAACGCTGGCACAGCGCCGAAGCGATCTGGCCCGATATTCTCGACTCCATCGTCGCGGCAGGCATCCACGACATGGAGATACACCGTATCGGCGACCGTCTGGTGCTGACTATGGAAGTGGACGAGGACTACTCGCCGGCGGCCAAAGCGAGCGCCGATGCCGCCAACCCGCGCGTGCAAGCGTGGGAAGCCCTGATGTCGTCATTCCAGAAACCGCTGCCTGGATCCGCGCCGGGCGAGAAATGGCAGCCTATGGCACGCATTTTCTCGCTTTCCGAATCTCGCAAGGCCAAGTAACGCCGTTCCGGCGTCGCAAAGATCGCTCTTTGCAAAGAATCGATCAAAGTACAAGCAAGTCGCGACCAGCCTTGCTCAAATCGGTGCAGCCGGTCAAGGACATGGCCACTTCCAGCTCGGCCTTGAAGGTCGCCAGCATTTCGCTCACGCCCTGCCCGCCACCGGCACCCAACGCATAAGCCCAAGCCTTGCCGACCAGGCAGCCCTGCGCGCCTGTGGCCAGCACCCGCAGGACGTCCAGGCCAGAGCGGACGCCGCCGTCCATCAGCACCGGCACGCGTCCCCCTACCTCATCCAATATCGCCGGCAGCGCCGCTATACCCGACAGCACGCCGTCCAGTTGGCGCCCGCCGTGGTTGGACACCACGATGCCGTCGGCACCCGCTGCCAGGGCCGCGCGCGCATCGGCGGGATCCAGCAGGCCCTTGATCACGATGGGGCCGTCCCAGTGGCTGCGCACCCAATCCAGATCTTTCCATGTCACCGTCGGATCGAAGTTGTTCTTGATCCAGCCCGCGAACGCGCCCAGTCCTCCTTCACCGATCACTTCCGGCGGAATATTGCCGAAGCGGTGCGGTCCTCCATGCAACCGCACATCCCATAGCCAGCGCGGATGGGTAGCGCCTTGCCAAGCGCGCATGCACGCGCCCTTGATGCCGGTAGGCCCCGACATGCCGGAACGCAGGTCGCGGTAACGAGCGCCAGCGACGGGCAAATCCACGGTCAGCAGCAACACCGGGCAGCCGGCGGCTTTGGCCCGTTCGATCAGGCTTTTGCAAAAACCACGATCACGCAGCATGTAAAACTGGAACCAGACCGGGGCCCCGCTGTCGCCTACCACTTCCTCCAACCCGCAGATGCTCAGCGTGGACAGGCAGAACGGCACCTTGGACGCATGCGCGGCTCTCGCAGCCTGTACTTCGCCGCGTCGTGCGTACATGCCGGAGAAGCCGACCGGCGCCAGCGCCAGCGGCATGCTCATCTGCTGGCCGAACAAGGTGGTCGCCATCGACAACTTGGAGATGTCGGTCATCACGCGCTGGCGTAGCGCGATCGCCTTCAGGTCATCGACATTGCGCCGCAGCGTGATTTCGTCGTACGAGCCGCCATCGATATAGTCGAACAGCAAGCGGGGCAACCGCCGCTTTGCGGCGGCGCGCAGCTCTGAAACAGGTCTGGCCATGGTTCAACTCCAGTTCTATGCAGAGCGAGCTTTATGCAGAGCGAGCTTATGCAGAGCAATTCTATGCAGAGCGATCTCTATCCAGAACGCCGATGCGGAATACTACCCCGCCGCTTGCGCCTTGAGGCCAGGCGATACGGCCGCGGGCGCTTCGTCGCTCCACACCGGACCGGTCGGGTAGAGATGCTGCTGCACGGAATCGACATGCATCTCCGCCGAGAATCCCGGAAGCGTGGGCGCCAGATAGCGGCCATGCCGGAGGGCGACCGGTTCCACGAAATGCTCGTGCAAGTGATCGACGAACTCGATGGCGCGATCTTCCATGCTGCCGCTGATGGCGATGAAATCCGCCATGGCCAGATGCTGGACCAGTTCGCACAGGCCCACACCGCCGGCATGCGGAAACACGCGCACGCCGAATTTGGCGGCCAGCAGCAGGATGGCCAGGTTCTCGTTGACCCCACCCACGCGTGCCGCATCTATCTGTATCAGGTCCACCGCCTGCGCCTGCAGCAATTGCTTGAAGACGATGCGGTTCTGCGTGTGCTCGCCGGTGGAAACCGGAACCGGCGCGATGCCGCGACGGATGGCGGCATGGGCCAGGATGTCGTCCGGGCTGGTCGGCTCTTCTATCCAGGCGATGCCGAAGGGCGCCAACTGTTTCATCCAGGCGATAGCCGGGCCGACATCCCAACGCTGATTGGCATCCACCGCCATGGCGACCTCCGGGCCGATGGCTTCGCGCGCCAGACGGCAGCGACGCATATCGTCTTCGATGCTGAGCCCGACTTTGAGCTTGATGGTGCGGAAACCCTCCTCCACCGCCTCCTTCGCCAACCGTACCAGCTTCTCGTCCGAATAGCCGAGCCAGCCAGGCGAAGTGGTATAGGCGGGATAGCCGTTCTGCAGCAACGACGCCATCCGTTGCGCCTTGCCCGGTTCCGCGGCGCGCAGAAGATCCAGCGCCTGATCCGGCGTGAGCGCATCGGAGAGGTAGCGGAAATCGATGGTGCGCACCAATTCTTCCGGCGTCATGTCGGCGATATAACGCCACAACGGCTTGCGCGCGCGACGCGCGGCCATGTCCCAGGCAGCATTGATGACCCCGCCGATGGCCATGTGCATCACGCCCTTCTCCGGGCCCAGCCAGCGCAATTGCGAGTCGTCGGTAAGCGTGCGCGCGAACGCACCCAGATCGTCGAGCACCGCATCCACATCGCGCCCCAGCACCAGATGCGACAAGGCGGAAATCGCGGCGGTCTGCACGTCGTTGCCGCGGCCGATCGTGAAAACCAGCCCATAACCAGCCAACCTATCGGGATCGTCCGTGCGCAGGATGAGATAGGCCGCTGAATAATCGGGATCCGGATTCATCGCGTCGGAACCGTCCAGTTCGCGCGAAGTGGGAAAGCGGACATCGTAAGTGTCTATTGCGGTGAATTTGCTCATGCCCTTCTCAAGCTTCCTTATGCGGTTCCACACTGCGGTCGGCGAACATGCCGATGCCGTCCGTTATCGATTCTGTCCATACGCAACGACTTGCTGTCGCTGCTGTCCCAGTCCTTGAATGCCCAGTTGCATGACATCTCCAGGCTTGAGGTAAATCGGCGGCTTCTGGCCAAGGCCCACGCCGGGCGGCGTACCGGTACTGATCACGTCGCCTGGCATCAGAGTCATATACCGGCTGATGTAGCTCACCAGTTTTGCGACTGTGAACACCATGGTCCGGGTATTGCCGTTCTGGTAACGGTGGCCGTTCACTTCCAGCCACAGCGCCAGGCTCTGCGGATCCGGAATTTCGTCGCGGGTGACCAGCCAGGGCCCGATGGGGCCGAAGGTGTCGCAGCTCTTTCCTTTGACCCACTGCCCGCCATGCTCGAGCTGGAACTCCCGCTCGGACAGATCATTGATGACCGCGTAGCCGGCCACATGTTCAAGCGCAGTTTCGACTGGCACGTCATGGGCCCGGTCGCCGATCACCACGCCCAGTTCGACTTCCCAATCGGTCTTGTGCGAGTCGCGCGGGATCACCACCGTGTCATCGGGTCCGATCACCGCGCTGGTCGCCTTCATGAACAATACCGGTTGATCGGGTACGGCCATGCCCGATTCGGCGGCGTGGTCGGCGTAATTCAGGCCGACGCAGATGAACTTGCCGATCCGTCCTACTGCTGCGCCCACCCGCACGCCCTCGGCGACCAGAGGCAAGGAAGCGATATCCAGCGCACGGAGCTTCTCCAAACCGGCCGCAGTAAGGCTCTCGCCAGCGATGTCGTCGACGACATCGCCGAGGTCGCGCATCCGTCCTTCCTGATCCAGCAATCCGGGACGTTCCTGCCCGGCCGGTCCGTAACGCAACAATTTCATCGTAGTGTCTCCTTCTCTTTCATTCTTCAGTTCGACCAGCCGCCGTCGATGATGTGGGTTTGTCCGGTAGTGAAAGAGGACTCTTCCGAGGCCAGATAGACCACCAGCGCCGCGATTTCCCGAGGCTCCCCCAGCCGACCCATCGGCTGACGATCGATGAAGCCCTTCCACACCGCTTCCTGGTCGCCGCCCAGCGCGGCGACGCGCTGGGAAAGCGAAGGGGTCTTGATGGTTCCCGGACAGATGGCGTTGCAGCGCACGCCCTGGGTGACGTAATCGGCCGCAATCGCCTTGCTCAAACCGATCACCGCCGCCTTGGTGGTGGAATAGGCGAACCGGTTGGGAACACCTTTGATGCTCGAGGCGACCGAGGACATGTTGATGATGCTTCCCCGGCCTTGCGCCAGCATGCCCGGCAGCACTGCGCGGCACAGCGAATACATGGCGTCCACGTTGATCGCGAAGGAACGCCGCCATGCCTCCGGATCGCAATCGAGAATGCTGCCTTGATGCACGTATCCGGCGCAGTTGAAGAGCACGTCGAAAGCGTCCTGTGCGGACACCAACGCATCGATGTCCGTCGGATTGGTGACGTCCAGAACACGTGTTTCGATCGAGCCTGACCCCGCCGAAAGCGAGGCCAAGGCCTGCGCATCGATATCGGTGGCCAGCACCCGCGCTCCTTCACGCGCACAAGCCAATGCGCTTTCGCGGCCGATACCTGCGCCGGCGGCAGTGATGAGGCAGCGCTTTCCCTGCAGACGGCCGCTCATCGCGCAACCGTCTGAAGAGGAGTTGAGAGTCGAGACATCGTTTTTCTCCAGCGATTCATTAGTGGGATTTCCGCTCCAGGCGATAGAAGCGCTGGGCGTTGTTGGCGAAGACGTCTTCCTGGTGGCCTGCGGCCAGACGTCCCACCAGCGCTTTGGCCAGCTCGAACCAGTGCAGGTAGTCGGCAACGGCGGTCAACACGGGCCAGTCGCTGCCCCACATGATCCGCCCGGGCCCGAAGCTGGCGAATAGATGCGATACGTAGGGTTCGATGTCTGCCGCCGAAGCCGAGCGCCCCGCTTCGGACAGCAGTCCGGACAATTTGCACATCGCGCCGGTCTGCCCGGCCAGGCGTGCGATCTGCTGCGCCCAGTCGTCGAATCCATCGCCGGCGATATCCGGTTTTCCGGCGTGGTCGAGTACGGCCCTCAATCGGGGATGACGGCGCAGCCGCTCGGCAAGCGCTGACAAGTGCATAGGCGCCACCAGAGCATCGAACGACAGATCGTTGGCTATCAGCGCATCGAATGCGGGATCCAGGTCGGGTTTCAGCAGCCATTGCGTGTCCGGAATATCCTGGATCATCGGCCGCAATCCTTTCAAGCGACCTTGTGCGGCACGACAAAGCGAGGCTATCTTCTGCGGCGCATCTTCGGCTTCGAAGTCGATCCATCCGACTACGCCTGCGATCACGGAGTGCTGGCGCGCAAGATCGAGGAGGTAGTGGGTTTCGGCTTCGGTCGCCGCTGCCTGGACCAACACCACCGACTCGATCCCGCATGCCTTCAATGCCGCATCGATGTCGCTCGGAGCGAAATCGCGATACAGCGCGGAAAGTTCAGGCGTCAGCCACGAATAGTCGCCGCGCGAGAGCTGCCAGAAGTGCAGATGCGAGTCGACGATCCTCATGGCGTTGTCGACCAATCCTGCGTCAATCCTTCAGCGCGAAGCTGTCGCCAGAATTCTGCAGGCACTTGCGCACGGTGTCGCAGCGAAGCACTTGCCGCTTCTTCCGCGTTGCGCATTCCGGCCACCACGCTGGTCACGGCGGGATGGGCCAGGGGAAACTGCAAAGCGGCTGCGCCCACATCCACGCCATGTTCCGCGCCTATGGCATAGATCCGTTGAGCGCGTTGCAGGACGTTCGGTTCCACCGGTGCGTAGTCGTAGGTGCTGCCCGGCGCCCGCGCATCGCTCATCAGACCCGAGCTGTACGGGCCCGCCACCAGGATGCCGACGTTCCACGCCTGCGCTTGCTGCATGATTCGTTGCGATGCGTGTTGTTCCAGCAAGGTATAGCGGCCGGCCAGCATCACGCAGTCCAGCGGAAACAACGGCATCAGTTCGACTGCGACGTCTTCTTCGTTGACGCCGATGCCGATGGCGCCGCATGCGCCGGAGGATTTCAGCTCCGCCATCGCCGGCAGCGCTTCGTCCAGCGCTTGCCGCAGCATGACCGGATGACGGTCGCCGTGGGTAAGCCGACCGATGTCATGCAGCAGCAGGATATCGACATGGTCGGTTCCCAGCCGCTGCAAGCTGGATTCGAACGAGCGCATCACTCCATCGCGGCTGTAATCGAACTCGGCTTTGTAGCCGGCTACGGCGAAGCCTTCCTGACCTGGCTGGCGGGTCGTGTCTTCATGAATCCGTCGCCCGACTTTGGTGGAGATACGGACGGTGTCGCGGCGCACGCCCTCGAGTCCCCGACCCAAGCGGGATTCGCTCAGGCCATAGCCGTAATACGGCGCTGTATCGAAAAAACGGATGCCCTGTTCAAGTGCGGTGTCTATCGCCCGCATTGCTTCGTCGTCAGTCACCTCGGTGTACAGATTGCCGATAGGCGCTGCGCCGAAGCCCAGCACAGGCAAATGGATGCCGGTGGCGCCCAGGCGGCGCTCTGCGATTTCGATGGCTGCAGACATCGTTCGCTTCATTGCCTGGCAAATCGCAGCTGCAGCGGCAAGGACTTCTGGTTACGGACCATGGATCCGGGCATGGTGTCCCCTCCCAGGGAGTTAGAACCGTAGCGACGCTTGGACAGATAGCTTCATCTACCCTACAGACACTATCATTTCATATACGAATTTACAGCTCATATTTAAATAACACAAACTAAAGCGCATTATGCACAGCAAAAATAGCATTCAACCAATTGATATTTATGCACTTATATGCGCCTTTCCATCGGATCGACCGCCAGCAGGAGCTCCGAGATCGACGCGTACTCTCGGCGGGCAACCAACAACCCGACTTTCTGCTTCCGGTCTGCCTTTGGCCGATAGCAGAAGTTCGATGCAGAAAAATCCCAGTAAGTTCTCTCACTATCGATGACGGCCGGCGAAGATAGTGAGCATGCGCACTATTGAACGACAGCCATAAACCTTCAACGGCGTTCACTGCCATACCAACGCCCACCACTTCTTGCGAGTAAAGCTCATGAGTTCCGACGTTTCCGACCGGCAGAATTTCCGCACCGAAGATTTCCTGCGTGCGCACATCGCCAAGACCATGGCGTTCTACCACCCGCGGGCCATCGATCCGGCAGGCGGGTTCTTCCATTACTTCCGCGACGACGGCACGGTCTACGATGCATCGCACCGCCACCTGGTCAGCAGCACGCGTTTTGTCTTCAACTATGCGATGGCCTACCGCGAGTTCGGCAATGCCGAGTACCTGGACGCAGTGAAGCATGGCTTGCGCTACCTGCGGGAGGTCCATCGCAATCCGCTCACGGGCGGCTATGCCTGGACTCTGCGCGATGGGCGGGTGGAAGACGACATGAACCACTGCTACGGCGTGGCTTTCGTGCTGCTGGCTTATTCCTGCGGATTGAAAGCCGGCCTGGAAGAGGCGCGCGGCTGGATGGATGAAACCTGGGCCTTGCTGGAGCGCCATTTCTGGGAAGCCGAGTACGGCCTTTACAAGGACGAAGCGGATGCGAACTGGCACTTCAGCGACTATCGGGGACAGAACGCCAACATGCACATGTGCGAAGCGATGCTGGCTGCTTTCGAGGCCAGTGGCGAGCGTCGCTACCTGGATCGTGCGCTGACCCTGGCCGACCACATGACCCGGCGACAGGCCGCCAAGGCCGAGGGTCTGGTGTGGGAACACTACGACACGCAATGGAACATCGATTGGAACTACAACCTCGACAATCCCAAGCACCTGTTCCGTCCGTGGGGATTCCAGCCCGGCCATCAGACCGAATGGGCGAAGCTGCTGCTGATCCTGGACGGTCACCTGCAAGCGCGCGGCGCCCCGGAAGCCTGGCTGCTGCCGACTGCGCGGCATCTGTTCGACACCGCGGTCTCGCGCAGCTGGGACCAAGCGCGCGGCGGGCTCTATTATGGTTTTGCGCCGGACGGCCGCGTCTGCGACGACGACAAGTATTTCTGGGTGCAGGCCGAATCGCTGGCGGCGGCCGCGCGGTTGGCGGTGCGCAGCGGCGACGCCGGTTACTGGGACTGGTACGACCGGCTGTGGGACTACGCCTGGAAGCATTTCGTCGATCACCGGTATGGCGCATGGTATCGCCTGCTGGATGCGGACAATCGCAAGTACAGCGACGAAAAGAGTCCGGCCGGAAAGACCGACTACCACACCATGGGCGCGTGCTACGACGTCCTGCACGTACTGCGGCAATCGTCGCCCTGAGGAGAGTTCCAAGCGCTCTGCCCTTCGTGGAGGGCAGTCCAGTGCCCGGTTATCGGTCGCTCTGGACGGAAGGCGCGCGCGGACGATGCGGCGCGGTTGATCCACGCACCACCAGCTGCGGCAGGAAGCCCTGGTTGCGCAGCAGCGTCGGCTTTTCGGCAGAGGCGCGCTGGCGCAGGCCGGCGATCAGCAGGCGCGCAGCTTGTCTGGCGATGCTTTCGGTGGCCTGCTTGGCAGTAGTCAGCGGCGGCCACGACTGACGCGAGAACGGGCTGTCTTCGAAGCCGGCGATGGAAAGTCCGTACGGCACGTCAATGCCGGCGGACTTCGCCGCGGCCAGCACACCGGCGGCGATCTCGTCGTTACTGCCGAAGATCGCAGTCGGCGGCTCGTGCACCGCGAGCAGGCACCGCGCTCCACGGAAGCCGTCGTCGAAGGTGTAGTCGCCAGACACCACCAGGTCCTTGTCGATTGCGATGCCGTAATCCTTCAACGCCTTTTCGTAACCGGCATAGCGCTCGCTGCTGGAACGGTGTTGCGGGCCGCCCCACAGAAATCCGATGCGCTGGTGGCCGAGCTGGATCAGGTGCTCGGTGATTTCGTAGGCGGCATTGCGGTCATCGACATAGATGCACGGCAGGCCGTCGTCCGGGTCCTCGGTTGCGGCGACGATGCGCACCAGTGCGATGCCGCGTGCGGCCAGCGCGTCGACCAGATCCTTGCGTTCGGACATCGGCGCGGTCAGCACCAGCCCTGCCAGGCGGGAGCGCTGCACGAACTCGGCCAGTTCGTCGGCCAGCAGCGGCGAAGTCGAGTCCACCGGCTGGATCTGCAGGCCGAAGCCGGTCTCCCGGCAAGCGGCGAGCACGCCCTTCTGCATCGCGATGATGTGGTACGGGTTGGGGTTGTCGTAGACCAGGCCAATCACGAACGACAAGCCGTTGCGCAGGTTGCGCGCGGACGGGTCGGGTTCGTAGTCGAGCTCGGCGATCGCCTGCGCTACCCGCGCGCGCGTGGCCTGCGCCACCGACGGTTCGTTGTTGATCACCCGGGACACGGTCTTCAACGAGACCTTGGCGCGTTCGGCGACGTCTTTGATGGTGCATCTGCGCGTGGTGGCTTGCGTTGTCATAGCGTTTCCTGGTTCACCTCGTTCCGCCTGCCGCCTTACGCCCGTTACCGGCCTTTTTTGACGTCGATAAATGCGCTTTGATGATTGTGCAATGCCGCACGTTCGACGCATTAGAACGTTCTAATAGGCGAAAATACCAACAAAATTGGATGTAATCCAGGACTTTTCATATATGAACAGGTGTTTCTGTTGCTTATGTGAGCTCTTTAGCAGAAACCAGTGACAAGTCATTGACATCGTTGTTTAGATCGATCCAAACTCGAATCAACAAGCCAGATTCCCGCCGGGTTTCATGGCGGATGCGGGGGCATTGGAGTGTGTTCGCAATGATTGATCCACGCACAACGGGTTCACTGGTGAACGGCAAGCCGTTCCTCGCTGCGGATGTCGGCGGCACCCACGCGCGCCTGGCCCTGGTGCGTGCCGGCGCCACCGCCGGGCGGCCGGTCGAAGTGCTGGCATTCCACAAGTACGACTGCACCGACCACGGGTCGCTCGTCGACTTCATTGCCGATTTTCTTGCCACACACGACGGCCGCGGCGTGGACCGTGGGGTGGTCGCCAGCGCCGGTTACGCACTGGACGACGGCACCGTCATCACCACCAATCTGCCGTGGCCGCTGTCGATCCGTGAGACCCGTGAGCACCTCGGCTTCGCCGACCTGCGTCTGGTCAACGATTTCGAAGCCGTGGCCTATGCCGCGGCCGCCCTCCCCGCCGCGGAAACCACCCGTATCACCGGACCGGACGAAGCCCTGGCTCGCGGCCCGGTGCTGGTGCTGGGCCCGGGCACCGGTCTTGGCGCTGCGTTGTGGATTCCCCATGGCGAACGCCCGTTCGTGCTGGCCACCGAAGCCGGCCAGGCCTCGCTGGCGGCCAACAACGAACTCGAACTGGCGCTGCTGGCGCAACTGTTGAAACAGCATCCGCACGTGACCATCGAACGCGTGCTGTCGGGCCCCGGCATTCTCAATCTGTACACCGCGCTCGCGGCGCTGCGCGGCGCGAAACCGCTGTTGTCCACACCAAGCCAGATCACTACGGCGGCGCAAGCCGGCAATGACGCGCTCGCGCGCGAAACCCTCGAAGTTTTCTGCGGCTTCCTGGGCAGTGTGGTCGGCGACATGGCACTGACCTACGGCGTGCAAGGCGGCATTCGCCTGGCCGGCGGCATCCTGCCGCAGATTCGCGACTTCCTGCCGAACAGCGACTTCGTCGCGCGCTACCTCAACAAGGGACCGATGCGCGCTGCGCTGGAGCGAATTCCCGTGCGTCTGGTCGAGCACGGACAGCTGGGCGTGGTCGGCGCAGCGCATTGGTATCTGCATTAGGGAACAGAAGTTTTTAGCAATCGCAACACCACAGACACGGAGGGGGCGCATCCGGCGCCCAAGACGGAAATCACGGAGCGACACAGCTCGGCAACGACACAACCACCGCAGCATCCAACAGATTGATCGGGAGAGTGGCATGAATTACCGCAAGTCAGCACTATCGTCAGCCATCGTCGCCTGCATGGCATTCAGCGCCCATGCGCAGGAAGCCGGCCAGGCGCCCAGTACCAATGAGCAGGCCACGCAGTTGGACACCGTTACCGTTACCGGCTACCGCATGTCTTTGGAAAAAAGCCAGGCGGTCAAGCGCTCGGCCAATTCCATCGTCGATGCGATCAGCGCAGAAGATATCGGCAAGTTCCCTGACACCAATGCTGCCGAATCCTTGTCGCACCTGCCCGGTATTACCGTCGACCGCCAGTTCGGCGAAGGCGAGAAGGTCAGCATCAACGGCACCGATCCGGCGCTGAACCGGGTATTGGTGAACGGCCAGACCATCGCTTCCGGCGATTGGGGCGGCAACCCCACCGACACCAGTGGCCGCACCTTCAACTACACCCTGCTCTCGCCGGAAATCATCGGCCTGATGGAGGTGTACAAGACCCCGGAAGCCCGCATCGACGAAGGCTCGATCGGCGGCACCGTGATCGTGCACACCCGCAAGCCGCTGGACCTGCCCAGCAACACCATCCGCGGTTCGGTCGGCTACAACTACAACGACCGCTCGGAAGATGGAAATCCGCGCGGCTCGGTGTTGTGGAGTTGGAAGAACGACGCTGAGGACTTCGGCTTTCTGGTGTCGGGCACTCACGACGAACAAAGCATTTCCCGTGCCGGTATCGAGTATTGGGGCTATACCACCGGCTTGCCCGCCACCGCTACGATCACCGGCGAAGGCGATCCCGCATTGGCCAAGCTGCCGGTCGGCATCAGCAGCTCCTATTTCCAGCAGGACCGCAAGCGCGACGGCTTGCAGGCGGCGCTGCAGTGGAAACCCAATGACCGCAACGAGTTCAACCTGACCGGTCTATATGTCAAGGGCAAGTACGACAACTTCAGCCAGGCGCGCTATGTCTGCCCGGCCTGCAGCCTGAGCCAGATCACCAGCGCCACCATTGAGGATGGCTATGTCGTAGCTGCCGATGTTGATGGCGACGCCTATGCGCAGCACGATTTCAACCTGCGCAAGAGCCAGGTCGAGACCAATAGCCTGAACCTGCGTCACGACTACTATGGCGATGCCTGGGTATTCACCACCCAGGCGGGTACTACCAGCGCCAAGGGCGGCAAGGATCCGGAGTATTTGATGAAGACGCTGCTGCTCAGCGGCGGATTCGACTTCGAGTACGACGCCAATCACACCATCGTGAACTACGACAACAACGACGCGTCCAATTGGGGTCTGACTCCCGGCCAGCAGTACGGCGGCCAGTACTACGAGACCAGCCGCGACAAGGAGCGCTACTTCCAGTTCGACGCCGAGCATGACGTGGAATGGGGTCCGATCAACAAGATCCAATTGGGCTACAAGTACACCAATCACGACAACAGCGTGTCTTCGCGCGGAAATGCGGTGGACGTGGTATCGGCTCTGAACCTGACCGATATTCTCGGTGGCTTGGCGCCGAGCGGTCTTTACGACGGTCTCGGGGCGAGCGGAGATTTGACCAGTTGGCCAACGGCCGACTTGAACGCGGCTATCGCCTACTTCAATACACTGACGCCGCGCGGCCCCTACAACTACAACTACGGCCCTTCGTTCGCCGTCAAGGAAATCACCAACGCGTTCTACGCGCAGGCCAACTTCGAGTCCGGCAAGTGGCGCGGCAACCTGGGCGTGCGCTATGTCGACACGTCGGACAAGTCGCTGTATTGGGTCAACAACAGCACAGGCAGCTACGATAGGGCACTGGCCAACCGCAGCTACTACAAGCCGCTGCCCAGCTTCAATCTGGCTTACGAAGTGAACGAGGACATGGTGGCGCGCTTCTCCGCCGCCAAGGTGATGGCCCGCCCGCGCTATGGTCAATTGGCAGGAACGTTGGATCTTAACGACGCGCAGTTTACGGGCGGCGGCGGCAACGTCGATCTCAAACCCTACGAAGCCACTAACTACGACCTGGCGTTCGAGTGGTACTTCGCGCCCAGCAGCATGCTCGCTGCCGAGGTGTTTCGTCGCGACATCAGCAACTATGTAGTGACCAACACCACCGAACAGCAGTTGACCAATCCGATCTCCGGTGTGTCTGGCGTCTATTCCATCAGCCGTCCGATCAACGTCGCCGATGCCACTGCCACCGGCGTTGCGCTGATCTACCAGCAAGCGTTCGACAACGGTTTCGGCATCAACGCCAACTACACCTATACCGATACCAGCAGCAGTAGCGACCTGTTCCTGCCGTACGTCTCCAAGAATGCCTATACGCTGACCCCGTACTTCGAAAAAGGCCCGTTCAGCGTGCGCGTGAACTACAGCTATCGTTCGGAGTACTTCAATCAGATCGGGCGCCAGAACGCCACCGTGTTCGCCGATGCTTATAAGCAGCTCGACTTGATCGCCGGTTACCAGATCAACGACCTGCTTGGCGTCAC
This sequence comes from uncultured Pseudoxanthomonas sp., assembly GCA_965650035.1. Lineage (GTDB taxonomy): Bacteria > Pseudomonadota > Gammaproteobacteria > Xanthomonadales > Xanthomonadaceae > Pseudoxanthomonas_A. Next base: position 71,783 of record CBFGMR010000006.1, read on the forward strand.
CTTCAGCGCCACCAACCTGCTCGACGAAACTTATTATTGGTACGACACTCAGAAGCGCACTCCACTCGGTGTGTACAAGAGCGGACGCAACTACCAGTTGGCCCTCACCTTCAAGTTCTGATGCGGTACGGGCGGGCCATCGTTCCCTCCACGATGGCCCGCTTTTTTTTGCGAAGTCGCCAGCAAGAAGCTCTGCATTTTTCCAGGAGGAATGCTGTTCTCATGATGCCCGATAGCTACTGTTGCGCAACTGCTCTATTCCGCTGCCACATTGGAACCCTGTGCCGGACGCTACCACCACTGCTCCCACCTCTCCCCTTTTCCTCTGCCGCAACCGGTCGTCTGCGGAAACGACCACGACCAAACTATTGCTTCCCCTGCAACTGAGGCCCCAAGGCCCCTCTCGCAATCCGAACTCCTGATGCGCGAGACTGACATCTGCGCGTACGGCTGCCGGGCAATCATCCCCAAAATAGCGATGAAGAAAGCGACCGAATGATCACGACACCCGTCCGTTCCGCACGCATCAAGCCGCTGATGCGCGCATTGGCCCTGCTATTGGCTGCCGGCTTGTCCCTGCCTGGCTGCGCTGAGCGCACGGCTTCAGCCGCTGTCGCTACTGCCGTGGACGCCAAAGTATTGCCGTTGATTCCCGCGCCAGCCGAGTTCGAACGCGGCAAAGGTAGTTTCCGGATCACTACCAAGACTGTCGTTTCTGTCGCACAGAACGATACCCCGGCGCGCGACGCTGCGAACCATCTGGTCCGGCTGCTGCGCGATACGCGTGGCTTGAACCTGACCCTGCGTGAGGAATCCACCCCGTCACCGGCCAGCATCCGTTTGCAACTGGATCCCCAGTCGCCCGTGGCCCAAGCCGAGGGATATGCGCTGGACGTGGATGCGCAGGACCTGCGTATTCGCGCGCGCGACGCTGCGGGTCTGTTCTACGGTGCGATCAGCGCGTGGCAACTGGCCAGCGCCGGCGCCGGTCGCGGCGCTGCCGAAATACCCGCAGTGACGATCCGGGATTGGCCGCGCTTCGGCTGGCGCGGCCAATTGCTGGACGTGGCCCGCCACTTCCACGACGTGGACACGGTCAAGCATGTGATCGACGCGATGGCCTTGCACAAGCTCAACGTGCTGCATCTGCACCTGACCGACGACCAGGGCTGGCGCATCGAAATCAAGCGCTATCCGAAGCTCACCGAAATCGGCGCCTGGCGAACGCCACCGGGCGCTGGCCGTCACGGTACGCCGCAGCGCTACGGCGGCTTTTACACGCAGGAACAGATCCGCGAACTGGTCGCCTATGCCACCGCGCGTCACATCACCATCCTGCCCGAGATCGACATGCCCGGCCATGCACAGGCAGCGGTGGCGGCCTATCCTGAAGAAGTCGGAGTGACCGGCGAACGTCCATCGGTAGCGGTGGATTGGGGCGTCAATCCCTATCTGTTCGACACCGACGAACGCAGCATGAAGTTCATCGAAGGTGTACTCGACGAAGTGCTGGAGCTGTTCCCCTCCCCTTTCATCCACATCGGTGGCGACGAGGCGGTCAAGGATCAGTGGGAAGAATCGCCGGCGATCCGCGCGCAGATGCGGAAGCTGGGCGTGAAAGACGCGCATGCCATGCAGGGCCGGTTCAATGCGCAACTGGCCAAGTACCTGACCGGCAAGGGCCGACGTTTGATCGGTTGGGACGAGATCCTGGAGGGCGGCCTGCCGGAAAGCGCTTCGGTAATGTCCTGGCGCGGCGTGGAAGGCGCCGTGGCCGCCGCCAAGCTCGGCCACGACGTGGTGCTGGCCCCGGCCGGCTGGATGTATCTCGACAACCTGCAGACCGAGCGCAGCGACGAGCCCAACGGCCGTCTGGCGGTGCTGCCGCTGTCGCGCGTCTACGAATTGGATCCCGTGCCAGCGGGGTTGACCGCCGACCAGGCCCGGCACGTGCTGGGCGCGCAGGGTGCGTTGTGGAGCGAATACATTTCTTCGCGCCGGCATGTCGACCATGCGCTGTTTCCGCGTTTGGCTGCGGTAGCCGAAGTGGCCTGGTCGCCGATGGCCGCACGCAACTGGAAGAGCTTCCTTGCGCGCTTGCCGGCGCAGTTGCAGCGCTACCGTGCACTGGGTATCGACTACAGCGACGGCGCTTTCGCCACCGATATCAAGGTCGAGAGCAGCCCCAGCGCGGTATCGGCCAATGCGGCATCGAACGGCGGCCCGGCCAAGATCGCGCTAAGCAACCAAACCGGCGTTGGCCAGATCCGCTATACCATTGATGGTAGCGAACCCACGTTGGAGTCTTCGCGCTACAGCGCGCCTTTCGCCGCGACGTTGCCGGTCACGGTCAAAGCCGCGGTCTTTGCCGAGGGTGGACAGCCGCTGGCCGCGGTGCGCAGCCGGCACTTCGACCGCCAAACGCTGCTGAGCGTCGACACCCAGGGCCTGCGCAATTGCCACAACGGAGGCCCGTTGGGTTTGCGTGTGCCGCTGCTGCCGGACATGCCGGGCATGGACACCCCCGTCTACAACGTCGACCTGTTCTACGCCTGCTGGACCTATCCCCAGGCGCGGCTGGACGGTATCGCGGGAATCCGCGTCGACGCTGCGCGATTGGCGCGAAACTATGGCCTGGCGCACGACCAGTCGAAGGTGCATCAGTATCCTTCGAGTACACCTCAGGGAGAGCGGGCTCAGGGAGAGCAAGCACCTGGAGAGCTTGAAGTGCTGGACGGTTGCAACGGCAAGATACTGGTCAAAATGGCGTTACCGACCGGCGCTGCCTTGGGCGAACAGTTCACTCTGGAAGCGCCATTGCCGCCGCAAGAGGGCGTCCACGAACTATGTCTACGCTTCACCGCCTCCATCGAAGGTCCGCTGTACGCGATAGGAGCGGTTCAACTGATCGAGGCCACCGCGCAGTCGCCACCCGCCAAGCATTGATAGGAGCCCGCATGTTCGCGCTACACCTTCGTTTTCGTTCCTGCCACAAGTTGTACCTGATCGCGCTGCTGTGCCTTGCCTTGGCAATGCCGGCTTGGGCCGCTCCGCCCACCTCGCTGGATCTCGACGGCGCTTGGCAGGTTCGACTCGTCCCGGGACAGGTGCAGGCGAAGGAACATCCGCAAGCGGCTGTGTGGCTGGCGGCGCGGGTGCCAGGCACGGTGCAGACCGATCTGATGGCGGCCGGGCTGGTACCCGATCCGTTCGTAGGCAGCAACGAAGGTGCCATCCAATGGGTCGGTCTGAGCGACTGGCAATACCGCAGCCGTTTCAAGGTCGAAACGGCGACCTTGAAGCGCGGACACGTCGAACTGGTGTTCGACGGGCTGGACACGCTGGCTGAGGTCCGCCTCAACGGCAAACCGTTGCTGGACGCGGACAACATGTTCCGGCGCTGGCGTGTGGATGCCAGGCCGTTGCTCAAGCGCGGCGAGAATGTGCTTGAAGTGACCTTGCGCTCGCCGATCAAGAAGATCCAGCCGTGGCTGGCGCAACAGCCGTATGCCCTGCCCGGCGGCTACGATTCGGCCTTCGGCGACGAGCCGGCGGGACGCCTAAGCTCCACTTATGTTCGCAAGGCACCCTACCACTTCGGCTGGGACTGGGGACCGCGCATCGTCACTGCCGGCATCTGGAAGAACGTGCGCCTGGAAGCCTGGGACGCGATGCGTGTGGAAAGCATGCACGTCGCCCAGCAGCGGGTGGACGCCCAGGCGGCACAGCTCGAAGCGCAGATCGAACTGGAAGCCGGCGCCAGCGGGCCGGTGCATGTCGTGCTGGAAGTGCGCAGCCCGGACGGCACCACGGTGGCGCGGATCGAACGTGATGCGGTAGTCGACCGTGGTCGCAACCGCATCGACTTGCCGTTGCGCATCGCCGATCCCAAGCGCTGGTTCCCCTTCGGCTATGGCGCCCAGGATCGCTATACCTTCGCCGCAACGCTGCACGACGCCAGTGGCGACCTGCACGCGGTCCAGCGCACCACCGGCTTGCGCACCGTCGAGCTGCGCCGCGAGAAGGACAAGTGGGGCAAGAGCATGGAGTTCGTGATCAACGGCATCCCGATCTTCGCCAAGGGCGCGAATCTGATCCCGCTGGACAGCTTCCCAACCCGTGTCGATGAGACGCGCATGCGCCGCACTCTGCTCGACGCGCGCGAAGCCAACATGAACATGCTGCGCATGTGGGGCGGCGGCCATTATCAGGACGACCGTTTCTACGAGCTTGCCGACGAACTGGGCATCATGATCTGGCAGGACTTCATGTTCGGCGGTGCGATCCCGCCATACGACGTGGATTTTCGCGAGAACACCCGCCAGGAGGCGATCGAACAGGTCAAGCGGCTGCGCGATCACCCCAGCATCGTGATGTGGTGCGGCAACAACGAAGTGCAGACCGGTTGGGACCACTGGGGCGACCGGGTCAAGTTCAAGCAATCGATCGATCCCGAGGAACGCAGCCGCATCGAGCGCGGCATGACCACGCTGTTCGGTACCGTGTTCCGCGAAGTGGTCGCAATGCACGATCCGGATGTGCCGTACTGGGCGACGTCGCCCGGCACCGATTTCGACGGCGCCGCGGATGCAAGCGACGACGGCGACATGCACTACTGGCAGGTCTGGGGTGGCGAGGCCAAACCGGCCGAGGCGTATCTGGACGTCAACACCCGCTTCCTGTCCGAGTACGGCCTGCAATCCTTTCCTGACATGCGTACCGTTCGCGCCTTCGCCGGTCCGCAGGACATGGATCCGGAATCGCCGGTGATGCGCGCGCACCAGAAGTTCGACAGCGGCAAAGGCAACCAGCGCCTGCTTCTCTACATCCGCCGCGAGTTCGGCGAGCCGAAGGACTTCGAAAGCTTCGTCTACCTGAGCCAGTTGATGCAGGCCGACGGCATCGGCCTGGCCGCCTCGCACCTGCGCGCGTCGCGTCCGCGGGCGATGGGTTCGCTGTACTGGCAGCTCAACGACGTGTGGCCGGGTGCATCGTGGTCCAGCGTGGACTACTACGGGCGTTGGAAAGCGCTGAACTACCACGCTCGCCGCTTCTACGCACCGGAGCTGGCCGCCGCGCTGCGCAAGGACGGTACGACCACGCTGTCGCTGATCTCCGACCGTACCGCGCCGATGGCCGCGCGTTGGCGGTTGCGCGTAATGGATTTTGAGGGGAAGGAACTGAGTCGCCGCGAGCGGACCGCGACGCTGCCGCCGCTGAGCAGCACCTGGGTGGGCCAGTTCAGCGATGCGCAGTTGCTCGGCGCCGCCGATCCGAAACGAAGCTTTGCGTCGTTCGAGTTGCTCTATGGCGGACGCATACTGTCGCGCCAGGTAGTGTTCTTCGATGCCGCCAAGCGTCTTGCGCTAACCGCACCGCAAATCCACAGCGAATGGAAGGTCGACGGAGACGGCTTTGCGCTGACCTTGTCCAGCGACACTCTGGCGCGCGATGTTTGGCTGTCGTTCGGCGATCTGGACACGCGTTTGTCGGACAACGCCTTCGACCTGCTGCCGGGCGAACCGTTGACCGTTCGCGTGCACAGCCAGGCAACGTTCGAGCAACTGCGCGCTGCGCTGCAGGTGCGCGAGCTGGCCGGCACACTGGCTGGCGCACCGGCTGAACCTGCGGAGACGAAATAATGAGTAGCTCGTCATCCCCGCGCAGGCGGGGACTCAGCGACTTTGAGCACGGGAAGAACAAAAGGCACTGGATCCCCGCCTGCGCGGGGATGACGATATTGGCTGCCTTTGCCATCGCATCTGCTCCCGTCCGTGCCGACGAAGCCGAAGACCGCGCCGCCGCATTGGTGGCAAAGATGACGCGCGAAGAGAAAATCGCCCAGACGATGAACGACGCCCCGGCGATTCCGCGTTTGAACGTGCCGGCGTATGAATGGTGGAACGAAGGCCTGCACGGCGTCGCCCGCAGCGGGCACGCCACGGTGTTTCCGCAGGCGATCGGACTGGCGGCGAGTTGGAACACCGGTCTGCTCGAACAGGTCGGCGTCGCGACCTCCACCGAGGCGCGCGCCAAATTCAACCTGGCCGGCGGTCCTGGCAGCGATCACAAGCGTTACGAAGGCCTGACCATCTGGTCGCCGAACATCAACATCTTTCGCGATCCGCGCTGGGGCCGCGGCATGGAAACCTATGGCGAGGACCCCTACCTCACCGGCCAACTGGCGGTCGGCTTCATCCGCGGTCTGCAGGGCGACGACCCGCAGCACCCGCGCACGATCGCCACGCCCAAGCATCTGGCGGTGCACAGCGGTCCTGAGCCGGGCCGCCATGGCTTCGACGTCGACGTCTCCCCGCAAGACCTGGAAGCCACCTACTTGCCCGCGTTCCGCGCCGCGTTGGTAGAAGGCGGCGCGGGCTCGGTGATGTGCGCCTACAACTCGCTGCACGGCACCCCCGCCTGTGCTGCCGACTGGTTGCTCAACGGCCGCTTGCGCAAGGACTGGGGCTTCAAAGGTTTCGTGGCGTCCGACTGCGATGCGCTGTACGACATGACCTGGTTCCATTATTTCCGCGCCGACGAAGCCGGCTCGGCCGCCGCCGCCCTGAAGGCAGGGCACGATCTCAATTGCGGCAACACCTATCGCACCCTGGGCCAAGCGCTGGATCGCGGCGAAGCCGACGAAGCGTTGCTGGACCATTCGCTGGTACGAATGTTCGCCGCACGCTACCGCCTGGGCGAATTGGAACGGCCGCAACGCGATCCCTATGCACGACTGGGCGCGGACGAGATCGATTCGCAGGCCAGCCGCAAGCTGGCGCTCGAAGCGGCATTGCAATCGCTGGTGCTGTTGAAGAATCAGCACGCAACGTTGCCGCTGAAGCCGGACACACGATTGGCGGTGATCGGCCCGAACGCCGATTCCCTTGCTGCGCTGGAAGCCAACTACCAAGGCACCTCGGTCGACCCGGTGACCCCTTTGCTGGGACTGCGGCAGCGCTTCGGCAACCAGCGCGTGAGCTATGCGCAAGGTGCGCCGCTGTCCGCCGGAGTGCCGGTGATGATCCCGGAGACGGCACTTCGCAACGGCGCGCAAACCGGCCTGAAGGGCGAGTACTTCGACAATCCCGATTTGGCCGGTGCTCCACGCCTGGTACGCCAGGACCGCGTGATCAGCTTCAACTGGGATCAGGTGGCGCCTGCTCCCGGCGTGGACAAGGATCGTTACTCGGTGCGCTGGACCGGCGAGCTGCTGCCGCCCGGTCCTGGCGACTACACCTTGGCGGTACGCGTGGCGCGCTGTTTCGCCTGTACCCGCCACAACCCAGTGCGTCTGTATGTGGACGACAAATTAGTGATCGCCGGCAACGCCGAAGACAAGCGCGTCGCCGCCGGCGTGAACAATGCCGACGGTCGCAATGTCGAAGTGCAGCTGCATTTCGAAGACACGCGACCGCGGAGTATCCGCTTGGAAGTCGAGCACCAGGGCCAGGATCAGGGACTGCGCCTGGAATGGCTGGCTCCGGCGGACGCGCAGCTGGCCGAGGCAGAACGCACAGTGGCGCAGGCCGATGCGGTGGTGGCATTCGTCGGTTTGTCGCCTGACGTGGAAGGCGAGGAGCTGAAGGTGGATGTGCTCGGTTTCGACGGCGGCGACCGCAATGCGATCGCTCTTCCGGCAATGCAGCAGACGCTGCTCGAGCGGGCCAGGGCCGGCGGAAAACCGTTGATCGTGGTACTGATGAGCGGCAGTGCGGTGGCGCTGAACTGGGCGCAGCAGCACGCCGATGCGATCCTCGCTGCGTGGTACCCCGGCCAGTCCGGCGGCACCGCCATCGCGCAGGCGCTGGCCGGCGATTTCAATCCCGGCGGCCGCCTGCCGGTGACCTTCTACCGCTCGACCAAGGATCTGCCGGCCTACGTCAGCTACGACATGAAGGGCCGCACCTATCGCTATTTCACCGGCAAACCGCTGTACCCGTTCGGCTACGGCTTGAGCTACACCAGCTTCGCTTATGACGCGCCAGTGCTGTCGACGCCGACATTGAAAGCCGGCGAGCCGTTGCGTATGAGCGTGCGGGTGCGAAACAGCGGCGAGCGTCGCGGCGACGAAGTGGTACAGGTGTATCTGGAGCGGATCCGCTCGGAGCAGCCACAACAATCGCAGTCGCCGATCCGCAGCCTGGTCGGATTCAAGCGGGTGACGTTGCAACCAGGCGAATCGCACGAAGTGAGCTTCGAGCTGGATGCGCGCAAGCTCAGCGACGTCGATCGTGCTGGTGCGCGCGCGGTAGAGGCCGGCGATTACCGCGTATTCGTCGGCGGTGGCCAGCCCGGCACCGGCGCGCCGGGCGGCGAGGCGGCGTTCTCGATCCATGGCCGGATGCCGCTGCCCAGATAACCCGCTCGACTCTGCGCTCTGGTAGAGCCGAGCTTGCTCGGCTGGAGCTTCCCCGATAACAGCAGCCGAGCAAGCTCGGCTCTACAAATGAAAGCGCGCAGCAACAATCCAGGAACTCCGACATGCCCACCCGCCGCGACATCCTCCAGCTTCTTGGCGCCAGCGCCGGCACCGGCTTGCTCGCCGGTGCGCTGCCCGCCTTCGCCGCCGCATCGGCCACGAAGGGCGGCACGTTCTTCAGTAAGCGGCCGTCGAAGAGCGAACGTCGTTTCGTCAGCGCGGCGGTGGAACGCCAACTGACGCAGATCAAGTCAGGCATCGCCGATCCCGAACTTGCCTGGCTGTTCGAGAACTGCTATCCGAACACGCTGGACACCACCGTGCGCACCGGCACCCGCGACGGCAAACCGGACACCTTCATCATCACCGGCGATATCGAAGCGATGTGGCTGCGCGACTCCTCCGCGCAAGTGCATCCTTACGTTCCGCTGGCCAAGCAGGACCGGGAATTGCAGCAAATGCTGCATGGCCTGATCCGGCGCCAGTCGCTGTGCATCCGGCTCGATCCCTACGCCAACGCCTTTCTGCCCGACGGCACGACCCAGCGCCTGAAATGGTCGGTGAATGACATTACCGAGATGAAGCCCGGCGTGGGGGAACGCAAATGGGAAGTCGATTCGCTGTGCTACCCCATCAGATTGGCGCACGAATACTGGCGCGCCACCGGCGACACCGCGCCGTTCGATGACGGCTGGCGCGAGGCGATGCGTATCGTGCTGCGCACCTTCCGCGAACAGCAACGCCTGCACGATCGCGGCCCCTACACGTTCCAGCGGCCCTCAGCGCTCGCTACGGAAACCCTGGTGCTGGGAGGCTACGGCCAGCCGACCCGGCCCAACGGCATGATCCACTCGATGTTCCGGCCATCCGACGACGCCTGCCTGTATCCGCTGTTCGTGCCGGCCAACCTGTTCGCGGTAACGGTGCTGCGGCAGCTGGCGCAGATGAGCCAGGCAATCCACCACGACCGCGGCTTCGCGACCGACTGCCGCGCGCTCGCCGATGAGGTGGAAAAGGCAACGCACCAGCACGGCATGATGCGCGACACCGATGGCCAAGCGTTCTGGGCCTATGAGGTGGACGGATACGGCAACCAGTTGTTCATCGACGACGCCAACGCGCCAGGTCTGTTGAGCTTGGCCTACCTGGGATGCTGCGAGCGCGATGATCCGGTGTTCCAACGCACCCGGCGGTTGGCCTGGAGCGAGCGCAATCCTTACTTCTGTCGCGGTCGTGCTGCCGAGGGCGTCGGCAGCCCGCACAGCGGCCTGCGCACGATCTGGCCGATGGCCATCATGCAGTACACACTGGCCAGCGACGACGATGCGCAGATCCGCCAGTGCTTGCATTGGCTCAAGACCACCCATGCCGATACCGGTTTCATGCACGAGGCCTTCGATCAGGACGATCCGGCGAAGTTCACCCGCGATTGGTTCGCATGGGCAAACACCTTGTTCGGCGAACTGATTGTCGATCTGGCGCAACGCAAGCCGAAGTTGTTGCGTTGAGACACTAGTTGTAGAGCCGGGCTTGCTCGGCTGCTTTTGCTCCAGAACGAAAAGCAGCGGAGCAAGCTCCGCTCTACAAGTATCGGAACATCTTGCACCACCCGAGGACACACACCCGATGACAACACGACGCGGATTCCTGCAAAGCGCCATTGCCCTGGCCCTGTTCGGTGGCAACGGCCTGTCCGGTCTCGCGTTCGCGCGCGCCGCCCGCTATGCGATGCCCGCCGACACTCGCGCCAAAGCAGACCTGATCCGCCACGTCGATGTATTCATCGGCACCGGCGGCCACGGCCATACCTTTCCCGGCGCCACGTTGCCGTTCGGCATGGTGCAGCTCAGCCCGGACACCTACAACGCGGTCTGGGATTCATGCAGCGGCTACCATGAGTCCGACCGTTCGATCATGGGCTTCTCGCACACCCATCTGTCCGGCACCGGCATCGGCGACATGCTCGACTTCCTGGTAGTGCCGCGGACCGGCGAGGTCAGGCTGCAGCCCGGTCCGTTGAATGCGCCGGAAACCGGCTATCGCTCACGTTACGACCACGCTGACGAGGCTGCCTCTCCGGGCTATTACCGGGTGCTGCTCAAGGACACCGGGATCCACGCCGAACTGACCGCCACCGCGCGCACCGGCTTGCATCGCTATCACTTCCCCAAAGATCAGTCAGGCCATCTGCTGCTGGATCTTTGCCACGGCATGCAGGACAACACCTCCACTCCCACGCGCGTCAGCGATGCGCAGTTGCGCATCGTCGACGAACGCACTGTCATCGGCGGCCGCCGCGTCCACCAATGGGCGAAAGGCCGCTATATCTTCTTCGCGATGCGGCTGTCGCGTCCGTTCGCGCAGGCGCAGCTGTACAGCGACGATCAGCCGCTGGCAGAAGCTGCGCGCCAGGCCGATGGCACCCGGCTGAAAGCTGCCCTGCACTTCCCTGATGCCGACGCCGCGCCGCTGCTGGCCAAAGTCGGCATCTCCGCGGTCAGTGCCGAGAGCGCATTGGCGAACCTGGATACCGAGTTGCCCGACTTCGATTTCACTCGCGTGCACGCCGAAGCGGTCGCCGCCTGGGAGAAGGAGCTGGCGCGGGTACGCATAGAAACCGACGACGACGCACAGCGGCGCATCTTCTACACCGGTCTGTATCACTCGTTGTTGGCGCCCACGTTGTTCAGCGACGCCGATGGCCGCTACCGCGGCATGGACCTGCAGGTGCACACAGTGCCGGCGGGCTACCACAACTACAGCACCTACTCGCTGTGGGACACCTACCGCACACTGCATCCGCTATTGACTCTGGTGCAGCCCGAACGCGTTCCCGATCTGATTCAGGGTCTGGTGCGCGGAGCGGCGGAATGTCCGGACGGCGTCGGTATCTGGCCGCTGCAAGGCGTGGAGACCGGCACCATGATCGGCTACCACTCGGCGGTGGCGCTGGCCGAAGCGCACGCCAAGGGTTTCGATGGCATCGACTACGCCGCGGCCTGGCCGCTGTATCGCAAGCGAGCGATGGACGACGACTTCCATGGCCTGCCCTACTACCGCCGGCTCGGCTACATCCCCAGCGATAAGGTCAGCGAGGCGGCCAGCCGCACTTTGGAATATGCCTACGACGACTGGGCCTGTGCGCATCTGGCGCGCGCGGCCGGCGCCGAGGACGACTACCGCACCCTCCTCGCCCGTTCGCGCAACTACCGCAACCTGTTCAACCAGGAGAGCGGCTTCATCCAACCGCGGCTGGAAGACGGCAGCTGGGTCACGCCGTTCGATCCGCGCGCACTCGGCCACATGAAGCGTTGGCACGATTTCACCGAATCCAACGCCTGGCAGGCCACCTTCCTCAATCAGCACGACTTGCACGGTTACATGGAACGGTTTGGCGGCCGCGACGGTTTCGTGCGCAAGCTAGATGAACTTTTCAGTACCAGCTCCGACCTGCCGGCCGGCGCTCCACCCGACATCGACGGCATGGTCGGCCAGTACGCGCACGGCAACGAGCCCAGCCACCATGTGGCTTATCTCTACGCTTATGCCGGGCAGCCATGGAAGACTCAGGCCATGGTGCGCCGATTGCTGCGCGAGCAATACCACGACGCCCGCGACGGCCTGTCCGGCAACGAGGACTGCGGACAGATGAGCGCCTGGTTCGTACTCAGCGCGCTGGGTTTCTACCCGGTCGATCCGGTCAGCGGCAACTATGTGATAGGCAGCCCCTTGTTCCATCGCGCTGAACTGGATGTAGGCGGCAGCCGTGTCCTGCGCATCGTCGCCCGTCGCAATAGCGCGAAGAACCTCTATGTGCAACGCGTGCGCTGGAATGGAAAACCGTATACGCGCAGTTGGCTGCGCCACGCCGATCTGGCAGCGGGCGGAACTCTGGAATTGGAGATGGGGCCGGAGCCCAATCGGGATTTCGGTAGCCGCCCGGAAGATCTGCCGCCATCGTTTGCTTGAGGTCGGAAATCGGGAATTGGAAATTTGAGAACGTCACAGCACTCCGCTTCTCTTCTCCCTCCGGGAGAAGGGAAAAAAAGCCAAAGCAAGCAATCCGTCACTTATGCAACACACTAAAGAGACTTCCATGTTACGCAACATCCTCGCATCACTCGCCATGACGCTCGCGCTGACGGCACCGGGCACAGGCATGGCCGCAGACGTCTGGCCCGTGTTCTCGACCAAAGCCACCGACTTCACCCGCGACGGCAAGCCCTACCGGATCGTCTCCGGCGCGATCCACTTCCAGCGCATACCGCGCGAGTACTGGAAGGACCGCCTGCAGAAGGCGCGCGCACTCGGCCTTAACACGGTGGAGACCTACGTCTTCTGGAATCTGGTGGAGCCGCGGCGCGGCAAGTTCGACTTCAACGGCGACAACGACGTCGCCGCCTTCGTGCGCGAAGCGGCTGCGCAGGGCCTGAATGTGATCCTGCGCCCTGGTCCCTACGTCTGCGCCGAATGGGAGGCGGGCGGCTATCCGGCCTGGCTGTTCGCCAATCCGGGCATGCGCGTGCGCAGCCGCGATCCGCGCTTCCTCGCCGCCAGTGGTGCGTACCTGAAAGCCGTCGCCGAACAAGTTCGCCCACTGCTCAACGGCAACGGCGGCCCCATCATCGCGGTACAGGTGGAGAACGAGTACGGTTCCTACGACGACGACCATGCTTATATGCAGGCCAACCGCGAGTTGTTCGTGCAGGCCGGCTTCGACAAAGCATTGCTGTTCACTTCCGACGGCGCCGACATGCTGGCCAACGGCGCGCTCGCGAACGGTATGCCGCCCGACACGCTGGCAGTGGTGAACTTCGCTCCCGGCGAAGCCAAAAGCGCATTCGAGAAACTGGAAAAGTTCCAGCCAGGCAGGCCGCGCATGGTCGGAGAATACTGGGCGGGCTGGTTCGACCATTGGGGCAAGCCGCACGCCAGCACCAACGCGAAGCAGCAGGCAGAAGAACTGGAATGGATGCTGCGGCAGGGCCATTCGGTGAATCTGTATATGTTCATCGGCGGCACCAGTTTCGGCTTCATGAATGGTGCCAACTTCCAGGGCAATCCCAGCGACCACTACGCGCCGCAGACCACCAGCTACGACTACGACGCGGCTTTGGACGAGGCCGGACAGCCAACGCCGAAGTTCGCGCTGTTTCGCAACGCCATCGCACGCGCAACCGGGATGCAGCCACCGCCGCTGCCAACACCGACGCGATTCGCCACGTTGCCGCAGATCGTGCTGCGCGAATCGGCCTCGCTATGGGACAACCTGCCCGAACCGGTCGCAAGTGAAACTCCGTTGCCGATGGAAGCCTACGGCCAGGACTACGGCTACATCCTCTATCGCACCACCGTTACCGGCCCGCGCAGAGGTGAGTTGTACTTGGGCGAAGTGCGTGATTACGCACGTATCTATCTCGACCGCAAGGCGGTCGGCAATGTCGAGCGTCGCTTGCAGCAAGTGTCGGTGGAATTGGACGTACCCGCCGGAGAACACACCCTCGACGTGCTGGTGGAAAACAGCGGACGCATCAACTACGGCCCGCGCATGGCGGACGGCCGCGCCGGACTGGTCGACCCAGTGCTGCTGCAGGGCAAACGGCTGCTGAGGTGGCAGGCATTCCCGCTACCGATGCGTTCACCCGACATGCTGCGGGGCTGGACCGCGGCCAAGGTGGAAGGTCCAGCGTTCCACCGTGGCGCTTTGCCCATCGCCACGCCGACCGATGTCTGGTTGGACATGGCAGCATTCGGCAAGGGCTTCGCCTGGGCCAACGGCCGCAATCTGGGCCGTCACTGGAATATCGGCCCGCAGCGCACGTTGTATTTTCCAGCGCCGTGGCAACACCCAGGCGACAATCAGGTAGTGGTGTTCGACCTGGACAGCGCCGACGACGTCAGCGTCCGCGGCACACCTGTGCCGTCGTGGAGCACCCCGACACATGACTGAAGCCCGATACGCGTTTTCCGCGGCAGCGACGGCACACCCGTCGGACTGCGCCCTCTCATCCACTCTTTCCGACCCGCGTGGCCAACAGCCGCTCCATCGCTTGCGAGGTATCACGATGTCCCGCCGCTTCCGTTCCCCGATCCGCCGATTGGCCGCGCTCGGTCTTTCACTCCTGGCTCTGCCGCTAGCCGCGCAGAACTTCTCCGAGGTGCGGCCGTCGCCACAACAAGTGGCGTGGCAGGATTTGGAGTTCGGGGTGATCGTCCACTTCAATCCCAACACCTGGCTGGACCAGGAATGGGGCGACGGTACCGCCAGTCCATCGGTGTTCAATCCCGATCAGGTCGATCCTGGACAATGGGCAAGGGCCGCTAAAGCGGCCGGTGCGAAATACCTGATTCTGGTCGCCAAGCACCATGACGGCTTCGCCTTATGGCCGACCGGACAAAGCAGATACTCGGTCAAGAACAGTCCGTGGCTGGAAGGCAAGGGCGACCTGGTCAGAATGACCAGCGAGGCGGTCCGCAAGGAAGATATGGGCTTCGGCATCTACCTGTCGCCCTGGGACCGGCACGAACCCAAATACGCAGATCCCAAGGCCTACGACAAGTTCTACGCCGCGCAACTGGTAGAACTGGCACTTCATTACGGACCGATCACCGAATGGTGGCTGGACGGCGCCGGTAGTGCCGGCCACGTCTACGACTTCGACAAATACATCGAGGAACTGCGCACCTACCAACCGAACGCGATGGTGTTCGCCGACACCGCTCTGTTCGAGTACGGCGACATTCGCTGGGTCGGCAACGAAGACGGCTTCATCGTGGGCGAGAACTGGAATGTGATCGACCGTCATGGCTTTCTGCGCTGGCGGCCGGTGGAGGTGGATACGCCGCTGCATCGCTTTCAATGGTTCTGGCACCCCAACAGCGATCAGACCCTCAAAAGCCTGGATGAGCTGATGGAGATCTGGGAGAAGAGCGTGGGCCTGGGCGGACAACTGGTGCTGGGCATCGCGCCGGATAAGCGCGGTCTGCTGCCGGAAGCCGATGTGCAGCGGCTGCGCGAGTTGGGCGAAGCGATCCAGACGCGATACGGGCCAGCCAGCAACCTGGTGCCGCGCAACCTGAAAAATGCGGGTACCGATATCGCGGCGGCGGCCGATGGCGACCGCGATACCTTCTGGAGCGCACCGGACGGCTCGCACCATGCGACCCTGGAACTGAACTTCAAGCAGCCGGTGACCTTCGACAGCGCCTTGAGCATGGAATGGATCAACGCCGGCCAGCGTGTGCAGAAGTACGCGGTGGAGGCGTGGCAGGACGGCCGATGGGTGCGGCTGGCGCAAGCGCAGGCGATCGGAAGAATGAAGATAGATCATTTCGCTGCCGTCACTACCTCGCGCGTGCGTCTGAACATCCTGTCCAGTTACGATCCGGTGCACATCCGCGAGTTCCAACTGTTCAACACCGGCAAGGGCGCCGCCACACGGTGACGGCATCCGGCAGCCTCATGCATTCTCCACGAACCCGTGCCCTGCCCGCTTTTCCGTTGCTTGCCGTCATGGTCATCGCATCGTGCGGCACTCTGCCCTCACCTTCGCCAATCGTGTTGCAGGAATTCATCGCCACGCGGCCGCCTACGCCGCAAAGCCACGCCTCCACTCTGGTCGAAACCCGCGATGGCACCCTGCTCGCCGCCTGGTTTGGCGGCAAGCACGAAGGTGCGGCAGATGTGGGTATCTGGTTGGCCCGCAGAGGCGGCGAAGGCTGGCTGCCACCGCGGCGTGTGGCCGGCGGAGCGCAGGACGACGGCATCCAGAACGCAGGCATGCAGGGCAACGCCAGGCCGCAGCCGGCGTGGAATCCGGTGTTGTTCCAGTCCGCGCAAGGCCCACTGCAGCTGTACTACAAGGCTGGTCCAAACCCACGGCAATGGTGGGGAATGCTCACCGTTTCCTCCGACGATGGCGCGCGCTGGTCGGTGCCCAGACGGCTGCCCGATGGCATCCTGGGGCCTATAAAGAACAAGTCGCTGCAATTGCCCAACGGCCGCATCCTTGCCCCGAGCAGCAGCGAGGACCAGGCCGACGGCTGGCGCGCGCACATCGAATACACCGACGATAACGGACAGCACTGGCGGCGTGGCGGAGCGCTCAACGATCCGGCGCATATCGGCGCCATCCAGCCCAGCTTGCTGCGCCATCGCAACGGCCGCCTGCAGGCGCTCGGGCGCAGCAAACAGAACCGGGTGTTCAGTGTCTTCTCCAACGACAACGGCGACACCTGGGAGCCGATGACCTTGCTGGACGTCGAAAACCCGAATTCCGGCACCGATGCGGTGATGCTGCGCGACGGCCGCGCGTTGCTGGTCTACAACCCGACCCCGGCCGGCAAGGACTGGTGGGATGGCCGCGGCGTGCTGGCGGTGGCGCTGTCGGATGACGGCGTGCGCTGGCGGCGTGTGTTGACGCTGGAGGACAGTCCCAAGAACGAATTCTCCTATCCGGCGGTCATCCAGACCGGCGACGGACGGATACACGTCAGCTATACCTGGAAACGCCAGCGCATCAAACACGTGGTGCTGGATCCGCAGCTGCTTGCCGATGGCGTAGACGGATGATCATCCCTAATGGCCCACGCGGTATGCATGCGGGCGGCCGCATAAAAAGAGCTGGCGCGAATGGCTAACGGTCGCGCAATACCGGCCCTGGCGAATCCCAGGCGATCTGCGGAAATTGCGGCGTGCCTTGTTGGGCGATCTGTGACGAACGCCCACAAAACTCCATTGGCGTACTCGCACCGATCCAGGAACCGCGCCTATGCTTTGACGGTCCGGACACAGCATCGCCCGGTCGATTTTTGGCCCCTGGCACACGCCATACGGGCACCCAACGCACAAGTGCGGCGAACCGGACGGTACGACTTGCAGGCATGCCCGGTTTGCCGCAGGATACGACGATTGGATCGATCTAAATCCGGATGGGTGACGTCTTGGAAAAACCGCGCAGGATCACCTTGAACGACATCGCACGCGCCTGCGGGGTTTCGCGCGCAACGGTGTCGTTGGTGCTGCGTCGCAGTCCGCTGGTGCATGCCAACATGCGTCAGCGGGTCGAAGCGGAAATGCAGCGTCAGGGCTACGTCTACAACCGTGCCGCCGCCAACCTGCGCCAGCGCGTATCCACAACGGTGGCGCTGGTCATCAACGATCTGTCGAATCCCTTCTTCGCCGAGTTCGCTACCGGCGTCGACGAGGCGCTTGGCGCCAAGGGATACGTCACCCTGCTCGGCAGCAGCAACGAGTCGCCCGCGCGGCAACGCCAGCTGCTGGGTTCGCTGATAGAGCACCATCCGGCCGGAATCATCCTGTCGCCGGCCGAGAACAGCGATGTCGCCGATGTGGAACTGGCGATCGGCCGGCATGCGCCGCTGCTGGTCTTCAACCGTGAGCTCACCGGCACGCCGGAGCCTGGTTTCGAATACGACTTCCTTGGCCTGGACAATCGTGCCGGCACGCGTGCGGCGACTGCGCGGCTGTTGGAGTTGGGCCACCAGCGTATCGCCTTCTATGGAGGTCACGCCGATTCAAGCTCCTGCCGCGAACGCCGCCTGGGTTATCAGGACGCGTTGCGCGCGGCCGGGGTCCCGGTCGATCCGCGCCTGATGATCGAAACCGCGCCAACCCGTCTTGAAGCCAATGTGCACGCCGATGCCTTGTTCGCGCTCGACCCGGCACCGACCGCAGCGGTCTGCTACAACGACGCCGTGGCGCTGGGCCTGATGCTTGGGCTGGCCCGCGTGGGCCGCCATCCGGGCGTCGACTTCGCCGTCACCGGTTTCGACAACATCCCCGAAGCCGCGGTTGGCGTCCCGCCGCTGACCACGTTGAACGCCGACCCACGCGCACGCGGGCGCCAGGCCGCCGAACTTCTTTTGCAACGCGCCGCTGCGCCGTCGTTGTTACGGCGGTCGGCGATCGCGCCCGCGCTGCTGACCGAACGAGAGAGCACCCCTTATGCGCTCAACGCCTGAGCTCCGCCAATCACGACAAACGGCGGCCGACCGATGAGCGTCGCCAACAACGTCATACTCTGCTTCGGCGAAGCGCTGATCGACTTCCTTGCCGGCGAGCCCGCAGAGGGACAGGCCCGCACCTTCCGCCAGTTCGCCGGCGGCGCTCCGGCCAACGCCGCGGTCGCGGTAGCGAAACTCGGCGGCCGGTGCGAATTCGTCGGCATGCTCGGCGAGGACATGTTCGGCGACTTCCTGCTGCATAGCCTGCATGAAGCCGGCGCCGGCGTACGCTATGTGCGCCGTACCGCAGCTGCGAATACCGCACTGGCTTTCGTCTCGCTGGACGCGCATGGCGAACGCAGCTTCAGCTTTTATCGACCGCCCGCCGCCGACCTGCTGTTCCGCGATGCGGATTTCGACGCCGACTGCTTCGCCGCCGCCAGCATCTTCCATGCCTGCAGCAACAGTCTGACCGATGCAGACATCGCGGCAGCGACGTTGTCGGGCATGGCCCGCGCGCGCGCCGCCGGCGCACTGGTCAGCTTCGACCTCAACCTGCGTCCCGCACTGTGGCCGGACGCGGCGCCAACGCTATCGGTGTTGTGGCGCGCGCTCGAAGCCGCCGACCTGATCAAGCTGGCACGCGAGGAGCTCGAATACCTGAAGGAAGGCCGCTTCGGCGACGGCGACGTCATTGCCGGTCTGCTGCGAACCGCACGTCTGGTGCTGGTCACCGACGGCGCCGCGCCGATGCGCTGGTTCTCGCGCGGACGCAGCGGCGAACTGCCGACGATCCAGGTCAAGACGGTCGACACCACTGCCGCCGGCGACGCCTTCATCGGCGGTCTGCTGTCGCAACTTCAACGCGAAGGCGTAGATGCGCGCAGCTTCGATGCCTTCCTCACCCGGTCTGCGGAACTCGAACGCTGCCTGCGCTACGCATCGGCCTGCGGCGCGCTGGCAGTAACCCGGCATGGCGCGTTTGCCGCGCTGCCGACGCACGCCGAAGCAGTCGCGCTGCTGGGTTCCCCCACTGCGGTGGAAGCCTAGGATGGCACCGGCCCCGCCACTGCCTGCGTCCGACGACGCACCAGTGCGGCAGTCTGCATTCGTTGTGCCCGCTCAGCGGCGCCTGCCCGCCGGCACCGTTGGCGATAAGGAAATCGCTTACGCCTCCGCTGCGGCAGCGTGCAACGCTTCGGCAAGGCGACGCACCTCGGCGACATCGCTGCGGGTTTCGCCGCCTCCCATGTCCAATGCGTCCGGCGGTGCGAATCGCATCCGCGAAGGCAACGCACGCTTGGCCGAAGCATGGAATTCGCGCGCGCCGGTCGCAGCCATGAGCGCGGCGATATTGCCGGCGTCGATGCCCGCGCCCGGCATGATCTCGATGCGGCCGGCGGCCTGCTCGATCAGTCGCCGCAGACCGGCGCTGCCCTTCATGGCGCTGGCCGCGCCGCCGGAACTGAGCACACGCGTGAAACCCAGGCCGATGACCGCCTCAAGCGCCGCTGCCGGGTCGCGACAGACATCGATGGCGCGATGGAAAGTCAGATCCAGCCGGCCGGCGGCGCCGACCAGTTCCCGGCAACGCGCCAGATCGACGTCGCCCTCGGCGGTCAGCGCGCCGATTACCACGCCGTCGCAACCGGCGGCGGCGCAGTGCTCGATATCGGCGAGCATGATGGCGTGCTCCCCGTTTTCATATGCGAAATCGCCAGCGCGGGGACGCACCAGTACATGCACGGGAATAGACAGGCTTTCGCGCACCAGTGCGATCTGCGCTTGCGACGGGGTAAGGCCACCCAGCTCCAATGCCGTACATAGTTCGATGCGCGAAGCGCCCCCTTCCTGCGCGGCCAGCGCAGAGGCGAGCGAGTTGGCTGCGATTTCCAGGGCGTACGTCGCACCCGCTTTTACGCTTTCCCGCTCCATTGACATTCCTTTCACCCGTTGGCCCCTTGTGCTGGTTCGTACCGCAATGACGCCATCGCCAACGGCATTCGCTCGCGAAGATACGCACGTTAGCACTGCCTCTCCTGCCGGGCCAATAGAGCCCAGCAGCGAAAACAATCCACCAATCGGGAACAACGAATGAAACCGCTACGATTCGTATTGGCCGCGTTGCTGTGCGCAGCGCCACTGTCCGCCGTGCACGCCGAAAGCAACGGCGACTACGTGCCGGAAACCGACCCGTTGGTAGTGCGAAAACTGGAGCAATGGCAGGACTGGAAGTTCGGCTTCATGATGCACTGGGGTCCGTACAGCCAGTGGGGTGTGGTTGAATCGTGGTCGATCTGCTCGGAGGACGTGGACTGGTGCAAGCGTCCGGAGGGCGAGGCCTATGTCGACTACGTCAAGCGCTACGAGCAATTGCCGACCACATTCAATCCGGTCAAGTTCGATCCTGAGCAGTGGGCGGGCATTGCGAAGGATGCCGGCACGAAGTATGTGGTGTTCACCACCAAGCACCACGACGGCTTCAACATGTTCGACACGCGGCAGAGCGATTACCGCATCACCGCGCCAAACGTACCCTTCCACACCAATCCGCGCGCCGACGTCACCAGGGAAGTGTTCAACGCGTTCCGCGCACAAGGCTTCGGCATCGGCGCCTACTTCTCCAAGCCCGACTGGCACAACGACAACTACTGGTCGCCGCAGTGGGCCACGCCAAACCGCCACAACAACTACGATACGCGCAAGCATCCGGATATCTGGAAACGCTTCGTCGACTTCACCCACGCGCAGGTCGGCGAACTGACGTCGCAATACGGGCCCGTCGATATCCTGTGGCTTGACGGCGGCTGGGTGCGCCCGACCAGGAATGAAGAATCGAAAGATGCCGCTGGCGTGCCGTGGCCGCAAGACGTGGATATGCCGGGACTCGCCGCGCTCGCTCGCAAGAACCAGCCCGGCCTGATCGTCGTCGATCGCGCGGTAGGCGGACGCTACGAGAACTACCGCACGCCAGAGCAGAAAATCCCCGACGAACCGCTGCCGTACCCGTGGGAAACCTGCATGACCCTGGGCGATTCCTGGTCCTACACGCCTAACGACAACTACAAGTCCGCCCGCAGCGTGGTGCAGATGCTGGTCGACGTGGTCGCGAAAGGCGGCAACTACCTGCTCAACGTCGGTCCCGACGCCAACGGCGAACTTCCTCCGGTCGCTGTACAGCGCTTGCACGAAATAGGCGCATGGATGAAGGTCAACGGCGAGGCGATCTACGCCAGCCGTTCCGTCGCGCCTTACCGCGATGGCAAGTTCCGCTATACGCGGCTGAAAGACGGTACCGTTTACGCGCTCTACCTTCCCGACAAGAATGAAAAGGAACTGCCGAAGACGCTGCGCATTCCCGGTCCCGCACCTGCCAGCGGCGCGGAAATGAAACTGCTCGGCAACGATGCGCGGCTGGAATGGAGTCGCGATGGCAACGTTACAGTGGTCCAGATCCCGGCATCGTTGCGCAAACAAACAGCCAATGCTTATGCCTGGGCTTTCCGTCTGCCTGGCGCGACGCCTTCCCACTGAAACGGCAATGAGGACTGCACCGAACTCGACGCCATTTCGCTGGGTTGGGAAAGGCATGCTCAGATCCCGGGCAAGTCGATCGTCTCCCGATAGACGGCATCCGACTGGCCGAAGCCGCCTGGGTACCGATGTGTGCACTCTGGCGCATTCTATTTAGCTTCTATTTAGGCGCCTACGAATTTGCGACAGGCCTTTAACGCACGGAGGGAAAGAATCACCGCTCCGGAAGGTTTCCAGCCTGCCGGATAGAGATTGGCGTCCAGCCCAATCAGGAGAATCCGATGAGCGTGAATATGAAAAACATTCTGCCTCTCGCGATTGCGGCATGCTTTGCCGTGTCCGCACCCGTGATGGCGACCGTGCCCGACAACGGTCCTGCAGCCGAATCCGAAAAGCCTGTCACCGATACCTGGATCACCACCAAGGTAAAGGCCGACTTGCTTGCAACCAAGGATGTGTCCGGAACGGAAATCAAGGTGGAAACCGTGAACGGGACCGTGAAGCTATCGGGGCGTGTGCCCAGCCAGGCCCAGAAAGAAAAGGCAGTTGAAGTGACCACAAAAATAAAGGGAGTGGTTTCCGTCGATGCCAGCGGGCTGACTGTCGGCTAAAAAATCCTGCGTTGAACTTGCCGCTGCGGGGCTTCAAACAAGAGGCCTCGCAGCATCTGGCCGGAAACTCCCCTGCCCTGCTCCCGCCCCTACCTGCATGCCTCATGGACGGCATCGTCGAGTTTACGAAGCAGACCGAACGTCCGCTTCAATCCCATCGAGATCAACTTGGCCTCGCGGCGTGCTTTGGCGGCTTTGCAACGATTGCCGGCCGCAACGATTGAGGAAACCGGCCCGGCGCGGCTTCCGGGCCGTGTCCGATTTTGCGGCTTGGAATCCGTCTCATGCCGTCTCGGTTTGGCCTGATGAGGGCGAAGTTCGACCGCGGGCGGCTCAGGCTCCGGTGCTGCGCCTTTCCCGACGGGGCGATGAAAAGAATCGAAAACAGAAGAATCGCGGTGCGCATGTCCTGCTCCATTGGCCCATATCGCCTTTCCTTGGGCGCTTCCTGAATATTAAGAAGAATCGGACCGACTCAAATACGGCTTCCCGGCCGGTCTCCATGGGCGGCTCACCCGCCTGCAGGTAGGTGAACTCCTAAAGGATTCCGGCCGTCGTGTCGCCCTGCCACAGGTAAGGGCCGCTCCAGCTGATCGCGCCCGGGAATGTGGGATGAGGTTGTCCCCATACCCTGGGGTGCGGCCCAAATCACAGATTCACCACCAGCGGTACTGTTACCTTTGGGATCGCTTTGGGGAGCGGCCATGGGGCTATTCAGCTACAGCACACTGCGCCTTGCAAAACACCCGTCTGCCGTCCGGCGGAGCTACCGCATGAAATGCGTGGCCGTCGCTGCGGTTGTTTCTGGTCGTGCGCACGGTGCTGGCGTCTCTCTATCGCCTGACCGGCATTCCTTTAACAGAAGCGCAAGCGTTGCGCACAAGGGGCTGGAACTGCGCCAATTTCCAACGCATCACCCGTTTTTCAGTACCGCTTCCCCCGAAGCCTTGATCCCCTGGAGCTTGCATGTCAATAACGACCACTTCCCTGGCCGCCGATTCCGAAAAAGAGAGCCTTGCCACTCGCTTGGCGGAATCCGGCCGGCTTCCCGACAACCTGCTGCGGATGGGCATTCGCCGCCAATGCGCGCAACGCCTGAAAGACGAACGCAAGGGCGGCACGGACGAAGTATTCGCGCGCCAGCAGGCTTGGCTGGAAGGGTTGCGCAACAGCGATGCCGTCCAGACACAGACAACCAATCGCCAGCATCACGAACTGCCGCCCGAGTTCTTCCAGCTATGCCTGGGCAGGCAGCTCAAATACAGCAGTTGCTATTGGGATGAGGCGACCACCAGCCTGAACATGGCCGAGGAACACATGTTGCGCCTGTACGGCGAGCGCGCAGAGCTGGCCAACGGCCAGCGCATCCTGGAGCTGGGTTGCGGCTGGGGCTCGCTGACCTTGTGGATGGCCAAGCAATACCCGGAATCCAGGATCACCGCAGTCTCGAATTCCAAGATGCAACGCGAGTACATCGAGGCCCGCTGCCTGGAACGCGCCATCTTCAACGTGGAAGTGGTCACTGCGGACGTGAACAGCCTGCGTATGCAGGACGAGAGCTACGACCGCGTGGTGTCGGTGGAAATGTTCGAACATATGCGCAATTACCAGGACCTGCTGTCGCGCATCGCCGGCTGGCTGGTGCCTGGCGGCAAGCTGTTCGTGCACCTTTTCTGCCATCGCGAATTGCTTTATCTGTTCGAAGCCAAGGGCGAAGGCAACTGGATGGGCCGGCATTTTTTCACCGGCGGGCTGATGCCATCGGCAGACACTTTGCTGCATTTCCAGGACAGGATTGCCATCGAACAACGCTGGCTGCTGTCCGGCACGCACTACGAAAAAACCGCCAATGCCTGGCTACAGAACCAGGACAACAACCGCGAGCAGGTCATGCGCGTGCTGCAGACCGTCTACGGCATGGTCGACGCGCCGGTCTGGTACCAGCGCTGGCGCATGTTCTGGATGGCGTGCGCGGAGTTGTTCGGCTATGACAACGGCAACGAATGGATGGTCGCCCACTACCGTTTCCGGCGCTGACGGCCTGATGACGCCGGGTCTGCCTGGGTTCCGGGCAGATCCTGGCGCAGGTTTTCCACCCCTTCCCACGGATCGCTGCGCAATTTGCCAGCGCGTTGCAAGGCGCGAGCCATCGTATACATGCCGGGAGCGGTGACCTTCGCCAGCTCCTCCCACCGCAGCGGCATTGCCACGGTTGCCTCTTCGCGGGCGCGCAGCGACCAGGAGCAGACGCTGGTCGCGCCACGTGCATTGCGCAGCCAGTCGATGAAGATCACGCCGTCGCGCTTGGCCTTGCTCATGGTGGCGACATATTTTTCCGGCGAATGCGCGGCCAGCGCTTCTGCGAAGGCGCCGCAGAAATCCTTGACCTGGCTCCAGTCGGGGCCGGGCGTGATCGGCACGACTACATGCAGGCCCTTGCCGCCGGACAGGCGCAGATAACTCTGTAAACCCGCCTGCTGCAGGCGTTTGCGAATATCGCGCGCGGCCGCCTTGACCTTGGTCCAACCGACGCCAGGGCCGGGATCCAGATCGAAAACCAGGCGGTCGGGCTTTTCCGGCGCCGTTGTTCTTGACCCCCATGGATGAAACTCCAGGGTGTTCATTTGCACCAGTTCGAGCAATCCGGCTTGATCCTGCAGATACAGATAGTCCTCGCTTCCGCTTTTCTGCTTGAGCGTGATGGCCTTGATCGATTTTCCCAGCGACTCGCTGTAGTGCTTCTGGAAGAAGCATTGGCCTTGGGCGCCATCGGGGCAGCGGACCAGCGACAAGGGGCGCCCCGCCAGCTCCGGCAGTAGCCAGCGTGCGACCTGCCGATAGTAGGCGGCCACTTCTCCCTTGCTGATTTTTCCCTTCTTGTAAACGATGCGATCGGGGTGGGTGATGGATACATCGTTCGAATCGGAATGGGGATCGAGATCCTGCATATTCTTGTCCTCGCGCAATCGTTTGAAGCTGGCTTGCCGCAGCAGCCCTTCTTTCGCCCAACCTCGGAAGGCCACCTCGGCGATGAGTACCGGTTTCACCCACCGCACGCTATGGGCGGAGAACGGCACGTGGCCCGGCAGTTCCACGTTTGCGGTGTCGATCCGCAATTCAGTCAAGGCGGTTTCCAGCGATTTCAACGTGGAGTCGTCGAAGCCCGTTCCCACCCTGCCCACGTAGCGCAAGACGCCGTTCTCCGGAATCGCCATCAATAGCGATCCGAATCCGCTGCGCGAACCCTTGGGCGCGGTATAGCCGATGATCACGAATTCATCGGTGTCTTCGTGTTTGACCTTGGCCCAGGCATTGGAGCGCGACTGGCTGTACCTGGAGTCGATACGCTTACTGACTATGCCTTCCAGGCCTTTGGCTTTGCTGGCTTCGAAAACCTCTTTGCCATGCCCCAGTACATGTTCGCTGTAAGCGATAACGCCGGCGCGCTTGCCGACGAGGTCCTTGAGCAGCGACTTCCGGTCGATGAGCGCAGCATGGCTGAGGTCGATGCCGGCAATGCTGGGCATATCGAAGACGACATAGCGCAAGGGCTGTTTCGAAGTTCCATCGATAGCGCGTTGCAGCGCGCTGAAATCGCTACGGCCTTCCTGATCGATCACCACCAGCTCGCCGTCCAGGCGCACGTCCTTCACCGGCAACGCTTCCACGGCATGGGTAACTTCGGGAAATGTCTCGGTCCAGTCCAGCTTGCCGCGCGACCTCAGCTTGACCTTGCCACCGATCAGATCGGCCATCATCCGGTAGCCGTCCCATTTTATTTCGTGCAGCCAGTCGTCGCCGACCGGCGCGGTTTCGCGGCTGCTGGCCAGTTGCGGGGAAAACCCGGACGGATAGTCGCCCTTGCGTGCTCCCGGCATATCCAGGGCGCGCTGCCGCCACCTGTCTGATTTCAAAGACCCGCGCTGTTTGGCGGGCGCTGCGGCCTTCCTGTTTCCGGCCTTCTTCTGTGGCAAGCCCTGAGTCAGCAGGCCGTCCGCATCGGCATCGCCGGAATACTCGTCCTCGCGCTTGATAAGAAGCCATTGCTTCTGCTTGCCGCGCATGTTGGTGCGCACCAGTTTCCATGCTCCATTGAGTTTTTCCCCATGCAGGACGAAGTCCAGCTTGCCCGCGGCAATGGCTTCAAGCGGATCGCCTTCCCCTGCCCAGGTGCCATGGTCGAACACCTCTACGTGCCCAGCCCCGTAGTTGCCTTCGGGAATGTCGCCCTCGAAGGTGGCGTAGGCTAGCGGGTGGTCTTCAACTTCGACGGCGAGCCGTTTCTCGCCGGTGCGTAACGAAGGTCCCTTGGGTACCGCCCAGCTTTTAAGCACGCCATCCGCTTCCAGTCTGAAATCGTAGTGCCGGGCAGTGGCATGATGCAGTTGCACCACGAATATCGGGCGATGCCGTGCGCTGGAAGCCGCACCCGGGCGTTTCGTGCCGGTTGTGCGTGGAGCGGGGGCGCCTGTATCGGAATCCGGCTCTGAGGTTTCGTTGAACCGCCGCTTGCGGCTGTAGTCGCGCAACGACATCCTTCAGCTCGCCTTGCGCTTGGCCGCCTTCTTGGCTGGCGCTTTGGCGGCTGCCTTCTTTGTCGCTTTCCTGGGCTTGGCGGCCGTCTTCTTGGCTGGCGTTCTCTTTTTGCTGTCCAGGCTCTTCTGCAGCAAGGACATGAAGTCCACCACATTGGTGGCCGCATCTTCGGGCTCGGTGCTGGATTCCGCG
This sequence comes from uncultured Pseudoxanthomonas sp., assembly GCA_965650035.1. GTDB lineage: Bacteria > Pseudomonadota > Gammaproteobacteria > Xanthomonadales > Xanthomonadaceae > Pseudoxanthomonas_A. The sequence continues at coordinate 99,044 of CBFGMR010000006.1, forward strand.
ATCCTGGTGGTGGCGCCCTTGGACTTCACCCGCTTCTGGATGATGGCCTGCAGCCGTTCGCGGAATTCGTCGTGGTAATCGTCCGGCGACCACTTGCCCGACATGGAAGAGATCAGTTGTTTGGCCATTTCCATTTCCTTGGGCGTGATGCGGTAGTCGGAGGCTTTACCGGAGGGAAGTTTGTAGTCGGTGGGATCTACAAGTTCCTGCGGGTAACGCAGCAGGATCAGCACGATGGCATCGTCCTCAGGCATGACCGTACACAGGTATTCGCGGGTGCGGATGACTACGCGGGCGATGCCGATCTTCTTGCTCGACTTCAGGGTTTCGCGCAACAGCACATAGCCCTTCTCCGCTTTCTTGCCCGGCACCAGGATGTAGGGCTTCTCGTAGTAGCGCTGGTCGATGCTGCCCGCGTCGATGAACGCTTCCACCTCTACCGATTCATGGCTCTCCGGCGCCGCGGACTGGATGTCCTCCTTTTCCACGGTGACGTAGTTGCCCTTGGAATATTCGAAGGCCTTGACGATGTCCTTCCAGGGGACTTCCTCGCCGGTCTCGGCGTTGACGCGTTCGAAACGGATCGGATTCTTGTCGCGGGAATCCAGCATGCGGAAATGCAGATCCACCTTGCGTTCGCCGGACATGAGCGAGACAGGGACATTCAGCAGGCCGAAGGAAAGCGTGCCGGTCCAGATGGGTCTTGCCATGATGATCTCCTTTGACGGACGGCCCGTCATGCTTGCGGCGATCTGGAACCGATACCGCCGCGGCCGTTATACAGGCGTGAGGAAGCGCAACGGCGCTTCACCTGTGGTTTCGCGCAGCCGCGCATCATGCGGAGAATCTTCAACGGAGTCGCACGGATGAAACTCATAAGGACCTTCAACAAGCTGGCCCAGTCCACCGCCAAATTCACCGGAAATCCGCTCTGTTTCGGTCTGGCGGCGGCGATAGTCCTGGTATGGGCGGCCGCTGGCCCCTACTTCGGCTTCAGCGAGGTCTGGCAGCTGGTGATCAATACCGGCACGACCATCATCACTTTCCTGATGGTGTTCCTGATCCAGAACACGCAGAACCGCGATACCGAAGCCATGCAGATCAAGCTGGACGAGCTGATCTTCGTCACCCGGCTGGCCAATAACGAACTGCTGGATCTGGAAGAGCTGGAAGAAGCGGAACTGGACCGGCTACGCCAGCGCTACGAAGACATGGCGAAAAAAGCGAAGGCGGAACGCGAGCGCAAGCTTGCAGGCAAGCGAGCGGACAAATCGTGATGGCCGGCAGGAGTTCTCCTGCCGGACCGGAGCTTGCCTGCTTCGGTACCCGGGTCAGAACGTTACCGGGACGCGCACCGTAAAACTGAGATCCGGCGTATCGCGGGTCAGGCCGGCGCCCAAAGCGACATTCAGCGATGCCTTGTCGTTGAAGCGATAGGTTCCCCCCAACAGCAGCGTAGCCAGGGTCACGCGCACGGCGCCCGCCACGTCCTGGCCGTTCTGCTTGGTCTTGCCGATGATGTTCTGGTCGTAACCGATACTGATCGCGGCTTTCTCGTTGAGGGCTAGGCCCATGCCCAGGTTGAAGCCGATGATGTCGCCGGCTTCGACATCGCCCAGGAACTCCTTCTGTCCGCCTATGACGGTGCGCGAGACATCGCTGCGCTCGAAGTTGTGCAAGTAGCTCAAGCTGCCGAAGAAGACCACGGGATCGGAAGGAAACAGCCAGGTGATGCCCGGTTGCAGAGCATTGAAGCCGCTGCCGGTGGGCAGATCCAGGGGAAGACCGGTGCCGGTGGTGTTGCCGATGCAGCGGGTGACGCAGTCGGTAGTCACCTCGAACAGATCGGTGCCGGTGCGGCTCTTGTAGCGCAGCCAGGCGACGTAATAGGGCTTGTCCGGACCTCCACGATTGAGTTGATAGCGGGCGGTCACTTCCACATCGCCCAGACCGCTGCCTCTTGCGTTGAACACACGATCCACCGCCGAACCGGTGAAAATTTCGCGACTGACCGTGTCGCTGTTGACGTAGACATAAGGCAACCTGGCTTCCATCTCGAAGCGGTTGCCCATGCCGTAGCGGGCGGTCAGCACAGCGGTCGCCGAGGTGGTCTTTACCTGGCGCACGTCGATCAGGCCGATCAGCAATGCGGGAATGATGGTGTAGCCGACCAGGGCGACGCGATCGTTGGAGGCGTATCCGTATTGCAGTCCGGGTTCCAGCACCAGCGTTCCGGAAGGCGTCAGCACGCCGGGTTGATCGAAGATCTGCGCCACTTCCGGCGGCCTGTTCTGCGATTCCGGCGCCTGCCCCACGGGTTGCCGGGAAGGCTCCTGTGTGGCGGCGGCCTGTGCATAGGCAGGTACCTGCATGGTGCCAGTGGTAAGCACGGGTGCGGGCAGGCCGCGGGCGCGCGCATTGGCCAGCAGCTCTTCGTTCAAGGCCTGCTGCAACTGGGAAAGATTGCGCTGTTGCGTTTCCAGCGAACTGCGCATGTCGTCCAACTGGTGCGATTGCTCGTTGATCTGCCGTTGCAGGCCGTCCAGTCTGGATTCTTCAGTGACGGTACCGGTTTCCTGCGCGTGCAGCGATCCGCAGATCGCCAGCGCCAGACAAGCCATGGGTAGCAGAGCAAGCAGCTGCGGCGGTCCATTCCGTTTCATGCGTTATCCCCGTTGGCTGTTTTCAGGGTGATCCTGGCGAAGCGATAAGCGCGTTGTGCAGCGCGTCGTAAGTGTTTATTTCCTGCAGCATACCCAAGGTGCCCACACCTACGTTCAACGTGGTCAGCGCGGTGATGGTCTGGCCGTCGAGCGTGTTCTGGATCACCAGCGCATTGCCGCCAGCACCGGGATCGATGCGATTGCCCTCGCCGATCTGCACCACCCTGCCCTCGTTGATGGCGGCCAGGGCGCTGGCTTGGTCGGCGGTCATGCGGCCCAGATCGGGGATCTGCAAGTTCGCGCTGGCGACGAGTTGTCCGTTGACGTAGACCAGCCGTTCGATTCCGAACGAGAGCACCATGCCGGACGGCATCATCAGGCCGCCCCTCATGTCGGCCAATCGCGCCGGATCCATCGGCACCCATTCTTCGCCGAGTGGCAAGCGCGAATCGACCTGCCCCATGGCGGGCAACGGCAGGCATGCGCTTATCGCAAGCGTGCACAGGGAAGCGAAAGCGGCGATGGCGTTCATGATCAGATGTCTCCCGGGCCGCGTCTGGGCATGGCGATATTGCGCAGTCCTTCGCGCTGGATGCCCATGTCCAGCGGGGCCGGCGGCGCCGTGCGCCAATCGCGTGCCTGGTTGAAGCGCGCTATCCCACGCCGGTTGTGGATCACGAACAGCACCCTGTTGTCCCACAATGCTTCGAAGCGCGCGCGCGACATCGCGCGCGTGCCCCGCGCCGGATCGCCCAGCAGTACGCGACCGTTGCGCAGACCTTTGACCACGACGAAATGCCGATAGCCGCGGTCGTTCAACAACACGATCGCTGGCACGCCTTCCTCGGACAGCTTGTCCAGCGGCAGTTCGAACCCATCGGCCTCGAAACCCTGCGACTGCAGATAGCGCCGCATGTCCAGCATGGAGAAGCCTTCCTTGCGGATCTTGGCCTGGTCGCCATGCGTGTACATCTTCACGAAGACCTGTTCTTCGTTCACCGGCACGCCGTACTGATAACTCAACAGCGTGGCCGTAGCCGCCGATCCGCAACTGAAATCGTAACGCTGAGGCACGGTCGTTCTGAACCGTGCCTCCTTCAGGCTGGTGATGCGCAGACCATAGCTGCCGCCATAGGGCGCACGCACATCGATCCCGCCCGCGAGCACGGGAACGGCATATGCCAACGACAAGGCGGTGGCCACGATCATGGAAACGATCCGGGTCACGGCGGCGGTGCCACAAACTGTACGTTGACGACCATTCCGTTCTGGATCAGCACATTGCTGCCGGTGTTCTGGATCACTGTGTTGATGCCGTTGCCGTTGGCGAAAGATCCGTCGCTGATGACGTTGGCGCCGCTGACGATATGGTCGGCGGTGTTGCCTTCAACGGTTCCGTCTATCAGCACGTCGTTATCGACAGTGCTTTCCCCTCCGCGCAGGCTGTCCAGTTCTCCGGCATCGACCGGCGTTCCGATGCCGTCGACGCTGGCATGCTCGACTGGTGCCGCAGGGGTTCTTTCTGCGTCGGCGGGCATGCCTTCCATGAGCGGGGCGTCCGCAATTACGATCGCTTCCGCACGGATCACGGACAACTGATCGGCATCGGATGCCCGCGCAGAGATCTCCAGGTTGCCCGCGAAACAGGGACCCGTCGCAATAGCGCAGGCCAGTAAAGAAATAATGCGATTGATGCGCATGGTGGTTTCTCCCTTTCCACGCGTTCCGCACGCGCTGCCGCCCATTCCGGGGCGATTGCGCGTAATGCACCAGGCCGCCGTAACGGCCCGGTGCATCGTTGCGAACCGCTTACGGACCTACGGTCAGGTTGGCCTGCACGGTGATGCCCTGCTGGATCAGCGAAGCCGCGCCGCTGTTCTGAGCCGCCACCATGACGCCTGCGGCCGATTGGCCAACACTGGTCATGTTGTTGGACATGTCGAAGGCGCCTGCGTCGTTGGCGACTGATCCGCCGTTTCCGCCCGCACCACCGACCGCTCCGTTGCCGACACCGCCATTGCCGGTGCCTCCATTGCCGTCGCCGCCCACGCCGCCTTCGGCGCCTACCGCGCCCATGGCGCCATCGCCGGCTGTCGCATCGCCATTGGTCGCGCTGGAGGACGCGCCGCCGTTGGTGGCATCGCCATTGGTGGCCGAACCGCCATCGCCGCCGTTGCCCGCAGTGCTGGCCACGTCGCCACTGTTGCCGCCCGTGCCGGAGCCCGCGCCGCCGGTAGCAGTCGCCGCACCTGCAGTGCCAGCGCCGCCGGTTGCCGTGCCGGATCCGCCGGTGCCGGTGCCGTCGCCCGAAGTGCCGGCGCCGCCGGTACCTGTGGCATCGCCGCTGCTGCCGTTACCGGCGCCGCGCTCGCGTACCCAACCGCTCTGGCCACTGCCATCGCCGCCGCCGGCCGCGCTCAACCCGCCGCCATCGCCGCCGCCCGCAGAACCATCGCCGCCGCCGGCCGCGCTGATACTGCCGGCATCGCCGCCGTAGCCATCGCCATCGCCGCCGCGACCGCTATCGTTGTGATCGGAACGCCCGCCACGGCCACCGTTGCCGGCGACTGCGTCACCGATCGAGGCGCTGCCGTTGCTGGAATCGCCAGCCGATGCGCTGCCGTTGTTGGCATCGCCGCCGGAACCGCCATTGCCGCCGTCGCCGCCGGCACCGCCATTGCCGCCATTGCCTTCGCCACCGTAGCCGTCGCCGCCGTAGCCGTCGCCGCCCGCGCCGCCTCTTGCACCATTGGCATCGCCCCAGTTGTTGGCGACATTGCCGATATCGTGCACGCGCACATCGGTGACGTAGCCATCGAGTCTGGTCGTGGCAACGGCTTTACTGTGGTTGAAGGAATTCGAGAAAGTGGCCGTGGCCGTTCCGCCGTTGTTGGCGGCTGCCGTGCCGTAACCGTCCGCATAAGCGACGCCGTTGGCGCTGTTGTCACTGTTGTCGCTGTTATCGCTATTGTCGCTGTTGTCACTGTTATCGCTGTTGTCTGTAAGAGTGATCGTGTCGATCGCTACCTGCAGATTTTCGCCAGCGCCGTTCTCGGTATTTTCCGCGGCAAACGCCTGGCCGCCCAATCCCAGGCCGAGCGCGACCGCAGATGCTATCAAGGTCTTTTTTGTACTCATCTCCATTCTCCTGACACGTCGGCCCGATACCCAGGGGAGGCATCGATCAAGCGACGTTTGTCGCATTAACAATGGGATTTGTTATGAGTACGCTTGCATCGCGTGAAGAAAAACTAATAACTCGGAGTACAGGAATCCCCGTAAATTGTTTGTATCGGTGATTACACTCGTTCACGCCAATAAACGCAGCCAAAATAAGCTACCGGACAAATCCGATGAAATACGCCGGAAAAGAACGCCGGAAAACATGCGCTTCGGAGTTAACAAAAAAGGCCCGGCGTGAATTCAGGCTGGCCGTTTTCGAGGCGATTTCAGGCGTAGGAACAAGCCGGATTGCGCAGCCTCATCCGGGCAGCGGCCAAGTCGATTGACCTATCCGCCAGCCCGCCAGCACCGCTATCAGGCCCAATGCGACGTGCAGGAAAACGGTCAGGCCCAGCCATGCCCAACGCTCCGCGCGCACCAGCAGCAACAAGTCCAGCCCGAAGGCGGAAAACGTGGTCAGGCCGCCCATCAAGCCGGTCAGCAGCAGTGCGCGCCAGAAATCCGTTTCGCTGCGCTGCAATATCCAGACCAGCAATAGACCCGCGAAAAAGCAGCCGACAACGTTCACCGTCAGGGTGGAAACAGAGAATGCATGTTGCGTGGATCTGGGCAGCAGCAGGTTCACGCCGTGACGCAATAGCGCACCGGCGGCACCGCCTATCGCCACCGCGGCGGCCTGCATCAAAGCCGTGCTCATGTTTCCGAGTTCCTGCCGCCGCGCGGCTTGTTGCCATTGCGCCGCGCTTCGCTGCGGGCCGCACGCAAGCGGTCGATCTTTTCTTTCAACTTGATCTCCATCCCCCGCTCCACCGGCTCGTAGTACACACGTTCGCCCATTGCATCGGGAAACGCAGTCTGGTCCAGGGCGATGCCGCCTTCTGCGTCGTGATCGTACTGGTAGCCGGTACCATAACCCAGCTCCTTCATCAGTTTGGTCGGCGCATTGCGCAGATGCAGTGGCACGTCCTGCGTTCCGTATTCGCGCACGTCGCGTTTGGCGGCGCCGAACGCCATGTACCCGGCATTCGACTTGGCGGTGCTGGCCAGGTAGATCACCAACTGGGCCAGGGCGAGCTCGCCTTCGGGACTGCCCAGGCGATCGTAGGTTTCCCAGGCTTCGATGGCCATCTGCAAAGCGCGTGGATCGGCCAGGCCCACATCCTCCACCGCCATGCGGGTCATGCGCCGCGCCAGGTAGCCGGGGTCGCAACCTCCGTCCAGCATGCGGGTAAGCCAGTACAGGGCGCCATCGGGGTTGGAGCTGCGCACCGATTTGTGCAAAGCCGATATTTGGTCGTAGAACTGCTCGCCGCCTTTGTCGAAGCGCCGGGTGCGGTCCGCTAGCACCTGCAGCAGGGTTTGCTCGGTGATTTCGCCACCCTCGCCGAGTGCGAGCTCGGCCGCGATCTCCAGCAGAGTGAGTGCGCGACGCACATCGCCATCGGCCGCGCCGGCGATTTCGCCCAGCAGGTTTTCCGGCACCTGGATGCCCTGCCCTCCCAGGCCACGTTCCTCGTCGGCCAGCGCATGCCCGAGCGCTTCCATGATGTCCTCGCGCGATACCGCTTCCATCACGTGCACGCGGCACCGCGAGAGCAGCGCGGAATTCAATTCGAAGGAAGGGTTTTCGGTGGTTGCGCCCACGAAGATGATGGTGCCGCGTTCGATATGCGGCAGGAACGCATCCTGCTGGGCCTTGTTGAAGCGATGCACCTCGTCCACGAACAGCACGGTGTGGCGCCCCTCTGCGAAACGGTGCGCGGCTTCGGCCAACACCTGCCGTACTTCCGGCAATCCCGAGAGCACCGCGGAGATCGCCTTGAATTCGGCGTCGGCGTATTTGGCCAGCAGCAGCGCCAGCGTGGTCTTGCCGCAGCCCGGCGGACCCCACAGGATCATCGAATGCACATGGCCCGATTCGACCGCGCGGCGCAGCGCGCTGCCCGGTGCGAGCAAACGGCGCTGACCGACCATTTCATCCAGCGTGCGGGGCCGGATGCGCTCGGCCAGTGGACGCATCGCGGTGCGGTCCACGCTGAGCAGGTCGGGTTCGTCGGTCAGTTTGTTCTTCGGCTTGGCCACCTGTGCATTCTAACGGCCAGTGTCGCAGGCGATGCGAAGAGCTTCACCTCTCCCCTTGCGGGAGAGGTCGACGCGCTTGCGCGGCGGGAGAGGGGCGAGCGGAGACAGCAGAGTTGACCCATTAATGCGGCAGCCGCATTCGATATCGACCGCTGCGCCGACCACATCGGCCATGAATTGCCCCTCCGTTTACCCCTCATCCGCCCTTCGGGCACCTTCTCCCGCAAGGGGAGAAGGGTCAGACGGTCAGATGTCGCCGACCACATCCACGCCCTTGGCCGGGGTGTACTTGAAGGTAGTGCCGGCAAACGCCGGATTGCGCTTCCAGCCGCTGAAGCTGATCCTGGTGTTCTGCCCGACGGCATCAAGCACTTCCATCCGGCTCAATCCACCCTTGCCGAAGCCCAGGCGCGCGGACTGGAAGCTGGCCTCGCCCTCGCTCTTGGGCGTCAGGGTCAGCCACTGCAGGCCGTCGGCGGTGCCGGACTCCTTGACGTTGAACTGCTGGTCCAACTTGGCTGGATCGATCAGCGCCGACAGCGGGCTGTTCTGTTCTTCGCTGCCTTGCTCGCGCACGGTGACCTGTTGCAGGTCGGGGTCGTAGACCCACACCTTTTTGCCATCGGCGACGATGAGTTGCGGGTACGGCTTGGCGTATTCCCAGCGGAACAGGCGCGGCGCGGACAAAGCCACGCGACCGCTGGAGGTTTCCTTGAGTTTGCCCTTGGCGTCGTAGACCTGCTGGCTGAACTGCCCGTCCAGGCCCTTGAGGCCGGCGGTAAATGATTTCAGATCGTCGCGTGCCCCGGCGAAGGCATTGCCTGCCAGCAACACGGTGCCGAGAAGGAGACTACTGAAGGGAAGCGTACGGAAGGGCTGTTTCATGGGTATCCCTGAAAAGCGGGCAACTGTGGAGATATGGCGATAGTGTCGCGAGTTGAAGCTGAATACGCACCGATTTGACTGGACCTTCGATGAACCACCCCAATTGATCGGTAGCCGGATTGAGGAAACCGCTTGCAGCGGGCCTGTCGAAGACTCCGTTCGTGGTGAGCCTGTCGAACCACGCTTTTTGCGCATCAGTACGGATGTGGCAGACCGGCCGGACCTGAAGCATTGCACCAGGAGCGTGGTTCGACAGGCTCACCACGCGGGATTTTTCTGATTTTTATTCTTGGATGCCGAATCAAGCCAGATGGATGGTTCTAGCGTACCGCTCCATCCGAAATCTGCACCGTATTCAAATCCCCGTACACGATCTGCGCGCGGAATCCACGGCGGACGTACTGGTAGAGTTCGCGGAAAGCGGGATAGTCCGCCGGCAGGCACAGCTTGTCGGTTCCGTGAATGGCGTTGAGGCTGAGGCGATGCGTGGTGGTCACCACCTGTCCTTCCCGCTTCCAGCTGGCTTCGTATTCGCCGGCGGCGTTGCTGAAACGGCTGCTGCGCGGAATGGCGATGAGCGGGACGGTCTCGGGAAATTTCAACGTATAGGTCTCTTCCCGCAAGCTGTCGTTGCAATAGAACGGTGTGGCGTTGGTTTCACTGGAAGCGGAAGCGTAGATGCCGCGCATGGAGTCGGCGCCCGGCGGATCCGGCAGCGTCATCCCGCCGACCACGCTGAAATCGACGTAGTCGGTAGCGTCGAACTCGAACGAGTAACCGAATGGCCTGCGCAGATCGTCCACATCGCCTTTCAGTTTCAGGCGTCCCAAGCCATTGAAGCCGGAAGCGGACATGATGGACTCTTCCACACGCGCCCGGTTCTGCGAGGTGAGTTGCGAGAACGCGCCGCGCAAGCCGATTTCACCCGAAGCGCCGCTGTCCTGCAGCGTGTGCCCGCTGACGTTGCCGTCGGCGCTGAAGGTATAGAAACTGTCGGCCCGGTAGGCGCTCACCGCAGGGCTGTTGGCCGGCGTGCGCGAGAGCTTTCCATCCACCGTGTGCACCACCGGCGCGCCCAGATCGCTGGCGGGCAATTGACCGAAGCGTGCGTAGGGGCTGGTGGAATCCAGGTAGAGATCGAATTCCGGCAGGTAGTTGATCGCGTGGTTGAAGCGGCCCAGCACCGCGACCGGCGGCAGAGTCGGCCCACCGCCCGCCCCAATCAGCACCGGCGTGCTGGCGATGCCTTTGGCGGCCAGCAGCGCTTCCAGGATCACGGTGTGATCTTTGCAATCGCCGTAACGGTTGGCGAGGATGCTGTCGGCAGAGTTCGGTTCCAGGCCGCCGTTGCCCAGATAGACAGCGACGTAACGGATGTTCTTGGCCACCCATTCGTAGATGGCGGCGGCCTGTGCGCGACGATCGCCGATCCCTTTTGTGATTTCGTCGGCACGCGACCGCAGCGCCGGGGTGAGCGCGGCCGCTTCGGCGCCTTTGAGTTGGTAGGCCCGGCCCATCGCTGAAAAATCCGGATAGGTACTGGCCATGATCGTAGGGCCGTATTCCCAGCCCGCTGCAGTCCAGTTCTGGTTCTGCATGGGGGTCTTGCGCTGGTAGGTCCACGACCAATGCGCGGTGTCGCCTTCCATTCTGGGCCGATCGCTGCCCTGTACGTCGCGGGTATACAGATGCATGGGCAGGCTTTTCGGCGCGCTCAGGGTGATCCTGGCGTCGTCGTACTGGGTGAACAGACTCAGGTTTTCCCACAGGCCGAAATATCCGGGGAAATACGGGATGTTCTGGCTCTGCCGATAGCGGTAGACCAGGCGCGTGCCGGGCGAAAGGTTGGGGAATACGATGACCTTGACCTTACGGTCGGCGTACATCGCGGCAGAAGCGCTGGAGTAGCTTTCCTGGGTGTAGATCTTGTCGGCCGGCACATCGTGACGCTCGCCGTCGGCCGTAAGGGTGTAGGCAGCCAGAACCTCCAGCGTCTCCATCTTCTCGCTATAGCTCAGGCGCACCTGGCTGAAATTGTCCACGCCTGCCTTGGTCTTGATCAGGATCTCGTATTCGTTGGTTTCGACGCTGGTGGCATCGGCCTTCACTTCATAGTCGGCGCGGTAGCGGACGAAGCTGAAGCTGTTGACGGGTTCCTGCGCCGCAGCGGGCTGCGGTTCCGTCGGAGTGGTCGTCTGGGTTGAACTCGCCGGCTCCTGCGCGAAGCTCAAGACAGGAAAAAAGACGATCAATAGCAGTGCAGCGATAGGACGCATGCGCGGTTTCCGGTTGTTCGATGGATTGCTGCAGGACTGCGCAGTGACCACAGGCAGCATCAGTCGCGCGGCGGCGGCGCCAGCACGCTGCGGTCGCCGTTGTGTTCGGGCGGAGTGACTACGCCGGCCGCTTCCATGGCTTCGACCAGACGCGCGGCGCGGTTGTAGCCGATCTTCAACCGGCGCTGCACGCCGGAGATGGAGGCCCGGCGCGTTTCGGTGACGATGCGCACCGCTTCGTCGTAGAGCGGATCGCTTTCGGCATCGCCCGACCCTGCTGCGGCTTCGGGCAGGCCGGTGGCTCCGACCACGGTGCCGTCGCCCATGGTCTGGATTTCCTCCAGCACGCCTTCGATGTAGTCGGCCTTGCCGGTGGCCTTCAGGTGTTCGACCACGCGGTGCACTTCTTCGTCGCTGACGAAGGCGCCGTGGATGCGCTCGGGCATGGCGGTGCCGGGCGGCAGATAAAGCATGTCGCCCATGCCGAGCAGCGTTTCGGCGCCCGACTGGTCCAGGATGGTGCGTGAGTCGATCTTGCTGGAGACCTGGAAGGCGATGCGCGTAGGGATATTGGCCTTGATCAGGCCGGTGATCACGTCCACCGACGGGCGCTGTGTGGCCAGGATCAGGTGCATGCCGGCCGCGCGCGATTTCTGCGCAAGACGGGCGATCAGTTCTTCCACCTTCTTGCCGACGATCATCATCATGTCGGCGAATTCGTCGATGAAGATGACGATGAACGGCAGCGTTTCCAACGGCATAGGAGCATCGCCCAGATCGGCGAACCCCGTATTGGAGCCGGGCTTGAACAACGGGTCCATCAACGGCTGGCCGGCGTCCTGCGCGTCCTTCACCTTTTTGTTGAAACCGCCCAGGTTGCGCACGCCCACCGCGCTCATCAGCTTGTAGCGACGCTCCATTTCCGCCACGCACCAGCGCAGGCCGTTGGCGGCCTCCTTCATGTCGGTGACCACTGGCGCCAGCAAGTGCGGGATGCCCTGGTAAACCGACAGTTCCAGCATCTTCGGGTCGATCATCAGAATGCGCACGTCCTTGGCGCTGGCCTTGTACAACAGGCTCAACACCATGGCGTTCACCGCCACCGACTTGCCCGAACCGGTGGTGCCGGCGACCAGCAAGTGCGGCATGCGCGCCAGATCGGCCACGGTGGGCCGGCCGGCAATGTCCTTGCCCAAGGCAATCGTCAGCGGGCTGGGCGATTTGTCGTATTCCTTGGAGCGCAGCAGTTCGCTGAGGTAGATCATTTCGCGGCTGGTATTGGGAATTTCCAGACCGATCACCGACTTGCCCGGGATCACGTCCACCACGCGCACCGATTTCACGCTGAGGCCGCGGGCGATGTCCTTGTCCAGGGAATTGACCTGGCTGACTTTCACACCCGGTGCCGGTTCCATCTCGAAACGTGTGATCACCGGCCCCGGATAGGCGCCGACCACCTGCACATCGATGCGGAAGTCTTTGAGCTTGAATTCGATCTGGCGCGACAGAGTCTCCAGTGTTTCTTCGGAATAACCCCGGGTCTGCGGCTTGGGATCGTCCAGCAGCGACAGCGGCGGAATGCCGGTGTCGTCGCCGCCAGTACCGTGGAACAACGGGATCTGCTGTTCGCGCTTGGCGCGGTCGCTCTTTTCGATGACTGGCGCCGGCGGCGGCTCTATATGCACCGGTTCGCGACGGGCGCGCTGCACGGCGTCGACCTTGCGCACTTCCTCGCGCTCCTCGCGCAGTACGCGGGTCTGTTGCCATTCCGCCGCCTGGTGGGTGCCGCGGCGGAACAGCGCAGGCAGTGCCATCACCCCCTTGCCGATGCGTTCCATCACCGCAAACCAGGACAGGCCGGTGGCCAATGTCACCGAGACCAGGAACAAAGCCAGCAGGAAAAGATTGCCGCCCAGGCTGCCGAACAGGGTGTTGAGCGAACTACCCACCAGCTTGCCGAGGATGCCGCCCGGCCCTGCGGAGAAATCCGCGGCGGGCAAGTCGCGCATGAACAGCAATCCCGTCGATGAAATCAGGAAGCCCACGATGCCGACCAGGCGCAGCGCCGGCCCCAGGTCGGCCTCGCCATCGCCATCGGTATCCATGCCGAACAGCGCTATCCACGCGACCACGCCCAGCATGATCGGCAACAGGAAAGCCACATAGCCACAGAACGAAAGCAGCAGTGCCGCTACCCAGGCCCCTACTCGTCCGCCCAGATTGTGGATGGGTGCGGTCAAACTGCCGGACTGCGTCCAGCTGGGATCATCGGGCGAATAGGTGAACAGACTCGCCAGCAGATAAAGGAGCAAAGGCGCGATGGCGATAAGCGCAAGATCGCGCCACAGACGCTGGCGACGCGGATTGGCCGTCGACGCCTGCTTACGGGCCGCCGAATTGGCGCCCTTGGCTTTAGAAGTTGCCGGAAGCTGCTTTGCCACCTATCGACCAGACCTTAAGAATGCTGCATTAGTCTTTGATAATAAACGAATCTGAAGGGTATTTCAGTAGCTGACCAACTATTGTGACGCGATTGCAGGCAGCCGAGGGTCTCCCTGATCCCGTTCGCGGTGAGCCTGTCGAATCACGCCTTCCGCAAAAGGCTCCAAGCGCATCGGTAATCCGCCAGGAGCGTGGTTCGACAGGCTCACCGCGAACGGGATCTGTGGACTCCCCCGAACCAATACGCATCACCGCATTCCATCCACACGCCTTGATTCAACTCCGCCCCACCGCCACTCTATGCGCTTGCCGAAGCGATGCGAAAACGCAGCCGCAGCGCCTTTCCCACCCTCATTTTGAGTATACATGAGCACTTCAAAGCACTGCCGTCTCTTGATCCTGGGTTCCGGCCCCGCCGGTTGGACCGCCGCCGTCTACGCCGCGCGCGCCAATCTCAAACCGGTCCTGATCACCGGACTGCAGCAAGGGGGTCAGCTGATGACCACCACCGAAGTGGACAACTGGCCGGGCGATGCCCACGGCCTGATGGGCCCGGACCTGATGACCCGCATGCAGGCGCATGCCGAGCGCTTCGATACCGAAGTGATCTTCGACCATATCCACACCGTGGACCTGGCCCAGCGCCCGTTCAAGCTGATCGGCGACAACGGCGAGTACACCGCCGACGCCCTGGTGATCGCTACCGGCGCCACCGCCAAGTACCTGGGCCTGGAATCGGAGGAGCACTTCAAGGGTCGCGGGGTGTCCGCCTGCGCCACCTGCGACGGATTCTTCTACCGCGACCAGGACGTGGTGGTGGTAGGCGGCGGCAACACGGCCGTCGAGGAAGCGCTTTATCTTTCCAACATCGCCCGCAAGGTCTACCTGGTGCACCGCCGCGACACTCTGCGCGCCGAGAAGATCATGCAGGACAAGCTGTTCGCCAAGGTCCAGTCCGGCAAGATCGAGCTGGTCTGGCATCACGCGGTGGACGAAGTGCTGGGCAACGAGGCCGGTGTCACCGGCGTGCGGGTCAAGTCGGTGCAGGACGGCAGCACGCGCGATCTCACCGTGCACGGCCTGTTTGTAGCCATCGGCCATACGCCCAACACCAGCTTGTTCGAGGGCCAGTTGGCAATGAAGAACGGTTACATCACCATCCGCACCGGCCTGGACGGCGAAGCCACGGCCACCACGGTGCCGGGGGTGTTCGCCGCCGGCGACGTGGCCGACCAGGTCTACCGCCAGGCCATCACCTCGGCCGGCTTCGGTTGCATGGCGGCGCTGGACGCAGAGCGCTTCCTCGATAAGGACGCCTGACCAGCCGCATCCTCGCAACGGCCGCGCAAGGCTATGGACAAGATCCTGATCAAGCACTGCCTGTTCTACGGCAGTTATCTCGCGTTTCCGTTCATTGCTTATCTGCTTTGGCGGATGCGCAAGTCGGGAAGGCGCGTACGCGTGTTCGGGGGCTGCCTTTTGGCGCTAAGCCTGTTGTTCGTATGGGCCCGGTTCGTCGAACCGCAGATGATCCGGGTGCAGGAAACCACGCTTTCCGGAACCGGCGCGAATGCCAATATCGTTCTCATCAGCGACATCCATCTTGGAATCTACAAGGACTCTGAATTTCTCGAACGCGTTGTCAGCCGTATCAATACCTTGCCCGCCGACGCAGTCGTGATTGCGGGCGATTTGACCTATGAACCAGAACCAGGCGCATTGCCTGCGCTTTTCGCCCCGCTCGCCCGGCTGCGCGCGCCGGTCTATGCCGTGCTGGGCAACCACGACCAGCAGGCCCCCGGCCCGGATATCGACCATGCCTTGCGCCAGGCGCTGACCAATCATGGGGTGGAGATCCTCGAAGGTCGTCTTGTCGATACCCGATTCGGCTATCGCTGGGCGGGACTGGGCGATCGCTGGGCAGGCAAGGACGATCCTGCCTTCCTCAAGGCCAGGCCCGCCGCCGTGCCCACGATCGTGGTCGCGCACAACCCGGACAGCGCGATGCGACTGGCACCGACCGATGCAGCGATCGTGCTGGCCGGACATACGCACGGTGGACAGATCCGGATTCCCTGGTTGTACCGTCGCGTCATACCCAGTGCCTATGGGTTCGACCGTTCCGAGCAATTTGCCCACACCCGGGAAGGAGACGTACGCGTCTTCGTTACCACAGGAGTCGGAGAGATCGGGCTGCCCATGCGCTTGTTCAATCCGCCCACCATCGATCTAGTGCATCTGCGCCCTTGATGCCTTCTGTGCGCACGCTCGACGCTTTGAGCCGCATCCCTGCAGCACAGTGGGACTCGCTGCACGATGGCCGGAACCCATTCGTTCGCCATGCCTTCTTGTGCGGTCTTGAGGAGCACGGCTGCCTTCGAGAGGACTGGGGTTGGATTCCACACCACGTCACTTTGTGGGAAGGCGATGACCTGGTCGCTGCTTCACCCGGCTATCTGAAAACCAACTCGCATGGCGAATTCGTCTTCGACCATGCCTGGGCGCACGCCTACGCGCAGCACGGACGGGACTACTTCCCCAAATGGCTGGGAGCGGTGCCCTACTCGCCCGTCACCGGCCCGCGCCTGCTCGCGCGCACGCAGGCACATAGACATGCCCTGCTGGATGCGGCTATTGCCCAGGCACGCGACAGCCGCTTGTCTTCGGCCCACATCAATTTCCACACGGCCGAGGAAGATTCCGCCTTCGGCCCCGACTGGCTGGTCCGTACCGACGTGCAATACCACTGGCGCAACGAGGCGGGCTGGCAGGACTTCGACGGCTTCCTTGCCGCCTTCGACCACAAGCACCGCAAGAACATCCGCCAGGAACGCGCCAAGGTGCAACGCGCCGGCATCGGTTTCCGCGTCGTCCACGGCGATGAAGCCAGCGATGAAGACCTGGCGACTATGTTCGCCTTCTACCTGCTGACGTTCCGCGACTACGGCAATTCGCCGGCGTTGACGCTGGAATTCATTCGCCACCTGGCTCGGGAGACGCCGCGCAATCTGGTGTTATTCCTGGCCGAACGCGAAGGCAGACCCGTGGCCGGTGCGATGTGCCTGCGCGGCGGCGATACGCTCTATGGCCGTTACTGGGGCGCCAGCGAAACCTCGCCCGGCCTGCATTTCGAAACCTGCTACTACCAGGGCATCGAATATTGCCTGCGCGAAGGCCTGAAGGTCTTCGAACCCGGCGCGCAAGGCGAGCACAAGCTGGCGCGCGGCTTTTTGCCCACCTTCGTGCGTAGCCGGCATTGGATAGCCGATGCGGATTTCGCCGACGCGCTGAAGCATTGGTGCGCCGAGGAAACCCGCTCGGTACAGCGCTATGCGGCCACCCTGGCCTCTCATTCCCCGTTCCGTCACGCGTAGGAGCGGGCCCTGCCCGCGAGAGATTTACGACCCGAACAGATTTACGGCCCGAAAGGCGGTCGCGCGCAGGGCCCGCCCCTACAATGGAAAGATGAGTCGCCGCCCCGCTTTGCTTGCCGCCGATCCGGACTCGCCCTTTCCGCAAGCCGACGCTGCGCTGCGCCAACCTGACGGATTGCTGGCCGTGGGCGGCGATCTTTCCCCTCAGCGCCTGCTCAACGCCTATCGCCACGGCATCTTTCCCTGGTATTCGGAGGGCCAGCCGATCCTGTGGTGGACGCCGGATCCGCGCATGGTGTTCGCTACGGAAAACGTCCGGCTGTCCTCGCGTTTCCGGCGGCAGTTGCGCCGAAGCACGTGGCAAGTCCGTGCCGACACCTCGTTCGCCAGTGTGGTCGCAGCCTGCGCCAGCACGCCGCGACCTGGACAGGACGGCACCTGGATCACCGAAGACATGCAGGCCGCTTACCGGGAGCTGCATCGGCTGGGGCATGCGCATTCGGTCGAGGTCTTCGACGTTGGCCACTCGGGTGAAAACCTTCTGGTCGGCGGTATTTACGGGGTAGCGATCGGCCGGATGTTCTTCGGCGAAAGCATGTACAGCGGGGAGTCCGGCGGCTCCAAGACCGCGCTGGCCGCGCTGGCATTGCGTTTGCGCGAATGGGAATGGCCGCTGATCGATGCCCAGGTGGAAAATCCGCACCTGATCAGCCTGGGAGCGGAAAGCTGGCCTCGCTCTCGCTTCCTGGCCAAAGTGGACCTTCTTGCGGGAATCCCGGAAGCTCCGGGCAGCTGGACCCAGCGCTTCGGCACGATCCAGGCCGCCGCACTGGCCGAAGCCGGCGCCAATTAACGCATTTTTTGCATGCGCGGCGGCCGACGCGTAGAATCCCCGCTCTTACGGCTTGTGCCGCTCGCTACACCGCAGGTTTACATGTCGAAAGACGACTCAATCGAATTCGAAGGCACCGTCACCGAGACGCTGCCCAATACCATGTTCCGGGTCAAGCTGGAGAACGGGCACGAGATCATCGCCCACATCTCCGGCCGCATGCGCAAGAACTACATCCGCATCCTGACAGGCGACAAGGTAAAGGTCGAAATGACGCCCTACGATCTGACCAAGGGCCGGATCACCTACCGCATGAAATGAGCCGCGCGGCTCAGCTCCAGTAGTCATTCCCTGCTTGCGCCGACGGCCGGCTTGTAGCCGCTCGGTCGCAGAAGCCGAAACAAGCCCCAAATTCCAAATCGACAGATCGACGCGCCGCCGTCGACTAGCGCCGCATGCCCGTAGGAGCGACGTCAGTCGCGACCGAATCCTCCTCAGGCATTCCTCAGAAAGCGCCTCAGTCGCGACTGACGTCGCTCCTACGTCAGCGGTCCCGGATCGGCGAATCCACGATGGATCCACCGCGCGGGCTTTGCGAAGTTTGGCCTGACCACGTGCGATTGGTCATTGACACTTCAAGCAGATTCGAGCCATGCCGCGTTTGCCTAACCTGACCTCAGCCCAATTCCGGGCTGTCATCCTGGTCAGGCTCAGATGTTCAAGTTCAAATCGACATTGATTCTCGTGGCCCTTTTTGGTTTCGCGACCGCGGCCCACGCTCAGCAGGAAAACGAAAAGTTGGCGGATTGCGTCGACCTGCCTGCCGACTACCAGGCCACGCGTTTCGGTTCCCAGTACCTGCTGGTCAAAGACGGCGACAACTACTACCGGCTCGGATTCGGCGGCAGCTGCAGCGCCATTTCCCTCTCCTCAAGCGTCAAGATCAGCACTGAGGGCCAGGCCAACCGCCTATGTCCGAAGGAAACAAAAATCTCGACCAAGCGCGACAGCTGCAATGTGCGCGAAGTGATACGTGTGGACGAGCACGAATACCAGCAATACTCGCGCAAGAATCGATGATGGCGGAATAAAGCCAGCATTGCGGACAAAAAAAGGCGGCCGATCGGCCGCCTTTTTCATCCGTGGCTGGATTGTCGCCTAGACCGTCGCAGGCAACAGCCGCTCCGGTTCGGATTGGGCGACCACCACAAGCTCGTCGTCCTTCACGTCGATGCTGACGCGGCCGCCACCGACCAGTTTGCCGAACAGCAGTTCGTCGGCCAGCGGGCGCTTGACCTTGTCCTGGATCAGGCGGGACATCGGGCGCGCGCCCATCAGCGGGTCGAAACCGTGCTTGGCCAGCCAGTCGCGTGCGGCCGGCGTGCTGGACAGGCTTACGTGCTTCTCCTGCAACAGCATTTCCAGTTCGATCAGGAACTTGTCCACCACCCGCTGGATGTGATCGAAGCCCAAGCCCTGGAACTGCACCACCGCGTCCAGACGGTTGCGGAATTCCGGGGTGAAGCTCTTGCGGATCACTTCCATCGCATCGGTGGAATGGTCCTGCTGGGTAAAACCGATCGTGCGCCGCGCTGCCTGGGTGGCGCCGGCATTGGTGGTCATCACCAGGATCACGTTCTTGAAGTTGGCTTCGCGCCCGTTGGTGTCGGTGAGAATGCCGCGGTCCATGACCTGCAACAGGATGTTGAAGATATCCGGGTGCGCCTTTTCCACCTCATCCAGCAGCAGCACGCAGTGCGGGGTCTTGACGATCTTCTCGGTCAGCAGGCCGCCCTGGTCGAAACCGACATAGCCCGGAGGCGCGCCGATCAGGCGGCTGACCGAATGCGATTCCATGTATTCGCTCATGTCGAAGCGCACCAGTTCGATACCCAGTTGCAGCGCCAGCTGCTTGGTCACCTCGGTCTTGCCCACGCCGGTGGGGCCTGCGAACAGGAAGTTGCCGATCGGCTTGTCCGGATTGGCCAGGCCCGAGCGCGCCAGCTTGATCGCCGAGGCCAGCGTCTCGATAGCCGGATCCTGGCCGAAGATCACCATCTTCAGGTTGCGCTCCAGGTGCTGCAGCACGTCCTTGTCGGACGAAGAGACCTGCTTGGCCGGAATGCGCGCCATCTTGGCCACGATGGTCTCGATCTCCTCGACGTCGATCAGGCTCTTGCGTACGCCTTCGGGCAGCAGTTGCTGGCGCGCGCCGGCCTCGTCGATGACGTCGATGGCCTTGTCCGGCAACAGACGGTCGCCGATATGCTTGACCGACAGGTCTACCGCCGCCTGCAACGCATCGTCGGCGTAGGTGACGTGGTGGTGGGCTTCGTACTTGGGCTTGAGGCCCTGCAGGATTTCGAAGGTTTCGCCGACGGTGGGCTCGACGATATCGATCTTCTGAAAGCGGCGCGCCAGAGCGCGGTCCTTCTCGAAGATGCCGCGGTATTCCTGGAAGGTGGTGGAGCCGATGCAGCGGAGCTCACCCGAAGCCAGCGCGGGTTTGATCAGATTGCTGGCGTCCATGGTGCCGCCGCTGGCTGAGCCGGCGCCGATGATGGTGTGGATCTCGTCGATGAACAGGATCGCGCCCGGCAGCTTCCTGATGGCCGACAGCACTCCCTTCAGGCGCTTTTCGAAGTCGCCGCGGTACTTGGTGCCCGCCACCAGCGCGCCCAGGTCCAGGGAGAAAATGGTCGCATCCAGCAGCACCTCGGGCACCTGCCCTTCGACGATGCGCTTGGCCAGACCCTCGGCCAGGGCGGTCTTGCCCACGCCGGCTTCGCCCACGTAGAGCGGATTGTTCTTGCGGCGACGGCACAGGACCTGGATGGTGCGCTCGACTTCATCGGCTCGGCCCACCAGCGGATCGATCTTGCCGTTGCGCGCCAGTTCGTTGAGGTTGCTGGCGAATTCGGCCAGCGCGTCGCCCTTGCCCTCGCCCTCTGCGCCCTCGCCGGTCTTGCCCTCGCCTTCGGGGTGGCTGCCGGATTCGTGTTCCTCGCCCTGCTTGGCGATGCCGTGCGACAGGTAATTGACCACGTCCAGGCGGGTGACGTCCTGCTGGGTCAGGAAATAGACCGCATGGGAGTCTTTTTCGCCGAAAATCGCGACCAGCACGTTGGCGCCGGTGACTTCCTTCTTGCCCGAGGACTGCACGTGATACACCGCGCGCTGAAGCACACGCTGGAAACCCAGGGTGGGCTGGGTGTCGCGTCCGTCGTCTTCGGCCAGGCGCGAAACGGAGGCCTCGATGGCCTGCTCCAGGTCGTTGCGCAAGCGAGGGGCGTCGCCACCGCAGGCCTTGAGCACCGCCTGGGCCGAAGTGTTGTCCAGCAGAGCCAGCAGCAGGTGTTCCACGGTCATGAATTCATGCCGGGCCTCACGGGCGCGCTTGTAGCACTGGCCGATGGTTTGCTCTAGATCTTTGCTGAACATGGGTTGCTCCGACTGCTGTTCCCCACAATATGAGGCCTGTCCGGCGGATTTCCACAACCCTTTCGGGTTTCAGTGTTCAGGATATGGAAAGCAGCGAAGGCCGGAAGTTCAAGCGGGAAGCGATATCCAGGCACTCCCGCCGTTTTGTTTCTCCTTCGCCCCCCTTACCTTCCCCCCTCCCCGCTCTTTTACGCCTTTTCCATCGTGCACAGTAGAGGGTGCTGGCTCATCCGCGCATATTCGTTGACCTGTGAGACCTTGGATTCGGCCACTTCGCGGGTATAGACCCCGCAAACGCCGCGGCCCCGGGTATGGACGTGCAGCATGACCTGGGTGGCTTTTTCGATATCCATGGCGAAGAACTGCTGCAGCACCAGCACCACGAAATCCATCGGGGTGTAGTCGTCGTTGAGCAGCAGCACCTGGTACAGGGGTGGGCGCGCCACCTCCGGCTTGCTGGTTTCCACCAATACGCCGTGGTCGCGTTCGTTTTCGTTATTGCGGGGCATGGGAGAATTATACGGATTGGACGGGCCGCATCGCTGCCCGCACAATTCATACAATCATTGGAGAACCGCCTTGCACAGGAAACCGCCCCTGAAGTCCCTATCGCTGATCCTCGGTATCGGCCTGGCCCTGTCCGTGCCGTTGAGCGCCCAGGAAACGGAAAAGACCGTTCCGGATGCGCGCATCAAGGCCCAGCTGACGGAGCTGGGCTACAAGTACGAACTGGATGACGACAACGATTTCAAGCTGGTCTTCGAAGTCGGCGACGAGGGGCGCAGTCAGATCGTATATGTGCTGTCCGCGGTGGAAACCTATGGCGAGCACTCGGTGCGCGAAGTCTGGTCGCCGGCCTATGAATCGCCCACCGAGAATTTCTCCGGCCCTGTAGCCAATCGCCTGCTGGAGGCTTCCAACATCGCCAAGCTGGGCGCCTGGGTGAAACAGGGGAAGAACGCGACATTCGTGATCAAGATTCCGTCCGACGCCAGCAAGGAAGAGCTGGACGACGCCATCGACGCGGCCATCAAGCTTGCCGACGAGATGGAGAACGAACTCACCCCCGGCCAGGACGATCTCTAAGTGAGTTACCGCGAAGGCCGCTTCTGGCAGCCCGACGTGACTGTGGCCACCGTGGTGGTGCGCGACGGACGCTTGTTGATGGTGGAGGAGCGGGCCCAGGGCAGGCTGGTGTTCAATCAGCCCGCCGGCCATCTGGAGCCGGATGAAAGCTTGTCCGAAGCAGCCTTGCGCGAGACCCGCGAAGAAACCGGTTGGGAAGTGAAGCTGACGGCGTTCATCGGCGCCTATCAGTGGAAAGCCGAAACCGACCGGCATTACCTCCGCTTCGCCTTCGCCGCAGAGCCGTTGAGCCACGACGCGGCGCGTGAACTGGACGAAGGCATCGTGCAGGCGCTGTGGATGACGCCCGCGGAATTGCAGGAACAGCAGGCGCGCCACCGCAGCCCGCTGGTCTGGCAGGTAGTGCAGGATTACCTGGCGGGCCGCCGCTCGCCGCTATCGATGCTGCAGCAGATCGCATGAACGCGCCTCGCGTCATCGTGGGCGTCTCGGGCGGCGTTGATTCATCGGTGGCCGCCTTGCAATTGGTGAGAGAAGGCGAAGGCACCGGCGATTCGGTAGCTGGGTTATTCATGCAGAATTGGGCCGACGACGGCAGCGGCGATTGTCGCGCCGAAGAGGATCGCCGGGATGCGGTGGCGGTCTGCGGGAAGTTGGGCATTCCCTTCCATTTTCGCGATTTTTCCGCCGAATACTGGCAAGGGGTGTTCTCGCATTTCCTTGCCGAATACGCCGCCGGCCGCACGCCCAATCCGGATGTGCTGTGCAACCGCGAAGTGAAGTTCAAGCATTTCCTGGACGCTGCGCGCGAGTTGGGTGCCGAGAAGATCGCCACCGGCCACTACGCCCGCATCGTCCACGAACGCGGCGTGTCCAGATTGCTGCGCGCGGTGGACCGCAACAAGGACCAGAGCTACTTCCTGCACCAGCTGGGCCAGGCCCAGTTGTCGGCAACCCTGTTTCCGGTGGGTGAGCTGCAGAAATCGGATTTGCGCGATATCGCGCGCCAGGCCGGATTGCCTACGCACGACAAAAAGGATTCCACTGGCATCTGCTTCATAGGAGAGCGTGATTTCCGCGAGTTCCTGGGCCGCTACCTGCCCGCCAAGACCGGCGAGATGCAGGACCCCAATGGACAGAAGATCGGCGAACACCCGGGCGTTTTCTACTTCACTCTCGGCCAGCGCGAAGGCCTGCAGATCGGCGGCGTCCGCGGCCGCGCGGCTGCACCGTGGTATGTGGTCGGCAAGGACGTGGCCAGCAATGTGCTGTATGTGGATCAGGACACGGCGAGCCCTTACCTGCAATCCACAACGTTGTGGTCGGAAAGCGCGCATTGGGTAGAAGGTGCCCCCCCTGCCGATGAGTTCGAATGCACGGCGCAAACGCGCTATCGGCAGACCGATGAACCTTGCCGCGTAAAGCTGGCCCACGACGGCGCGCTGCAAGTCCATTTCCCAAATCCGCAACGGGCCGTGACCCCGGGGCAATCGGTAGTGCTTTACCAGGGCGATGTATGCCTGGGCGGCGCAGTGATCGCGCGCACCAATGCGCCCCTGGAACAGAAATTAGCGGAGCAGGCAGCTTGAGCAGACCCCTTTCAGAACGCGTGCTGGCCTTGGCCGGCGTGGTCCAGGCACTGGCCCAGGTGCGGCGTATCGCCGAAACCGGGCAGTCCGATGCCGGTGCGGTGCAAACAGTGTTGGACAGCGTGTTCCGCATCGACGCCGATACGCCGCAGGCCGTCTACGGCCACGCCGCCGATCTTGCGCCCGGCCTGCGCCTGCTGCGCGAATATTTCAATAAGGAAACCGCCGACGATGGCCTGCCCCGCCTTGCGCTGGCGGTACTGCAGTTGGAAAGGCGTTTCGTCGGCGAAGCCAATACCGTGGCGGCAGTCGCCGGCGGAATAAGCGAGATCGCGGCCCAGGCAGAGACCGCCGGCAGCACGCATCCGGAAGTGCTTTCCGCATTGGGCGCGCTGTATGCGGACACCATCAGCCACTTGCGTCCGCGCGTGATGGTGCAGGGAAACCCGCACTATCTGGGCCAGCCCGGCGTGGTGGCGGAGATCCGTGCCATTCTGCTGGCGGCGGTGCGTTCGGCGGTGCTGTGGCGGCAACTCGGCGGCAGCTATTGGGATTTTCTGTTCTCACGCCGGTCGATGGCCGATGCGGCGAGCGAGTGGCTGCGTTAGCGCTCTTGTAGGAGCGGGCCCTGCCCGCGAGCTCTTGCCGAAAAATCAGAATCCAAGAATGCCGTAGGAGCGACGTAAGTCGCGAATATCCCTGTAAAGCGTTCGCGACTTACGTCGCTCCTACCGCTACAAATCATGCGGCTGTGGCGCTGAAAAAGCTCGCGGGCAGGGCCCGCTCCTACAGAAGCAAAAAACCCGGCTTTCGCCGGGTTCGTTTTTGATCAGGCGGATACAGTGTCGGCCACTTCTCTGTAATCCTCGATCTGGTCGAAGTTCATGTAACGGTAGATCTCGGCACCGTTGGCGCTAAGCACACCCATGTCTGCCATGTACTCGGCCTTGGTGGGAATACGGCCCAGGCGCGAGCAGATCGCGGCCAGTTCCGCCGAACCCAGGTACACGTTCGAGTTCTTGCCCAGGCGATTGGGGAAGTTGCGCGTGCTGGTCGAGAACACGGTGGCGCCTTCGCGCACCTGCGCCTGGTTGCCCATGCACAGCGAGCAGCCGGGCATTTCCATGCGCGCGCCAGCGGTGCCGAAGGTGCCGTAATGCCCTTCCTTGGTCAGCTCGGCCGCGTCCATCTTGGTCGGCGGCGCGACCCACAGCTTGGTCGGAATATCGCGCTTGCCTTCCAGCAGCTTCGATGCGGCGCGGAAGTGGCCGATGTTGGTCATGCAGGAACCGATGAAGACTTCTTCGATTACCGCGCCCGCGACTTCCGACAGCGTCTTCACGTCGTCCGGGTCGTTCGGGCAGGCGACGATGGGCTCGTGCACATCGGCCAGATCGATGTCGATGATCGCAGCGTATTCCGCATCGGCATCGCGCTCCAGCAGTTGCGGATTCGCCAGCCACGCTTCCATCGCCTTGATGCGGCGGGTGATGGAACGCACGTCCTGATAGCCCTCGGCGATCATCCACTTCAGCATCACGATGTTGCTGTTGATGTATTCGATGATCGGCGCTTTGTCCAAATGCACGGTGCAACCGGCGGCAGAGCGCTCGGCCGAGGCGTCGGACAGTTCGAACGCCTGCTCCACTTTCAGGTTGGGCAGCCCTTCGATCTCCAGGATGCGGCCTGAGAAGATGTTCTTCTTGCCCTGCTTGGCGACGGTCAGCAGACCGGACTTGATGGCGTATAGCGGGATGGCGTTGACCAGGTCGCGAAGAGTCACGCCCGGCTGCAATTCTCCCTTGAAGCGCACCAGCACCGATTCGGGCATGTCCAAAGGCATCACGCCGGTGGCTGCGGCGAAGGCGACCAGGCCCGAACCGGCCGGGAACGAAATGCCGATCGGGAAGCGCGTATGCGAGTCGCCGCCGGTGCCGACCGTGTCAGGCAGCAGCATGCGGTTGAGCCAGCTGTGGATGATGCCGTCGCCCGGACGCAACGGAATGCCGCCGCGTGTGCTGATGAAAGCCGGCAGCTCGTGATGCGTTTTCACATCCACCGACTTCGGATACGCGGCGGTGTGGCAGAACGACTGCATCACCAGATCGGCGGAGAAGCCCAGGCACGCCAGATCCTTCAATTCATCGCGCGTCATCGGACCGGTGGTGTCCTGCGAACCTACCGAAGTCATCTTCGGCTCGCAATACGTGCCCGGACGCATGCCCTTGCCTTCCGGCAGACCGCAGGCGCGGCCGACCATCTTCTGCGCCAGGGTGAAACCCTTGCCGGTGTCGGCGGGTACCTGCGGCAGGCGGAACAGCGTGGACGGCGGTAGGCCCAGCGCTTCGCGCGCCTTGGCGGTCAGGCCGCGGCCGATGATCAGCGGAATGCGGCCGCCGGCGCGCACTTCGTCGAACAGCACTTCGGATTTGACCTGGAATTCGGCGATCACCTTGCCGTCCTTCAAAGCCTTGCCGTCATAGGGACGCAGTTCGACCACGTCGCCCATGTTCATCTGCGTTACGTCGAGTTCGATCGGCAATGCGCCGGCGTCTTCCATCGTGTTGTAGAAGATGGGCGCGATCTTGCTGCCCAGGCACACGCCGCCGAAGCGCTTGTTGGGAATGAAAGGGATGTCTTCGCCGGTGAACCACAGCACCGAGTTGGTGGCGGATTTGCGGCTGGAACCGGTGCCGACCACGTCGCCTACATAGGCGACCAGGTTGCCTTTCTCTTTAAGCGACTCGATGAACTTCACCGGGCCGCGCTTGCCGTCTTCTTCCGGGGTGATGCCTTCGCGCTTGTTTTTCAGCATGGCCAGCGCGTGCAGCGGGATATCCGGGCGCGTGGTGGCGTCAGGCGCGGGCGACAGATCGTCGGTGTTGGTCTCGCCGGTCACCTTCAGCACGGTGACGGTGAGGCTTTGCG
Source organism: uncultured Pseudoxanthomonas sp. (assembly GCA_965650035.1). Lineage (GTDB taxonomy): Bacteria > Pseudomonadota > Gammaproteobacteria > Xanthomonadales > Xanthomonadaceae > Pseudoxanthomonas_A. The sequence goes on from CBFGMR010000006.1 coordinate 125,825, forward strand.
GCACTTCGGGGCGGCTGGTGAACCATTCGGCCTCGGCCCAGCTCTCGATCACGCCCTGCGCGTGGGCATTGCCGGCATCGGCCTTGTCCTTTACGTCGTGGAAGGCGTCGAACATCAACAGCGTCTTCTTCAGCGCTTCGGCGGCGACGGCGCCCAGCTGCGCGTCGTCCAACAGCTCCACCAGCGGATGGATGTTGTAGCCGCCCAGCATGGTGCCGAGCAGTTCGGTGGCACGCTCGCGGGAGATCAGCGCGCACTTCTCACTGCCGAACGCCATCGCCGCCAGATACGACGCCTTGACCTTGGCCGCGTCGTCGACGCCCGCCGGTACGCGATGAGTGATCAAATCGACCAAGAAGGCTTCTTCGCCCGCAGGCGGCGCCTTCAGCAGTTCGATCACCTCGGCGGTCTGTTGTGCCGACAGCGGCAGCGGCGGAATTCCGAGCGCGGCGCGTTCGGCAACGTGTTGGCGGTAGGCTTGAAGCATGGATACGTCTCCGGATAAATCGATTGAAGTGTGAAAGGCTCAGGCTGCAGGAACGATCAGCTTGAGTCCCTTGAAATAGTCGCGATAGAAGCTGTCATCGCGGGTGATCAGTCCATCGCATTGCAGCAGTGCGTGAGCCCCGATCAGGAAGTCGGGAACCGCGCGGCTGCGGGCGCCGCCGCGCTGGCGGTAGCGGCGCTGCATTTCGCCTGCGCGCAATGCCGACTTGGCTTCCAGGGCATTGAAACGGATGCTCATTTCCTCCAGCACGCTCAAGGCTTCCGAACCATCGCGCAACGCGCTGCAGACCTCGGCCAGCGCGACATCGCAGACCACTACGGGCCCATTGCTCAGGCATTGGCGCAGACAGGCTTCGGCGGCGTCGGCCTGCGGACCGTCGGCCAGCAGGTCCACCAGCACGGAAGAATCGATTGCGATCATGACAAGGGCGTCTCAGGGGCGCGTTTCAAGGATCCAGCGGATCGCCGGGGGCACGCCCGCGGATAGCGCGCATGGCCTCGTCGGTAGAGTCAAAGCCGTCCAATTTGAACCGGCCGCGCGCACGGGAAATCGCGTCGTCCACGCTCTTGCGCAGGACGATACGGCCGTTTTCCAGCTCGACTTTCAGGATGCTGCCCTTGGTAAGACCCAGGGCATCGCGTACTGCCTTGGGCAGGGTGATCTGGCCACGTTCGGCGACGGTCGCTTCCATCGGTAGGCTCCTCGGGTATGCCGCAATAATACGTACTTTATTATCCATACTCAAGCGCGCATACTGTCGCAAGTCGGAGCTACGTCCCCGACGCCCGTGCATCCAGAGCGTCAGGGGCGTAGCCCCGACCTACGGTTTCAACCATTGGTCGTAAGGTGGATGACGCCCCGATTGGGGATAATCGCTGAACGGTCGATGCGGTATGACGGTCTGACCCGCAACACAGCGCCAGTCGTGCGCCCTCCCCCAGCTACAGGAGCCTCCCGATGAGTGATTCCTTCGCCACTCGCACCTCCCTGCAGGTCAATGGCAAGTCCTACACCTACTTCAGCCTGCCCAAACTGAGCCAGCGCTTCGACCCCGGGTCAAGTCCGGGGCAAGCATTCGCCCGCCTGCCCTACTCCATGAAGATCCTGCTGGAGAATCTGCTGCGCCACGAAGACGGCGGCATGACCGTAGGCAAGGACCATATCGAAGCGGTGGCGCAATGGGACGCGACCCGCGAACCTGACACCGAAATCGCCTTCATGCCCGCGCGCGTGGTGCTGCAGGATTTCACCGGCGTGCCTTGCGTGGTCGATCTGGCCGCGATGCGCGATGCGGTGGGAAAACTGGGCGGCAAGGCCAGCCAGATCAACCCGCTGATTCCCTCCGAGCTGGTCATCGACCATTCCGTGCAAGTGGACGTATTCGGCCGTGCCGATGCGCTGGACCTCAACGGCAAGATCGAATTCGAACGCAACAAAGAACGCTACAGCTTCCTGCGCTGGGGCCAGAAATCCTTCGGCAACTTCAAGGTGGTGCCGCCCAACACCGGCATCGTCCACCAGGTGAACCTGGAAAACCTGGCGCGCGTGGTGATGGAGCGCGAGGTGAACGGCGAACTGCTCGCCTTCCCCGACACGGTATTCGGCACCGACTCGCACACCACCATGATCAACGGCATCGGCGTGCTTGGCTGGGGCGTGGGCGGCATCGAGGCCGAAGCGGCGATGCTGGGCCAGCCTTCGTCCATGCTGATTCCGCAGGTGGTGGGTTTCAAGCTGACCGGCAAACTGCCCGAGGGCGCCACCGCGACCGATCTGGTGCTCACCGTCACCCAGATGCTGCGCAAGTTCGGAGTGGTCGGGAAGTTCGTCGAGTTCTTCGGCGACGGCCTGCAACACCTGCCACTCGCCGACCGCGCCACCATCGCCAACATGGCGCCCGAGTACGGCGCGACGTGCGGCATCTTTCCCATCGATTCGGAATCATTGAACTACTTGCGCCTTTCTGGCCGCCCGGCCGATCTGATCTCGCTCGTCGAAAGTTACGCCAAAGCGCAGGGCCTGTGGCACGAACCAGGCCAGCAGGAAGCGACCTATTCGGCGACGCTGCATCTGGACATGGCCGAAGTGCGGCCGTCGATGGCGGGCCCGAAGCGTCCGCAGGATCGAGTGCTGCTGGAAGAGGTGGGCCGCAACTTCATCGAGAACCTCGGCCCGCTGACCGCAAACCGCAAGCTGAAGACCGGTTGCGCCGTGGAAGAATTCAAGGCCGAAGGCGGCGCGCAGCCGCAAGCCGAACACCTTGCCGCCAAGCCGATTTCGAAGATCTTCATCCAGGATCAGGACGCCGAACTCAACGATGGTTCGGTGGTGATCGCTGCGATCACCTCCTGCACCAACACTTCCAACCCGGCAGTGATGCTGGGCGCGGGCCTGCTCGCCCGCAACGCGGTGGCCAAGGGCCTGAAGTCCGCGCCCTGGGTGAAAACCTCGCTTGGCCCCGGTTCGCTGGTAGTCACCGATTATTTGAAGAAAGCCGGGGTTCTTTCGGAACTGGAAAAACTCGGTTTCTACGTGGTCGGTTACGGCTGCACCACCTGCATCGGCAACTCCGGGCCGTTGCCGGATGCCGTGTCCAAGGGCATCGCCGAGAACGAACTGGTGGTGGCTTCGGTGCTGTCCGGCAACCGCAATTTCGAAGGCCGCGTGCACCCGGAAGTGAAAGCCAACTACCTGGCCTCGCCGCCGCTGGTGGTGGCCTACGCCATCGCCGGCACGGTCAACATCGATCTGACCACGCAGCCGCTGGGCAAGGGAACGGACGGCCAGGATGTCTACCTGCGCGACATCTGGCCCAGCAACAAGGAAATCGGCGACACCATCGCGGCCACGGTGGGGCCGGAACTGTTCGCGCAGAACTATGCGGACGTGTTCAAGGGCGACTCGCGTTGGGCTTTGATCGAATCGCCCGATGGCGAGTCCTACGCGTGGGACGCGTCTTCCACCTATATCAAGAACCCGCCCTATTTCGACGGTATGACCATGCAGGTGGGCACCATCGACGATGTGCATGGCGCACGCGTGCTCGGACTGTTCGGCGATTCCATCACCACCGACCATATCTCGCCGGCCGGCAACATCAAGAAGGACTCGCCCGCGGGCCGCTTCCTGCAGGAGCGCGGCGTGCAGCCGGCCGACTTCAACAGCTACGGCTCGCGCCGCGGCAACGACGATGTGATGGTGCGCGGCACCTTCGCCAACATCCGCATCAAGAACCTGATGTTCGGCGGCGAAGAAGGCGGAAATACCCTGTATTTCAGCGGTGGGAATGCCGCTGGCGAAAAATTGGCCATCTACGATGCGGCCATGAAATACAAGGCCGACGGCGTGCCGCTGGTGGTGTTCGCGGGCAAGGAATACGGCACCGGATCTTCACGCGATTGGGCCGCCAAAGGCACCAACCTGCTTGGGGTCAAAGCGGTGGTCGCCGAAAGCTTCGAACGCATCCATCGTTCCAATCTGGTCGGCATGGGCGTGCTGCCCTTGCAGTTCAAGGAAGGAGAGAATGCGCAGACATTGGGCCTGGACGGGTCGGAAACTTTCGACATCACCGGCCTGCAGGACGGTGCCGGCAAACTGGCCACGCTCACCGCAACCCGCGCCGATGGCGGCAAGCTTCAGTTCCAGGCCAAAGTGTTGCTGCTGACGCCCAAGGAAGTGGAGTACTTCCGCAATGGCGGCCTGCTGCACTACGTGCTGCGCCAGCTGGCAGCCAGGAAAGCATAGCCCTTCGTAGGTCGGGGCTACGCCCCCGACGTGCGGTTACTCCGGTTTTTCCGTATGTCGGGGCCTAGCCCCGACCTACCTCTACTTACGATTACGGGTTCGGCTTCCATTGCGCGTAATAAACGCGCCATTGGCCGTCTTCGAGCCGCCAGCCGCTGGTGATGGAATACGTCTGCGCACTATCGGGAAGGAAGCGGCCGCTGCCTCCGGTCAACAGGACCATGAAGCGCAACGTTGCCCTGCCCGATTTCTCTTCGATTTCAACCGGCCCGGTGGTTGCGCCTATGGTCGAATTGCCCAGCACCTGCGCCCGCATTAGATTGTGCAATGCAGCACGATCCATTCCCCCGTTTCCGACGAAATCGGCAGCCACGCCTTCCATGAAATCTCCCGCTCTGCGTTCGGTCGCCGCGGTCTGCATGCGTTGCAATTGCGCGCGCAGCGCCGTTTCCGGGGTATCGCGCGCGCAAGCGGCCAGTGCCGCCAGCGTCAGCAAGAACAAGCCGGATTGGACACGCCTCCGGAAGACCCGCAGCTTCGATCCCAATGTCTTCGCGTTTTCCATCCGGGGCGGTATGCTCGTGTCGTGGAACCCCACAAACGACACTTGCTCTTCGCATGTGCCGGACCAAACAAGGCCCTGGGGAGGGAGTGAAAGATGAGTCAGGATCGTCCGTGGTTCAAGAATTATCCGCAAGGCGTGCCGCATGAAATCGATCTGGACGAATACCGCTCGATCGTCTCGGTATTCGATACCGCAGTCAGGAATTTCAACGGCCGCCCGGCATTCTCCAACCTCGGCAAGACCCTGACCTATAACGAAATCGAGGTGTTGAGCCGCCATTTCGCGGCCTATCTGCTCGGTGAGTTGAAGCTCAAGAAAGGCGACCGTGTCGCCATCATGGCGCCCAACTGCCTGCAATACCCGATCGCCATCTTCGGCATCCTGCGCGCGGGGCTGACAGTGGTGAACGTCAATCCGATGTACACCGCGCGCGAGCTCAGGCACCAGCTGATCGACTCGGGCGCCAGTGCGCTGGTAGTGGTGGATAACTTCGGCCACACCGTGCAGGAAGTAGTGGCCGACACGCCGCTCAAGCAGGTCATCACCACCGGGCTGGGCGATCTGGTCGGTTTCCCCAAAGGGACCATCGTCAACTTCGTGCTGAAGTACGTGAAGAAGATGATTCCGGACTACGACATCGCCGGAGCCGTCCGCTTCAAGGACGCATTGACTCTGGGCCGGATGCACACGCTGCCCGAAGTGGACATCGACAGCGAGGACATCGCCTTCCTGCAGTACACCGGCGGCACCACCGGCGTGGCCAAAGGCGCCATGCTGACCCACCGCAACCTGGTGGCCAATATGCAGCAGGCCTCGATATGGATAGGCGGCAGCGCCGTGGCCGGGCAAGAAGTCATCGTCACCGCCTTGCCGCTGTACCACATCTTCGCTTTGACGGCTAACTGTCTGGTTTTCATGAAGTTCGGCGCCGAAAACTATCTCATCACCAATCCGCGCGATATGCCCGGATTCGTAAAGGAATTGAGCAAGACGCCCTTCACCGCGATCACGGGCGTCAACACGCTGTTCAACGGCCTGTTGAATACGCCCGGTTTCGATCAAATCGACTTCAGCAAACTGAAGATGACGCTGGGCGGCGGCATGGCGGTCCAGCGGGCGGTAGCGGAGAAGTGGAAGAAGGTGACCGGCGTGACTCTGGTGGAAGCCTATGGCCTCACCGAAACCTCCCCGGCCGCCTGCATCAATCCGCCGGACCTGAAGGACTACAACGGCGCCATCGGTTTGCCCATTCCTTCGACCGATGTGTGCCTGAAAGACGACGACGGCAATATCGTGAGCGGGCTGGAAGTGGTCGGCGAGCTTTGTGTGAAGGGCCCGCAGGTGATGAAAGGATACTGGCAGCGCCCCGAAGAGACGGCCAATTCCATCGATTCCGATGGCTGGCTGCACACCGGCGACATGGCGAAAATGGACGCGGAAGGCTTCTTCTATATCGTCGACCGAAAGAAGGACATGATCCTGGTGTCGGGATTCAACGTATACCCGAACGAGGTGGAGGACGTCATCGCCGGCATGGAGGGCGTGCTGGAAGTGGCGGCGATAGGCGTACCGGACGAGAAGTCGGGCGAGGCCGTGAAGGTGTTCATAGTCAAGAAGGACCCCTCGCTTACGGCCGAGCAGGTGAAGGCCTATTGCCGCGAGAACATGACCGGTTACAAGCAGCCCAAGACCGTCGAGTTCCGTACCGAGCTGCCCAAAACCAATGTCGGCAAGATCCTGCGCAAGGAGCTACGCGACCCCGTGCCCCGGCAGTCATAAAGACATCGATAACAAAAGCCGGCTTACGCCGGCTTTTTTTTGGTCTGGTGGTCGCGGACAGCGAGTACACAGGGTGGATTTTATTGATGGCCGTCACACTTCATGAAGTGGTGCCATCAATCACAGGTGTTCAAAGGCCCTTCACAGCGCCGCAAGGGGTTTTTAACGGACCGTTCAGGTGTAGGATCGGGCCCGCACTCATCCTAGATCGCAACACCGCCCTACCCCCATAGCTTCCCTTACAACGCATTCAAGCCGAGGACCCGAAAATGAGCAATGTCGAAAAACTGCTGCGTAGCCGTGACTATTCCACCATCCGCGCCGAATCTTCTCCCAGCGGCGACAACCACTGGCTGTACATGCACGACAACATCGGCAGCGGAATGCGTCCCTGTTTCCGCAACGATCTGCTGGACGACATGTGGAGCTTCACCTCCTCCATCATCAAGCGCGACAGCGAACGCCGGCCCGGACAGTTGCGCCATTTCGTGCTCGCTTCCGCCGCTTCGGCCTTCAACCTGGGCGGCGACCTTGAACTGTTCTCGCAATTGATCCGCGCCAACGACCGCGAGCACCTGCTTGCCTATGCCCGCCGCTGCGTAGACGGCGTCTACGGTTTGCACACCGGATTGGGCGGCGACGTGCGCACGATTGCGCTGGTCCAGGGCGATGCGCTGGGCGGCGGACTGGAAATGGCTCTGGCCTGCCACACCATCGTCGCCGAGGAAGGCGTCGGCATGGGTCTGCCGGAAGTGCTGTTCGGCCTGTTCCCGGGCATGGGCGCCTATTCGTTCCTGTGCAAGCGCGTTACTCCGCAGCTGGCCGAAAAGATCATCCTGGACGGGAACATCTACACCAGCGAAGAGATGTACAAGATGGGCGTGGTGGACGTGCTGGTTCCCAAGGGCCAGGGCGAAATCGCCGTGCAGGAACTGATCCGCCAGCAGCAACGCGCGCCGCATGCCCATCTGGCCATGAATACCGTACGCAACATCGCCCAGCGCGTGGGTTACGACGAGTTGATGGGCATCACCGAAGTGTGGGTGGATACCGCGTTGGCCCTGGGCGACAAGTCGCTGCGCATGATGGAGCGCATCGTTCGCGCGCAGGAAAGGCGTTTGGGCGCATCCAACGCCGCGTAAGCGGCATGGATTGCAGAGCGGAGATTCAACGAAACGAAAACCCCCTGAAGCAGGGGGAGTCGGTTGAACAGGTCAGTTGCGCCCGCCTTTGTCGAGCGCATCATGACGGCTGCGCGCTCGCGCTTCCAGGGCGGTACGGCCCTGGCTGAGATAGGTATTCAACATCGCCAGACGCTGGCGCCATTCCTTTGCCATTTCCGAATCGGCCAGCCGCATCATCTCGCCGCTGGCGCTGGCCAGCTTGACCAGACCCAAGTTGCTCGCGACGCCTTTTAGCGCATGCGCGTGCTCGCGCATATGCGCGCCGTCGCCCTGCTCTATGGCATGCGCCATCGCACCCAGGCAGCCTTCGGCATCGTTGAGGCATTGGGTGATGAATTCGCGTTCGAAGGCATCGCCCATACCCAATGCGCTGAGCTCATTGAGCACGCCGGGATTGAGCACATCGTCGGAGGTCGGCAGGTCCGGCCCGGAAACCTGGACCGGCGTGGCGACGCGGCCGTTGTTGGCGATTTCCGCCAACACGTCCAGCAAGCGGGTAGCCACGATGGGCTTGGCCAGGAATGCGCGCGCGCCGGCTTGCTCGCAACGCGAAATCGCATCGGGGGTGACGTCGGCGCTGAGCACCAGCACCGGAGTGCGAGGCCCGCCGCCGGCTTCCATGATGCGCAACTGCTTCAGCAGATCCAGGCCGCTGATGCCTGGCATGTGCAGGTCGACGATGACGGTGTCGTAGTCGGCGATTTCCAGCGCGTCCAGCACTTCTTCGCCGCCGTTGACGCAGACCACCCGGTGGCCCGCTTTCTGCAGCAGGCGCTGGACTACCATGCGGTTGGCTTCGTGGTCGTCCGCGACCAGGATCTGCAGGCTGCGCACGCGTGCGCGATGGCGCAGGAACGGATCGGAGAAGGCGATGATGTTTTCCGCGCCGTGCGGGGCATGATCCTCGATCCATGCAGGCACCACGGGGGCTTGAACGGCCTCGACGGTTTCGAAGGGAATGTCCACCCAGAAACTGCTGCCGCGCTTTTCGACGCTTTCGAAACCGATGCTGCCGCCCATCGACTCGGCCAGACCCTTGGCGATGGTGGTGCCCAGGCCGGTGCCGCCGTAACGGCGAGACAGGCTGACATCGGCCTGTTCGAAGGCTTCGAAAAGCTTCGCCTGCACGCCGGTCGGAATGCCGATGCCCGTATCGGTGATTGTGAAACGCAAGCTGGTCTTGCTGCCGGTGTCGGACAGGTTCTTGACCTCCAGGCGCACGGCGCCGACGTCGGTGAACTTGACCGCGTTGCCGGCGAGATTCAGCAGTACCTGGCGCAGGTGGCGGATATCGCCGCGCAGTTTCTTCGGCACGTCGGCGGCGATGTGGACGTTGTAATCCAGTTTCTTGGCCCGCGCCTGCGGCAGCAGGATCATGCCGATGTTCTCTACCAGCTCGTGCGGCGAGAACTCGACGATATCCAGCTTCAACTTGCCCGCTTCGATCGCGGAAATATCCAGCACGTCCTCTACCAGCGCCAACATGCTGCGCGTGGAAGCCTGGATGGTGGACAGGCATTCGCGCTGCTCGCTGTCCAGCTCGGTGGTGGCCAGCAATTCGGACATGCCGGACAAGCCATTGAGCGGGGTACGGAATTCGTGGCTCATATTGGCCAGGAAACGGCTCTTGGCTTCGTTGGCGCGGCGTGCTTCTTCGGTGGCGCGCGTCAACTGGCGCAGCAGATTGGACAGATACATCGGCACCGCGACCAGGCCGACCAGCAGGCCGACGCCCAGACTGATGTTATCGCCCCAATAATCGTTGGTCAGCAGCACTCCGGCGAAGCCGCAGACCGCCATGGTGACCGCGCCGCCCAGGTAACGGTTGCCGTAACGCAGGCCGTTGCCGACCGTCACCCACATCATGATCACGTACAGCCAGGCCAGCGGCTCGCCCATCAACGCCATCGCGGTCGACATCAGGCCGTAGTCGGTCACCATGCCGATGATGCGGCGCAGGTTGGATTTTCCCGGCAGCCACAGGATCCAGCAGTACAGCCCCAGGCCCACGGTGACGCCGACCGAGCTCATCGCCAGCGCCCGGTTGGAAACGGCCTGTTCCAGACCGCCCAGGGCCGCACCCAGCAGCATGTACACCATCACGCCGCTGAAGATGATCAGACGGATCAGCGCCTGCCCATGTTCGCTGTCCGGGCGGTTGGCCAGGCGCGAATGCAACCAGGAAGTGAGCTCTTTCATGGCTTACTGCATGCCTGGGCGGACGTGCACGGTGGAAAACTGGTCGCAGATATCGTCCAGTCTGGCGCGGCCGCGGCCCAGCGCATCCACGCAGGCCGGGTCGAACAGGCGGCCGCGCTGCGCGTAGAGGTACGCCAGTGCCGCATCCCGGTCCCAGGCCTTCTTGTACGGACGCGGCGAGATCAGCGCATCGAACACATCGGCAACGGCCACTATTCTGGCTTCGAGCGGGATCGCATCGCCCTTCAGGCCATCGGGATAGCCGCTGCCGTCGTAACGTTCGTGATGGCGCAAGGCGATGACGGCGCCGGCCTGGATGAAACGGTTATGGCTGCCGCTGAGCAGCTCGTGGCCGATGCGCGGATGCCGGCGCATGACCTCGGTTTCTTCTTCGGTCAACGGACCGGGCTTCATCAGCACCGAATCGGGAATGGCGATCTTGCCCATGTCGTGCAGCGGCGCGGCCATCTCGATGGCACGCACCTCGTCTTCGGGCAGGCCCAGTTGTTCGGCGATCAGGCCGGCGATATGGGCCATGCGTTCCAGGTAGGCGCTGGTGCCGCTGTCGCGGTACTCGATGGCCCGGGCCAGCCGCGAAAGCGTCTCGCGCTCGCGCTCTTCCACTTCGTGCATGCTGGAAAGCAGCCGCTGTTCCAGCGACATGGCGCGTTGCTTGATGTTCTCGCTCTGCTGGCGCAGCTGCAGCAGGTTGCGGCAGCGGGCGCGCAGCTCGCGCGGACGCACGGGCTTGACCAGGAAGTCGATGACGCCGGCTTCCAGCGCGGCCTGGCGGATCGGCTCGTCGCCGACCACGGTGATCAGGATGATCGGGATATCCCGATGCATCGGTAAGCGCCGGAAGCGGCGTGCGAATTCCAGCCCGTCCATGCCGGGCATGCGATAGTCCAGCAACAGCAGATCCGTGCGATTGGCTTCGCACCAGGCCAGCGCCACGGAAGGATCGCCGAAATCGTGCACTGACAATTCCGAGGCGATGTCCTCGATGACATGGCGCAGCATCGTCCGCGCTGAAGTTTGATCGTCCACGATGACGATATCCAAGCCGCTTCCAACCCCATTGGGCCACGCAACGTGGCTGTCGGGTGAGGATACTCCGGTGTAGACCCTGCTGGCATCTAGCATTGTTCAACTCCTCCCGGCCGACACGTCCTGGCGACGAATATACCGGTGCTTCGGAACTGGGAGACTCCTCACCCGCGTGTTTGGGGGAACGAGAGAAAAGTCCTGTCTTTAGCGGGAATAACGCAGAAACCGTGCCATTTCTACTAGCTGAACGTCCGGGCGGATAAGTGCGACGTACGTCACAATATTGACACTCACCGGGTTCGCAGTGCCGGCCCGGCCAAGGACGGACGGCCCCATAAGTGCGGATCTACGGGCAGAAGCTGCCCAACGGCGTCACTTGAAGCGCCTTCAGCCCGCGCTTTCGGGGCGCATATACGGAAACAGCAGGACGTCCCGAATCGAATCGGACCCCGTCAGCAGCATCACCAGACGGTCTATGCCGATGCCCAGCCCACCCGTGGGCGCCAGGCCCACTTCCAGCGCCCGGATGTAGTCGGCGTCGAAGTGCATGGCTTCATCGTCGCCGCTCTCTTTGGCCTCGACTTGGGCCAGGAAGCGCGCTGCCTGGTCCTCGGGATCGTTGAGCTCGGAAAAACCATTCGCCAGTTCCTTGCCGTTGACGAACAGCTCGAAACGGTCGGTGTACCCGGGTTGGTCGTCGTTAGCCCGGGCCAGCGGCGAAACCTCGACCGGATGGTCGGTGATGAAGGTGGGTTGGATCAGGTGGTGCTCGACCGTCTTCTCGAATATCTCCAACAGCAGCTTGCCCCAGCCGTAACCGGGCTTGACGTGGACCTTCAGGCGCTCGCAATGCCGCACCAGGGCCTCGCGGTCGGTGCAGTCGGCCAGGCTGATCTCGGGGTTGTGATGGCGCACCGCTTCGTCCATGCGCCAGCGGCGGAAAGCCGGATCCAGGTCGATCCGTTCGCCGTCCCACAGCACTTGGCCGGTAGCCAGCACTTCGTGGGCCACGTCGCGGATCACGCCTTCGGTCAGGTCCATGATTTCGTTGTAGGTGGCGTAGGCCTCGTACAACTCCAGCATGGTGAATTCGGGGTTATGGCGGGTGCTGACGCCTTCGTTGCGGAAGTTGCGGTTGATTTCGTAGACGCGCTCCATGCCGCCCACTACCAGGCGCTTGAGATACAACTCCGGCGCCACGCGCAGGTAGAGGTCAAGGCCCAGCGCATTGTGGTGGGTGGTGAACGGCTTGGCCGCCGCGCCCCCGGGGATGTAATGCATCATCGGCGTCTCCACTTCCAGGAAACGGCGCGCATCCAGCCATTCGCGCATGGCGCGGATGATCTTGGAGCGTTTGATGAAGACTTCGCGCGCCTCCGGGGTGACGATGAGGTCCACATAGCGCTGGCGGTAACGCTGCTCCACGTCCGACAGGCCGTGCCACTTGTCCGGCAGCGGACGCAGCGACTTGGTCAGCAGGCGCAGCGCGGAAACCTTGATGGAGAGTTCGCCGGTACGGGTACGGGTCAGACCACCTTCCACGCCCACGATATCGCCCACATCCCAGCCCTTGAACGCGTCGTAGACCTCGCCCAGCGTGTTGGATTGCAGGAACAGCTGCACACGCCCGGATTCGTCCTGGATCTGCGCGAAGCTGGCCTTGCCCATCACGCGTTTTGCCATCAACCGGCCGGCGACTTTCACTTCGCGGTTGGCCGCTTCCAGCGCTTCGGAGGTCCACATTTCGGCGTCGGAGTACTGCGCCTGCAGGTCGCCCGCGTACTCGATGCGGCGGAAGTCGTTGGGGAACGCGATGCCCTGCCCGCGCAACGCTTTGAGCTTCGCGCGGCGCTCGGCGATGAGGCTGTTTTCGTCGGGCGGGAGCGTGTCGTCTGTCATAGGGGCGGGATTCGAAGGGGAAGATTGCGGGAGAACTGATGATGCGCGAAATCAAGCGTCGCTGCGTTTGGAGCCTGCTTCCAGTCCGGATTTCAGGCTGGCCTCGACGAATTCGTCCAGATCGCCGTCCAGCACCTTCTGGGTATCGGTGCGCTCCACGCCGGTGCGCAGGTCCTTGATGCGGCTCTGGTCCAGCACGTAGTTGCGGATCTGGCTGCCCCAGCCGATGTCGGACTTGGTGGCTTCCAGCGCGTCGCGCTCGGTGTTGCGCTTCTGGATCTCCAGCTCGTACAGCTTGGCTTTCAGCATCTTCATCGCGGTATCGCGGTTGGCGTGCTGGCTGCGGCCGGTCTGGCAGGCGACCACGGTATTGGTCGGGATGTGGGTGATGCGCACCGCCGATTCGGTCTTGTTGACGTGCTGTCCGCCGGCGCCGGAGGAACGGTAGACGTCGGTGCGCAGGTCGGCCGGATTGATGTCGATCTCGATGTTGTCGTCCACTTCCGGCGACACGAACACCGAGGTGAACGAGGTATGCCTGCGATTGTCCGAGTCGAACGGCGATTTGCGCACCAGCCGGTGCACGCCGATTTCGGTCTTGAGCCAGCCGTAGGCGTAATCGCCCTCTACGCGGAAGGTCGCCGACTTCACCCCGGCCACTTCGCCGGCGCTGACTTCCATCAGTTCGGTCTTCCAGCCGCGCGATTCGCACCAGCGCAGGTACATGCGCAGCATCATCTCGGCCCAGTCCTGGGCCTCGGTGCCGCCGGCACCGGCCTGGATGTCGACGAAGCAGTTGGCCGGATCCAGTTCGCCGGAGAACATGCGCTGGAATTCCAGCTTCTCCACGTGCGTATTGAAACGGTCCACGTCGGCGACCACCGCTACCGCGGTTTCCTCGTCGTTCTCGCTCTCGGCCAGGTCCAGCAGTTCGCTGGCTTCGCCCAGCCCTTCTTCGAGGCTGGCGATGCCGTTGACATTCTTCTCCAGGCTGGAACGCTCGCGGCCCAGGGTCTGGGCGTACTCGGCGTTGTTCCAGATATCCGGGTTTTCCAGCTCGCGGTTTACTTCTTCCAGGCGCTCGCGCTTGGCGTCGTAGTCAAAGATACCCCCGAAGCGAATGCAGCCGTTCCTGAAGGTCGGCGATGCGCTGGCGGATAGGGTTGAGTTCGATCATGGGTATGGGCAACGAAGGTTGAAACAGCCGCGAATTCTAGCAGGCTGACGTGTTCAGGCGCTCGATTCCGCGGCGCTGGCGCCTACCCTTCCGCGCAGATCGGCGCGATAGCGGCGGCTGCAGGGCAGCGTGGTCCCGTCCTTCAGGTGCAGGCGCGCATCGCCGGTGTCCAGCGGCTCGATCGAGGCCACCTGGTCCAGGTTCACCAGGTAACTGCGATGGATGCGGGCGAAGCGGCGCGGGTCCAGCTTGGTTTCTATGCCGGCGATGGTGCTGCGCAAGGGGTAGTCGTGCTGGCGGACGCGCAGGTTGACGTAATTGCCGGAGGCCTGGACCCATTCGATGTCGTTGGCCGCGACCAGGAATTCCCGGCCCAGCTTGCGCACCAGGAAGCGCTCGGGCAGCTCTACAGGCTCCACCGGCGGCCCCTCGTCGGGCGTATCCAGCAGGCTGGCCTCGCCCTGCCAGCGGCGCAGCACGAAGCGGTAACCCTCCATCATCACCACGATCGAAGTGAAGCTGCGGATGTCCTTCAGGTATTCGTAGAGGAATTCCCTGCCCCATGGGCCGAAATCGTATTCCATGCCCTGCGAGCGGTAGACCAGCACACGCAGCGCCACCATTGCCGCTACATGCAGCAGCGAAACGGCCACGCTGGCCAGCAGATACCAGGGAATGCGCTGCCGCCAGTTGTCCCAGTGCAACGGGAAGCGGCGGGTGAACCAGGCGATGGCGGGCAGCAGGACCGCCAGCCAGACCAGGCCGCTGCTGGCTTCCCACAGCACCGGTTCCCAGCTCAGGGTGTCGGAGGGGTGCCGCCTGATTTCCATCAGCGTAGTGAGGCTGTTGCCGATGAAGTTGCTGCCGATCAGCAACACCCAGAAACCGACCTCGACAGTCCGTTGCCAGGGCAGGAAACGGCGGTAGGCGGCGTCGGAATCGGATAGGGGCATCGACGCATTCTAGGCGAGCGGGCTGTCCGGTCGCCGGCGTCCGTCCCCGGAAAGCAGCGGTTGGTCCCTTGGTGCCCGCAACCGGTCCCCTCGCGCTGGCGTCGTGCCCGCTACGGATCGCCAATGGCGGCCTGTCTTCCAAGAGAAAGGTCCACTATGGAACGTCGCCACGATCTCGACTGGGTCCGCGTCTGCGCCTTCGGCCTGTTGGTGCTGTACCACGTGGGCATGTACTACGTGAGTTGGGACTGGCACGTCAAAAGTCCGCACGCCAGCGAAACGCTGGAACCGTTCATGCTGCTGTCCGGCCCCTGGCGGCTGTCGCTGCTGTTCCTGGTGTCCGGTGCGGCCAGCGCATTCCTGTTGGCGAAGATGCCGAAAGGCTTCCTGGGTTCGCGCTCCTGGCGCCTGCTGCTGCCCCTGATCTTCGGCATGCTGGTCATCGTGCCGCCGCAGTCCTATTACGAGATTCTGGATTCGGGATACCCGGGCGGCTACCACGATGGTTACCTGGCTTTCTGGGGGCGCTACCTGGCTGGCGATGGTTCGTTCTGCGACCAGGATGGCTGCCTGGACCTGCCGACCTGGAACCATTTGTGGTTCGTCGTCTATCTGTGGGTCTATACCGTGGCGATCTGGCTCATCAACCGCGTCGCGCCCAATGCCTTCCCTCGCGTCAGCCAGTGGCTCGGCCGCATGCTGTCCGGACCAGGCATTCTGCTGTGGCCGGCGCTGCTGCTGGCGGTCGTGCGGATCGCCCTGGTCGAACGTTTCGAATCGACTCACGCGCTGGTCGACGACTGGTACAACCATGCGCAATATTTCAGCGTGTTCCTGCTGGGTTTCCTGATGGCCCGCACGACGGGCCTCTGGGAATCGTTGCAGCGGCTGCGCTGGGTCTCGCTGCCGCTGGCGGCGGCCAGCTACGGTTTCCTCATCTGGTACTTCTATGCCAGCGGCTATAGCGAGACCAATCCGCCGCCTGATGTCCTGCGCAACTTCCAGCGCGCGGTCTGGGCGATCAACCAATGGACCAGCATCGCCGCCATCTTCGGTTTCGCTTATCGGTTGCGGCATTCCGACAGTGCTGTGCTGCGCTACCTGACCCCGGCCGTGTTTCCCGTCTACATCCTGCATCAGACTCTTATCGCGGTTGCTGCGTACAACCTGAAACCGCTAGGCATCCCGCCTTTGCCGGAAGGTCTGTTGCTGGTCGCATTTACGTTCGCGGCATGCTTCGGCGGCTACGAGATCATCAGGCGTGTGCGCTGGCTGAGGCCCTTGTTCGGCCTGAAGATGGAGAACAGATCACGCGCACAAAAGCTGGACGCTGTCGACACACCCGCGTCGCTTTAATGGGAAGAAGCACCGGCTCGATGCGGAGACCAGGAAGTCTCCGCATCGGTGGATCACTTGACCTCGAACTCCCCCACCAGCACCGTTTCCGCCTGCTCCTTCAAACGCATGGTGACCAGCTGTTCCTTGGCCTTGCCGCTGCCGAAGTGGGTGGTGAGTTTCAGTTGCAGAGTGGTGGCGCCGGTCACCAGTTGCTGGCGGTCGCCGAAGAAGTTGGCTTCCACTTTGTACTTGCCTGGCTTGGCGTCGCGCAGCGAGAACTCTTCCGGACCGTAGCCACCGGTGAAGTCGTCGGACATCAAGCCGCCCTGATAGGTGTGCTGGTTGCCGTAGTAGCACTTCTCGCCGTTGGGATCGGTGACCCATAGATCCATGTCGCTGTTGTCGCTGTCCCAACTCAGCACCACGCGCAGGTCGAGCGGCAGATTCCTGAGCAGGCGAGGATCGACGCGGCCAGTGTCCGGGCGCTGGGTCGCATTGGCGGCGATATCGTTGAGCTCGGCCAGAGCGATCAATTTGACGCCATCGAAACGGCCGTCCCATTCGCGCTTGACCACTTCGTACAACTGCTCGATCGCTTCCTGCGATTTGCCAACTGCTGCATAGGCAAGCCCAAGGTCGCGGAAGCTCTGCGGCTCCTCTTCGCCCAGTCGCTTGACCTGCTCGAACACCGGCACGGCCAGGGCAGGTTGCTTAGCCTGCATCAGACGGTAGGCGAGCACGCGCAGCACGTGGCGGTTTTCCAGTTCCAGCTCGGCCAGGTTGGATAGAACGCGCAGGGCAAGGGCATCCTGGCCTTTCTGGAAGAGCAGATCGGCTACGTCCAGGTAGAAGGCGGTGCTGTTGGCGTAGGAATCGCGTTCGTCCAGGTAGACCGCATAGATGCGGTCCTTCGGCGCTTCGCGCAGGCGGCGGGCATAGGCGGAGTCCGGTTCCCAAGCCTGCAATGCGATGCTGATATCGCCCGAGTTACTGCCGTCCTTTTTGCTTTCTGCAATCTCTTCCTCGCTCAGGCGCGCGCCAGTAACCTGGATGCTGTCCAGGGTATTTGCGTCGGCGTAGCCGTCAGCAGCGGCAGCGGCAGCGACCGGCGGCGCAATACTGCGGGAAAGCATCGGCGCGTCCGCCATCGGCGCTGCCTCGGGATATGCGCCCGCCGCTGCCGCGACCGCCACCCGTTGCTTCCTTTCAGGTTCGCCTTTGGGCCAGCTCTTCTTCCACCACTCGATTTTCTGATCGAAGGCGGCGGCTACCTCATTGATGCGTCCTTTCTCCGAACTTGCCTTCTCGTTCGCCTGTTGCGACTTCAGTTCGGTATAAGCGGCCAGCAATTCCCCGGGCGGCACGATGTCATGTGCCACGTAGTCTTGTACCGTCTCCAGCACGATCAGCGAAGTCTCGGCGGTCACCATGCCGAACTGCTGGCCCAGACGGCGGATACCGGCGCGGTTGGTTTCCGGGTCAGTGGACAGGCCGTCGATCTGGTAACCGGCCCACAGCTGCGCGATGGGTCCATTGGCCACGGCTTCGCTCGCCTCCACGGGCAGCGCCAATGATTTTGTGCGACCTTGGCCGTCGCGGTACTGCAGCTGGAGCTCGCCGCCGTTGCCGCGCAGCCGTCCGGCGATACGGAACAGGCCATTGCGCGGCGTTGCCGATTCGTGCACCAGCGCTTCGCCGCCGACCAAAGTTTCGGAGAGCAAGCGCGGACGTTCTTCCAGCAAGGCCTTCTTCGCTGCGTCCAGGCCGGAAGCGCTGATGGCTATCAGGCTTCCCCCGCTGGCCTCGGACCATGCGCGCAAGCGCTGGCCATCGGCGTTGGCACCTGCCGCATGCAATGCGAAAAGACGCTGGTTGGCGTCGACCTTGGGGAAGGAATGCGTGCGGTAGTTATCGAGACCATCGCTGAAAAGCAGATACTCTCCGATACCGGCCTGCGGTTTCCAATCACTGAGGTTGCTGGCGCCATCGTAGATCGTGGCCAGCAGCGACTTCCTCAGTGCGGACCAGTCGCCGTCGTGCACGCTGAAATCTTCGGCCGCGTCGGCATGGTCGCGCAGACGCACCAACGAAACCTGGAGGGTGCCAGCGGCCTTGAAATAGGCGTCCAACACGGCCAGTTCACTGGCGATATCGCGCTTCCGTGCGGAAGCGGAGCTGTCCCACAGCAAGCCCATGCGCTTGGGCAAGGTGCGCGGTGCCGCGGTTTCTTCCACCGGGACTTCGGCGAGGAAATAGGTGCTGCCGTCAAATTCCTGCGCATAGACCTGCGGGCCTTCGGCCATAGGCAAATTGAGAGTCAGGTCACCGCTGCCTTTGAAACTGATACGGCGCACGTCCGCGACCCAACCCCTGCCCTTGCGCTTGAATTCGACGTCGCCCAACGCACCGACCGCCGCCGGTTTGCCGCCAAGACCCTGGGCAGCGATACGCAGCGAAAGCGCTTCCACGCCTGCGACATAGCCGAGCGGCAAGGACAGGCGCATGTCCTTGCCTGCGCGCGACAGGCTTTCGACATAGCGCAGCTGCACGCGGCGACTGCCGTGGGCGGGAATCGGAAAAATACGCAGCTTGAAGTGATTACCCGCGGTCTGCTCCAACAATGCCGGATCTACCCGTTTGCGTTCGATGGCCTCGAACACTTGCCGGCCCTTGGCCTTTTCCACAGGCACTGCAGGACGCAGCTTGCCTTCGAAATCCAGCGCGAAGCCGGTGACGCTCTGCCCATCGCGCAACGGGAAATCCAGATTGCCTTCCAGCGGCCGAGCATTCGGATTGAAAAACACCATCTCGACCGTGGTTTGGGCCAAGCCGCCCATCACCACCGTGTCGATATCCACCGAGCGCAGCGCGACCGGCGTCTCGGCGCCGCTCACCTGCAGCAAGGGCGGGATACGCGGTGCGGTGAGATTCTGCGCAGTGCCTAATACGGCGAAGGTTATGCAGGTGAAGCTTGCGATCCAGAGGAATACGGGCTTGGCGATCCTGCGCATGAGTTCCTGCTTGTTCTGGGATAGGTGAGCCGACAAACGTGCGGCGTCCGGAAACGGGGTTGATGGCCCATCGCAGTGATGAGCCATGCGAAGCCCGCCAGGCTCTACAGGGCCTCGCGGTGTTCTACGATCAACTGGATGGCATTGCCGCCACGGTAATCGTCGGGTACCAGGCGATACGCGATCCGCAGACGGGACTCTGGTTCTTGTTCCCGCCAGCCACCGAAGTGGATGGCATTGAGCGGCTCGCGGCGACCTTCTGTGCGCAGGACCAGCTTGAGATGGCGTTCGCCGACCACGCGCCAGTCGATCACTTCGAACACGCCATCGAAAAGCGGCTCGCCGTAGCCTTGCCCCCACGGCCCGCCGCTACGCAGTGCCTCGGCATTGGCCGCGATGAATTCTTCCGCCGACAGTTCGCCGTCGCTGAGCAATTCCGCATGCAGCATGGCCGGGTCCATCATCGCCTCGACCTGTTCGCGGAAGGCGGTCTGGAAACGGGCGAACCCGCTTTCTTCCAGGCTAAGCCCCGCCGCCATGGCGTGGCCGCCGAACTTGCCCATCAATCCGGGATGCACTGCATCCAGGTTGACCAGCGCATCGCGGATGTGGAAACCGGGAATCGACCGCGCCGATCCGCGCAGACTGCTGCCGCCGGGCTCCGAAGGCGCAAAGGCGATCACCGGACGGTGCAGCTTCTCCTTCATCTTCGACGCCACCAGGCCGACCACACCCGGATGCCATTCCGCATCGAACAGGCACACCGCTATCGGCGTTTGCAGATCGCCCTGGCTCTCGATCCGTTCCAGGGCGGCTTCGGCTTCATCGACCATCTGCTGCTGCACGCCGCGGCGCTCGGCATTGATGCCGTTCAATATCTGGGCGAGCTCATAGGCCTGGGCGGCGTCGTCGCTGAGCAGGCATTCGATGCCGATGGCCATGTCTTCCAGGCGCCCGGCAGCATTGAGCCTGGGCCCGATGGCGAAACCTATATCCGCAGCCGTCAGACGTGCGGCCTCGCGGCCAGACACTTCGATAAGTGCGCGCAGTCCGGCGCATCCTTGTCCTGCGCGCAACCGTCGCAGCCCGGCGCCGACCAGGGCGCGATTGTTGACGTCCAGCGGAACCAGGTCTGCGATGGTGCCCACGGCCACCAGATCGAGCAGCGTAGACAGGTCGGGCTCGCCCTGCGCAAGAGCGCCTTGTTCACGCATTCGCTTCCGCAATGCGAGCAGCACGTAGAACATCACCCCCACGCCGGCCAGCATTTTGCTGGGGAACGCGTCGCCGCGCAGGTTGGGATTGACGATGGCGTCGGCCGGCGGCAGCGACTCGCCAGGAAGATGATGATCGGTGACCAGCACTTTCCAACCCAGCGCTTTGGCCGCCGCGATACCTGCATGGCAGGCGATGCCGTGGTCGACGGTCACCAATAGGTCGGGCTCCAGCCCGGCAAGTTCGCCCACCAAAGCCGGCGACAGCCCATAGCCATGCACCATGCGGTTGGGCACTGCCGGGGTCACCCGCGTTGCACCGAGCATGCGCAATCCGCGCACGCCGACGGCGCAGGCGGTGGCACCGTCGCAGTCGAAGTCGCCGACCACGACGATGTGCAGGTTCGCCGCTATCGCATCGGCGAGCAAGGCGGTGGCTTCGGCCAGTCCACCCAGGGTTTCGGGCGACAGCAGTTGCGCCAACTTCGGCTGCGCTTGTTCCAGGTTGGCCGCTCCGCGACCGGCGTAGATGCGGCGCAGCAGTGGCGAAAGACTTTCCGGCCAACTTCCCGCCGCGTCGATCTGGCGCCGACGGATCCTTGGGGGTTGAGCCACGTTACAGTGTCGCCAGCGGCTTTCGCCAGAATCGCCAGCGCTGATCGCGGCGTAGTTGGAAAATCGCGCCATCCTCGAAGTCGAGGGTCAGCGATTGCAGCTCCCGCCTGCGCACCGCTTCCAGTAGCGGTTGCACGGCCTCGTGGGCGACCAGGGCCAGGTCGCGCAGATGGCGCAGGTCGACCAGCGCGTCGACTTCCTCTGCGTTGCCGGTCGTACCCGCCACTCCCGCAGCATCGGCCAATGCGCGCAGGACGATCTCGTTGCCTTTGACTTGCCTGTAATGCGTGCGCACGAAATCCGGCAGCGTGCCGGCGCCCCAGAACCAGAGGGAATTGACCGCCGGTTTACCAAGCGAAGCGCGCATGGCGTTCCAGGGATGGTTGTGCAGGACCACCTGGGTTTCGGTGAGCAATGCGCGCCAGCGGCGCCCCAGGTCGCCTTCGGGCAGGTGCGCGAAAAGGTCTTCGCCCAGCACTTCGTCAGGCGCGGCGAAGGCCGGCAATTTGGATTCGCGCGGAAGTCGCAGGTACCAGCGCGAAGGCCGCGGCGCATCCAGAGCGAACCCGGCATCACCGAACAACGGCCGCAAGGCGGGCAGCAACTGGGCGGTGTCCTCGGCAGTGAGCGCCAGCGCATCGCCATGCGAAAGCATCCGCGCCCCACCCATGTCCGGCGCAACATGCGCGGGGTCCACGCGCAGCCACGACGACTGGGCAGCGTCGCCAGCATCCAGTTGCCGGGTAAGCGCAGCGATGGGCCAGTGGTCCGGGATCAGCTGGAAATGGCGGCGCAGTTGTTCGCGCTCGCCTGCCCCGCCGCCTTGGCGATCGGCTTGCGCCAGCGCCTTGGCGAACTCCCCCGGCAACGGCCCCGCGAACCGCGAACGTGCGGGCAGCAGCAGCGTTGCCGATGCCATCGGTGGCTTCCGCTCAGCCTGCGTACGCGACGCTGACGATTTCGTACTCGCGCTGGCCGGCGGGCGCTTCGATGACCACCGAATCGCCTTCGTTCTTGCCGATCAGGGCGCGGGCCAGCGGCGAGGAAATCGCGATCATGGCCAGCTTGATGTCCGCTTCCAGGTCGCCGACGATCTGGTACTTCTTCTCTTCGTCGGTTTCCACGTCGGCCAGGGTCACGGTGGCGCCGAAGACCACGCGTGAACCCGCGTTGAGCTGGGCCACGTCGATGACTTCGGCGTGCGAAAGCTCGCCTTCCAGCTGCTTGATGCGGCCTTCGATGAAGCTCTGCTGCTCGCGCGCGGCATGGTACTCGGCGTTTTCCTTCAAATCGCCGTGGGCGCGCGCTTCGGAAATGGCGTTGATGATTTCCGGGCGCTTCACCGATTTCAGTTGATCCAGTTCTTCGCGCAACCGTTGCGCGCCTTTCAATGTCAGAGGGGCTCTCATTACCCTTGCAGCTCCTTGTGGAGTTCCTGCAGCGCCCAGACGGGGCCGGTGCCGCGGAACTCGAGTGAATGCACCAGCGCACGCGCGCCGGCGATGGTGGTGGAATAGGTCACGCGATGCTGGAGGGCCTCGCGCCGGATCGAGAACGAGTCGGAAATCGCCTGACGTCCTTCGGTGGTGTTGACGATATACACGATTTCGCCGTTCTTGATCAGGTCCACGATGTGCGGACGGCCTTCGACCACCTTGTTGATCTGTTCGCAGGCATGGCCGTTCTGCTGCAGCCAGGCGCAGGTGCCGCGGGTGGCGACCAGTGTGTAGCCGCGCTGGATCAGATCCTTGGCCACCGGCAGCACGCGGGATTTATCCGGGTCGCGCACCGACAGGAATACCTTGCCCACCGGCGGCGCTTTGATGCCGCCGGCCTCCTGCGCGCGCGCGAAGGCGGCGCCGAAATTGCGGCCCACGCCCATCACCTCGCCGGTGGAGCGCATCTCCGGGCCGAGGATGGGATCGACGCCCTGGAACTTGGCGAACGGGAAGATGGCTTCCTTGACCGAGTAGTAGTGCGGCACGATTTCCTTCACCGCGCCCTGCTCTGCCAGCGACTTGCCGGCCATGCAGCGGGCGGCGATCTTGGCCAGCGGCATGCCGGTGGCTTTGGAGACGAACGGCACCGTGCGCGAGGCGCGCGGATTCACTTCCAGCAGGAAAATGGTGTCGTCGCCGTCGTCGCTGGTCTGGATGGCGAACTGAGTGTTCATCAGGCCGACCACGTTGAGTGCCTTGGCCAGTTCCACCACCTGGCGGCGCAGTTCGGCCTGCGTTTTGGCGGACAGCGAATAAGGCGGCAGCGAGCATGACGAATCGCCGGAATGCACGCCAGCTTCCTCGATGTGCTCCATCACCCCGCCCACCAGTACCGCACCGGTACTGTCGGCGATGATGTCCACGTCCACTTCCACCGCGTTGTCCAGGAACCGGTCCAGCAGCACCGGGGAATCGTTGGAGACCTTGACCGCGTCGCGCACGTAGCGCGCCAGGTCGGATTCGCCGTAGACGATTTCCATGGCGCGGCCGCCGAGCACGTAGGACGGGCGCACCACCAGCGGATAGCCGATCTCGCGCGCCAGCACCAGCGCTTCCTGGTCGTTGCGGGCGATGCGGTTGGGCGGCTGCTTCAGTCCCAGTTTCTCGACCAGTTGCTGGAAGCGTTCGCGGTCCTCGGCCAGGTCAATGGAATCGGGCGAAGTACCGATCACCGGCACGCCGTTGGCTTCCAGCGCCTGCGCCAGCTTCAGCGGGGTCTGGCCGCCGTACTGCACGATCACGCCCTTGGGCTTCTCCAGTTCCACGATTTCCAGCACGTCCTCGAGCGTCAGCGGCTCGAAGTACAGGCGGTCGGAAGTGTCGTAGTCGGTGGAGACGGTTTCCGGATTGCAGTTGACCATGATGGTTTCGTAACCATCCTCGCGCAGCGCCAGTGCCGCGTGGACGCAGCAGTAGTCGAACTCGATGCCCTGGCCGATGCGGTTGGGCCCACCGCCCAGGATCATGATCTTGTCGCGGCTGGTGGGCTCGGCCTCGCACTCGTCCTCGTAGGTCGAATACAGGTAGGCGGTGCTGGTGGAGAACTCCGCCGCGCAGGAATCGACGCGCTTGTAGACCGGCTTGATCTTGAGCGTGCGGCGCAGATTGCGTACTGCGCCTTCGTCGGTGTTGGCCAATTGGGCCAGACGCGCATCGGAGAAGCCGGCGCGCTTGAGCTTGCGCAGACGCGCCGCATCCAGCGATCCGAGGCCTGCGGAGGCAAGCTGTTTTTCTTCTGCGATGATTTCCTCGATCTGGTCCAGGAACCAGGGATCGATGAACGACAGCGCGTGCACGTCTTCCACGCTCATGCCGGCGCGGAAAGCATCGGCGACATAGAACAGGCGTTCCGGGCCGGGCTCCTTCATCTCGCGACGCAGCGTGGCCAGATCGTCGGTGTTGGTCAGGTCCAATCCTGTCGGGTCCAGGCCCACCTTGCCGGTTTCCAACCCGCGCAACGCCTTCTGCAGCGATTCCTGGAAGGTGCGGCCCATCGCCATCACCTCGCCCACCGACTTCATCTGCGTGGTCAGGCGCGCGTCGGCGGCGGGGAATTTTTCGAAGGCGAAGCGCGGGATCTTGGTGACCACGTAGTCGATCGCCGGCTCGAACGAAGCCGGGGTCAGACCACCGGTGATTTCGTTGCGCAGTTCGTCCAGCGTGTAGCCCACGGCGAGCTTGGCCGCGACCTTGGCGATCGGGAAGCCGGTGGCCTTGGAAGCCAGCGCCGACGACCGCGACACGCGCGGGTTCATTTCTATCACCACCACGCGGCCGGTCTGCGCATTGATGCCGAACTGCACGTTGGAGCCGCCGGTGTCCACGCCGATCTTGCGCAACACGGCAATGGAAGCATCACGCAGGCGCTGGTATTCCTTGTCGGTCAGGGTCTGCGCCGGGGCCACGGTGATGGAGTCGCCGGTGTGCACGCCCATCGGGTCCAGGTTCTCGATGGAACAGACGATGATGCAGTTGTCCGCGGTGTCGCGGACCACTTCCATCTCGAACTCCTTCCAGCCCAGCACGGATTCTTCCACCAGCACTTCGCTGGTCGGTGAGAGTTCCAGACCGCGGTTGACGATGTCGATGAGTTCTTCGCGGTTGTAGGCGATGCCGCCGCCGCTGCCGCCCAGGGTGAAGCTGGGACGGATGATGGTGGGATAGCCAACCCGTGTCTGGATGTCGAGCGCCTGTTCCAGCGAGCGCGCGACTTCGGCCTTCGGGCATTCCAACCCGATCTCGGCCATGGCCACGCGGAACAGTTCGCGGTCTTCGGCCATCATGATCGCTTCGCGCTTGGCGCCGATCAGTTCGACGCCGTACTTTTCCAGCACGCCGTTGTCGGCCAGATCCAGCGCGCAATTGAGCGCGGTCTGTCCGCCCATGGTGGGTAGCAGCGCATCGGGTTTTTCCTTGGCGATGATCTTCTCGACCATCTGCCAGGTGATGGGCTCGATGTAGACCGCGTCGGCCATTTCCGGGTCGGTCATGATGGTGGCCGGATTGCTGTTGACCAGCACCACCCGGTAGCCCTCATCGCGCAGTGCCTTGCAGGCTTGCGCGCCCGAATAATCGAACTCGCAGGCTTGCCCGATGACGATGGGGCCTGCGCCGATGATCAGGATGGTTTTCAGGTCGCTACGTTTGGGCATTTCGTCCTCAGTAAAGTCGTTCCCGCCACGCGTCGGGCGCGCGCCAGGTGATCTGGTCGGGCGATCGTGCGTCGACCGTCCCGTTGTGGATGGCGGCAAGCACCGCTTGCTGCATCGAAGTCCAACTGGTGGCGCTGGCGCCTATTCGCGCACCGATCATGTTGTTGTGCGCGTCCATCGCACGATCGGGGCGCTCTTGCACGTCGCGCTCCATCGCCCGCGTCACCCAGTCCACGCAACGCGGCGAACTGGTATAGGCGACGATGGCGCTGGCCAGCGTGTGGCGATAAGCATCGCCCGGACCGTCGCGTCCACCCGGCAGGTCGGAGCCCAGGCACCGCGTATACACCGCGCCGAATACGAAGACCGGATACGCTCCCAACAACACGCCAACGACGATCAGGCGGCGCGACCACCGCTTGAACGCCGGATTGGCGAACCAACGTTTCATCCAGCCTGCATCGACACAATGAAACGATCGAACAACGGGCTTACATCGCGCGGCCCCGGCGAAGCTTCCGGATGCCCCTGAAACGAGAACGCCGGCGCATCGGTGAGCTCGATGCCCTGATTGGTCCCGTCAAACAACGAGCGATGGGTCACGCGCACGTTGGCCGGCAGCGTTGTTTCGTCGACCGCGAAGCCGTGGTTCTGCGAAGTGATCATCACCCGGCCGCTGTCGAGGTCCTGCACCGGATGATTGGCGCCATGGTGACCGTGGCCCATCTTCAGAGTCTTGGCGCCGGCCGCGAGCGCCAGCAGCTGGTGGCCCAAGCAGATGCCGAAGGTGGGAATCTTCTTCGCGACGAATTCACGGATCGCGGCAATCGCATAATCGCAAGGCTCCGGATCGCCCGGGCCATTGGACAGGAACACGCCGTCTGGCTTGAGCGCCAGCGCGTCGGCTGCGGAGGTCTGCGCAGGCACCACGGTGACCTCGCAGCCGCGTTCGGCCAGCATGCGCAGGATGTTCAACTTGACGCCGAAATCGTAGGCGACGACCTTGAATTTGGCCGGTGCGCTGACGGGAATGCCCGTATCCAGATCCAGTTGCCCGTCTTTCCAGGGATAACTCCGGGTGGTGGAAACCACCTTCGCCAGGTCCATGCCTTTCAGGCCGGGAAACTTGCGCGAAGCTTCCAGCGCCTTTTCGACATCGATCTCGCCAGCCATCAACGCGCCGTTCTGCGAACCGCGGTCGCGCAGGATGCGGGTCAACTTGCGGGTGTCGATACCTGCAATAGCCACCACGTTGCGCTGCGCGAGCCACTCGGGCAGCGCCTGCTGGTTGCGCCAGTTGCTGGGTCGGCGCGGCACGTCGCGCACGATCAGGCCGGCGGACCAGACCTGGCGCGCTTCGTCGTCCTGGTCGGTGCAGCCGGTGTTACCAATGTGGGGATAGGTCAGAGTGACCAGTTGGCGGGCGTACGAGGGATCGGTAAGGACTTCCTGATAGCCGGTCATGGCGGTGTTGAACACCACCTCGCCGGCAGAAAGGCCGCTCGCGCCTACGGATTCGCCCTCGAATACGGTGCCGTCTTCGAGTACGAGGATTGCGGGTTGGGTCACTGGGCTCGCCTTGGGGGTGAAGGAACCCTGTCCCTCCAACTTGCGGCTGCAAGAAACCGCGAACTCGGTATTTCTCCGGTCCGTGGCGGTGGGAATCAGGCGAGCGAGAATTGTACGGGCGCGGGGTCCCGGGCGCCAGTCGTTTTTTCAGGAACCGGGTGAAACCGGCGCATGTCTGGCGCTCAGTCCAGCAAATCCCGGACCCGGTAGGCTCCAGCGGGCTTGCCGGCGATGCGCGAGGCCGCATGCAAGGCGCCACGGGCGAAAATGTCGCGGTTGCCAGCCCGGTGCACCAACTCCAGGCGTTCGCCCAGACCGGTGAATTGGACCGTATGTTCACCCACGATATCCCCGGCACGCAGGCTGGCGTAGTTGACCTTGGTGCCGTTGACGGTCGCAGCTTCGCCCAGAGTCAGGGCGGTGCCGGAAGGCGCATCCTTCTTCTGGCTGTGGTGGGCTTCGACCACATCGCAATCCCAGCCCGGCAAAGCCGCCGCGGCGCGCTCGACCAGTTCGGTCAGTACCGCTACGCCCAGGCTGAAATTGGAAGCCCAGACCAATGGGATCGTTTTTGCCGCTTCGGCCAGCGCATTGCGCTGCGCATCGCTCAAGCCGGTGGTTCCCGAAACGAGCGCCGCGCCACGACTGACGCATAGATCGAGCACTGGGTCGAACCCCTCGGGCAGGCTGAAATCGATGGCGACGTCGAAGGCGGGAACGCCTGACAGTTCCTTGGCTGCGAAAAAAGGCACGCCGTCGATTACCCGTTGCGCGGGCGATTTACGGGTGACGGCAGCCACCACCTGGCAATCACCCTGTTCCGCGCACAAACGCAGCAGAGCTTCGCCCATGCGCCCGGAAGCGCCGTGAATCAGCAATCGTATCGGTTCGCTCATGCCGCTCGGCCCGGTCCGGGGTTCGGCTTAAGCCGCTGCGGGTTGCGCAAGCGCAGCGATTTCGGCCTTCAGCAACGCGCCGAGCGTCTGCATGCCGATCTCGATCTTCTCCGCAGGCACGGTGACGAAGGAAAGACGCAGCGTGTTCGCCTGCGGATCGACCGCATAGAACGGCGCGCCGGGTACGAAAGCCACGTTCTGTTCGATGGCCTTGGCCAGCAGCGCGCCGCTGTCCACGCCCTCGGGCAAGTTGACCCAGATGAACATGCCGCCGGCCGGCTGGTTCCAGCTCGTTTCCGCGGGGAAATAGCGGTCCAGCGCGGCCAGCATCAACTCGCACTGCTTCGCATACAGGGTGCGGATGGTGGGAATGTGGGCGTCCAGGAACCCGTCCTGCACGGCTTCATACACGATGCGCTGCGAGAACGACGGCGTATGCAGATCCGCCGCCTGCTTGGCCTGCACCAGCTTGCCGTGCAGTTCTTCCGGCGCGACCACGAAGCCCAGGCGCAGGCCCGGGGCCAGCACCTTGGAGAACGAGCCCATGTAGATCACGTTCTCCGGCGCCATCGACAGCAGGCTGGGGAGCGCATCACCGCTATAGCAGAGTTCGCCGTATGGATCGTCCTCGACCACCGGTACGCCGGCGGCGATGGCTTTTTCCAGCAGCGCCTTGCGGCGCTCCAGCGGCAGGCGGCGCCCGGTGGGATTCTGGAAATTGGGCAGGCAGTACATGAAGCGAGCGCCCGCCAACTGCTCGGCGGTCAACGCATCGGTGACGATGCCCTGTTCGTCGGTCTGCATGGCCGAGAACGCCGGCTGGAACAGCGAGAACGCCTGCAGTGCGCCCAGGTAGCTGGGGGTTTCCACCAGTACCTTGCTGCCTTCGTCGATCAGCACCTTGCCCAGCAGATCCAGGCCCTGCTGCGAGCCGGTGGTGATCAGCACCTGGCTGGGACGGATGGTCGCGCCGTTCTGGCTCAGCCGTGCGGCGACCCATTCGCGCAATGGCGTATAGCCCTCGGTGGGGCCGTACTGCAGCGCGGCTTGCGGGGCTTCGTCCAGCACCTTGGTGCAGGCCCAGCGCATGCGTTCGATGGGGAAGGTATCCGGCGACGGCAGGCCGCCAGCGAAGGAAATGACCTCCGGGCGCTCGGTCACTTTCAGGATTTCACGGATCGCCGAGCTGGTGAGGCCCTGGGCGCGCTTGGAGATCTGGATTGAGGTAGTCATGCAGGCAAGTTTACCGATTAGCGGTGAAGGATGCCGAACAGGCGCCTGGTTGGCCTGTTGCCGATCAACCATATCGGGCGCAGCGATCCCCTCGAGCCATGGCTGCATCGATTCTTTTGGTGCGTTCGCCGTTGGTTTCGTACCGGGGGCGGCCGATTTTGATGTCCTGTTTTGCCGCCCATTCCGGAAATTCGTTCCGCAGGCTTTCGACATATCGGCGGCGCGACGCCCGGTCGTAGGTAACGCCATTGTTTGGAATATGGATGCGGTTGAGCGCTGCGTCATCCACGGCATGCGCCGTTGCCGTCGGGTCTGGCAACTCGAAGGAATCAAGCCCCTTGCCTCGCAGCAGGCGCACGGGAATTTCCTCGCCTGGAAACCGAGGATCGAAAGTGAAGACTGCGATCGGATCGCCCTGATATTCACGATTGATGTCGGAGCGCAGCAATCCGGATTGGATACGCGGGTCCACTCTACCCACGCCCAGGTAGGCGATCCGATTGCGTACAAGAAGAAAGCGGACAGAGCTGTAGGTGGCGCTGAAGCTAACGAGCTTGTCGGAATAGTCATAACGCTGCTCCGCCGACAACCAGCGATACGGCGTTTCCATGATCAGTTCGCGCCAGGAGAACGATCGGCCGCCATTGGTCGAGAGCATCAGGCGTAGACCGATTCCGCTGTCCTCTTTCCCGCCTACGTTGAACCACGTCTTTACCAACCCCTTGTCGGCGAAGACCAGGATATCCGGGTCTTCGAATTGGTAATGGCGCGGAAGCAGCCCGTGCGTCACGCCGCTTTCATAGCCGTCGAACATCCCCGGCAAGCCGAAAGAGGCATAGGGGCACTCAGGGTCGGCACTGGGATCCAATGGGCTATCGACGCCGCGCGCGGCATCAACGAACCACATTCGCTGCGACCTGCTGCCCGTATCCACCAGTTCAATGTCGACACGACGATCGGTGTCCAGGCGATAAAGCGGCACGCGTGGCGAAGTAAGAGGGTGGTCCCGCACATACGCTGCTTCAGCACGCAAGTTCGACGAGATGCCAGCACACCCTGTCACGCAGGCGCTAACGACGAAACACGCAACCCATCCGAATCCATTCATTTCCGCACCCTTGCGCCATATCGACAGCGACCAGTTCAAGCCGCATCAGATCGGGTCTAGCAGCCGGGCACAACGCAAGCTGGTCATCCGCGCCGCTACTTCTAGGTACAACTCCGACTAGGACGTCATCCGGTCCCAGAACGACTTGACCCCATCCAGGAACGTCGCCGACTTGGGCGAATGCCTGCGTGCGTCCTCGCCGGTGAAGGTCGCTTCGAACTTCTCCATCAGCTCGCGCTGTTCGGTAGTCAGGTTGACCGGCGTTTCCACCGCCACGCGGCAGAACAGATCGCCGGTGCTGCGGCTGCGCACGGACTTGACGCCCTTGCCGCGCAGGCGGAACAGCTTGCCGGTCTGGGTTTCGGCGGGAATGCGGATTTCCGCCTCGCCATCCAGGGTCGGCACACGCACCGTGTCGCCGAGCGCGGCCTGGGAGATGCGGATGGGCACTTCGCAGTGCAGGTCGTCGCCGTCGCGTTGGAAGATATCGTGCTCACGCACGCGCACTTCCACGTACAGATCGCCCGGCGGAGTGCCGACAGGGCCGGCTTCGCCTTCGCCGGCAAGGCGGATGCGGTCGCCGTTGTCCACGCCGGCGGGAATTTTCACCGACAGGACTTTTTCTTCTTCCACCCGGCCGGCGCCATGGCAGGTTTTGCAGGGATTGCGGATGATCTGACCACGACCGCCGCAATGCGGGCAGGCCTGTTGCATCGCGAAGATGCCGCGCTGCATGCGCACCTGGCCGCGACCGCCGCAGGTGCTGCAGGTTTCGGTCTTGCCGTCTTCCGAACCGGAGCCATGGCAAGGTTCGCACGCGGCAAGCGTTGGAATCTCGATGCGCTTTTCGATGCCGGCGACCGCTTCTTCCAGGTCCAGCTCCATCACGTAGCCGACATCGGCACCGCGACGTGCGGCGCGCGCGCCACCGCCTCCTCCGAAGATATTGCCGAAGATGTCGCCGAAGATGTCGCCCATGTCGGCCGGGTTGGGCCCCGCGCCGCCGCCGCCCATCCCGTGCTCGAACGCGGCGTGCCCATGCTGGTCGTACATGCGGCGCTTGCCGCCGTCGGACAGCACTTCGTAGGCTTCCTTGCATTCCTTGAACGCGGCTTCCGCGGCGGAGTCGCCGGGATTGCGGTCGGGGTGGTGCTTCATCGCGCAGCGACGGTAAGCCTTTTTCAGCTCTTCTTCGCTGGCGTTGCGGGCCACGCCCAGGACTTCGTAGTAGTCGCGCTTGCTCATGGATTGATCGGGGGCCAGGTTTCAGGAATCGGATAACAAGATGGAGCGAGGCACAACGCCCCGCCCCATCCGATCTGCGGAATCACGATCGTTACCCGATCACTTCTTCTCGTCTTCTTTCACTTCGGTGAATTCGGCGTCGACCACGTCTTCGCCCGCGTTCTGCGCGGAAGGCTCGCCGCCCTCGCCCGCCTGTCCGGCGGCTGCGACTGCCGCGTACAAAGCTTGGCCCGCCTCTTCCAGATTCTTGGTTTTGGCTTCGATTTGCGTTTTGTCGTCGCCCTTCATCGCCGTTTCCAGGTCAGAAAGCGCGGCTTCGACATTGCCGATCACGCTGCCGTCGACCTTGCTGCCATGCTCGGTGATGGCGGTGCGGGTGGCGTGGATCAGGCCGTCGGCCTGGTTGCGCGCCTGCACCAGCTCGTGGAACTTCTGGTCCTCTTCGCGGTGCGCTTCGGCGTCGGCCACCATCTGCGCGATTTCTGCTTCGGACAAGCCCGAACCGGACTTGATTTCGACCTTCTGTTCCTTGTTGGTCTTCTTGTCCTTGGCGCTGACGTGGATGATGCCGTTGGCGTCGATGTCGAAGGACACTTCCACCTGCGGCAGGCCACGCGGAGCCGGCTCGATGCCGGACAGGTCGAACTTGGCCATCGACTTGTTGAAGCGGGCCTGCTCGCGCTCGCCCTGCAGCACGTGCACGGTCACCGCGGACTGGTTGTCCTCGGCGGTGCTGAAGGTCTGCGAAGCCTTGGTGGGAATGGTGGTGTTCTTTTCGATGATCTTGGTGAACACGCCGCCCAGGGTTTCGATGCCCAGGCTCAACGGGGTCACGTCCAGCAGCAGCACGTCCTTGACGTCGCCGCCCAGCACGCCGCCCTGGATCGCGGCGCCCAAGGCGACGGCTTCATCCGGGTTGACGTCCTTGCGCGGCTCCTTGCCGAAGAACTCGGTCACTGCCGCCTGCACCTTGGGCATGCGGGTCTGGCCGCCGACCAGGATCACCTCGCCGATGTCGCTGGTGCGCAGGCCGGCATCGTTCATGGCGATGCGGCACGGCTCGATGGTCTTCTTGATCAGGTCTTCCACCAACGCTTCCAGCTTGGCGCGGGTCAGCTTGATGTTGAGGTGCTTGGGACCGGAAGCGTCCGCGGTGACGTACGGCAGGTTCACTTCGGTCTGCTGCGAGGACGACAGCTCGATCTTGGCGCGCTCGGCCGCGTCCTTCAGGCGCTGCAGGGCCAATGGATCCTTGCGCAGGTCGATGCCCTGGTCCTTCTGGAATTCTTCCACCAGATAATCGATGACGCGCTTGTCGAAGTCTTCGCCGCCCAGGAAGGTGTCGCCGTTGGTGG
>CBFGMR010000007.1:0-134398 GCA_965650035.1 uncultured Pseudoxanthomonas sp.
AAGCCGGCATTCCCGAGGACGACCCGCGCAACCCGGCGGTGATCGCCGACAACGTGGGCGATAACGTGGGCGACTGCGCCGGCATGGCCGCCGACCTGTTCGAAACCTACGCGGTCACCATCATCGCCACCATGCTGCTGGGCGGACTGATGATGGACCAGGTGGGCAAGAACGCGGTGCTGTATCCGCTGGTCCTGGGCGGCGTGTCGATCATCGCTTCGATCGTCGGCGCGTTCTTCGTCAAGGTGAAGGAAGGCGGTTCGATCATGGGCGCGCTGTACAAGGGCGTGATCGTGTCGGCGGTGCTGTCGGCGATCGCGTTCTATCCGGT
Source organism: uncultured Pseudoxanthomonas sp. (assembly GCA_965650035.1). GTDB lineage: Bacteria > Pseudomonadota > Gammaproteobacteria > Xanthomonadales > Xanthomonadaceae > Pseudoxanthomonas_A. The sequence continues at coordinate 332 of CBFGMR010000007.1, forward strand.
CACCACCCAGCTGATGGGCGACAACAGCTACGGCGCCATGAGCCTGTACGGCTGCGCGTTGATCGGCCTGGTGCTGACCGGCCTGATCGTATGGATCACCGAGTACTACACCGGCACCCAGTACAAGCCCGTGCAGCACATCGCAGCAGCCTCCACCACCGGACACGGCACCAACATCATCGCCGGCCTGGGCATCTCCATGAAGTCCACCGCGCTGCCGGTGCTGGTGGTGTGCGTGGCGATCTGGGGTGCGCATGCGCTGGGCGGCCTGTATGGCATCGCCATCGCGGCTACCGCGATGCTGTCGATGGCCGGCATGATCGTAGCGCTGGATGCGTACGGCCCGATCACCGATAACGCCGGCGGCATCGCCGAGATGGCGGAACTGCCGCCGGAAATCCGCAACATCACCGATCCGCTGGATGCGGTGGGCAACACCACCAAGGCGGTGACCAAGGGTTACGCGATCGGCTCGGCGGCGCTGGCGGCGCTGGTGCTGTTCGCCGACTACACCCACAACCTGGACACCATTGGCGCCGGCAAGGCGGCCGCGGCGGGCTTGGCGTACACGGCGACCACTTTCGATCTGTCCAATCACATGGTCATCATTGGCCTGCTGATCGGCGGCTTGATTCCGTTCCTGTTCGGTGCGATGGCGATGGAAGCGGTGGGCCGTGCGGCCGGTTCGGTAGTGGAGGAAGTGCGTCGCCAGTTCCGCGAGATCGCGGGGATCATGGAAGGCACCGGCAAGCCCGACTACAGCAAGGCGGTGGATCTGCTGACCAAATCGGCGATCAAGGAAATGATCGTGCCCTCGCTGCTGCCGGTCGCCGTACCGGTGATCGTGGGCATGCTGTTGGGCCCGCAGGCGCTGGGCGGGTTGCTGATCGGCACGATTGTCACCGGTTTGTTCGTGGCCATTTCGATGACCACCGGCGGCGGTGCCTGGGACAACGCCAAGAAGTACATTGAAGACGGCCATCACGGCGGCAAGGGTTCCGAGGCGCACAAAGCCGCGGTCACCGGCGACACCGTCGGCGACCCGTACAAGGACACTGCCGGCCCGGCGATCAATCCGCTGATCAAGATCATCAACATCGTGGCCCTGCTGCTGGTGCCGGTGTTGCCGGTCAATGGTTGGCTGGGCAATGGCGATGCCGCTGCCGGTCATGCGCCGTCGGCGATCACCGCGTCGGCGGACGAGGCGCATCTCGCCAAGCTCTACTTCGATGTGGGTTCTGTCGGTCCGAAAGACGACAGCGCGTCGATCGCCCATGTGCTGGCTACCCTCAGTACCGACAAGTCCACAACCGCACACGTGTCCGGTTTCCACGACGCCACTGGCAGTCCGGATGCCAATGAGGACATCGCCAAGCAGCGGGCCGAGACCGTCAAGCGACTGCTGATCTCCCGTGGTGTGGAGGCCAGCCGCATCGTGCTGGAAAAGCCCATGCTGACCACCGGAGATGGCAGCCCCGAAGAGGCCCGCAGGGTTGAGGTTCTGGTCGAATAAACCTGGCGACCGGGCAGCAAAATCGGAAAAGGCGGCTGCGGCCGCCTTTTTCGTACCTCCTCCCTTGCGCAGCAGGGGAGGATTGAGGAGGGGTGCTTTTGATCTTGTTCCAGCAAATCGGCATTTCATGACCAAAGCCGTTTCCGGAAGACTCAGCGCCAAAAACACCCCTCCTCAGTCCTCCCCTACCCGCTGCGCGGGCAAGGGAGGAGGCTTTCGCTGCTGCAGCGCAACACACTAGCGGTTAGAATGCCCGCCCCCGTATTCGCAAGTTGGAGCAAGGCATGGGCCTGGACCACGTCGCCACCGGCAAGAACCCGCCGGACGAAATCAACGTCATCATCGAAATCCCCAAGGATTCGGAGCCGGTGAAGTACGAAGTGGACAAGGAAAGCGGCGCGATCTTCGTCGACCGCATCCTCTCCACCCCCATGCGCTACCCCTGCAACTACGGCTACGTGCCGCACACCCTGTGCGGCGACGGCGACCCGGCCGACGTGCTGGTGGTGCTGCCGCTGTCGCTGATCCCCGGCTCGGTGATCCGCTGCCGTCCGGTCGGCGTGCTGCGCATGACCGACGAAGCCGGTGGCGACGAGAAGATCCTGGCCGTACCTGCCACCAAGGTGTTCAACGGCTACGCCCACATCGAGGACATCGGCCAGGTCTCGCCGCATTGGCTGGAGCGCATCGGCCACTTCTTCGAGCACTACAAAGATCTGGAAAAAGGCAAGTGGGTCAAGCTGGACGGCTGGGGCAATGCAGAAGAAGCCAAGCAGATCCTGCGCGAGTCCATGGCACGCTACGAGACCAGCAGCGAGAGGCCGAAGTTCTGACCCTCGCCGAGTCTGCGCACAAAAAAAGCCCCGGCATGCCGGGGCTTTTTCTTTTGCCGCTTTTTGCCACTCAGTTGAACGTGTACTTTGCGCCTATGGTGTAGTAACGGCCGATCGCGCCGCTGAAATCCAGCGGGTTGTAGTTGATGGCGCCGTAGGTCAAAGGATCCAGGGGCGCGATCCGATCGGTCACGTTGGCGACGGAGCCGAAGATTTCCCAGGCATCCGTTGGCTTCCAGCGAGCCGACAGATCGATCGTGTAGAACGATTTCAGCTCGCAGTTGTTCGGCGCATCGGTTCCATCGGCGAAGTGGTTGGCGCAGTCGGTGTCGGCCTCTTCCGAGACATTCCTGATGCTGTCGCGCCAGTTCACCACGGAGCTCACGCTGAACGCGCCGATATCCCAGGTCGCGCCGAAATTGGCCCGGTTCTTGGGCGTTCCGATGCAATTGGTGACATCGCAGTTGCCGTGCGTGCCGGCGAATTCATGCCGGGTGCCGTCCACGTCCTCGCGCTCGAAGGAGTTGATGCGGGTCCACTGCAGGTCCAGCGACAGTTTTCCGGCGTTGCCCATATCGAAGCGCTGGCGCGCATCGAAATCGAACCCTTCGACCGTGGTGGAACTGGCGTTTTCGTAACCGACAAGCACCGCCAGGATCGTGCCGCTATTGGGCGTACCCGGAATATCGTTGGTGCCGCGGATCACGTTGGCGCCGCCTGCGGCGATCGCCGCGTCCGAGCTGCCGCCGAAGATCTCATCGGTGCGCTTGATGCGGAAAGCATCGAGCGTGAGCGACGTGGTGGGCGTCGGATCCAGCACCAGACCCACGGTGTAGCTCTTGGACTGCTCCGGCTTCAGATCCGGATTGGGCGAAGTGATGAGCGCGATAGGACCGGCGTCGCAATCCTGCGGCTCGTGCCCCGGAGCCGCGCAGCGGACAGGATCGCTTGCGGTACTGAAAGCGGCCAGGCCGCCGGTTCCGTTCTCCGCCGGGTTCGGCGCACGGAAGCCCTCGGCGTAGGTGCCGCGCACCGCGATCCAATCGGCCGGCTTCCACTTGATGCCGAATTTCGGCGTGGTGGAGGTTTCGCCGCCCTTGTACTTGTCCACGCGCACTGCGGCGTTGAGTTCCAGCGACTCGAGCACCGGCGCCACCAATTCTGCGTAGGCGCTGCCGACTTCCTCAGTACCCGCGTAAGCCGAATAACCCAGGCCGATGATGTCGCCCAGATCGGTGAAGGTCTGCGGCGTCAGCGACACCGATTGCTTGCGCCACTCCAGACCCACGGCCAGGCCCATCGCACCACCGGCCATGTCCATCAACGAACGCGAAGCCTTGGCGTCGAAGATGTCCAGTTTGGTTTCGCCCTTGGCCATGATCGTCGGCGAGATATAGTCGTACAGGGCCTGGCTGTTCAGGCCGGAGTCGTCGCCGATGCGCCAGTAGCCGACCGGGCTGTTCGGGTCGCTCAATGCGGTCAGCACATGGCTGTACTGCAGGAAGCCCTTGCGGCTGTTGTTCAGGCTGGTTTCCGAATGCAGCAAGCCGACGTCGTAGTCCCAGGCACCTGCGGTGCCCTTGACGCCGATCAGGAAACGCACCAGATCGCTCTCGTTGTTGACCGTACGCGGGCCCACATCGAAGGCCGTGTACCGCAGTCTGACGGCCTCACCGAACGGGTTGTCGGGATGGCCGGCGCCGAGCATGGTGGCGCCGGGTCCGGGATCGTTGGCGTTGACCGGTCCGCCGGGATAGCCCCAGGCGCCGGACACGCCCGACGGCGTGTTGTGGAATTCGGTCTTCTTCTTCGAGTAGCTGAATTCGGTATACAGCTCGGCGTTGTCGTTGAAAGCGAAAGTGCCGCGCGAGAAGAAATTGACGTACTCCTCCTGCGGCGACAGATCGCGGAATTGGCCCACGTCCCACAGACAGCCGCCCGCCGGATCTTGCGGTGTCACACTGGAAAGCGCTGCGCAGCCGGGAAGCGACTCGAACAGGCCGGTGCCGGGATTTTGGGCCGCGCCGGTCGGTCCGCCGCCCGCGCCGGTGCCGCCGCCGGTGATTCTTCCGGGCAGGTTGGTGCCAACCGCATATCCCCAGGGACGCGTGTCGCCGGTGCCGATCCACTTGCGGTTGCGGCGGTCGCTGACTGCGATGGAATCGGTCTTGGATGCTTCCAGGCTGAAGAAGAAGTTGAAATCGTCTTCGGCCAGGCTGCCGATACCGGCGGTGATCGATCCTTTGCGCTGGTTGCCGTCGCTGTCTCCGGAAGTGCCGTAGGAGCCCTTCAGCACTGCGCCGGTGAAATCCTTGCGCAGGATGATGTTGACCACGCCGGCGATCGCATCCGAACCGTAAATCGCCGAAGCGCCGTCCTTGAGCACGTCGATGCGTTCGACGGCTTCCAATGGAATGGTGCTCAGATCGGTGAAGACCTTCTGACCGTCATCGGCCAGCCCGAAGGGCGCCAGGCGCCGTCCGTTCAACAGCACCAGAGTGGAGCCAGCGCCCAGGCCGCGGAGCGAGACGCCCGCGCCACCGCCGGCGAAGCCATTGCCGAAACTCTTGGGGATGGAGCCTGCGCCGTCCGCAGTCAGGGTCTGCAGATATTCGGCGACCGTGTTTTTGCCGGTGCGGTCGATTTCCTGGCGGGTAATCACCTGCACGGGCGATGCGGTTTCTGTGCTGGTACGGGGAATGTTCGAGCCCGTGACCACTATCTTGTCCAGGGTGGTCGCATCTTCTGTGGCCGCCGCTTCCTGGGCCTGCGCCGCAAAGGACGCCGTCAGGATGAGAGCGATGCCCGCCGGCAGTGCCGCGCGCCGTAGCTTGCTGTAAATCATTCTTGAATCTCCCGGGTTTCGTTACGAGTGTGTTAACGCCCGACGACGTTACGTACCGAACGCGAGGGTTGCTTTGCCTTGGCTGCCGCGTAACTGTGCGGAGTCTGGCGTGACGCCTGCCGCTACCTCTGAGGCACCGCCGCTCTTGATCTCCAGCCGATACAGCGAGGGCGGCGTGCCATAACGCTCGCGGAAGGCCCGAGAGAAGCTGCAGTTGTTCTCGAACCCGCACACCGCGCCGATCTCGCTGACCGACAGCATGGTCTCGCCCAGCAGCCGCGCGGCCCGGCCCAGGCGCAGGCGCGCGGCCATGGCCTGCGGGCCTTCCCCGTAAAGCGCGTGGAAAATCTTGGTGAAATACCAGGTGGAGACATTGCTGAGTTCGGCCAGCTCGGCCAGCCGCACGTTCCGGTCCACATTGCCTTCCAGGAACAGGCGCGCACGCTGCATGCGGTCGAATACCTGGCTCTTGCGGCGCATGGAGCGCCCCGGGCAATGGTCGATCATGCGTCTGAAGTCGTACTGCACATTGCAGATATGGCGAAGCAGCGGCACCAGCGGATTCACTTCGTCGCTGGCGTAGACGCGCCCGCTTTTGCCGAACAGTCCGGTCTGGCGCCACAGACGCAGGCATTGGCGGAGCTCGCTCCTGCCCAGTTCGCCCCGGCCGGTATGCAAATCGAGGTGGGTGAACTGCTTGATCCGCGGCCGCATGGCCTGCGACAGAGTCACGCCCAAGACCAGACTGCCGCGTTCGGCGTAGACCGAAGGGCGCGAATCCGGCTCCAGCACCACCCACTCCCCCGTCCGCAGGTGAAAGCGGCCTTCACGCGCTTCCAGATCGGCGCTGCCGCGCACCACCACCCAGAACGAAACCAGCTGGGATTGCAGCACGATGCTGCCGGTGCGGCTTACCGCCATCACCCCAACCAGTTCAGGATTGGTGAAATCGGGTCCGGCTTCGAGCAACTGGTTGCGGTCTATCCACGCGGTTTGCATCTTCATGGCCGTTTCCTGTTGGGGGATTGGCCTTTGGTTTGATGCAGCTGGCTCCGAATCTCAGGAAATCATGCCGAAATTTTTCCGATATCTTTCTAAAATTCCGTAACTCCCTTGCGCTTCAAGGGTTTGCGCGCACAGTCATTGGTCCGCGCGTTTTGCGACCGCCGTGCCGGAAGTCATGGATGAAATGTCGGCCAGACCGATATCGGCGTTGTTGGAGACATCCAGCGTGAGGAAAATCTTCCTGCCCGTACGGTCCATCGTGGGCGGCAGCGCCCAGGCTTCCACCTTACGGTCGAGACAGTACGCTGGCTGCTTGTCGGGCGCGCCCATCTTGATCCATCCGGTGGCGCAGTGTTCGCTCCAATCCATGTAGTACACGCCGTCCGGTCCGATCGCCCAGCGCTTGTAGTCCTTGGCCATGCGCGGCCGATACGCGTCCAGCACCTGCAGATCGTCCAGCATCGGGCTTGCGCTCCAGATGCCCGGCTTGGTCACACGGGTGAAGTAGATACGATCCTTGGGCGCATCGAAACGCACCAGCGCCACGTCCTGCAGGCTCGATATCTCGCGCCACGGGGTCTTGGACCGGTCGTACAGGACCACGCGCAACCTGCCCTCTCCGCTGTCCGACCCCACCAGCAACAAATTGGGGTCGGGCGTATAGGCGGCATAGATGGGGCTGGGCGCCGGCACGGGCAACAGATGGATGCGCCCGCTTTCCGCTTCGACTTCGTATAGCGTCTGCTGATCGTCGCGCTTGGCGACCACCAGCATCTTGCTGCCATCCTCGGACCAGACCGGAACATGGCGCGGAATCGGCATGATGCCCTGCACAGGTCGCGCGCTATCGGGTTTGCCTACTTCGCCCACCCACAATTCCAGACGCGAACCGCGGTCGGAAATGAAAGCCAGGGTGCGGCCGTCGGGCGAAATCGCCGGCAGCATATCGGAGCGACTCGACGGAAACACACGTTCCTTGACGACTTTTCCATCGGGAGCAGAAGGCAGCGTCAGGCGGAAAATGCCTGACGTGGACTGATCGACGGTGAATGCCAGCGCGGGGGAATTGCGGGCAATGTCAGGGAAGACCGCGAAGCCGTCCATCTTCAGGTGAGTCACGGCACCACTGGCCATGTCGTAGCGGAACATGCCTATATCGTTGCCGATATAACTGAAAACCAGACCGCTGCCATCCGGCAGCCAGTCCCAGCCGCGGATATCGCTCTTCACATGGGTCAATCGCTGCGGCGTACCGCCCGTGGCCGGCATCTTCCACAGGTCCGACAGCGAGATGGCGCGGCGGAACACGATCCATTTCCCATCCGGTGAATAGCGCGGGTCGATGTCGATATCGCCTGCGGAAATCGAATAGTCCAGCGCCTTCCATTGCCCGCTGGCGATATCCAGCAAGCGCAAGGGGCTGCTGCGTTCGCCGGGCAACCTGGTTTCCAGGCCCATCAACAGGCCTTTGCCGTCGGGCGTCCAGTCGTAACTTGAAGCGCTGCCTGCGAAACAATCGGCGATCTTGCGTTCGTTGCCGCCGCTCGCGGCGATGAGCATGATCTGGCAGCGACTGCCCGCATCGAAACGGGCGAAGGCGATGGTGCGTCCGTCCGGCGACCACACCGGCATGGTGTCGCTATAGCCGGCAGGCGTGGAAGTCAGCGGACGCGGCGGCACGTGCACCGTAGTCTGCAACACGATGGTGCCGTGGCCCTTCTCGTCGATCTGCACATAGGCAACCATGGAGCCGTCGGGCGACAGATTGGCATCGACCTCGCGCCCCGGTCTGGAAGTGATGGTCACGAACGGCAGCGGAGGCTCCGTCGACGCGGTACCGGCCACCGGTACCGCTTGGCTCGCGACGGGCGCTCGCTGGACGAAATACCAGATCGCTGCGGCGCCGACGATGCCTGCCACGGCAATCGCCGCGACCGTCCGGACGTGTTTCCGGCCACGGGACGGCGAAGACGGCGCGATGTAGGCGACCGCAGGGGTTTCGCTCTCCGCCAACACAGCGTCCACCATGGAAGACGATGGGGCGTTATCCAACCATTCCACCGGTGCCAGCAGACGGTAGCCGCCCTTGGAAATGGTTTCCAGGTAGCGCGGCGCGTCGCGGTCGTCGCCGAAAGCCTTGCGCAGCTGGCCTATCGCCTGCGTCAGCACGTCGTCGGTGGGCAAAGTGTCGGGCCAGACCCATTCCAGCAACGCCTCGCGGCTGACCACCTTGCCCTGCTGTCCGGCCAGCGCCAGCAGCACGTGCAGGGATTTGATCGTGAGCCGGGTAGGTTCATGTCCGTTGTCCGCCTGCACTTCCCGGCGCGGCACATCGACCACGAATTCGCCGACCCGCAAACGGTCGGATTCCTGGTAAATCGGCTGAGAACGGGGATTGAGCATGTGTGGTCTGGATTCCGGATGAATAGTGTGCACAACGATCGGCTCGAAACAGGCCAGAGCAACCAACCGGACAAGCTTCGCGACAAGCTTTGCAAAGCAGGCGTCGGCATACCGCACAACACGTTGCCAGACTGCCTATTAAATTTGTGACTACAAGATCCCGTACGCCGAGCCGCAGGCGCCCTCTCTCCCGCCTGCAATGGTTCTTCCCACATTGCGCCGGCCGGCGCAATTTTTTTATCCAGCGGCTTCGGCCCGTTCACGCGGACTACACGCATGCGGAAGGCTCGACGCTTGCATCGCAGCATCTTGCCACCCTTGTCCGGCTGCATGTGCCGTAGGTATCGGACATGGCTTGCAAGTGTGGCGTGGTTCAATGTTCCATGGAGGGAATGACCCCGCGCAACCGCACAATGGCAGCCGCTCCGATAACCGAGATGCGGCCATGAATGCTTCCGATAGCGCCGCCTGGGCGCAGGCCCAGCAGCATGTCGCCGCGCGGCGTTGGGATCAGGCCGCCGCGCAGTTGCAGGCCCTGCTGCGCGGACATGCCGATGCGGCCCCTGTACGGCTGTTGCTGGCCGGGGTGATCCTGGCCCAGGGCGGAGTCCGCGGCGCCGCCGAGCAGCTGCTCGCCTTGCTGCCGTCGCTGCCGGCGGACATGCATCTGATCTGCCGCGTGGCCCAGTCGCTCGCCAAGCTGGGTGAGACCGCCGCTACGCTCCGCTGCCTGGAGCATCGGGAAATCGGGCGCAGCCGTTCCGGTCCTGGCTTGTTGGCCTTGGCCCACATACGCCAAGGACTGGGCCAACATGAACAAGCATTGGCGCTGATGGAACGCGCGCGCGCAGCGGGCCTGAACGATGCCGATTTCCTCTATTTCCATGCACTGCAACTGCAATTCAACGGACGCATCGCCGAGGCCGAAGCCGAGCTGGAGTCCTGTCTGGCCAAAGGCCCCAGTTTCGGCCGCGCTTCGCTGACCCTGGCCCGCATTCGCCGGCAGACAACGGACAGCAACCACCTGGACGCGTTGCGCGCGCGCCTGGCATTGGTGCCGCACGGCAGCGAGGATCACGCTGCGGTCGAATTCGCGCTGCACAAAGAACTCGACGACATCGGTCAATACGATCAGGCATGGCAGGCGCTGCAACGCGGCAACGACCTCATGCACCGACGCCTGGGCTACGACGCTGGCGCCGAGGAAGCGGTATTCGACGCGCTGATCGACCGCTTCCCGCAACCGTTGCGCACCGCCGAAGCCGCGCCGATCGACGGTCCGCAACCGATCTTCATCGTCGGTATGCCGCGCTCGGGTACGACCCTGCTCGAACGCATCGTCGGCAACCACTCGCAGGTCGCGTCGGCCGGCGAGTTGGCCGATCTGCCCAGGCAGCTGCGCTGGACCGCCGATCGCCACGGCCACCGATTGCTGGATCGGCCCTTGCTTGAGGCCACCCAGACCCTGGACGCGGCGCTGCTCGGCAGACGCTACCTGCAGCAGACCCAGTGGCGTGCCGGCAACCGCCGTTATTACGTGGACAAACTGCCGCCCAACTTCATGCTGGTGGGTTTCATTCGCCAGGCGCTGCCGCACGCGAAGATCCTGCATATGGTCCGCGAACCGATGGAAGTCTGCTTCTCCAACTACCGCGCGCTGTTCGGCGACTCTTACGCCTATAGCTACGACCTTGAGTCGTTGGCCCACCACTATCGCCAATACCGCAGAGTGATGGCGCACTGGCACGGGGTCGCGCCCGGCTTCGTGCTGGATGTCGCCTACGGCGCACTGGTGCAGGACACCGAATCGACGGCGCGCCGCGTGCTCGATTTCTGCGGGCTTGCGTTCGAGCCCGAGTGCCTGGACACCGCCGGCAACCGCGCGCCGGTAGCGACCCTCAGCAGCGCCCAGGTGCGCGCGCCGATCCATCAGCGCGCCTTGGGCGAATGGCGCCGCTATGCCGAACCGCTGCGGCCGCTGCGCCGTGCTCTGGACTCGGCGGATTGAAGGAAGGCCGCATGCGCGGCCTTCCTGCAGAGCTCAATTGTTGGTTCCGAAATCGATCCGGTACTGCACCCAGAACGCCCGCCCGTAACCGTTGTAAGCGAAGATGTTGTAGTACGGCGGCGCGAAACCCTGCGAGCCGTCGTAGGTGCGGTCGAATGGCGGCTTGGTGTTGAGCACGTTGTTCACGGTCAGGCTGAGCGCGCTCTTTTCGGTCAGATCGTAACTCACGCTCAGGTTGTAGAGCATGTGCGAGCCGACCCGGCCCTGGCTGGTGCCTGGCGTGGTGTCGACGCCGAACTGCGCGGCATAGTTGGGCGTGGAGCCGTAACGGATGCCATGCACATTCGCCGACCAGTCGTTTTTCTGCCAGCTGATGTCGCCGGTCAGCACGCTCTTGAATTCCGCACTCAGCGCCTGCTGCGGCGACAACAAGTCGGTCTCCGGATCACCCGGGAACAATATCGAGGTATGGTCCAGGGTTATGTTGTAGTCCAGGCCGAAACCGAACTCGCCCCAACGGCCCCAGTCGAAGCGGGCGCTGCCTCCGGCAGTGATTCCGCTGATCTGTTCTTCGGCGATATTGATCGCCTTGACGGTAACCAGTTGCACAGACTCGCTCAGCAAAGGGTTGGCATTGAGCGGCCCGCGCTGGACACGGGACAACGCATCCACACAGGTCGGCGAATTGATGTCCAGGCGCCCCTGCCGGCATTCGTTTTCATCGAACAGGGTCCGGTTGAAGGATTGCGGTTGAACTTCGTCGTCGATCTTGACGTTGTAGTAATCCGCTCTTAGTTCATAGCGATCGCTCGGCGACCACACGAAACCGAACCCGTACGATTTGGCGGTAATGGATTTCAGGTCGGGGTTCGATACTTGAACGCCTTCCAAAGACAGGCCTTCGAATGGGCAGGCCGGGTTGGGACCATAAGTCTCGCACTTGTAGTAATCGGTCTGCGACGTGAAGAAACCGTTGCCACCGGTGAATATATAGCCCATGTCCGGGGCGCGGAACGCAGTGGCGTAGTTGGCACGCAACAGCAGGCTGTCGACCGGACGGAATTCCAGGCCGACTTTGTAAGTGGCCTTGGCGTCGGACCCGGCGCGGATGTTCTTGTACGAGTCGTAGCGGCCGGAGACGCTGGCGGTCAGCGATTTCAGCAACGGGATGCTGAACTCCACGCCGACCGCACGATTGGCGCGGTTGCCGCTGCCGCTGGTGCCGCTCAGGCCAAAGTAGTCATCGCCGCTGACGCCCGGATCCACCGGGTTGTCCCAGTGCTGATAGCCCAACTGGAACACGCCCGCCACGCCGACCGGGCCGGCAGGCAGTTGGAACAGCTCCGGATTGGTCACCTGCACGTTGAAGTTGTGGGTCCAGGTCGAAGAGGTGTTGCGCAGGTTGCCGGAGAACGCACGGAACTGTTCCGGCGTGATCGACTGGTAGAACGCGGGTTTGTTCGGCTCGTACACCGGATAGCCATAGTAGGTGCCCAGTTGCGGACCCAGGAACTGTTCCTGGAAAAACGCATCCATCTCGTCCACCAGCGGCCACAGCTGGTCGGATTTCACTTCATAGCCGGAGCGGCTGTAGTAGACGTCGTAATCCCACTTCGAATCGCCGATGGTGCCATTGATGCCCAGGGCGATGTTGTAGGAACGCGAATCGGTCGTGTAGTTGGTGATGCCCTGCTCTTCCGGCGAGAAGATGTGCTGGTAGGTTTCCAGGGTCTGTTCGGTCTGGTTCCAGATGTAGCCGTCGGTACCGTCGTTGTAGTTGGGGATCCAGAAGCGCGAGCCGGAGTCGTTCTTGGCCTCGTTCTTGCCGTACAGCACGCTGGTGTAGAAGTTGGCGTTGTCGCCCATGCGGTAGTTGGAATTGAAGTAGGCCGACACTCCCTGCTCTTCGTTCAGCAGCGTGGCGTAGCCGGGCTGCGCGCGGCTGCCGCAGAAGAAACCGCGGCCGGGGCGGAAGTCGCGCATGGTGGTGCCGTCGAAATTGGCGGCCACGTTGTCGCAACCAGCGCCCGGATCGTCGTACTGTCCGGTGAAGCCATTGAGGATGATGAAGGTGCGGCTGCCGTAGCGCAGGTCGGGGTTGGGGTTGTCGTCGGTGGTGTCGGTGAAATCCCGCTGCCGCATGTAGATCGGATCCTGATGGCTGTATTGCAGGCCATAGGTGATGTCCAGGTTGTCCCAGGCCTTGCCACCGGTCAGTTGCAGGCGCTGGTTGTCGCCGCCGCCATCGGAGTAGCCGCCGACGCGCGCATCCAGCTGCATGCCGTCCAGGCGCTTCTTCAGAATGATGTTGACCACGCCAGCGATCGCCGCCGAGCCGTAGATCGAGGACTGGTTGCCGGGCAGGATCTCGATCCGTTCGACCATCGCGGTCGGAATGCTGGTCAGGTCGGTGAAGTTGCTCTGTCCGTTGTAGAGCAGCGGATAGTCGGCCAGCGGCCGCCCGTCCATCAGGATCAGAGTGAAACTGGGCGACAGGCCCAGCAGGCTGATGGTGGTGGCGTTGGAAGTGAAGCTGCCGGCGTACTGGTTGTCCTGCACCGCGCCGGTCGCCAGCGGCTGCGCGCGCAACACGTCGGAAACATTGCGGAAGCCCTGGCGCTGGATGTCCTCGGCGCTGATCGTGATCACCGGCGAAGCGGTCTCCAGCTGCGCGCGCGGGATGCGCGAACCGGTGACCAGGATGCGGTCGAGCTCAGTGGCGTCCTTGTCTTCGTCGGTGTCCGCCGCGGCGGCGGCTTCCTGCGCGTGTACGGCGGTAGCGGCCAGCGGCCACGCCAATGCGGCGCAGATGGCGGTGGCCAGGAGTTTGCGGTTCATGCTGTTTCCCCTTACCTGATCGAACGAGTCGCACGGCGTGCGTATTCGTACGATGGCATGCAGGCAGGGAGACGCAGTTGATCCGGATTGCTGCAGTGGTTGACGCGGATTGTCGCGATTGCCGAAGATTCAACGCGCACGTCGTAGGGCGGGCAGTGCCCGCCGTTGCGTCCATCAGGCGGGCATTGCCCGCCCTGTTATTCCGGATGAAACAGAGTTTATTCAGACCTTCGTTAGTGCGGATCGTCGTTGCGCGCGGCCGTCCTCAGCGTGGTGAGTCCGATCAATCGCGAGACCACCAGGGCGATGTACATCACTCCGGCGAGGGATTCGAACATCACCAGCGCGCGCGCCTCCGGCCGCACCGGAACGATGTCGCTCAGGCCCACGCTGGAGAGCACGCTGAAGCTCAGGAACAGCAGCTCCATCCAGGTCCGCGGATCCTGTGGATTGACCGCCGCGATGAAGCTGCCCGGATACCACTGCTGGCAGACCGAATAAGCGAAAGCGAACGCCCAGGCCAGCAGGGTGAAGGTCGCGCCGGCCGCATACAGTTCATCGCGGGTGACCCGATGGTCCTGCAGCATGTAGGCGGTGAGGCTTGCGGCCGTATAGAAGTAGAGCGCGCCTTCCAGCAGATGCGCGTAGACCAGCAGCCCGGGCATCTGCGCCCATGCGGAAAGCAGGGATAGGACCACGGCCGGCACCGCCATGCACCAGGCGATCCAGTTGATCGAAGCGCTGCGGTTGACCACCCACAACGCCAGTGCCAGGACCAGAATGCCGAAGGCGCCGAACACGGCACGGCCGGCCTGGGTATTCTCCATCGCCGGATACAGCAGCACGCCAGCGAGCTGCACGAACAGCAGGAAGGCGGACGGATGCCTGCGCGCCGTGACCAGCCAGCGCAGCCAGGCCGACGGCATCGTCATGCGCGGCGCTTCATTCGAAGTGTCATCCGGGATCTCATTTGAAGTGGCGCTTCATTTGTGGTGCACCAGCGCGTAGTACACCACGTAGACCCACGACAACAGGCCGTGGATCACCGCCCACAGCAGCGACTTGTTCGCGCTCCATGAAATGGTGATCGCCAGCGCCGTGCCGAAACCGATGCCGGCCTTGGCGACCGTGGCGCCCCCGCTCATGGCTGTACTGCCGGCACGCCGCTACCGGCCCGGTACGGATAACGGGCGAAGATCTCCGCCAGAGTCGAATCGATGCGTGCGGCGCGCTCTGCGGGCTTGAGCTTGGCGATGCGGCCCACCGCGATACCTTCCCAGACCAGGCGGTTCTTCTGCCGGTCCACCAGATCCACGTTGAGCGTGCCTTCGGTGTACTGGCGCACCTGGGTCTGATCGCGCCAATAAGGCACGGCGAAGTAAGCGCGGGACCGGTAGCTGTAGTAATAGCTGTAATCGACGGTCGGGTAAGAAGTGACGTCGGTACGTTCCTGCATGTAGGCGTTGAGGTTCACCCACAGATCGGGTTGCTGGGTAGTGTAGGTGTAACCGCGCGATTCCAGTTGCGCGCGCGTAGCGGCCTTGATGCGGTCGGTGGTGGGCGTGGCGTAGCCCTCTTTTTCCAACGCCAATGGCGTGTAGAAACCGAAAGTGCGGTAGCTGCCGAAATCGGCTTCCGGGTCGGCTTCGCTGGTGATGCGCGGGCCGCTGGCGCAAGCGGCCAGCAGCAGCACGAATACGCCCAGCGCCCCAACGGCAAAACGTCTTTGAATCTGCATGGCTGATCTCCTGGACCTCATGGTGGACAGAACCTATCACCGGTTCATTCGTCCTCGGTGAAGGTACGCAGGAAGCCGGGAGAAGGTCGCAGGCCTTCTCCCGATCCATTCAGCCCTGGTGGTAAACCTGCGCGCCCTGTGCCCTGAACTCCGCCGACTTCTCGGCCATGCCCTCTTCCAGTGCGGCCGTTTCCTCGACTCCGTGTTCGGCCGCGTAGTCGCGCACGTCCTGGGTGATCTTCATCGAACAGAAATGCGGGCCGCACATGGAACAGAAGTGGGCCAGCTTGTGCGCATCCTTGGGCAAGGTCTCGTCATGGAAGTCCTTGGCCTTCTCCGGATCCAGGCCCAGGTGGAACTGGTCCTCCCAACGGAACTCGAAGCGCGCCTTGCTCAGCGCGTTGTCGCGCACCTGCGCGCCGGGATGGCCCTTGGCCAGATCGGCCGCATGCGCTGCGATCTTGTAAGCCATGATGCCGTCGCGCACGTCCTCGCGGTTGGGCAGGCCCAGGTGTTCCTTCGGGGTCACGTAACAGAGCATCGCCGTGCCGAACCAGCCGATCATCGCCGCACCGATGGCGCTGGTGATGTGGTCGTAGCCCGGCGCGATATCGGTGGTCAGCGGACCCAGCGTGTAGAACGGCGCTTCGCCGCATTCGGCCAGCTGCTTGTCCATGTTCTCCTTGATCATCTGCATCGGCACGTGGCCGGGGCCTTCGATCATGGTCTGCACGTCGTGCTTCCAGGCGATCTTGGTCAGCTCGCCCAGCGCTTCCAGTTCACCGAACTGGGCGGCGTCGTTGGCGTCGGCGATGCAGCCCGGGCGCAGACCGTCGCCCAGCGAGAAGGCCACGTCGTAGGCCTTCATGATTTCGCAGATGTCCTCGAAGTGCGTATAGAGGAAATTTTCCTTGTGGTGGGCCAGGCACCACTTGGCCATGATCGATCCACCGCGCGAGACGATGCCGGTGACGCGCTTGGCGGTCAGCGGCACATGGCGCAGCAGCACGCCGGCATGAATGGTGAAGTAGTCCACGCCCTGCTCGGCCTGTTCGATCAGGGTGTCGCGGAACATCTCCCAGGTCAGTTCTTCGGCGCGGCCGTCGACTTTTTCCAGCGCTTGATAGATCGGCACGGTACCGATGGGCACCGGCGAGTTGCGGATGATCCACTCGCGCGTTTCATGGATGTGCTTGCCGGTGGACAGGTCCATGACCGTGTCGCCGCCCCAGCGGATCGACCACACCAGCTTCTCGACCTCTTCCGCGATGCCGGAGGACACCGCGCTGTTACCGATATTGGCATTGATCTTGGTCAGGAAGTTGCGGCCGATGATCATCGGTTCGCTTTCCGGGTGGTTGATGTTGTTGGGCAGGATGGCGCGGCCGCGAGCGATCTCGTCGCGCACGAATTCAGGAGTGATGAACTTCTGGATGCTGGCGCCGAACGACTCGCCGGGATGCTGCTTCAGCAACAGCGCATCGCGCACCGCGTCCAGACGCTGGTTCTCGCGGATGGCGACGTATTCCATCTCCGGGGTGATGATGCCCTTGCGCGCGTAATGCATCTGGCTGACGTTGGCGCCGGCCTTGGCCACACGCGGCAGGATACGGCCGGGAAAACGCACCGCATCCAGGCGCGCATTGGTCTCGCGGCCACGGCCGAATTCGGAACTCAGCTGCGACAGGCGTTCGGTATCGCCGCGCTCCTCGATCCATTTGGCGCGCAGCGCTGGCAGGCCGGTGGACAGATCGATGCGTGCGTTCGGGTCAGTGTACGGGCCGGACGGATCGTAGACGGTGATCGGCGGATTTTCTTCGCCGCCGAACAGCGTAGGGGTCTGGGTCTGCGCGATTTCGCGCATCGCCACCTGGATGTCCGGGCGCGAACCCTGCACGAAGATCTTGCGCGAGCCGGGAATGGGCCGGGTCACGGATTCGGAAAGCTGGTCGGTCTGCTGCAACAGCGAGGAAGGCACTGCGTTCATGGCGTTCGTCCAAAGGAATGCGGGACGAAGCGGCGGCGCATGGACGGCAGGCGATCGCGGGGATCATGGGCGTCCTGCGAAGCTTCCCTACGCCGGTCTTAACCGGATCAGGTTCGAAGGGTCTGTCTCAACCGCCGCCCCACTGGGCCGGCGATACCCCCGCTTCGGGGCGAATTAGACCACAAACCGGCGGCGGTCGCCTCGCGGCGTCGAATCGGATCGCACGGTTCCATGCGGTGGGCTTGGGCCCACCCCATGCCTAGGCAACGCCCTCGCACTGCGGCGACAATCGGCTCTTCTTCCCTCTCCGGGCAACTCGCCTTCCGCTATGTCCGCACCCACCCGCATCACCTGGCGCGACCGCCTGCGTTACCGCTTCGAAAACACGCTTTCCCGGGGAACCATCGCCATCATCGGCTGGCTGGCGCTGATTTCCCTGAGCATCGTGTTGTTGGCCGCGGTCGTCCTGGCGTTGTTGGGTGTCGGCGCGGATCCGGGGGATCCCGGCAGTCGGCTGGGCCTGGTCGAAGGCGGCTGGCAGAGCCTCATGCGCACCCTGGACCCGGGCACCATGTCCGGCGACGAGGGCTGGCCACTGCGCATCATGATGCTGCTGGTGACGCTGGGCGGCATCTTCATCGTCAGCATGCTGATCGGCACCATCACTTCCGGTCTGGAGTCGCGGCTGGGCGAGTTGCGCAAGGGCCGCTCGCGCGTGGTCGAAACCAACCACACGCTGATCCTGGGCTGGTCCAGCAAGGTGTTCTCGATCATCGGCGAACTGATCATCGCCAACGAAAACCAGAAAAACCCGCGCATCGTGATCCTGGCCGACCGCGACAAGGTGGAGATGGAAGACGATATCCGGGCCAAGTTCCCCAACACCAGGAACACCCGCGTCATCTGCCGCAGCGGCGATCCGCTGGACATGGACGATCTGGCCGTCGTCGATCCGCATGCGGCGCGCTCCATCATCGTGCTGGCCCCCGCGACCGACAATCCCGACATCCACGTTATCAAATCGGTGCTGGCCATCACCAACAATCCGCACCGGCGCGAAAGCAGCTACCACATCGTGGCCGAAATCCGCGAACCGCATAACCTGGAAGCGGCCCATCTGGTGGGCGGCGATGAAGCCGTTTTCGTGCAGGGCTCCGATCTGATCGCCCGCGTGACCGCGCAGACCTGCCGGCAGTCCGGTCTGAGCGTGGTGTACACGGAACTGCTGGATTTCGACGGCGCAGAGATCTATTTCACCGAAGCGGCCGGACTGGGCGGCAGGACCTATCGCGAAGCACTGTCGAGCTATGAAGACTCCGCCGTGATCGGCGTCATGCGCACCAACGGCAAGGTGCTGATAAATCCGCCGATGAGCACCATTCTGGCCCGCAACGATAAAGTCATCGCCATCAGCGAAGACGACGACACCCTGATCCAGTCGTCGTCGCCACCGCCCGTGCCGGATGCGAGCGCCATCGCGGATAAAGAGAAATCGGAAGCCTCCCCGGAACGCACCCTGATCCTGGGCTGGAACGAAAAGACGACCGCGGTGATACGCGAGCTGGACAACTACGTGGCGCCCGGTTCCGAAATCACCGTCGTACGCCGCCCGGATACCGGCACTGGCGCCGGCGATGCCGATTGGAAGGCGCTGGCAGCGGAACTGCAGCGGCAACGCCTGCAGGTGATCGAAGGCGACATCGCCAGCCGCGCCATGCTGGAAGCCGTGCAGGTCACCCGGTACCACCACATCATCGTCATGAGCTACAGCCAGCTGCCGATCCAGGAAGCCGATGCCCAGACCCTGATCAGCTTGCTGCATCTGCGCAACATCGCCGAGGCCAGCGGCAAATCGCTCAACATCGTCAGCGAGATGATGGACCTGCGCAATCGCGCGCTGGCGCAGGTCGCGCGCGCCGACGATTTCATCGTCAGCGATTCGCTGGTCAGCCTGATGCTGTCGCAGCTTTCGGAAAACAAGCACCTGGACCGCGTCTTCCGCCAGCTGTTCAGCGCCGAGGGCTCCGAGGTCTACATCCGTCCCGCCAGCGACTACGTGCTGCCCGGCCGGCCCGTGGACTTCTACACCGTGATCGAGGCCGCCGCGCGGCGCGGCGAAACCGCTATCGGCTATCGCCTGGTCGCGCACAGCAACGACCCGGGCCGTGGCTTCGGCGTCACCGTGAACCCGACCAAATCGCAGCGGGTCGGTTTCTCCGAACACGACAAGATCATCGTGCTGGCTGAAGATTGAGCGGCCAGCGCTGCGATCGTCTGCGCGTGGGCGATCTCGCGCATCGCTATCGGCAAGTCAGGGCGCGGGCCCCACACGAAGATCCTATGCTGGCGCGATACACCGCTCCGTTACGATCAGAACACGCCCCATAGCGGAGTGTCGGAACCGGGGCGCGCCGCTTCGCCGTCCAGCATCGCCTTGTCGCGCACGGCGCCCTTGTCGGCGCTGGTGGCCAGCAACGCATACGCCTTCAGCGCGGTGGTGACCTTGCGCGGACGCGGCGCGGCCGGCTTCCAGCCCTTGGCGTCCTGCTCGGCGCGCCGCTTGGCCAGTTCGTCTTCCGCCACCAGCAAGTCGATGGAACGATTCGGTATATCGATGCGAATGCGGTCGCCTTCGCGCACCAGACCGATGGCGCCGCCTGCAGCCGCTTCCGGCGACGCATGTCCGATGGACAGGCCCGAAGTGCCACCGGAGAAACGTCCATCGGTCAGCAACGCGCATTGCTTGCCCAGGCCTTTCGATTTCAGATAGCTGGTCGGGTACAGCATCTCCTGCATGCCCGGCCCGCCCTTGGGGCCTTCGTAGCGGATCACCACGATGTCGCCAGCGGTTACTTCGTTGCCCAGGATGCCTTTCACCGCGTCGTCCTGGCTTTCGAACACCTTGGCGCTGCCCTCGAAGACATGGATGGATTCGTCCACACCCGCGGTCTTCACCACGCAACCATCCACGGCCAGATTGCCGTACAGCACGGCCAGGCCGCCCTCCTGCGAATAAGCATGTTCGACGTCGCGGATGCAGCCATCGCTGCGGTCGACGTCGAGCGTCTTCCAGCGCGCCGACTGGCTGAAAGCCACTTGCGTGGGCACGCCGCCGGGTCCGGCCTTGTAGAAGGTGTGCACCGCTTCGTCCTGGCTCTGGGTCACGTCCCATTGCGCGATGGCTTCGCCCAGGCTGCGGCTGTGCACGGTCGGCAACTGCGTGTGCAGCAGTCCGCCCCGTGCCAGCTCGCCGAGGATGGAGATGATGCCGCCGGCGCGGTGCACGTCTTCCATGTGGTACTTCTGGATGTTGGGCGCAACCTTGCACAGTTGCGGCACCTTGCGCGAAAGCCGGTCGATGTCGCGCAGATCGAAATCCACTTCGGCTTCCTGCGCTGCGGCCAGCAGATGCAGGATGGTGTTGGTGGAACCGCCCATGGCGATGTCCAAGGTCATCGCGTTCTCGAAGGCTTCGAAACTGGCGATGGAGCGCGGCAGCGCCGAAGCGTCTTCGCCGCCGTACCAGCGGTGGCACAGCTCCACGGCGACGCGGCCGGCACGCAGGAACAACTGTTCGCGGTCCGCATGCGTGGCCAGCGTGGAACCGTTGCCCGGCAGGGCCAGGCCCAGCGCTTCGGTCAGGCAGTTCATCGAGTTGGCGGTGAACATGCCCGAACACGAACCGCAGGTCGGGCATGCGCTGCGCTCGTACTCGGCGACTTTGGCGTCCGAGGCGCTCTCGTCGGCGGCCACGACCATCGCGTCGACCAGATCCAGGCCATGCTCGGACAACTTGGTCTTGCCGGCTTCCATCGGCCCACCGGAAACGAACACCGTGGGGATGTTCAAGCGCAGTGCGGCCATCAGCATGCCGGGGGTGATCTTGTCGCAATTGGAGATGCACACCAGCGCATCGGCGCAATGCGCGTTGACCATGTATTCCACCGAGTCGGCGATGATCTCGCGGCTGGGCAGCGAATACAGCATGCCGTCGTGGCCCATGGCGATGCCGTCGTCGACGGCGATCGTGTTGAATTCCTTGGCCACGCCGCCGACGCGCTCGATCTCGCGGGCGACCAGTTGTCCGAGGTCTTTCAGGTGCACATGGCCGGGCACGAACTGGGTGAAAGAGTTGGCGATGGCCACGATGGGCTTGTGGAAGTCCTCGTCCTTCATGCCGGTGGCGCGCCACAGCGCGCGTGCACCGGCCATGTTGCGGCCGTGGGTGGAGGTTCTGGAGCGGTATTCAGGCATGGGGCGACACGCGGACAGCGCTTGCTTGCAGGGGGTGTTGATTCTGCGTCGTTTTCAACGTTTCAGTTGCAACTATCGGTGTTTCAATTGCAACCATTTCTGGTGTTGTCCGCAATTGCCCGCCATGGGCGTTGGTATGCTTGACAAGTCCTATAAGCGCATGTTCCTCTACCCCTATGTTGCAACGCCACACGCCCACGCAGAGTGCCCACGCCACCGCCGCAGCGGCCGCCGTGCTCGTACTCGTACTTATTACCTCGCCAACCGGTGC
The DNA here is from genome assembly GCA_965650035.1 of uncultured Pseudoxanthomonas sp. Lineage (GTDB taxonomy): Bacteria > Pseudomonadota > Gammaproteobacteria > Xanthomonadales > Xanthomonadaceae > Pseudoxanthomonas_A. Next base: position 22,027 of record CBFGMR010000007.1, read on the forward strand.
GGGACGAATAGGCGTGTAAGCAGCAGCAACGCCAGATTCGCAAAACCCCGCACTGAGAAGTGCGGGGTTTTTTGTTTTCAGGCCTTCCAGATTCTCCAGCCTTCCCTTCAACCTTCCATGGAATCCAACGCAATGACCACCAGCAACCTTCCCAACACCGGCATTTCCAATACACGCATCGCCATCGTCGGCTACGGCAGCCAGGGCCGCGCGCACGCGCTGAATCTGCGCGAATCCGGATTCGACGTCACCGTCGGCCTGCGCCCGGGCGGCCCGACCGAAGCCAAGGCCAAGGCCGACGGTTTTGTGGTCAAGACGCCGGCCGAAGCGGTGAAGGATGCCGATCTGGTCGCCGTGCTGACCCCGGACATGGTCCAGCGCAAGCTCTATGACGAAGTGTTGAAGGACAACATCAAGCCGGGCGCCTGCCTGCTGTTCGCGCACGGTCTGAACGTGCATTTCGACCTGATCAAGCCGCGCGAGGACATCGACGTGGTACTGGTCGCGCCCAAGGGCCCCGGCGCGCTGGTGCGCCGCGAGTACGAGATCGGCCGCGGCGTTCCCTGCATCTACGCCGTGTACCAGGACAAGAGCGGCAACGCCGAGGCGCTGGCGCTGGCGTACGCCGCCGGCCTGGGCGGCGCGCGCGCCAATATCATCAAGACCACCTTCAAGGAAGAGACCGAGACCGACCTGTTCGGCGAGCAGGCCGTGCTGTGCGGCGGCGCGTCGTCGCTGGTGCAGGCCGGTTTCGAAACCCTGGTGGAAGCCGGCTACCAGCCGGAAATCGCCTATTACGAAGTGCTGCACGAACTGAAGCTGATCGTGGACCTGTTCTACGAAGGCGGCATCACCCGCATGCTGGAATTCATTTCCGAGACCGCGCAGTACGGCGACTACGTCAGCGGCCCGCGCGTGATCGACGCCGACACCAAGAAGCGCATGAAGGACATCCTGACCGACATCCAGGACGGTACCTTCACCAGGAACTGGATCGCCGAATACGAAGCCGGCCTGCCGAACTACAACAAGTTCAAGAAGGCCGACATGGAGCACCCGATCGAAGTGGTGGGCAAGCAGCTGCGCGCCAAGATGGTGTGGCTGTCGGCCAACGCTTCGCAGCCCGACGCCGACGACGCCACCACAACAGCGAAGGCCGCCGCCGCATGAACGCAACCGCCGCCGCTGCCCCACGCAATGGCGCCCGCTGGCTGACCCAGGCGCTGGAGGCCGAAGGCGTGGAAACGCTGTTCGGCTATCCCGGCGGCACCATCATGCCGTTCTACGACGCGCTGGTGGATTCGAAACTGAAACACATCCTGGTGCGCCATGAACAAGGCGCGGCGCTGGCGGCGAACGGTTATGCGCGCGCCAGCGGACGCGTCGGCGTGTGCGTCGCGACTTCCGGTCCCGGCGCTTCCAATCTGGTCACCGGGATTGCAGATGCGATGCTGGATTCGGTGCCGATGGTGTGCCTGACCGGACAGGTCGCCACCCATCTGATGGGCACCGACGCGTTCCAGGAACTGGACGTGTTCGGCCTGACCCTGCCCATCGTCAAGCACAGCTACATCGTGCGCCGCGTGGAAGACCTGCCGGAAATCGTGCGCGAAGCCTTCCGCATCGCGCGTGAGGGCCGCCCGGGTCCGGTGCTGATCGACTTGCCGAAAGACGTGCAGGTCGCCGATGCCTCGCATCTGCCCGATCACGTGCCGGCCGAAGTGGAAGCGCCGCCCGCGCCTGCCGATGCGGCCCTGGCCGAAGCATTGGCGGCTATCGCCGGTGCGGAGAAGCCTGTCATCTACGGCGGCGGCGGCATCGGCCTGGCCGGTGCGGTGGAAGTATTCCGCGAGTTCGTCGAAGCCACCCGGATTCCCACCGTGCTGACCCTGCGCGGTCTGGGCGCGCTGCCCGGCGGCCATCCCCACTACCTGGGCATGCTGGGCATGCACGGCACCCGCGCGGCGAACATGGCCGTGCAGGAATCGGATCTGCTGATCGTTGTCGGCGCGCGCTTCGACGACCGCGCCACCGGCAAGCTGGCCGAATTCGCTCCGTTCGCACGCGTCATCCACCTGGATGCCGATGCCTACGAAATCTCCAAGCTGCGCACCGCCAACATTGCCGTGCCGGGCGATGTCGCTGCCGGACTGCGTGCGCTGGTCGGCGCGCGCAGCACCTGCGACGACTGGCGCAAGCGCTGCCGCATGCTGGGCGAAAAGCACGGCTTCCGCTACGACGCGCCTGGCACCGACATCTACGCACCCGCCTTGCTGAAGCGCATGACCGAACTGGCGCCGGACGATGCCATCGTCGCCTGCGATGTCGGCCAGCACCAGATGTGGGTGGCGCAGCACTGCAAGTTCAACCATCCGCGCAATCATCTGACCAGCGGCGCGCTGGGCACCATGGGCTTCGGCCTGCCGGCGGCGATGGGCGCGCAGTTCGCCTGCCCCGACCGCACCGTGCTGCTGGTCAGCGGCGATGGCAGTTTCATGATGAACGTGCAGGAACTGGTGACCATCGCCCGCTGCCAGCTGCCGGTGAAGATCGTGCTGCTGGACAACAGTTCGCTGGGCATGGTGCGGCAGTGGCAGGAACTGTTCTTCGCCAAGCGCTACAGCGAGATCGACCTGTCCGACAATCCGGATTTCGCGGCCCTGGCCGAAGTGTTCGGCATTCCCGCCAAGCGCATCGACCGCCGCGACCAGGTGGAAGACGCGTTGGCCGATCTGCTGGCGCAACCGGGCCCCGCGCTGCTGCACGTGGCCATCGACGTCAAGGCCAACGTGTGGCCGCTGGTGCCGCCCAACACCGCCAACAGCACCATGCTGGACAGCAATCCAGCCGACCAGGGCGCGTCCGACCAGAGCAGCACCGAACCCAATGCAACAGAGCCGCGAACGGAGTCCTCGCATGCGCTACCGGCTTGACCTGGTGCTGAAGCCCGCCGAAGGCGCGCTGACGCGCGTGATCGGCATGGCCGAACGCCGTGGTTTCACCCCGCAGTCCATCAATGGCGAACCGGCGAGCGAAGACGGCCGCTGGCGCCTGCAACTGGTGGTCGACGGACAGCGTCCGGCCGAAACCCTGCGCCTGCAGATGCTGAAGGTTTACGACTGCGTGTCGGTGGAGATCACGCTGGTGGAGGGCTTGTCGTGAACGTCAAGAGCAAATCCCCCCTGCCCCCCTTTTTCAAAGGGGGAGTGCGTCGGCACTTCCGAAACAATGCGGTGACGGGAACCGCCTCCCCCTTTGAAAAAGGGGGATTGAGGGGGATTTGCTCTTCAGCTTCTGCCCTGGGCTGCATGGACAAAGCCGCACGGAGGCGTCTTCTTCCAGCGTCGTCCGCACGCCTTTCGCATTTCCATGCCTGATACACGCGCCAGCGCCAGCAACGAACCTGCCGTAAGCGAGCCTGAGGTAAGCGACGTAATCGTCACCGTGGCCGACGTATTGGCGGCGCAGGCGCGCCTGCGGCGTTATCTGCCGCCCACGCCGATGCACCATGCCGAACGCTTCGGCGTGATGCTGAAGCTGGAGAATCTGCAGCGCACCGGTTCGTACAAGGTACGCGGCGCGTTGAACGCCTTGCTGGCCGCACGCGAACGCGGCGATACGCGGCCGGTGATCGCCGCCTCCGCCGGCAACCATGCGCAGGGACTGGCCTGGGCCGCCTACCGGCTGGGCGTGCAGGCGATCACGGTGATGCCGCACGGCGCGCCGGCCAACAAGATCGCCGGCGTGGCGCACTGGGGTGCGACCGTGCGCCAGCATGGCGACAGCTACGACGAAGCTTATGCCTTCGCACGCGAACTGGCCGCCCAGAACGATTACCGCTTCCTGTCCGCATTCGACGATCCGGACGTGATCGCCGGCCAGGGCACGGTCGGCATCGAGATCGCGCCGCACGCGCCGGACGTGGTCATCGTGCCCATCGGTGGCGGCGGCCTGGCTTCCGGCGTGGCGCTGGCGCTGAAATCGCAGGGTGTGCGCGTGGTCGGGGCGCAGGTGGAGGGCGTGGATTCAATGGCGCGCGCGTTGAAGGGCGACACCCGCGCCATCGCTCCGGTCGCCAGCCTGGCCGACGGCGTGCGCGTGAAAGTCCCCGGCTTCCTGACCCGCCGCTTGTGCGCCAGCCTGCTGGACGACGTGGTGATCGTGCGCGAGGCCGAACTGCGCGAAACCCTGGTCCGGCTGGCCCTGGAAGAGAACATCATCGCCGAGGGCGCCGGTGCGCTGGCGCTGGCCGCTGGCCGCCGCGTCTCCGGTAAGCGAAAATGCGCGGTGGTTTCCGGCGGCAACATCGATGCCACGGTGCTGGCTGGCCTGCTTTCCGATGTGCGCCCGCGTGCGCCGCGCAAGCCGCGCCGGCGCACGCAGGAACTGCATCCGGTCGAACCCGTGCGTTCCGGCGCCGGGTTCGTTCCTCCCAATCCCCCCATTCCCCTGTCCAACCCCATTACCGTCGATGCGCCCGTTGCGCGTCACGCCGTTACCGAAGAGGAGTACACCTGGTGAGCGACATTCCAGTAATCGCAACCCCGGCCCAGGTCCGGATTTTCGACACCACCCTGCGCGATGGAGAACAATCGCCCGGCTGCAGCATGTCGCCTTCGCAGAAGCTGGTGATGGCCCGCGCACTCGCAGAGCTGGGCGTGGACGTGATCGAAACCGGCTTCCCCGCCAGTTCGCAGTCCGACCGCGAAGCCGCGGCGCTGATCTCGCGTGAACTGCGCGATACCACCTTGTGCGTGCTGTCGCGCTGCCTGCCGGGCGACATCGAAGCCTCGGCGCGCGCGCTGGAGGGCAGCGCGCGTCCGCGCATCCATCTGTTCCTGTCCACCAGCCCGCTGCACCGCGAACACAAGCTGCGCATGAGCCGCGAACAGGTGCTGGAAGCGGTGACCCGCAGCGTGACAGCGGCGCGCGGCCATGTCGACGATGTAGAGTTCTCCGCCGAGGATGCCCTGCGCACCGAAGAGGATTTCCTGGCCGAAGTGATCGCCGCTGCAATCGCCGCCGGCGCCGGCACCATCAACCTGCCCGATACCGTCGGCTACACCACACCCACCGAAATCCGCGGCCTGTTCGAACGCATGATCGCCAATGTGTCCGGCGCACGCGATGTGATCTTCAGCACCCACTGCCATAACGACCTGGGCCTGGCGGTGGCCAATTCGCTGGCGGCCATCGAAGGCGGTGCGCGGCAGGTGGAATGCAGCGTCAACGGCATCGGCGAGCGCGCCGGCAACGCCGCGCTGGAAGAAGTGGTGATGACGTTGAAGGTACGCGGTGCGTACTTCAGCGCTGATACCAAAATCGACACCAACCGCATCGTGCCCACCTCGCAACTGCTGCAGCGCCTGGTAGGCATGCCGGTCCAGCGCAACAAGGCGGTGGTCGGCGCCAATGCGTTCGCGCACGAAGCCGGCATCCACCAGCACGGCATGCTGCGCCATCGCGGCACCTACGAAATCATGCGCCCGGAAGACGTGGGCTGGCCGTCCTCGCAGATGGTGCTGGGCCGCCATAGCGGCCGCGCCGCGGTGGAACAGCGGCTGCGCGCGCTGGGCTACTTGCTGGAGGAGTCGGAACTGGACCTGGTCTTCGCTTCCTTCAAGGCGTTGTGCGAGAAGCAACGTGTGGTCCACGACAACGACCTGCAGACCTTGATGCAGGACGGCGCGGACAGCGAGGGCTACCGGCTTTCGTCGATGACCGTGAGCGATGCCGGCCATCGCGCGCGCGCCACCGTTGAATTGTCGGACCCCGACGGCGACCGCGTGTTCGAAACCGCAGAAGGCGACGGCCCGGTCGATGCGCTGTTCGCCGCACTGGCCATGGCCACCGGCGTGGATCTGGTACTGGAAAGCTACCAGGTGCACAGCGTGGGCCTGGGCGCCGATGCGCGTGGCGAAGCCAATCTCAGCGTGCGCTACGAAGGCGAGGAGTACGACGGCACCGGCACCAGCAAGGACATCATCGAAGCCAGCGCGCTGGCCTGGCTGGACGTGGCCAACCGGTTGCTGCGCCAACGCAATGGAGCCAAGGCGAAATCGGAAATGGCGGAGGCGTGATGGTCGACATCCTTTTCGCGTTTGCTACTCCCCCCTTTGAAAAAGAGGGGCAGGGGGGATTTGCTCTTGGCGCCAAGAGCAAATCCCCCTCAATCCCCCTTTTCCAAAGGGGGAGGCCTACTCCCGCAATCTTCTGTTCGACCGGACCCATCGCATGAGCTCCACCCCCCGCACCCTCTTCGACAAACTCTGGGACGCGCACGTCGTAGTCCCCGAAACCGACGCCGCGCCTGCGGTGCTGTACATCGACCTGCACCTGATCCATGAAGTCACCTCGCCGCAGGCCTTCACCGAATTGCGTGCGCGCGGTATAGCGCCAAGGCGGCCGGACCGGACCAAGGCGACCATGGACCATTCCACGCCGACCACGCCGGCCGATGCGGATGGTAAATTCCACTACTTCACCCAGGCCTCGGAAACCCAGGTCGACACGCTGGCCAGCAACTGCGCCGAGTACGGCATCGAACTGTTCGACATGCAGTCTGCCGAACGCGGCATCGTCCACGTGATCGCGCCGGAACTGGGCTTGACCCAGCCCGGCATGACCATCGTCTGCGGCGACAGCCACACTTCCACCCACGGCGCGTTCGGTTCGCTGGCCTTCGGCATCGGCACCAGCGAAGTCGGCCACGTATTGGCCACGCAATGCCTGCTGCAGCGCAAAGCCAAAACCATGGCGATCACCGTCGAAGGTCCGCTGGCGCCGGGCGTCGGCGCCAAGGACGTGATCCTGCACATCATCGGCGTGATCGGCGTCAACGGCGGCACCGGCCACGTGCTTGAATACCGTGGCTCCACCATCCGCGCGATGGACATGGAGCAGCGCATGACCCTGTGCAACATGTCCATCGAAGCCGGCGCGCGCGCCGGCATGGTTGCGCCGGACGAGGTCACCTACGCGTGGATGGCGAACACGCCGCGCGCACCGCAAGGCGCGGCGTTCGAGGAAGCCAAAGCGCGCTGGTCGCAATTCAGCAGCGACGAAGGCGCACGCTACGACCAGGAAGTGAGCATCGATGCGCGCGACATCCGCCCTACCCTGACCTGGGGCACGCATCCGGGCACGGCCATCGCAGTGGATCGGCCGATCCCATCCGCCAAGGACGCCGCCGCGCAGAAATCACTGGATTACATGCATTTCGATTCCGGCCATTCGCTGCAAGGCACACCGGTTGACGTGGTCTTCGTCGGCTCCTGCACCAACGGCCGGCTCAGCGACATGCGTGAAGTAGCCGCCGTACTGCGCGACCATCGCGTCGATCCGCGTGTGCGCATGCTGGTGGTGCCCGGTTCGGAACTGGTCAAGCGCCAGGCCGAAGCCGAAGGCATCGACAAGATCGTGCGCTCCGCCGGCGCCGAATGGCGCGAGCCAGGCTGTTCGATGTGCATCGCCATGAACGGCGATCTGGTCGCGCCGGGACAATTGGCGGTCAGTACCAGCAATCGCAATTTCGAAGGCCGCCAGGGTCCGGGTTCGCGCACGCTGTTGGCCTCGCCGATGACCGCGGCGTGGGCGGCGGTGAACGGGAAGGTGTCCGACCCGCGGGAGTTGTTCGCCAAGGAGGTGGCGTGATGAACGCTTTTGATTCCCTTCTCCCACCGGGAGAAGGTGGCGCGAAGCGACGGATGAGGGAATGGCAGTCACTCGCCAACCAACTCCATTACAAGCGGAAAATCCATTCCCTCATCCGCCCTTCGGGCACCTTCTCCCGGTGGGAGAAGGAAAAGCCGGTCGCCTTCGCTATGGAAATTCACGCATGACCGCCTTCGCCGCCCTCACCTCACGCAGCGTGGTCCTGCGCCAGAGCAACATCGACACCGACCAGATCATCCCCGCGCGTTTCCTGTCGACCACCGAGCGCGCCGGACTGGGCAAGCACGCCTTCAACGACTGGCGCCGTCAGGCCGACGGCTCGCCCAATCCGGATTTCGTTTTCAACAAGCCGGAGAACGCGGGGCGCGCCATCCTGCTGGCCGGCGCCAATTTCGGCTGCGGTTCCTCGCGCGAGCATGCGCCATGGGCGCTGACCGACCTGGGCCTGCGCGCCATCGTCAGTAGCGAGATCGCCGATATCTTCCGCAACAACTCGCTGAAGAACGGGCTGTTGCCGATCGTGCTGGATGAGGACATCGTGCAGGCGCTGATGCAGCGCCCCGATGACGAACTCACCGTGGACATCGCCGCGCGCGAATTGCGCACGCCCGGTGGCCAGTCCTACCCCTTCCCGCTCGACGCCTTCGCCCGCACCTGCCTGATGGAAGGCGTGGATGAGCTTGGCTATCTGTTGCTGCGCGACCCCCAGATCAAAAAGTACGAGGAACGTTTCCATGCAAGCTGAAATCGTAGTCCTGCCCGGCGACGGCATCGGTCCGGAAGTCACCGCCGCCGCCTTGTCGGTACTTAAAACGGTCGCCCGTCGCTACGGCCACCAGTTCACCTTCAGCGAACACGACATCGGCGGCATCGCCATCGACAAGCACGGCGAACCGTTGCCCGCTTCCACCCTGGCCGCTTGCAAGAGCGCCGATGCGGTGCTGCTGGGCGCAGTGGGCGGGCCGAAATGGTCGGACCCCAACTCCAAAGTCCGCCCCGAGCAGGGCCTGCTGGCACTGCGCAAAGGCATGGGCCTGTACGCCAACCTGCGCCCGGTGCGCCCCCATCCGGCCGCGTTGAACGCCTCGCCGATCAAGCCGCACTTGCTCACCGGCGTGGACATCATGGTGGTGCGCGAACTCACCGGCGGCATCTATTTCGGCGAGAAGACCCGCACCGCCGAATCCGCCAGCGATCTGTGCACGTATTCGGTAGCGGAGATCGAGCGCGTATTGCGCAGCGCATTCAAGCTGGCCCGTCAGCGCCGCAGCTACGTGGTGTCGGTGGACAAGGCCAACGTGCTGGAAACTTCGCGCCTGTGGCGGGATGTCGCAGCGCGCATCGGCCGCGACGAGTTCCCCGAGGTGAAGTTGGAACACGTGCTGGTGGATGCGATGGCCATGCACCTGCTGGCGCATCCGCGCGAGTACGACGTGATCGTCACCGAGAACATGTTCGGCGACATCCTCACCGATGAGGCTTCCATGCTGGCCGGTTCGCTGGGCCTGCTGCCTTCGGCCTCGCTGGGCGACGGCAAGGCCGGTGTGTACGAACCGATCCATGGTTCTGCGCCGGACATCGCCGGCAAGGGCATCGCCAACCCTTACGCGACGATCCTCAGCGCGGCCATGCTGCTGCGCCATTCTCTGGGTCTGCATGATGAAGCCGACTGCATAGAACGCTCGGTCGACGGCGCGTTGAATTCGCACGCCTTCACCGCCGACCTGGCCACCAACGGCCGCAGCATCTCCACCGCCGCCGCCGCGCAGGCGGTGATCGAGCAGATGCAGGCCAATTGCTACGTGGCCGAATTGCGGGATTGAGTTCTACAGAACAACCAGAGCTTCTCCCATTGTGGGAAAGCGGGGCCACTCCCTTCTCCCCTTGTGGGAGAAGGTGCCCGAAGGGCGGATGAGGGGAGAACGGAGTCCATATCCCTGATCTCCGGGTGCTGGAAACAAGCGCGCCTTCCTGGACGTAGCAACAGAACTACAACTCCTGGTTCATCGTCTCCGCTCCCCCCTCTCCCGCCGCGCAAGCGCGTCGACCTCTCCCGCAAGGGGAGAGGTGAAATTCGAGGCGAGGCTTTAAGCTCTGCTACCCTCAGTGGCCTTCTCACGAAATGAACCGACCCAACGCGCTCCGCTCCGGTTTGATGGCTGCCATTTTCGCGATAGCCCTTTGCGTTCAAGCGCATGCAGCCACCCCCTTGCGCGAATCCTTCGACCTGCAGATTCCCGCCCTGCCTACACCCGTCGCGGTCGACGGCACCCAGCGACTGATCTACGAACTCCACCTCACCAACTTCGCACGCGAACCTCTGTCACCGGTAAGCGTCGATGTACTCGACGAAAAGCATCGCGTACTCGCCAGCTTCAGCGGCGAGGCACTGACCTCGCGTCTTGCCCAGCCGGGCGGAGCCGCAAACGGCGCCATCGCACAGGGCATGCGTGCTGTGGTCTATCTGGAACTCTCGCTTCCCGCCGGCATGCCAGCGCGATCGCTCTCGCACCGCATCGAGTACCGCGTGGCGGACGACGGTACCTTCATAGTCGAAGGAGCAAATGTCCAGATCAGCGCAACCGCGCCACCGGTGCTTGGCGCACCGCTGCGCGGCGGTCCGTGGGCGGCGATCCATTCGCCCGACTGGCCGCGCGGACACCGGCGGGTGCTGTACACGGTCGAAGGCAAGGCGCGCATTCCCGGCCGCTTCGCCATCGACTGGGTGAAGCTGGACGAAAGCGGCCATACGGCCAAAGGCGATGCCGACGTGGTCGGCAATGCGTACGGCTACGGCGCCGAAGTGCTGGCGGTCGCCGACGCCGTGGTGGCCGCGACACGCGACGATGTGCCGGAAAGCACGTCGGTCGCCGCCCACCCCAAGCACGCGATCGGCGACGCGACGGGCAACTACATTGCTCTGGACCTGGGCGACGGCCGCTTCGCTTTCTACGAACACCTCAAACCCGGCAGCCTGAAGGTCGAGCCAGGTCAGCGCGTGAAGCGCGGTGAAGTGATCGCCGCGCTCGGCTTCACTGGCGACTCCACCGGCCCGCACCTGCATTTCCATGTCGCCGATGCCAACTCGCCATTGGGCGCGGAAGGCGTGCCGTTCGTGTTCGAACGGTTCGAGGTGCTGGGGAGTTATCCGGACATCGGCGAGCTGGGTTCCAAACCCTGGGTCCCGCGCGATGCCGACCAGACCGCGCTACGCGATAAGCAAATTCCGGCATCCAATACCGTAGTCAACTTCGCGCCCTTGTAGGAGCGACGCGAGTCGCGAAGCCCTCAGCCCTGGATCGCCCAGTTAATGACAACCGACGCGGTATGTGCTTCGCGACTCGCGTCGCTCCTACCGGTTCCCAGTCGCTGCTGCAACGCAAGAGGCAACAATCATGCGCTATCTCGGACGCCTCCAGGAGTGGAACGACGAAAAGGGCTTCGGCTTCGTCACACCCAATGGCGGCGGCACCCGCGCCTTCGTGCATATCAAGGCGTTCGAACGGGTAACGCGGCGACCCGTGATTGACGACCTGGTTTCGTATGAACTGGTCACCGATCCCAAAGGCAGGTTCAATGCCTCAAAGGTGCGGTTCGCTTCCCAGATTGCGCCAAGCCAGGTCAAAAACGGCAAGCCTTTCCCGGGCATCGCGGTGGGCATGCTGTTCCTCGCGGCGATGGCTGTGTTCTGGTTGATCGGCAAGTTGCCCGTTGTCGTTCCCCTCGCCTACTTGGCCCTGAGTCTGATCACTTACGTGGCGTACGGCATGGACAAATCAGCGGCGCAACGCAAGCACTGGCGAACGCAGGAAAGCACGTTGCATCTGTTCGCCTTGCTGGGCGGCTGGCCCGGCGCACTGGTTGCGCAGCAGCATCTTCGCCACAAATCGAAGAAAGCCCAGTTCCGGTCCGTGTTCTGGATCACGGTGGTGCTCAACCTGGGCGCGCTTGCGTGGTTGCTGCAGAGCGGCAAAGCCGAGGCGCTCAATGCCCTGCTCTAGCGCGTAGGATGTCGCGAACCTCTTAGTCGCGGAGCTTGAGCCGGTGGTCAAACCCTATCTCCTCGCCATCGACCAAGGCACCACCAGCTCGCGGGCGATGCTGTTCGACCGCAGCGGCGCGGTAGTGGGTATGGCGCAGCGGGAGTTCGAGCAGCTGTTTCCGCAGCCGGGCTGGGTGGAACACGATCCGCGCGAGATCCTGGGCAACGTGCAGAGCACGGTGGTGGAGGCGATGACGCGGGCGCAGGTCAGCGCTTCGGAAATCGCGGGCATCGGCATCACCAATCAGCGCGAGACCACGGTGGTGTGGGACCGCAAGACCGGCCAGGCCATCCACAACGCCATCGTCTGGCAGTCGCGGCAGACGGCGGACATTTGCGAAAAATTGAAGGCCGACGGTTACGCGGAACTGGTGCGCGAACGCACCGGCCTGCTGATCGATGCGTATTTCTCCGGCACCAAGGTCAAGTGGATCCTCGACCGCGTACCCGGTGCGCGCGCACGCGCCGAGCGCGGCGAGTTGCTGTTCGGCACCATCGACAGCTGGCTGTTGTGGAATCTTTCCGAAGACCGCACCCACGCCACCGACTACAGCAATGCCTCGCGCACGCTGATGTACGACATCCACAAGTGCCAGTGGTGCCCGGACCTGCTGCGCATGCTGGAGGTGCCGGCGGCGATGCTGCCGGAGGTGCGTTCCAGCAGCGAGGTGTACGCGCATACCGGGGCGCAGACGGTGTTCGGGCATCGGGTGCCGATCAGCGGCATGGCGGGCGATCAGCAGGCGGCGCTGTTCGGGCATGCGTGCTTCGAGCCGGGCATGGCCAAGAACACTTATGGGACCGGGTGTTTTCTGCTGATGAACACGGGCGATAAGGCCGTGCAGTCGAACAACGGTTTGTTGACAACTATTGCCTGGGGCATCGACGGCAAGGTGGAGTACGTGCTGGAAGGCAGCGTATTCGCGGCGGGTTCGGCCATCCAGTGGCTGCGCGATGGGTTGCGCATGCTGGGCAAGGCTGGGGATTCGCAGGCTTATGCGGAACGGGCGCAGTCGTCGGAGGGGGTGTATTTCGTGCCGGCGTTCGTGGGGTTGGGGGCGCCGTATTGGCGCAGCGATGTGCGGGCGGCGATGTTCGGGCTGACGCGGGGGACCAACAAGGAGCATTTCATCCGTGCGGTGTTGGAGTCGCTGGCGTATCAGACGCGGGATGTGTTGACCGCGATGCAGGCGGATGCGGAGTTGACGTTGAAGGCACTGCGGGTGGACGGCGGGGCGATCGCGAACGATTTCACGGCGCAGTTCCAGGCGGACATTCTGGATATCGCGGTGGAGCGGCCTTCGGTGAAGGAGTCGACGGCGTTGGGGGCGGCGTATCTGGCGGGGCTGGCGGTGGGTTTCTGGGAAAGCCGGGAGCAGATCGCGCAGCAGCGGCAGGTGGAGCGGACGTTCTTGCCGGAGATGGGGGCGGAGCGGAGGGAGAGGTTGTATGCGGGGTGGAAGCGGGCGGTGGAGGCTACGATGGTGTTTGGCACGGGATAGCCGCGAGCAAGGGATCGAAAATCCCTGTGCCGGGGGTTCAATTCCCTTTGCTGTTAAATTCCCAGGATGAAACCCATGACTTGTTACATTGAGCAAGCCAATACCGGAGTCCGAGTGGGTGGCGGAGGGAGTGGTCCGCCACCAGTGCCTTCGGAGCTCGAACTACATCCTGTGCTTCATGAGTTCCTGACGAATCTCGTTAGCAAGCCGATAAACAGGTTTGGCCGTGTTGTCCCTCCAGACATCAGTAAGTGCAACATTTGGCGTACACGCTTGGAAGTTCACGCACTCGGTCATAGAGTAAAACCCGCCGGGCCCGCATCCGCCAGAAAGATCGCACGCCACCATTCGCGCCGCAAGAAATTGAGCTTCCGGAACATGGTTCATTTCAACCGGTGTTCTGGCCAAGTCATACCCGAGCTTCCATTCGCCCTCTGGCGCTGACGACAAAATCCCGGCTGCCGCTACGACCGCGCTGGGGTTTTTCGAACTACGCAGTATGTTATCTGCCACTAACCGCGCCTCTTTTCCCGGTTTGTCGTCGACAACAAGGAGTTGCGCCATCGCCACATCACTTTCGGGATGGGAGAGGATCAGCGCCGCCTGATCATCGGACCGGCCATTGAAGTTCTTGCAGAAGGCAGCACCATACTGGATATAAACATTATCGGAAGCGGTAAGCGCAGGTCGGTTCTTTCCTCGAAACGCATGCGAGCGCGATTCGCAGAACATGGCGGCGACGCGCAGATGATCAGCCTTCTGTGCGGGATCCACGCTTTCCCGAGCAAGTTTCGCTTGTAATTCAGCGTAGCTTGCCACTCCATCAAACGGGCGCTTACTCGTTAGCGCAGCAGCAAGACCGCTCGAAGGTTGGGATTGCTTGTTCGAAGAGCTAGCTTGCACTGCATTCGATTCTGCATCCTCAGCCATTGGGGACGCATCTTGGCGATTGTTCTTCAGCCCAATGTATGCGAATCCCACTATCGCCGCCAACACAACCGAACCGATGCTGGTCTTGGTGAAATTGTTCATCCGCAGCCTCCTACGGGCGTAAATTGAAGGGAACCTGACGTATTCGCACGCACGAAACGTTCAACTTGGTTGCTCGGAAGATACCTGACTGTCACAACGGTTCCAGCCTCCATAAATGGACTGGTAATTAGCGCCTGCTGGGCGACTTGCTGTCGTATCACTTCTTCATCTCCGCAACTGTAGTTAGTGGCTCGCAAATTTTTGCCATTGGCTGACACAGTGACCCCTGGCAAATTGGTAGGGACGAAGACACCTCCTGGCCCGCTGCCACCACCGCCTTCGCCCCCGCCTCCCGATCCACCTCCGCCCCCTCCGCCACCTGGGCCCGGCGGATCTTCAACTAACCAGCAGACTTGTTGCATCTGGCCCATAACGGTTGCCAATGCGCACTGCACGCCAGCATGCGATTTTTCTGCATAAAGAGAAAGATAAGCGCCCAGCAACACAGCAATCCAAGCTTTTCCCCTACCCATGGAGCAGCTCCTAGTGGAACCTGCTTCTTGCAGGCGCCGCTAGTCGGCAGTAACTCGTGCCATTCAGAATGAGTACAGTGTCAAATAAACAAAGAACGCTTCGTTCGCCTGACATGCGGCGCCGACCCTGTGAAATATTTACATGGGGCGGATAAGGCAGAAATAGGCCCCGTAGCGTGGGCTTCAGCCCACCACTTTCCGTCCCGACGCCGACGTAACCTGAGACATGACGATGGTGGGTCAAGGCCCACCCTACGAGGCTTGCTGAATCAGATACTCTTCGATCCCGCCTATGAGTAGCTTCCGTATGCGCCGCTGCAAGCAAATTCTGGCAATCTCCCTGCTCGCGGTTATTGCGCAGATGGCCGCGGCGCAAATCGTCGGCATCGCCCTCGACCCCAAAGCCGTGATGGTGGAAGGCGAACTGCAGATCGTCGACTCTCCACCCGCCGATTCCGTCGTGTTCTTCGAATTCTCGGGCGCCCAGGCAAAACGGCTCGGCCAGGTACACGCGCCGACGAGTTTCCAGGGGCCGCCTTCTTCTGTCGCCATCACCGCCGACGGCAAGCTGGCGCTGGTGACCGCGTCCCTGCGCGTAGACCCCGACAATCCGAAAGAGCTGGTACCGGACAACAGACTGACGGTGATCGATCTTGCCGCTTCGCCCATACGCGTTGTGCAGACCATCGAATTGGGCGCGCCGCCTTCATCGGTCGCGATTGATCCCACCGGCACCATGGCGCTTGCGGTGCACAACGCCGATGACAGCGCAACGATACTGAAGCTGGCGGGCGGCCGTGCCAGGATCGTGGAGAAGGTGTCGCTGGGCAAAGGCGCGGGCCCTCTCGCGGCGGCATTCGCGCCTGACGGCAAACGACTGCTCGTCTCGTTTCCCGATCGGGCGCGGATCGGCGTTTTCGCAGTGGAGAACGGACGCCTGAGCACACCGGCGATCCGGGAGTTGAGCGCCGGCGTCTATCCAACCGCCTTGTCGTATTGCGGCCGCAGCGGGCTGGCCGTGGTCAGCAACTACGGCAAAGTCACTGGCGATATCGATACGATCAGCCTGCTAGACGTGGGCGCCGCCACGCCACGCGTGATCGATACGGTCAGCGTAGGGCCTGCGCCCGAGGGCGTCGCGTGTTCTCCGGATGGGCGTTATGCCGCTGCCTCGCTGCAGAACATGAGCACGTTGCCCAAGACGGACCCGTTCCATTCGCCCTCAAGCCGAGTGGTACTGCTGAAGATAGAAGACAAGCGGCTGCGCCGCATCGCCGAAGCGCCGTTCGGGGCCTGGGCGCAGGGCGTCGGTTTTCTCGATGATTCCCGTACCCTGTTTGCACAGAGCATGGTCGACCACTCGCTGCATCTGTTCCACATCGAAGGCGAAGCGCTCGAGATCGCGGCACCGCCCATCGTCTTCGAAGACGGCGCGCCGGTGTCCTACGGCATTTCAGGGCGCTGAATGTCTGATTTGCACTTAGCAATAGGCCGGGACTCACCCTATGCTGCCTTCCGCTCTTCGGAGCCACGGGACCCCGTGAAGTGCCGTAGGCTGGGTTAGCTCCACCAACCCAGCGCTTCTTGTGCACGGCAGTTGATAATGCAACTCAGCTTACTGACCTCTGGAGCAGCCGATTATGAGACTCCTGCTTGCCTTCGCACTTCTTGCGAGCTTGAACGCCAGCGCCGCCCAGCCCAAGGCTGTTCTGGTGGGGCTTTGGAAGTCCGACCATGACCTGACCATGGACTTCATCCAGCGCAATGTGAAGATGGAGGATCGGACGTACAAATTCCTCGATTCGCTGATGGGAAAAATGACGTTCAAGGTCACCGACAACGAACTGCACTATGAGTTTCCAGACCACGAAGTAATGGTCAATGGCGAGAAGAAGCCTTTTAAAGGCTTTGACGGAACATCGCCATATAAGGTGCTCTACAACGACGAGCGCATTGTCGTAATCAGCTCGAACCAACCTATCACTGGCAAGGTGGACGTCACCATCTACCACTTTGATAGCGACAACGTCATGTGGACTTACGAAGGTGGTGCGGAACCACCTGTGCCTGACCTTCATATTCGCGAGTACTTCAGACGAATCGATGAAACTCCATGATGGTTCGTCTTGAACCCGTGAAGATCCTTGCATACCAACGGAGGCCATCGTGAAAACCATCGGCCTGATCGGCGGCATGAGCTGGGAATCGACCGTTCCCTACTACCGCCAGATCAACGAACTGACCAAGCAACACCTCGGCGGACTGCATTCGGCGCGCATCGTCCTGTACAGCGTCGACTTCCACGACATCGAACGGCTGCAGCACAACGGCGACTGGGACGCCGCCGGCGCATTGCTGGCCGACGCCGCGCGCGCCTTGCAAGCGGCCGGTGCGGACTTCGTGGTTGTCTGCACCAACACCATGCACAAAGTCGCCGCCGAGATCGAAGCCGCGGTGTCCATCCCGCTGCTGCATATCGCCGACCCCACCGCCGCTGCCATCAAACACGCCGGCCATGCCGTGGTCGGCCTGATCGGCACCCGCTTCACCATGGAAGAAGCCTTCTACCGCGACCGCCTGCGCGACCGTCATGGCCTGCGCGTCATCGTGCCCGAAGCCGCCGACCGCGACCTTGTGCACCGCGTCATCTACGAAGAACTTTGTCTCGGCAACGTGCTGCCCGCCTCCCGCGCCGAATACCGCAGGATCATGGCCGCCCTGGTAGCCCAGGGCGCGCAGGCCATCATCCTGGGCTGCACAGAGATCTCGCTGCTGGTGGATGCCTCCGATGCCTCGGCGCCGTTGTTCGACACCACCGCGCTGCACGCGGCAGCGGCGGTGGAAATGGCGCTGACGGATTTGTCCGCCCAGGCCCGATAAATCCGATGAACTGCAGACCTCGCTGGCCGCTGCAAATGCTCGCGCAGCGTACAAAAATGTGAATGCGACAATCAGGCGAATCCCATGAAAGCAGCGATGCTACGCAAGGCATTGCCTGTCCTGCTGTTGGTGGCGGCAGCAGCATGCGCGGCGATCGTCGTCGCGCTCAATTGAGTCAGACCTGGACTTCCGGAGGTTTCGGCTTTCTCTGCGACCTACATATCCGCGACGAAAAAAGTCACCAGACCCAGATAGAAGAAAGCCGCCACGCCTGCGACTACGGCCTGTACTGGAGTAGACCCGAAGCGGAAGCCGGTACGGTGGCCGATCAATATGCGCAGGATCAAGGACGGCGTCCCGACCACGAAGGTAAACACCAATGCCCCGGTGAGCCATACCGGCCAGACGCGGGTAGCCAGGAAAACCAGCATCCCGTCGATCGTCATGTAGCAACTTACGATCAGTACCCATAAAGAGGCACTGTTCCAGTCCACTCTCGCCGTTTGCATCCCCGTCCCCAAAGTAATCGCGCGCCTACTTGTATATTTTCCCCAGCACCAATTTGCTGGTTGGTGCGCTGCACATCAAGCCCCTGGGGAAAGGGTGGACAGCCATTGACCCGGGACAAACGCGCGTAGAGAAGTCCGGGCCGGTTTGCCGAAAAAGGCGATTGGCCGGTATCGCGCCGCTGACGATTGACTGCACGTCGGCCTGGCTCTATCAAGGTTCACCGCCGCCGCCAGGTTCCGACATGACCACCACCGCCAGCCAGCAACGCTCCGTCGATTGGAAACAAGCCGCATATGGCGGCCTGCTGATCGCGGCGGGCGATGCGCTCTTCGCCATCGCGGTGTGGTTCGAATGGAGTACCAAGGGCCTGACCCAGGTGTTCCAGAGCATCGCCGTGGGCGTGCTGGGAAAGGCCAGTTACGAAGGCGGCACCGCAACGGCGCTACTGGGCGCGGGACTGCACGTGGCCATGGCCATCGCCTTCGTGGCGATCTGCATTGCGCTCAGCTTCCGCTTCCGCCTGCTGGTGGAAAAGCCGGTGGCCGCCGGCCTGCTGTACGGCGTGGCGCTGTATGCGGTGATGAACTTCGTGGTGATGCCGCTGTCGCGGGTGGGCGCTTCGCCCTCGTTCAAGCACCTGGACACGATGGCGATGAGCGTGGTGGCGCACATGGTGTTCGGGGTGGTGTGCACGCTGTTTGCGCGGCGTGCGCGGCGGTTGGCTTGAGGGCGCGCCCAGGATCTTGAGGTTGGTGCCAACAGCAAAGGCTTGCACAGCCAGGCATCACTTCTCCCCCTTTTGAAAGGGGGATCAAGGGGGATTTGCTTTTCGCGCCAAGAGCAAATCCCCCGTAGCCCCCTTTTTCAAAGGGGGCAAAGCAGAGAAAAGCAACGGCACTTCTTTTGCCAGTGCGATGGACGCACTGAAGAGGAAGACGCCGTTCTCAGGCCGCGCTGCCCTCTTCCTGCTTCACCTTGAACCATGCCGCATACAGCGCCGGCAGGAACAGCAGCGTCAGCGCCGTGGCCACGGTCAGGCCGCCCATGATGGCCACCGCCATCGGGCCGAAGAAGGCGCTGCGCGACAGCGGGATCATCGCCAGCACCGCCGCCAGCGCGGTCAGCACGATAGGGCGGAAGCGGCGCACGGTGGCGTCGATGATCGCGTGCCAGCGATCGTGGCCGGCGTCGATGTCCTGCTGGATCTGATCCACCAGAATCACCGAGTTGCGCATGATCATGCCCGACAGCGCGATGGTGCCCAGCATGGCCACGAAGCCGAACGGCACGCGGAACACCAGCAACGCGAAGGTCACGCCGATCAGCCCCAACGGCGCGGTCAGCATGACCAGCGCCATTCGCGAGAAGCTGCGCAGCTGCAGCATAAGCAGCGTGGCCACGGCCAGCAGGAACAGCGGCATGCCCGCCTTGATCGAGTTCTGGCCACGGGCCGAATCCTCGACCGTGCCGCCGGTCTGCAGCAGATAACCCTGCGGCAGTTCGCTGCGGATTTTTTCCAGCGTGGGCAGGATCTGTTCCACCACCGTCGGCGGGGTGATGCCGTCGCGGATGTCGGCGCGCACGGTGACCGTGGGCAAGCGGTTGCGGTGCCAGATGATGCCGTCTTCGAATGCGTATTCGATATTGGCGATCTGCGACAACGGCACGCTGCCGTTGGGCGTGGGCACGGCCAGGCTGCCCAGCATGTCCAGGCGCGCGCGCTCGTCGTCTGGACCGCGCAGCAGGATCTCCACCAGCTCGTTGCCTTCGCGATAGGTGCTGACGCGCAGGCCCGACAGCGAACTGGTGAGGAAATGCGACACGTCCGCGGTGCTGACGCCCAGCGTGCGTGCGCGGTCCTGGTCGATGGTCAGGCGCACGACTTTGCTGGGCTCGTCCCAATCCAGATTGACGTTGGTGACGTTGGGATTGGCGCGCACCTGGGCCGCGACCTGCTGGGCCAGCGCCTGCACGCGGTCGATATGCTCGCCGGCGATGCGGAACTGGATGGGGTAACCCACCGGCGGGCCGTTCTCCAGGCGCGTCACGCGGAACTGCAATTGCGGGAACTGCGGACCCACTTCCTTGATCAGCCACTCGCGCATCGATTCGCGCGCTTCGATGTCCTTGGTCAGCACCACGAACTGGGCGAAGTTGGCCTGCGGCAACTGCTGGTCCAAGGGCAGATAGAAGCGCGGCGAACCGGTGCCCACGTAGGCCACGTAGTTGTCCACGCCTTCGCGCTTGGCCAGCATCTTTTCCAGTTTCTCGGCCTGGGCCTGGGTGGCGTGCAGCGAACTGCCTTCGGCCAGTTCCATGTCCACCATCAGTTCCGGACGCACCGAGTCCGGGAAGAACTGCTGCGGCACGAAACGAAACAGCGCGATCGACAACACGAACGCCAGCACGGTCACGCCGATCACCAGCCAACGATGGCGCAGGCAGGCATCCAGCAGTTTGCGGTAACGCTGGTAGAAAGCGGTCTGATAAGGATCGTGTTCGTGGCCGTCGTGGACCTTGGGCGCCAGCACGCTGGAGAACGCGGGGAAGCGGCCGGCCAGACGTACGCGGAAATCATGCCAGCTTCCCGCCAGCGAACCGGGCTTGGGCGGCTTGGGCTGATGCAGATCCGGCAGCATCTTGTCGCCCAGATACGGAATGAACAGCACCGCCGCGATCCACGACACCACCAGCGCGATGGTTACCACCTGGAACAGCGAACGGGTGTATTCGCCGGTGCCCGAGGCGGCGGTGGCGATGGGCAGGAAGCCGGCCGCGGTGACCAGCGTGCCGGTGAGCATGGGGAAAGCGGTGGAGGTGTAGGCGAAGCTGGCCGCACGCATGCGGTCGAAGCCCTGCTCCATCTTGATGGCCATCATCTCCACCGCGATGATCGCATCGTCCACCAGCAAGCCCAATGCCAGCACCAGCGCGCCCAGCGAAATCTTGTGCAGGCCGATGTTGAAGTAATGCATGACCGCGAAGGTCATCGCCAGCACCAGCGGAATGGTCACCGCCACCACCAGACCGGTGCGCAGGCCCAGCGAGAAGAAACTGACCAGCAATACGATCACCACCGCCTCGGTCAGCACGCGCACGAACTCGCCCACCGAATCCTCCACCGCGTGCGGCTGGTCGGAAACCTTCCGCAGCTCCATGCCGGTGGGAGTGGTTTTCTGCAGCCGCTCGAATTCCGAATCCAGCGTCTTGCCCAGGCGGATGATGTCGCCGCCGTTCTTCATCGCCACCGCCAGACCGATGGCGTCCTGGCCCATGAAGCGCATCTTCGGTGCCGAGGGGTCGGCGAAGCCGCGATGCACGTCGGCGATGTCGCCCAACCGCAGCGTGCGGCCGCCGGCCTGGATGGGGAAGTCGCGGATTTCTTCGACCGAATCGAAAGCGCCGCTGACTCGCAGCTGCACACGGTCGGTGGTGGTTTCGAAGAAACCGGCAGCGGTCACCGCGTTCTGCTGGTCCAGCGCCTGCTGCACCTGGCTGAGCGGAATGCCCAGCGTGGCCAGCTTGGTGTTGGACAGTTCTATCCACACCTTTTCGTCCTGCAGGCCGATCAATTCCACCTTGCCCACGTCGGGCACGCGCTGCAGTTCCAGCTGGATGCGCTCGGCGTAGTCCTTCATCACCGCGTAGTCGAAACCGGGGCCGGTGAGCGCGTAGATGTTGCCGAAGGTATCGCCGAATTCGTCGTTGAAGAACGGGCCGACTACGCCTTCGGGCAGCGTGGCCTTGATATCGCCGACCTTCTTGCGCGCCTGGTACCAGAGCTCGGGCACTTCGTCGGAATGCATCGAATCGCGCGCCACAAAGATCACCTGCGACTCGCCGGGGCGCGAATACGAGCGGATGAACTCGTAGTTGCCGGTGGTCATCAGCGCCTTCTCGATGCGCTCGGTGACCTGTTTGGCCACTTCTTCGGCAGGCGCGCCGGGCCACACGGTGCGCACCACCATCACCTTGAAGGTGAAGGGCGGATCTTCCGACTGGCCCAGATGCCGGTACGACCACGCGCCGATCAGGGCCAGCACGATCATCGCGTACAGCACCAGCGCACGATGGGTCAGCGCCCATTCGGAAAGATTGAAGCGCTTCATGGTTTAGTTCGCCTTCGCAGCGGCGGCGATTGCTTTGTTCGGCAGCACGGGCCGGTTGTCCCGGTCTACCGGAGTGACCGGCTGACCTTCGCGCAGCAGATGGCCGCCAGCGCCGACCACCCAGTCGCCGGCTTTGAGGCCGCTCAGTACGGGCACGTCGGTTTCGCCGTAACGGCCCAGTTGCACGGGCTGCGATTTGACCTTGCCGCTCTGCGTATCGACCACCCACACCGCCGTTGCGCCCTTGGCGCCGCGCTGGATGGCCGAAAGCGGCACGCTGAGGGCGGCCTCGGACCCGGTTTCCTGCACATAGACGCGCGCGCTCTGGCCCAGTTCGACGGCCTTGGCCGCGTCGCCGACCAGGTTCACGCGCGCGGCGTAGGTGCGGGTCTGCGCATCGGCAGCGGGGGAAATTTCACGGATCTGGCCTGGCAGGCGTTCGCCCGGCGCGTTCCACAGTTCGACCAGCACGGGCTGGCCGACGCTGAAGTCGCGGATGCGGCCTTCCGGCAACACGATGGCGACTTCGCGGCCATCGTCGGCGGCCAGCGTGAAGATGGTCTGGCCGGCGGCGACCACCTGCCCGGCCTCGGCCTGGCGGGTGGCGATGACGCCGTCGTGCGGCGCGCGCAGTTGCGAATAGGCAGCCTGGTTGCGGGCCACGTCCAATTGCGCGCGGGCCGCACGGGCCTGGCCTTCGGCGGCTTTATAGGCAGCGTTCTGCGCGTCGTAGGTGGACTGGCTGACCAGCTTGTCGCCCACCAGTTTGGCGTAGCGGTCGCGGTCGCCGCGCGCGCGGATCAAATCGGCCTCGGCGGCGGCGAGTTGGGCCTGGGAAGCCTGCGCCTGCAGACTGAGGTCGTCGGCGTCCAGCACCGCCAGCACCTGGCCCTGCTTCACCTGCGCGCCGGCGTCGACATTGCGGCGAATCAGCTTGCCGCCGACACGGAACGAGAGCGGGCTTTCTTCGCGGGCGCGTATTTCGCCGGCGTAGGCCGACAACGCGGCCTGCGCGCCGCCGCCGGGGTGCACCACCAGCACGGGACGCGCGGTTTCGGCAGTTTCGGACTGGCCGCCGCAACCCGCCAATCCCAGGATCAGGAGGAGCAGAATTCCAGAGGCGCGCGCATTGCCCTTCGACACGCTGCACATATAAAACACTCCGTCTTGTTCATCAATAAATGGACTTGCCGGTATAGTATAAATATCGAACCGATTAGTCTAGTATTCAAATATGGTCAGCACCCCCACCTCTCTCAGCCGCCCCAAATCGGCGCCCAGGCTTTCCGGCCCGGGCCGGCCCAAGGATCTAGCCAAGCGCGACGCCATCCTGGAAGCGGCCAAGCGCCTGTTCGCGGGCGACGGCTACACCGGCGTCAGCATGGACCAGATCGCGGCCGAAGCCGGCGTCTCCAAACTCACTGTCTACAGCCATTTCGGCGACAAGGAAGCATTGTTCGCCGCCGCTGTGCGCGCCAAGTGCGAGGAAATGCTGCCGGACGACCTGTTCGCCCAGGAACTTAAAGGCCCGTTGCGCGCGCAGCTCAAGGCGATCGCCGGCGGCTTTTTCGCCCTCATCAGCAGCGACGAGGCCATCAGCACGCACCGCATGATGATCACCCCGGGCAACGCCGACGATCCTTTGCGCAAGCTGTTCTGGGAGGCCGGTCCGCAGCGCACCCACCAGGCCTTCGGGGCTTTCCTGCAATCGCGGGTGGAGGCTGGCGAGCTGGATATCGCCGATGTGCAGCGGGCGTCGGAGCAGTTCTTTGCCCTGATCAAGGGCGAGCTGCACGGCCGGATGATGTGCGGTCTGTGCGTCCGGCCGGCGCGGGGCGATGTGAACGCCCACCTGGATGCCAGCGTGGATATGTTCCTGCGCGCCTATGCCAAACATTGAAAAACCGGGGCATCCGATCATGACGGAGGTCGCGGTGACTTCCGGCACTGCGTATCGGTGTGGTAGTACGGCCATGCTGCCCCGCACCGCACGACTCTTGAAACACGCCGCGACCCGCTAAACTGCGCGTCCCCGCGCCGGATAACCCCCATGACGATCGATTACAACCAAGCCCGCGAAATGATGGTCGAGCAGCAGGTGCGCCCCTGGGAGGTGCTGGATGCGCGCGTGCTGGGCGTGCTGGCCACGCTGCCGCGGGAGAAGTTCGTGCCCGAGATCCACCGCACGCTGGCTTATGCCGACGTGGAGATCCCTCTGGGCCACGGCCAGAAGATGATGAAGCCGGTGGTCGAAGGCCGCGCCCTGCAGGCGCTGTTGCTGCAGGACGGCGACGAGGTACTGGAGATCGGCACCGGCGGCGGCTATCTGGCCGCGTGCATGGGCGCCTTGGCCCGCGAGGTGGTCAGCCTGGAGATCCATCCTGAACTGGCCAGCCGCGCACGCCAGCAGCTGGACGCCAGCGGCTACGGCAACAACGTCCGCATCGAAACCGCGGACGCCCTGCACTACGCGACCGAGCGCCGCTTCGATGCGATCTGCGTGACCGCGGCCATGGTGGAAGTGCCGTCGCAATTCCTGCAATGGCTGCGTCCGGGAGGCCGGCTGTTCGTAGTCCGCGGCCATTCGCCGGTGATGGAGGCGGTGCTGGTGCACAGCGACGTCAACGGCCCGCGCATAGAATCGTTGTTTGAGACCGACGTTCCGTATCTTGTAGGCGCCACCCCGGTGCCGCAATTCGTCTTTTGATTTGAGAAAGGAAACCGCATGAGTCGTCGCCCCCTCGTCCTCGCGCTCGCCCTGGCCCTGCCTGCCTCCGCTCTGGTTGCCAGCGCGAATGCCACGGACCTGATGCAGACCTATGAACTCGCACGTACCGGCGATCCGCAGCTTGCGGCCGCCGAATCCGGCCGCCTGGCGCAGAAGGAAGGCGCCGTACAGGCGCGTGCCGCACTGCTGCCGCAGGTCAACGGCAGCGCATCGCTCAGCCGCAGCCGCAATGAGCTGGACGCGGTGCCTGGCTCCACCACCAACACCAGCCGCAGTTACGGTCTACGAGTCGACCAGTCGGTGCTCGACTTCAGCCGCTACTCCACCCTGCGTGGGCAACGTGCGCTCAGCCAGGCTGCCGACTACGATCTGGAAGCAGCCAACGACTCGCTGATCACCCGTACCTCGGCGGCTTACTTCAACGTGCTGGTGGCGATTGAAACGCTGGCCGCGGCCGAAGCACAGCAGACCGCACTGCAGAAGCAGTTCGACTACGCGCAGAAGCGTCTGGATGTGGGCCTGGCCCCGATCACCGACGTGCACGAAGCCCGCGCCCAGTACGACAGCGCGCGCGCCAGTGTGATCACCAGCCGCAATGCCTTGAAGGATGCGTACGAAGCGCTGACCGAGATCACCGGCCAGCCGATCAACAACCTGAAGGCGCTGCCGGACGATTTCCGTCCCGTGCTGCCGACCGATTACGACGCCGAAGGCTGGGTCAACACCGCGGTGAGCACCAACCCGGCGTTGAAGTCGCTCGAATACCAGGTGCAATCGGCCGAAGCCGGGGTTTCCACCGCGCGCGCCGGGCATCTGCCCACTCTGTCGCTGGGCGGCAGCTGGGGCAAGGACGCGGCGTGGGGCGATTCGACCGGCGTCAGCGGTAACGGCACCGGCACCACCATCGGCCTGACCTTGAGCGTGCCGATCTTCTCCGGCGGCGCCACCCAGTCGCGGGTGCGCGAGGCGCTGGCCAATCGCGATTCGGTGCAGGACGGCTACGAGCAGCAGAAGCGCGCCATCGTGCGCAACACGCGCAACGCCTACCAGACCCTGGAAGCAGGCATCAGCGAGATCGAGGCGCGTCGCCTGGCACTGGTGTCGGCCAAGGCCGCCTACGAGGCTTCGCAGGTCGGATTGGAAGTCGGTACCCGTACCGTGCTGGACGTGTTGATCAACCAGCAGAACCTGTTCCAGGCGCAGCAGGCTTACGCGCTGGCCAAGTACAACTATCTGCAGAACCGGCTGCTGCTGGACCAAGCGGCGGGCACGCTGGATGCCGACGACGTGCAGGACGTGAACCGTCTGCTGACCGCCGATGCGCAAGCGCAGCTCACGCCTGGCGACGTGCAGTAAGCAACGCGGATCTTCGCCAGGCGGTATCGGATTACGGCGGACTTCGGTCCGCCGTAATCGTTTGTAGGTCGGGGCTACACTCCCGACGCGCGCGATCCCAACCGGCAAGAGCGTCGGGGGCGTAGCCCCGACCTACTTCGGGAGATCGGCATCGATCATCTGCAGGGTTTTGGCCAGCGCACCGCGCCCCTGTTCCACCAGCGCGCGACCGGCGTCCACCATCGCCTGCCGCTTCGGCGCATCCGCCAGCAATTGGGCAAGCGCGAGCTCGACGCCCTGCGTATCCTCGGCGATCAGCAAGGCGCCGGCTTCCTTCAGACGCTTGGAGATCTCGGCGAAATTGTGCAGATGCGGCCCGGTGACCATGGCCGTGCCCACCGCCGCCGGTTCCAGCAGGTTGTGCCCGCCGATCGGTTGCAGACTGCCGCCGACGAAGGCGACTTCGGCGCAGGCGTAGAACGGCATCAGTTCGCCCAGCGTATCGATCACGAATACATCGTCGCCGGCAGCGGGCCAGATCGATTTGCGGCGGGTGGCCGCTTTCCAGCCGGCCGACTGCGCCTGCTCGGCGACGCGGGGGAAACGTTCCGGGTGTCGCGGCGCCCACAGCAGCAGCAAGTCCGGCCAGCGCTGCCGCAGACCGCGGTGCAGGGCGATGACGGTCGCTTCCTCGTCCTCATGGGTGCTGGCCGCGATCCACACCGGCCTTGGGCCCGCATGCTCGCCGAAGGTTTGCACGAAAGCGGCGAGCCCTTCCGGCACGGCGATGTCGAACTTGAGGTTGCCCGTGTCCGTCACCCCGCCCGGGATGGCGCCCAGCGCGATGAACCGCTTGCCGTCGGGCGTGGATTGCGCGCCGATGCGCTTTAGCGTGCGCACCACCCGCGAAATCAACGGCGCCAGCACACGGTAGCCACGCAGCGAACGCGCCGAAAGCCGCGCGTTGAGCAGGTAGGTGGGAATGCCATGGTCGCGGCAGCCGAACAGCAGGTTGGGCCACAGCTCGGTTTCCATTACCAGCGCCAGCCGCGGGCGGTAATGCCTGAGGAAACGCGAGATCGCTCCCGGCAGATCGTAGGGCACATAGACGTGTTGCACGCCTTCGCCCCAGAGCGCGCGCACGCGTTCGGAACCGGTCGGCGTAATGGTGGTCACCAGCCAGCGCAGTTGCGGATGCGCGCGGCGCAGCGCATCGACCACCGGCACTGCGGCGTTGACCTCGCCCACCGACACCGCATGCAGCCAGATGTCGATGCGCGGTTGCGGCGCTCCGTAGGACGCGTAACGCTCGTTCCATCGCTGGAAATATTCGCGGAAACGGAAACCGCGCCAGATCAGGTGGTAGACCGTGACCGGCGTCAGTACATAGAGCACGGCCGAATACAGGCCACGCAGGAAACGCTCGGTCAGGTCCATCCGCATCGCGAAAGGATAACCAACTGAACCGTTAGAATCGCTGTATGGCCAAACTCGATCGCGTTGAAAGTGCCCGCAACGACCGCGACCCGGCGCCGAAGGGTCCTGGTCAATGGCCGGCGTGGCTGGGCATCGGTCTGGCGGCTTTGCTGGCA
The DNA here is from genome assembly GCA_965650035.1 of uncultured Pseudoxanthomonas sp. GTDB lineage: Bacteria > Pseudomonadota > Gammaproteobacteria > Xanthomonadales > Xanthomonadaceae > Pseudoxanthomonas_A. The sequence goes on from CBFGMR010000007.1 coordinate 49,904, forward strand.
CGCCTGCCCTGGCCCCTGCAGCGCGGCCTGGGAAGGCTGGTGGGCAGGTTCCTGCATGCGGTGCTGCGCGACCGCCGCCACGTGGCCGAGCGCAACATCGCCCTGTGTTTCCCGGAGCTGGACGCTGCGCAGCAGGCGTCGCTGGTGTACCGGAGTTTTTCCGAACTGGGCATCGGCCTGTTCGAATTCGCCCGCGCCTGGTGGGGCAGCGTGCAGCCGATGCGGCGCGATCTGCGGGTGGAAGGGTTGGAGCATCTTGAAGCGGCGCGCGCGGGCGGCCGTGGCGTGATCGTGATTTCGGGACACTTCACCACCCTGGAGATCGCCGCGCGGCTGATGTGCGATTACGCCCCGCTGGCCGGCATGTACCGCCCGCACGACCAGGGCGCGATGGAATGGGCGGTGAAGCATGGCCGCCTGCGCTACGCCGCGCACATGTTCACCCGCGAGGAATTGCGGCCCGCACTGAAGCATCTGAAACAGGGGGGGCTGTTGTGGTTCGCGCCGGATCAGGACACGCGCCGCGGCGAAAGCGTATTCGTGCCCTTCTTCGGTCTTCCGGCTTACAGCCTGACTTCCACCCACCAGCTGTCGCGCCTGTCGGGCGCCAGCGTGATCGCCTTCGCCCATGAGCGCCGCGCCGACGGCGGCTACACCCTGCGGCTGTCGCCGGCCTTCGACGGGTTTCCTTCCCAGGACGCCACTGCCGATACCGCACGGGTGATGGCGGCGATAGAAGCGATGGTGCGCAAGGCACCGGCGCAGTACCTGTGGATCCACCGCCGCTTCAAGCGCCAGCCGGATGGGCGCGGCAAGCTTTACGAATAACGACGTAGGTCGGGGCTACGTCCCCGACACCACGTGCACCGTCTGGGGTTCATGCGTCGGGGGCGTAGCCCCGACCTACCGGTAGACGCTGGCTTCACCGGGTGGGCGCGTCTTGAAACGCCGGTGCACCCACAGGTATTGCTCGGGATGCTGGCGTACAACCTGCTCCAGCTCGCTCATGTAACGCGCCGCGTCCGCGGCCGGATCATTGCTGGGCCAGCCGCTCCATTGCGGTTCTATGCGCAGGTGGTAACGGCCATCGTCATCGCGATGGAACCAGAACGGCAGCACCACCGCCTTGCCACGGCGGGCCAGGTCCGGTGTCGCGGTCAGCGTGGCTGCGGCAATGCCGAAGAACGGTACGAAGGCGTTCTGATAGGTGAAATTCTGGTCGGCCGAATACGCCACCACGCCTCCCTGCGACAGCGTACGCAGCAGGCCGCGTACGTCTTTCTTGGCGATGGTGCCGGCGAAGGCGCGGCGGCGTGCGCCATCGAACATCGCTTCCAGGCAGCGGTTGTTGTTGCGGCGTACCACCACGTGCACCGGTTGCCCGGAGGCTTGCTGCAACAGGCGCGCGGCCAGTTCGGAATGAGTGAAATGGCCGCCGAACAGCAACACGCCGCGGCCCGACGCGGTGGCAGCACGAAGATGCTCGAGTCCTTCGACCTCGGCCAGGTCTTCCAGCGCCGCCGCCGGCGCGTACCAGGCGCGCAACAGTTCCAGCGCACCGGTGGCGGTGGCGCGCAGGTTTTCGCGCAGCAGGCGGCGCCGTTGCGCGGCGTCCAGCGCAGGGAAACACAAAGCCAGGTTGATGCGCGCATAGCGACGCCGCTTGCCCAGCAGCGGCCGCATCAGCACGCTTAGTGTGGTTCCCAAACCCAGCAACCATCGCTGCGGCAGCCGTGCGATGGCATTGGCCAACAGCTCCAGCGGAACGATGAACCAGCAACGCGCCTTGCCGGACTCGGTCTTGCTTGTTTCAGCCGTGCTCGTTTCAGTCGGGCCCGTTTCAGTCGGGCCCGTTTCAGTCATGTTCCCTGGCCAACAAGCTGCCCGAATACAGCGCCGCCAGCAGTAGTGCCAGCCCGCCCCAGAAGGTGGAATAGAACGCCAGGTGGGTATTGAAAGGAAACACGGTGACGCCCAGCGCCAGCATGGCCGGACGCGCGCGCTCGCGGGCCGCGGGAGTCGCATAACGCCAGGCGCGCCAAGCAAGTGCTGCGCCCGCCAGCCACAACAGCAGGCCGATCACGCCGGTTTCGGCCAGGATTTCCAGCACGATCTGATGCGCGTGATGCGCGGGCCCCGCACCCCAGGCTGGGCGTGTGCCGGGTGACGGATCGCAGGCGGGATATTCCTGGCGGAAATTGCGCGTGCCCACGCCGTTGATCGGATGCTGGCCGATCATGCAGGCGGCCGCGCGCCAGATCTGCGCGCGCCCTGACAGGGCTACGTCCACTCCGCTTTCGTCCGCGGCCAGCGCCTGGGTGGTGCGTTCGATGCGTTCGCGGAACTGCGGCGACACCAGGTTCAACACAACCAGCGACAACGCGCCGAACGCGAACACGGCCAGCAGTTTCTTCCAACCCAGCAAGCGCCAGCCGGAGAACACCAGCACCAACCCGTAAGTCAGCCATGCGGCGCGCGCGCCGGCCAGCAGGATCACCAGGCCGATCGCGGCCGATGCCAGCACCCAGCCGAGCATGCCGAAACGCTTGCCGAACGCGAACAGCGCGAACGGCGACAGACTGGCCAGCACCACGCCCAATTTCAGGTTGCATGGCCCCAGGAAGCCGCTGAGGCGGTCCAGCGCCAGGGTGTCTTCGGCGCTGCACATGCCGTGGCCGCTGATGAGTTGCTTCAACTGGTCCAGCCCCCAGAACAACGGACTGGTGCCCAAGACGACCTGCAGCAAAGCATCGGCCGTCCATACCGTGACGATGATCGCCAGGCCGCCGAAAGTGGTGCGCCGGCCTTTTTCGTTGGCGACCGCTGCGGCCACCAGCCACAGGAACGGCAGGTAACGCAGCCCGGTGGCGACTTTGTAGAACGCGCGCGAGGCGTCGGCTGCATCGAAGGCGGAGATCAGTTGCGGCGTCCAATAAGCCATGAACAAGGCGCTGGTCAGCGCCCAGGCAGGCCCGCTGAGCAAACGCATGCCGCCGCGAAAACGCACCAGCAGCAGGCGCACGATCGCCGCCAGCGCACCCAGCACCATCACGCCTTCGGCAATGCCCGGCGTGGGCCAAAGAGCGACGAAGGCCAGAACCCAGGCCGGCGCCCAACGCCAGCCATGGCCAGCGGCGGGGGCGATGTTGTCAGTGGGAAGCGTGTTTGGGTTCATAGGCGAGCTCTTAAGCGACGTGTTCTTAAGCGGCGTGTTTTTAAGCGACGTGTTCTTGAGCGGCGAGTTCTTGAGCGGCGAGTTCTTGAGCGGCGAGTTCTTGGTAAAGAGCCAGCGTGGCGTCCTGCATCGCATGCAGGGTATAGGGCATCGTGGCCAAAGGCGACGGCGGATGGGCCAGCAACGCTTCGGCTTGCGCGAGCAGCGCGGCTTCGTCGAAAGGCGGCACCGCGCCTTGCGGCTGCAGTTCGGCAAGCAATTCGCCTACGCCGCCATGCGCCCAGCCCAGCACCGGGCGACCGACCGACAGCGCTTCGATCACGGTGCGCCCGAAGGATTCCGGCTTGCGCGATAGCTGAAGCACCAGATCGGAGGCGGCGTAGGCATCTGCGATGCGTGAAGTGGCGGCCGTGAAGGCCGTGACCTCCGCGATGCCCAGCTTGAGCGCCTCGGCTTCCATCTCGGCGATGTAGTCCTCGCGCCCGGCCTCGCGCGCGCCCGGCAGCCAAAGGCGCGCATCGTTGCCATCGCGACGCAGGCCAGCGAGCAGGCGCAATGCATCGATGTGACCCTTCAAGCGGGTGCCGCGTCCGGGCAGCAGCAACAGGGGGCCTTCGCCTGCGAGCTGCGGATACTGGCTTGCGAACTCGGACCTCAATGCCGGAGCGGGATACGCCGCACGCGGAAACTGAGCGGTGTCTATGCCGCGCGGGATCACCCGCAGCCGGTTCGCCTCCGTTTTCGGATAGTGCCTCAGCAGGTAACCGCGTACCGTGTCGGAAACGCAGATCACGCGCTCTCCGTATGTCATCACTGCGCTGTAGCGGCCAGGCGAATTGAGCCCGTGCATGGTGGTGACGAAATGCGGCCGTTGCGCCTGGTCGATGCCTTGCACGGCCTTCCAACCCAGCCAGGCGGGCAGGCGCGAACGCGCATGCACGATGTCCGCGCGCGCGCCGACGAACAATTTTCGTAACGTGCGTATATGGCGCAGGGTCAGCAACGACTTGCGCCCGATGTCCAGCGCGATATGTTCGGCTCCCGTTTTCTGCAAGACCGGCAACAGGCGACCGTCCGCCGAAACGACGATGGCCCGGTGGCCGGCCTGGACCAGCGCCTGCGAGATCTCGAGGGTGGAACGCTCGACGCCGCCGGATTCGAGCGCGGGGAGCAGTTGGACTACCGTCAGGCGACGCATCGGCGCTGTGCCCGTGCGCGCGGGATCAATCGGCGAGGACGAAATGCGAGCCGCAGTAGGGGCACTGCACGTCGTGGCCCGGCGCATCCTCGATGGCCAGATACACGCGCGGATGCGAGTTCCACAACGCCATCGACGGCAACGGGCAGCTCAGCGGCAGGTCGCTGGGATGCACGGTGTAGCGCTTCTCGGCGTTGGCGGGCGCGGTGGCGGTCTGGGTCATGGCGATTTGGTCGGTCGGTGCGAGGCTTCAGTCTAACAGCCTGATACATGCCGCAAAAGGGAAAGGAAGGCATTGAGCTCTTGCTCTTGCCCTTTAAATTCCCCGTGAGACGCGGCAAATGAGGCGGGTAAACCCCGCAGGGGCGGCGCACAGGGATGTGCGCCGTTTCCGGAGGCGCAGGATGCGCCTTACGGAAATTCCCGGCCCATTTGCGAACCCAGCGGCTTTATCGCTGGGCGCGCCGTAGGGCGGCTTTCTTTTGGTTACTTTTCTTTGCCGTTCAAAGAAAAGTGACTCGCGCAAAGCGCGGCTTTCAACAGCCGAATGGCTGGTCAACGCTTTTGCTTCAAGGCAAGAACTAAAGAGAGCAAAGCAAGATCAAGGGCACCCCTCCTCAATCCTCCCCTGCGCTGCGCGCAAGGGAGGAGGCAAGAGCAAGATCAAAATCAAGATGGATCCCAGCTTTCGCTGGGATGACGAGCAAAAAAAACGCCGGCCGCGACGATCGCGGCCGGTGTTTCGAAAAACCAACTCTTGCCGATTACTCGGCCTTGGGCACGATCGCCTCGGTGGTGATGCGCAGCGACACTTCGTCGCTCACGTTCGGCACATAGTTGCCCAGGCCGAACTCGCTGCGCTTGACCGTCGCCGTGGCGTCGAAACCCACCGCCTCACGCTTGGCCAGCGGCTGCACGCCCGCCTTGTTCAATTTGACGTTCAACACCACCGGCTTGGTCACGCCCTTCACAGTCAGATCGCCGGTGACCTTCAGCTTGCCCTCGCCCGCGGCTTCCACCTTGGTGCTCTTGAAGGTGGCCGACGGATACTTGGCCGCATCGAACCAGTCGGCGCTGGTCAGATGATCGTAGAACTGGTCGGCCAATGCGCTCAAACCGGTCAGCGGCAGCGTGACCTGCACGCTGGATGCGGAAATCTTGTCGGCGTCGTAAACAATCGTGCCGTCGGCCTGGCCGAAGTTGAGGCTCGGGTTGGAGAACCCGAAGTGGCTCCAGCTCGCCAGGACGTTGGTGTGGTTCGGATCGATCTTGTAAGTGACCGGCGCGGCGAAAGCCGAACCGGCGAAGGCGAACAGGGCGGCAACCAGCAGGGTCTTGCGCATGGCGGAACTCCTTGGGTGTTTGTGAGGGATGGAAACAGAGAGCGGGTTGGGACGGAGTGAACTATTCGATACGCGCCGCTTCGTCGAAGGACAGGCGCGGCGAACGCGGAAAAACGCTGGCCGGATCTCCCTTGCCAAGGTTGACCAGGAAGTTGGACTTGATCGAAGTGCCCTTGAAAAACGCTTCATCGACCTTGGCGTTGTTGAAGCCCGACATCGGACCCACATCCAGCCCCAGCGCGCGCGCGGCCAGGATCAGATAAGCGCCCTGCAGGCTGCCGCTGCGCAGGGCCGCGCGATAGAGCACCTCTTCGGGCGCCCCGTCGAACCAGGACTTGGCATCGGTGTGCGGGAACAGCAAAGGCAGCTTGTCGAAAAAGCGCATGTCATAGCCCACGATCACCACGGCAGGTGCGGCCATGGTCTTCTTGTAATTACCCTCGTCCAGCGCCGGGCCCAGCTTGGCCTTGGCCTCGTCGGACTTGACGAACACGAAGCGCGCCGGACTGCTGTTGGCTTGCGTCGGCCCCCACTTCACCAGTTCGTACAGCTGGTGCAGCGTCTTGTCGCTGACCTCGCCTGAAAAGGCGTTGTAGCTGCGGGCGTTGCGGAACAGCTGGTCCAGCGTGTTGTCGTTCAAGACGTCTGACATGTCACATCCTTGAGGGATCAAGTGGTTCGAAGGATTCGCGAGGCAGCGCAAATCAAGGCGCGCAGTGTAGAGTGTCCCGGTAATGGCAACATCCGACCAGTCCGGAACGGATTGTTTTAGTTTTTGGAACAAAGCCCCGCAGACCCATGGATTCGACACAGCTCTGGACCCTCACCGACGGTCATGCAGGGAACCGCCGCCAGGCCGACGCGCTGGCCGCGGCCTTGGCTTACGGGCCCGCCCAGGACTGGTTGCTCGAACCGCGCCTGCCCTGGAGCGTGTCGGCGCCGCGCAGCTTCTCCGGCGCCGAGCATGCCTTCGGATCCGGATTCGCACAGGCCTTGGCCCGGCCGCCAAGGCTGGCCATCGGCTGCGGCCGGCAGGCGGCGCTGGCCACGCGCCTGCTTCGCGAGCGCGGCAGCAAGGCAGTACAGATCCTCGATCCGCGCATCGACACCAAATATTGGGATCTGGTGGTCGCTCCCGAACACGACCTCCTGCAAGGCGGCAACGTCATCACCTTGCTGGGCAGCCTGAACCCGGTCGACGACGCCTGGCTGGCGCAGGCGCGCACCGCGTTCGCCTGTTTCGCGGAGTTTCCGCGACCGCGCACGGCGGTGCTGCTGGGCGGTTCCAGCACGCACGCCCGTTTCGATCGCAGCGCCTTTGAAGTGCTGGCCTCCAAGCTCGAAGTCGTCCTGGCGCGCGAAGGCGGCAGCGTGATGATCACCACTTCGCGGCGAACGCCCACCGACCTGATCGCCGCCCTGCGCCACCGCTACGTGGAGACGCCCGGCGTGGTCTGGTGCGGGGAAGCCGACGGCGCCAATCCTTACGAGGGATTGCTGGGGTGGGCCGACCGCATCGTTTGCTCGCCGGATTCGGTGAACATGGTTTCCGAAGCCTGCGCGACGGAGGCGCCGGTGTTCGTGTTCGACCCGGTGCGGGTCAGCGGAAGGCCGCGCAGATTCCTGGATTCGTTGCTGGCCAATGGCCGCGTCCACGCGATGGACACTCAATTGGCCCCGTTCGAGGTCGAACCGCTGCGCGAAACCGCACGCGTGGCGGCGCTGATAAAAGAGCGCTTGGATTTGTAGAGCCGAGCTTGCTCGGCTGCTCTACCGCGTGACAAGCCAAAGCAGCCGAGCAAGCTCGGCTCTACAAGGCGGAGTTAGAGTCGAACAGCAGTTCCTGTGCGCGCACCGAAGCGCCCACCGCCTCGCGCGCAACAGCTATCGATTCGTTCTCGGCCACCAGCCGCGGGCGTCGGTCCAGGGTGCACACCAGGCCTTCGGCCAGAAAGGCGGTATGCGCTTGCGATAACGCTTGCGCTTGCGCGGGCTCGAAAACGCAAGCGTCCTGCAACGCTGAAATAAGACTCTGCGTATCGCGCGGACCTAGCAAGGCCGCATTCGAGGAAGAATCCCGCAGCACCAGGAATTGCAGCAGAAATTCCAGATCGACCAATCCTCCCGCGCCCTGCTTGAGATCGAACCGGGCAGCGTCGCTGCGATCCAGCTCGGCGCGCATCTTCAAGCGCATGCCGACCACTTCTTCCCGCAGCTTGCCCGCGTCGCGCGCTTGCGACAGGGTCTGCGTGCGGATCGTTTCGAATTCCTCCAGCAACGATGCGTCGCCGGCGACGCCGCGCGCGCGCACCAGCGCCTGGTGTTCCCAGGTCCAGGCGCGTTCGCGCTGATAGTCGCGGTAGCTGGACAACGAAGAGACCAACAATCCTTTCGCGCCGTCCGGCCGCAGGCGCACGTCCACCTCGTACAAGCGTCCGGCACCGGTGGCCGCGCCCAGCAAAGCCACCAGCTTCTGCGCCAGACGCGCGTACCAGCGTCCCGCTTCGAGCGATCTTGCGCCTGCGGAGACGGCAGCAGGATCGGCATCGAACAGGAACACCAGGTCCAGGTCGGAGCCGAAGCCGAGTTCCTCGCCTCCCAGGCTGCCGTAGCCGATCACCGCGAAACGCCCGCCGGCGACTTCGCCATGCGCCGCCGCCACTTCGGCCTGCGCCATGCGCAACACCACGCGCACCACTTCTTCTGCCAGCCATGCCAGCTGCCGCGTGCTGTCGCGCGCGCTTTGGCGGCCGTCCAGCGCCGCCAGCGCGATGCGGAAGCTCAACGCCAGACGCTGCTCGTTGAGTGTGCGCAAAGAGGTTTCGGGATCTTCTTCCTGCAGCGCCGGTTCGCATTGGCGGCGCATCATCTCGCGGTCCGGCATGGGTCCGCCGACGCGCGTATCCAGCAGCTCGTCCAGCAGCAACGGATACAGCGCAAGGCGTTCGGCCAGCAAGGCGCTGCGCGCCACTACGTCCACCAGCCGGTTCAAGGCACTGGGCTGTTCGTCCAGCAAGGCCAGATAACTGGCGCGGCGCAGGATCGCGCGCAGCAGCACCAGCAGGCGCTTGACCGCCGCATCGGGTTGCGAGGATCGCGCCGCGCCTTCAAGCAAGGCCGGCAGCACGCGATCCAGCCGCGTGCGCGCGCCATCGGAAAGACCAAGCACGCCGCTGGAATTGGCGAAGTCGCGCAGCGCGGCATCGGCGCCGGCCGGATCGGAGAATCCTGCTGCCGCCAATGCCTCCGCATCGCCCGCGGCCGGCAGCGAGCGCCAATAAGCAGTCAGCGCTCCCGGCGCCACATCGCGTTGTCGCGGCGCCAGCAATTCACCGAATTCCGCAGCGACCCGCTCGCGTTGAGTGACCAGCGCCGCCTCCAATGCGCTCCAATCCGCATAGCCAAGGCCCTGTGCGATGCGCGCGCGGTCCAATGCGTTTTCCGGCAAGGCATGCGTCTGCGCATCGCGCAGCATCTGCAGCCGGTTCTCCAGTTTGCGCAGAAAACGGTAGGCGTGGATAAGCGCGTCTCCGTTCTCCTGCGATATCTGCCGCGCCACCATCAAGGCGCGCAGCGCCGGCAGCAGGCGGCGCTCGCGCAAGGTCGCTTCCCGCCCGCCGTGGATCAGTTGCAACGCCTGGCCCAGGAATTCGATTTCACGAATGCCGCCCGGCCCGCGTTTGATGTCGTCGGCTAACTCGCGGCGCGCGACTTCGGCGGCGATGGCAGCTTTCATGTCGCGCAGACCATCCAGTGCAGTGAAATCCAGATAACGACGGTACACGAACGGCCGCAACGTCTGCAGCCACTGCTCGCCCGCTTCGATATCGCCGGCTACCGCGCGCGCTTTCAACCATGCGTAGCGCTCCCAGTCGCGGCCTTCGCGCTGGAAGTACTGGTCCATGCCGGCGAAGGAAAGCGCCACCCTGCCCGCGTTGCCGAACGGCCGCAGACGCAGGTCGACGCGATGGCTGAAACCGTCGACGGTCGGTTCGTCCAGCAACTTGGCCAGACGCTGGCCCAGACGCGCGAAATAGTCTTCCGCCGCCAGCGGACGCGCGCCGTCGGATTCGCCTCCTTGCGGATAGGCGTAGACCAGATCGATATCGGAAGAGAAATTAAGTTCGCCGCCACCCAGTTTCCCCAACCCGAACACGACCAGCCTTTGCACGCTGCCGTCGGCCGCGCGCACCACGCCATGGCGCTGTGCGAATTCGGTTTCCAAAGCCTCCAGCGCGGTGCGTAGGCAGTTTTCCGCCAGTCGCGTGCTGCCAGCGAGAATCGCGTCCACCTCGTCCAGACCCAGCGCGTCGCGCCAGACCAGGCGAGTCGATTCGGCGGTGCGATAGCTACGCAGTTGCTCCGGCCATCGCTCCGACTGTTCCGCCGATAGAAGCGGCGGGGCGAACGTTTCGGCGCCATCGTCGCGCTTGAATACTGCTAGCAAACTTGGCTGCTTACGCAGTGTCTCCAGGGCGAAATCGCTGGCTGCGATCACCTTGCCCACGCGTTCGGCGAACGCGCCATCGTCCAGTAAAGCGGCCGCTTCGTCCGAACGCGCACGCAGATTCGTCAACCCGCGCCCGACCAGCGTCCCGATCGAGTCCGTCATCGCCATCGCATCGTTTTCCATATCCGGCGATTGTGTCATGCGCCGCGCCCGGCTTCGGCGAACGTTTCCACCAGCCAGTCGATGAACACCCGCACGCGCGGCGACAGCTGTCGGTTGCGTGGATATAGCAGCGATACCGGCGAAGGCGCGGGCGGATGTTCGGGCAACACCTCCACCAGCGTGCCGCGCTGCAGGTCCGCTTCCAAGTTGTAGCGCGGTGCCTGGATCAACCCCAGCCCCAATCGCGCCGCGGCCGAATAGGTCTCGGCCCCTGTTACCGAAAGCGTGGCCGGCAAGGTCACATTGCGGGCGACGCCGTCCTTGATGAATTCCAGCGGCAGCAATGCGCCGGTGGCCGAGGAACGGAAGCCGATCATGCGATGCCCCGCCAATGCTTCGATGCTGGCCGGCGTGCCGAACTCGGCGAGGTAAGCCGGCGAAGCGCAAGTCACTTCCGCCAGCATCGCCACGCGCCGCGCCACCATGTCGGTGTCGCGGGGTTCGCCGACGCGAAGCACGCAATCGACGCCCTCGCGCACCAGATCCACCCAGCGGTCGCCTTCGCCCATCAGCAATTCCAGATCCGGATAACGGGCCAGGAACACGGGCAATCCCGGTAGCACGAAACGGCGCGCCAGCGTGCCTTGCACGTCGACGCGCAGCAGTCCACGCGGCTTGGCCCCGGCGAAGGCGGCCTCGGCATCTTCGATGTCGCCCAGGATCGCCAGGCAGCGCCGGTAGTAGGCCTCGCCGTCCAGCGTCGGGCTGACGGTGCGCGTGGTCCGTTGCAACAGGCGGACGCCCAGGCGGGTTTCCAGCTGCTTGATGGCGTCGGTAGCGGTGGAGCGCGGCAGGCCCAGATCCTGCGCCGCCTGGGTAAAGCTGCGTTGTTCCACCACCCGTACGAAGACCCGCATCGCGTCGAATCGGTCCATAGATTGTTCGCTTTATCCGCCAGATGATTCCGAATATTGGTGGATTATCCGGAAGAAGGAAAGGCGCATCGTTCGCTCACCGGCTGCTGCCGGCCCCACACACCCTTCCAAAGGACATCGCCATGAACACCCCCACTCCCCGCATCGCCCTGGTCACCGGCGCCTCCCGCGGCATCGGCGCGGCCATCGCCCAGCGCTTGGCCCGCGACGGACACGCCGTCATCGTCAACTACTCCGGCAACGCCGCGGCGGCAGAACAGGTGGTGCGCACCATCGAAGCGGCCGGTGGCAAGGCCCTGGCCGCGCAGGCCGACGTGGCCGACGCCGCAGCCGTGGCGCGCATGTTCGATTCGGCCGAAGCGGCTTTCGGTGGTATCGACGTGCTGGTCAACAACGCCGGCATCCTGAAGCTGGGCGCTATCGGCGCCAGCGATGATGCGTTGTTCGACAGCCAGATCGCCGTCAACCTGAAAGGCACTTTCAACACCCTGCGCGAAGCTTCCAGGCGCATGCGCGATGGCGGACGTATCGTCAATTTTTCCACCAGCGTGGTAGGCACGAAGATGGAGAACTACGGCGTGTACGCCGCCACCAAGGCCGCGGTGGAAACGCTGACCGCGATCCAGTCCAAGGAACTGCGCGGCCACCACATCACCGTCAATGCAGTGGCTCCCGGCCCGACCGCGACCGATTTGTTTTTAGACGGCAAGTCCGACGAACTGGTGCAACGCCTGGCCGCAATGAATCCGCTGGAAAGGTTGGGCACGCCGGAAGACATCGCCGCCGTGGTCGCCTTCCTGGTCGGCCCGGATGGCGGCTGGATCAATGGCCAGGTGCTGCGCGCCAATGGCGGCATGGTCTGAGGCTTCAACGCGACAGCGCTTAACCGTTTACCTCTTACGAATCCCTTCGCTTCATCAACCAGGCGCATCCGTGACGGATGCGCCGACACCGGAGAATTGCCATGAACAATGCAAAAGTCATCGTCGTCACCGGCGCGTCCAGCGGCTTCGGCGCGCTTACCGCCCGCGCCCTGGCCCGTGCCGGCCACACTGTCTACGCCGGTATCCGCGATACCGCCGCGCGCAATGCGCCGCAGGTCGCTGCCGCCGTGCAATTCGCACACGACCATCGAGTGGATCTGCGAACGGTGGAGCTGGACGTGCAATCGGAGACATCCGTGCAAGCCGGCATCGCCCAGGTCATCGCCGAAACGGGGCGCGTGGACGTCATCGTGCACAACGCCGGGCACATGTCCTACGGTCCGGCCGAAGCATTCACGCCGGAACAGTTCGCACAGCTCTACGACATCAACGTGCTGAGCGCGCAACGCGTCAACCGCGCCGCGTTGCCGCAATTGCGCAAACAGGGCCAAGGATTGGTGGTGTGGGTGTCGTCGAGCAGCGTGCGTGGCGGCACTCCGCCGTTCCTGGCGCCGTACTTCGCGGCCAAGGCGGCGATGGATTCGCTGGCCGTGTCCTACGCCGGCGAGCTGGCGCGCTGGGGCATCGAAACCAGCATCGTCATGCCCGGCGCCTTCACCAAGGGCACCAATCACTTCGCCCACTCCGGCAAGCCCGACGACGCGGAGCGTTCGGCCGAATACGACAGCGGCCCCTACGCCGGACTTTCCGAGCAATCACTGAAGGCGCTGGCTTCGCTGGAACCGGCCGATGCGGATGCAGCGTCGGTGGCCGACGGAATCGTGCGAGTGGTGGATACGGAATTCGGCAAGCGCCCCTTCCGTGTGCATATCGATCCCTCGCGGGATGGGTGCGAGGAAGTCAGTGACGTTGGGGATCGGATTCGGGTGGAGTTTTTGCACCGTATCGGGTTGGAGGATTTGCTGTCGCCGCGGCATGGTTGAGGACTGCGACGAGATAGGGCGGGCACCGCCGCCGCTCTGTGCGAGGTGTCCGGCGGGCAATGCCCGCCCTACTTGGCCGGATGGCGCGCGGTGCGACCCTTCAAATCCAACAATGATGCATGCAGGTGATCGAGCTCAACATGGCTGTAAAGCGGTGGCGATTTCCTGACGCGCAAGCCATGCAGCCTGCTGGTTGTCGGCATCTGCTGAAAGTTGGGTCCCGGCGTTCGCCGGGATGACGGCCTTAAATATTTTTACATTGCATTTAATGTTGAGTGCTCAGAGCATGATCGCCATATCGGCGATCGCGCGCAGGTGCTCTGCCAGACGCATGCTCAGCGCAACGATGGTGAAAGTCGGGAACGCCCAGCCCCCGGTCGGAAACACCGAGCTGCCCACGACATAAAGATTGTCCACGCCATGCACCCGGCATTGACGATCGACCACGCCCGAATGCGGATCGTCGGACATGCGCGTGGTTCCCAGGTGGTGGGCGGTGCCGCGAAGCTCGGGCGCCGCGCCGGTACCTTCCCGCAGCCACGGTTCCAGCTGGAACCTCCCCCCGCAAGAGTTGGCAAGCTCTGCGCCGAACAGGCCGGCGGCGGTGCGGTAGGTACGCCAATCCAGTTCGGTAAGCCGCCAGTCCACACAGATCTTGCGCTGCCCCAGCGCATCCACTTCATCGCCCAGCGTGACCCGGCTATCGGGATTGGGCGCCTGCTCGAAGTATCCGATCACATCCACGTGATCGCTCTTGACCGTCGGCTTGCCTGCCAGCTTGCGCAAGGCCGCTTGCGCGATGTCCCAGCCGCCAATGCCCACCCGTAGCCCCAGCTTGCCGATCCCTTCCGCGGGCTTCGCCGTTTCCTGTCCGTCCCGATCCTTGCAACTGCGGCCGGCACGCGTCATCCCTTCCAGGGCCATGCTTTCGTCTTGCGCACCGGGACGTAACGCATTCTTCAGATCGCGCAGCGCCTGCACTCCTTTCGGCGCGGGAGCTTCCACTGCGACAGGACGGACGCGCGCGCTGAGAAGCTGATGCGTCTGCACCGCCTGCTCCGACAGACACAGCTCGGGAAACGAAGGCACCGGACCTTTGCCTCCGCTTCGATCGTAGGGCCGCGTCAGAGGATCGGGAGCATCGGTGAACAAAGTGCCCAGCTTGCCGCTGGGATGGTCCATGAAATAGCGCCCCACCAGGTCCTTGTCGTTGCCCAATCCCTTGGGCGCCACCGAGTTCGACAGCAGCAGCAATCGCGCATTCTCGATGCCGCCGCACGCAAGCACATAGTGGCGTGCCCGAATGATGCCTTTGCGCCCGTCCAGCGCGCCGATGCGGGCTTGGCGAACCGAAGATCCCGCGGCCGCGGCTTCGAGTTCGAGCAGATTGGCGTGCAGCAGGACCGTGATGTTCGCGGCCCGTTCGAGTTCGGACCGATAAGCTTCGCCAAAGAAGATCGGACTGAGCACGAAGTTGTGGTTGATCAGTTTGGCGTCGTCGAAAGCGACCGGCGCGCGCGCAGGCGGGGTAAGGAAGGTGCCTTGCGCGAAGTCGTGCGACTCGATGCCGCACACCATTTGTGCGCGCCGATAGTACGGTTCGATCTCGTCGTAGGAAATGGGCCAGCCGCTATGCGGAACCCAATCGCGCTGATCCAGGTCCAGCGCGCTCAAGGGAATGCAGCCGCCGCCCCAGACATTGCAACTTCCTCCGAAGGCCCGCATCCGCGAAGTCCCCGGATCCAGTTCGGGGGATCCGACGGAGGCGCCTTGATACAGCACCTGGCTGCTGTCTTCGCCGGCAAGCCCGCCGCTTTCTACCAGGCATACGCTCAGCTGCGTTCCGATGAAGCTGCGTGCGATCGAGATTCCTGCGGGGCCCGCGCCGATGATGCAAATGTCCGCGGAAAAGTCTTCCAAGCCGGACCTGTCAAGGTAATCGATGATCATCGCCCCTCCTGCAAGCGCGTCACGCGCGGACCGCACAAGAGAAAACAACGCACATCAGCCCGCACCCCGGCCATTGACGAGACGGACGCAGGTCGGGGCTACGCCCCCGACAGGTGGGCAGGGCCACGTGCTCACGGTCATGGCGTGTCTGCGCAATTGCCTTGCCCCCTTTGCAAAGGGGAGGAGAAACGCTTTGCGTGCGTAGCGAGGTAGGTCGGGGCTACGTCCCCGACGCTTGGAACCTGCCCCACGAGCGTCGGGGGCGTAGCCCCGACCTACGACAAATTTTCCGAAAGATCCTAGTGTCCGGCGGACATGAAGCGCAGGCCGACTCCCGGCTCGGTGGCGATATATCTGGGCGTAGCAGCCTCGTCCCCGAGTTTCTGCCGCAGCTTGCCGACCAGGATGCGCAGGTAATGGGTGTCGTGCTGGTGGGTGGGGCCCCACACTTCCTTCAACAGTTGCGGCTGGGTGACCACGCGGCCGGCGTGATGCAGCAGCAAAGCGAGCAGCGTGTATTCCTTGCGGGTCAGCGACACCGGTTCGCCGCCCAGATGGACTTCGCGACGCGCCAGGTCTATGCGCAGATTTCCATCGTCGAAGACCGGTGGCGTTTCATGGCCCTCGGCCGCTTGCTGTCGCAGCAGCGCACGCACGCGGGCCATCAGCTCCTGCACGCCGAAAGGCTTGGTGACGTAGTCGTTGGCGCCGGCATCGAGCGCGGCCACTTTCTCCGCTTCGCCCGCGCGCACCGTCAGCATGATGACCGGCACCTGCGACCATTGGCGCAGCTCGTTCAACACTTCATGGCCGTCCTTGTCGGGCAGGCCTATGTCCAGAATGACCAGGTCGGCGCCCTGCGTGGCCAATGAGGTCAGGCCTTCCCCGCCGTTCGCCGCCAGCACCACCTGATAACCCTGCGCACGCAGACTGATATCCAGGAACTTGCGGATCTGCGGCTCGTCGTCGATCACCAGCACCCGCGCCGGCGGCGCGGAAATCCCGGAAATCGGATCGGTCTGATCAGTCGGATTGGGCATCGCTCTTCTGGGGCAGCGGTTCTATGAGCGGCAGGGTAATCCGGATGAGGGTGCCGCGGCCATCGCCGCCTGACAGGGCTTCCACGCTGCCGCCGTGCGCGCCGATCATGCCTTGGCTGATGGTCAAGCCAAGCCCGGTGCCATGCCGTCCGCGGTCGCCGCGCTCCACGCTGTAGAACATGTCGAAGATGCGCGCGCGTTCCTCTTCCGGTATGCCCGGCCCGTGATCGCGCACATCGATGCGCAACTTGCCCTCGACCAGGCGCGCATCGACTTCGACAGGCTGGCCGGGCGGAGAAAACTTGGCCGCGTTCTCCAGCACATTGAAGAAAGCCTGCTCCACCAGTGCCGGATGCACCCAGATGGGTTTCATGTCCGGCTCGATGCGTATCTCCAGCTTCACCTGAGGCTGGTAGCGGATCAGCCGGCTGGTCGCCGAACCGATCAGCTCGTCCACGCCGATCCAGTCGCGGTTCAAGGTCAGGCCGGTGTGGCCGAGCCGGGTCATGTCCAGCAGGTTCTGGATGTAGCGGTCCAAACGCTCGCCTTCCAGCTGGATGGTTTCCAGCAGGCTCTTGCGGTCTTCGGCGCTCATCGCCTCGGAGTAGTTGGCCAAGCTGCTGGCCGAACCGATCATCGAGGACAGCGGCGAGCGCAGATCGTGCGATACGGACGACAGCAGCGCCGAACGCAGACGCTCGGTTTCGCCGCTGACGCGCGCGGTTTCCAGGTCGGATACCAACCGCGTGCGTAAGGCGGCCTGGCCGATATCGTCGGCCATGGCTTCGGCCAGGCGGCGTTGTTCGAAAGCAAGGCGCGTGTTGCCCGCATCGAATCGCAGACCCATCGCACCCAGCGTGCCGCGATCATTGCGCAACGGCAGGAACCACCACGATGAACCCGCCAGCGTGTCGGTGTAGCGGCCGGTGGCCTGGCCGTGGCGCTGCGCCCATTCGGCCGCGCCCAGATCGGTGTCGGTAAGTTTGGCGCCTTCGGAAACGGCAACGTCATCGCCGATGCGGACCCAGGCGGGGCTGCCGAAAGCCGCTTGCAAGGCGCTGCGACCGGCCGTGAGAACCTGTCCCAGATCGGCGGCGCTGGCCAGTTGCCGCCCCAGTTCCTGCAAGGCGGTGGCATGCGTGTTGGCCGCCCGCAACGCCACTACCTGCATGCGCAATCGGGAGGCGAGCCGTCCGGCTACCAACGCGGCGACCAGGAACAGGAACACAGTGGTCACACCCTGGCGCGCGCTGATGTGCAACGTGAAACGGGGCTCTATGAAAAAGAAGTTGTAGGCCAGGAAACACAGCCCGGCGGTGGCCACCGCGGCGGTCATGCGCGTGCGCGCAGCGACCAGGACCACGGCGACGATGAAGACCATGGACAGGTCGTCCAGTCCCACCCAGCGTTCGGCCAGCCAGGAAATGGCAACGGCCAATGCAGTGGCGATCAGCACCAGCGCGCTGTCGTAGCGTGTGAGCGAAAGGCGCGAGGCATGCGATTGGCGACGCGAACGCGCGCGCGCTTCGGGTGTGTTGACGATGGTCAGTTCGAAATGCGCGCCACGCTGCAACAGCTGCTGGGTGAGCGTGCGATTGAACATGCGCGCCACGGGACGCTCGCGCGTGCGTCCCAGCACGATGGCCGAAACTCCGCTGCGGCCGGCATGATCCAGCAGCGCATCGGCGATGCTGGCGCCGCGCAGCACTTCGGTCTCGGCGCCGAGTTTGCGCGCCAGGGCGAAGGCCTGGTCGAGTTCCTGCTGGCGCGTTTCTTCGACGACACCGGTCTGCACGGTGACCACAGTCCAGGGCGCATCGCGCCGTTCGGCCAGACGCCGGGCCACGCGCACCAGGTATTCGGACTGGCCCAGGCCGTCGATGGCGACCAGCACGCGGCGGCGCACGTTCATGCCGGAAATGCCGCGCGCAGCCTGGGTTTCGCGTAGATCGCTGTCGACGCGATCGGCGGCGGTCTGCATGGCCAGTTCGCGCAGCGCGATCAGGTTGGAGGGCGAGAAGAAGGTCTGCAGCGCCTGCGCGGCTTGATCGGGCACGTAGACCTTGCCCTGGCGCAGGCGCTCGATCAGTTCGCGTGGCGGCAGATCGACCAGCACGATGTCGCGCAGGCGATCGAAGACGATGTCCGGTACGGTCTCGGTGACGCGAACGCCGGTGATGCGATGGACGACGTCGTTGAGGCTTTCCAGATGCTGGATGTTGATGGTGGTGTAGACATCGATGCCGGCGTCCAGCAGTTCCACCACATCCTGCCAGCGGCGTTCGTGGCGGCTGCCGACGGCGTTGCGGTGCGCAAGTTCGTCGACCAGCACAATGGCCGGTTTGCGCGCGAGGATCGCGTCGAGATCCATTTCCTCGAAGAGGCGGTCGCGGTATTCCAGGCGCGCGCGCGGCATCAGTTCCAGGCCGTCGATGAGCGCGGCGGTTTCGCTGCGGCCGTGGGTTTCGACGATGCCCACCACCACATCGACATCCTGTTTGCACAGTTCGCGCGCGCGCAGCAGCATGGCGTAGGTCTTGCCCACACCCGGGGCCGCGCCCAGGAAGATGGTCAGGCGGCCACTGCCGTCGCGGCGCAATTCGCCGATGAGCGCGTCTGCCTGGTGGGTGCGGGGGTCGGTCATGCGGTCATTGTGCTCCAGGACCCGTCACCTTTGATTCGTCGTCCCCGCGTAGGCGGGGATCCAGTGCCTTTGCTTGTAGAAGCCGGAAGTCGCTGGGTCCCCGCCTACGCGGGGATGACGATTCATTTTTACGCGTAGCTTCATTCCTTAACTCCTTCACTCCTTCGCATCCAGCGCGAGATTGAGTTCCAGCACGTTCACTCGCGACTGGCCAAGCAGCCCGAACTGCGGACCCCGGGTATGCACGGCCACCAACTCCGCGAGCCGCTTCGGATCCATTTTGCGAGCCTTGGCGACGCGCGCAATCTGCACCTGCACGCCAGCCGGGCTGAGGTCGGGATCCAGGCCGCTACCGGACTGGGTGACGAGTTCGCCGGGCACGTCCTGCGCGGCGATGCCCTCGCGCGCGGCCACCGCGGCCGTGGTCTCGGCGATGCGCTTGCGCAGGTCGGGGTTGGTGCGGGCCTGGTTGCTGCCGGTGGCGGACATGGGGTTGTAACCGGCGGCGGAAGGGCGCGGCTGGAAGTAGCGCGCATCGGTGAACGGTTGTGCGATCAGCGATGAACCGACCTGCCTGCCGTCGTGCGTCACTATGCTGCCGGTGGCCTGTTGCGGAAATAGCGCACGGCCGATGGCGGTGCCTGCCAGCGAGTACAGCAGGCCCATGCCCAGGAGGATGACGAAGGCGAAGGCGAGCGGGGCGCGGAAGGTGCCTTGGTCGTGAAGCTTTGTTTGAGTATTCATTCTTGTACTCCTGAGTAGAGGCGAAGTAGCGAGTGCAAGCGATATCTGATCGCAGGCAACCCCTCTCCGACCCTCCCCTGCGCCCCGTAAGGAAGTCCCCTTGGGGGACTGCGCAAAGGAGGGGGCTAGATTCCGATCGTTGCAGACAATGCGAGATCGATAAACTTGATCGCGACGAACGGCAGCAGCACGCCGCCAGCGCCGTAGATGAGCATGTTCCGGCGCAGCAGTGCGGTGGCGCTGGCAGGCTTGAAGCGTACGCCGCGCAGCGCCAACGGGATCAAAGCCGGAATGATCAATGCATTGAAGATCAGCGCCGCCAATACCGCGTTGGCCGGGCTGGACAGATGCATCACGTTCAACGCAGCCATCGAAGGGATCGCGGCGGCGAACAGCGCCGGCAGGATGGCGAAGTATTTGGAGACATCGTTGGCCAGCGAGAACGTGGTCAGCGCGCCGCGGGTGATCAGCTGCTGCTTGCCCACTTCGACCACGGCCAGCAGCTTGGCCGGATCGGAATCCAGATCGACCATGTTGCCGGCTTCCTTGGCCGCCTGGGTGCCCGAGTTCATCGCCAGACCCACGTCGGCCTGCGCCAGCGCCGGCGCGTCGTTGGTGCCGTCGCCGACCATCGCCACCAGACTGCCTTTGGCCTGTTCGCTGCGGATGCGCGCCAGTTTGTCTTCCGGCGTGGCCTCGGCGATGTAGTCGTCCACGCCCGCTTCAGCGGCGATGGCGGCGGCGGTGAGCGGGTTGTCGCCGGTGATCATCACCGTGCGCACGCCCATCGCGCGCAAGCGGGCGAACTTGTCCTTCACCCCATGCTTGACCACGTCGGAGAGCTCGACCACACCGAGCACGTGCTTACCGACGCTGACCACCAGCGGCGTGGCGCCGCCGCGGGCTACTTGCTCGACGCGCGCGGTGAGCTCGTTCGGAACCAGGCTACCCTGCGCTTCCACGTGCCGCTTGATGGCATCGCCAGCGCCTTTCCGGATCGAGCGACCATCCTCCAGGTCCACGCCGGACATGCGCGTCTGCGCAGTGAATTGCAGGTAGTTGGCGCGATCGGGTTCGGGTGTGGCGCAACCCTGTTCGCGCGCAAGCCTGACGATGGACTTGCCTTCGGGCGTGGGGTCGGCGAACGAAGCCAGCATCGCCGCTTCGCGCAGCAGCGAAGCGTCTACGCCGGCCAGCGGATGAAACACCGTCGCTTGTCGGTCACCGTAGGTAATCGTGCCGGTTTTGTCGAGCAGCAATACGTCCACGTCGCCCGCGACTTCGACGGCCTTGCCCGATTTGGCGAGTACGTTGGCCGACAGCGCGCGGTTCATGCCGGCGATGCCGATGGCTGGAAGCAGGCCGCCGATAGTGGTGGGAATCAGGCACACCAGCAGCGCGATCAGCAGCAACGGCGCGACCTGCACACCGACGAAGGCGCCGATGGCCGGCAGCGTGGCGACCACGATCAGGAAAGTCAGCGTCATCGCCGCCAGTAGCATGGTCAGCGCGATTTCGTTGGGCGTCTTCTGGCGATTGGCGCCTTCGACCAGCGCGATCATGCGGTCAAGGAAGCTGTGGCCGGGCTCGGCGGTGATGCGGACGATGATCTCGTCCGACAGCACCTTGGTTCCGCCTATCACGCCGGAGCGGTCGGTGCCGGCTTCGCGCAGCACCGGCGCCGATTCGCCGGTGACCGCCGATTCATTGATGGTGGCCAGGCCGCGGACGATTTCGCCATCGGCCGGAATTTGTTCCCCGGCGCTGACGATGACGTAATCGCCGGGCCGCAGCTCGGCCGCGGGTAGACGCGTCTCGGCGCCGCCCTGATCGGTACCGACCTTTCGCGCCACCAGATCCTTGCGTGCGCGGCGCAGCGAAGCGGCCTGTCCGCGACCGCGCGCTTCGGCGATGGCTTCGGCGAAGTTGCCGAACAGCACGGTGACCAGCAGGATGGCAGTGACCGATCCACCGAAACCCGGAGTGGCCACGCCAGCCAGCGTTATGGCAGCCGACAACAGCGTGCCCAGCATCACGATAGCCATCACGGGACTCTTGACCAGATGGCGTGGCGACAGCTTGAGGAAGGAATCGCGCAGTGCGCTGCGCATTGCCGCAGCATCGATCAAAGGGAGCTTGCGCGGTGAGCCTTGGAAAGTGGTTTCGCTCATTTCATTGCTCTCAGTGCGCTGCCGCGGTCAGCGACAGGTGATCGGCGATCGGGCCCAGCACCAGTGCGGGCATGAACTGCAGCACGGTGATGACCACCACTACCGCGATCAGGGTCAGGGCGAAGGTCGGCGTTTCGATGTGCAGACTGCCCGCGCTTTCCGGCGCCGGGCGCTTGCGCGCCATCAGTGCGGCCACGGCCAGCGGCACGATCAAGGCCGGATAACGCCCCAGCGCCAGCACCAGCGAGCAGCTCAGGTTCCACCAGTACGTGGCGTCGCCCAGACCCTCGAATCCGGAACCGTTGTTGGCGTAGGCGGAGGTGTACTCGTAGAACACCTGGCTGATGCCGTGGAAGCCTGGATTCGAATTGCCGGTGATCGACGGGGTAGCCAAAGTCAGCGCGGTGAATCCCAACACCACCAGCGGCTGCAGCAGGATCAGCAGCGCCAGCAGCTTCACTTCCGGCGCTTCGATCTTGCGGCCGAACAGTTCCGGAGTGCGGCCCGTCATCAGTCCGGCCAGGAACACGCTCAACAGCAGATACACCAGGAACTGCTGCATGCCGCAGCCGATACCGCCCCAGATGGCGTTGACCAGCATGTTGACCAGCGTATCCAGTCCGGTCAGCGGCGCCAGCGAATCGTGCATCGCATTCACCGAACCGTTGGAGGTCTGCGTGGTCACCGACGCCCATAACGCGGAGGCATCGGCGCCGAAGCGCGCTTCCTTGCCTTCCATCAGTGCGGCGTCGGCGGCGGTGGGCGAATACGCTTCGGACCACACTGCGAAACCGGTGGAGGCCGCCGACATCAGCAGCATGCTGCCGAAGATCATCGCGGTGAGTTTCCTGCGGCCGACCAGCGGACCGACCATGAACACCACGGCAAGCGGGATGAGGAGGATGCCGACCGTTTCCAAGAAGTTGGAGAAAGGAGTCGGGTTCTCCAGCGGCACCGCGCTGTTGGGGCCGTACCAGCCGCCGCCATTGGTGCCGAGTTGCTTGACCGCGACCATCGCCGCGACCGGGCCCAGCGGAATCTTCTGCGTCACCGTCTGCGTGCCCGTCATCTGCGCGGTGGCGTCCACCGGCGTTACCGTCGGTCCTGCGGCCAGCGTCGAAGGCACGCCCTGCGAAGTCAGCAGCACCGACCACAGCAAACACAGCGGCAGCATGAAGCGGACCGTGGCACGGGTGACGTCGGCCCAGTAGTTGCCGACATCGGCGTCGCCGGTGTCATGGGCGTTCTTTTCCCTGCCGCCGAACAAAGCGCGCAAAGTCGCCACCACCAGCGCCAGGCCCATCATCGGCGTGACTATCTGCAGACCGACAATGCCGACCATCTGCGACAGATAGGAGAGCTGCGCCTGCCCGGAATAGTGTTGCTGATTGGTGTTGGTGAGGAACGACACCATGGTGTGCAGCGCCAGGTCCCAGCGCATGCTGGGAATGGCGTCGGGATTGAGCGGCAGCCAGGCCTGGGTCATGAACAGCGCCCAGACCAGCACGCCGACCATGAGGTTGCTGAGCAGGAATGCCTTGGCATACCCGCGCCAGCTCATGCCGCGCCCAGAGTCGGTGCCTAGCAACCGGTAGACCGGTTTCTCGAACCAGCCGAACAGGCGGTCGCCCCACATGGGCGCGCCGCGCATCACTTTGGCCAGATAAAGGCCGAGCGGCCAACCCAGGCCTATGGCGAACGCGAAGACGAAGACGAGCAGGATTCCGGTCATGGTCGCAATCCGCTCAGAACTTTTCCGGGCGCAGAATCACCAGCAGCAGATAGGCCGCTGCCACGATCACCACTAGTCCGCACAACAACGACAACCAGGCAGGCATAACGCATTCCTCAGGTATTTCAAGGAGCGCAGTGTCTGCCCGGCACGCGTAAAAGCTCCATTCGAGTAAGGAGCAGCGGCGTAAATTCGGCGTAAATTCGATCCATGTTCGGCGTAAAGTCGGCCCCATGCCCTGTCCGCGTGCATGGCGGGCGACCTGGATCCGGAGTGCTGTGCGCTATGGCCATGAAGAAATCGGCGCCTGCCGCCAATCCCGATGCCTATGTGGCGGGCCTGCACGGTTGGCAGCGCGAATGCGTCGAGGGCTTGCGCACGGCGGTGCATTCGGCGGCGGCGCTGGAGGAAGCCGTGAAGTGGGGCCACCTGGTCTATCTTTCGAGCGGACCGGTGCTGCTCATCCGCGCCGAAGAGCAACGGGTGCTGTTCGGGTTCTGGCGGGGACAGCGGCTGCGCGCGATCGAACCCGGCCTCAAGCCCGGCGGGAAATACGAGATGGCCACGCTGGAACTGCGCGAAGGAACGACTATCGGTCCCGCCACCGTGCGCCGCCTGATCAGGGAAGCGGTGACGCTCAACAAGACGCTTGGGGATCCGACGCGCTTGAAGTAGGTCGGGGCTACGCCCCCGACGTGTGTGGTGTTTGGGCGCGCATGCGTCGGGGGCGTAGCCCGACCTACCTGCGGATCTTCTGCGGCGATCCCACATCATCCGTCGCTGTCTCGGCTTCATGGAACACCGGCGCTGCGAAGGGATCCGGCCCCGGCGTACGGCTGAACTTGATCGGCCGGGTCACGCCACGGTAGCGGCCGATGACGGGGTGTTCGATGTCGCCCACTATGTCTTCGGCCAGCACCTGCGGATGGTCGAACATGTCCTCGACGCGGCGTGCCGCTGCACACGGCACTTCATCGCCGAAGATTTCTTCCCATTCCAGCGCGCTGTGCCGGGTCAGGGCGGCGTGCAGGTGCGGAACGATCTCGTTGGCGTGATCGGCGCGCTTGCGCACGGTGTCGTAGCGTTCGTTCTGCTCCAGTATGTGCAGGCCGGTCTTGTCGCACAGCGCCTTCCAGAAACGCGGCGTGTTGGCCGAGATGTAGATATGGCCTTCGCGCGTGGGGTGGATGCCGGTAACGCCGCCGGAGCGCATGTCGCGGCCGATATCCAGCGATTCGCCCTCGGCCCAGATCATGCGCGCCGACTGCATGGTCAACGCGCTGCGCAACAGCGATATGCCGACGAACTGGCCCAGCCCGCTGCGCTCGCGTTCGTACAGCGCGGAGGACACGCCCGCAGCGAGCAGTGCTGCCGCGTAGTAGTCGACGACCGAACCATAGATGATTTCCGGCGCGCCACCGCGCTTGCCTTGCAGCGCGCACATGCCGGTCATGGTCTGCAGCACCTGGTCGTAGCCGGCTTTGTCCTTCATGGGGCCGGTTTCGCCGTAGCCGGTGACTGCGCAATAGATCAGGCGCGGATTGATGAAGCTGAGTTGATCATGGCTGATGCCCAGGCGCTTGGGCACGCTGGGGCGGAAGTTGTGCACCAGCACGTCCGCTTCGCGCACCAGTTTCAGCAGCGTCGAGAAACCATGAGGTTTCTTCAGATCCAGAGTGATGCCCCGCTTGCTGCGGTTGACGCCCAGGAAGGCGCGGCTCTCTGCCTGCAGCGTGGACGGATACTTGCGCAGGTTGTCGCCATCGGGCGGCTCGATCTTGAGCACGTCGGCGCCCTGGTCGGCCAGCAGCGTGCAGCCGTAGGGCCCTGCGATGTAGGCACTGAGATCGAGCACGCGCACGCCACTCAACGGACCGGCTGCGCCGGTACGGCCTGCGAACGCGAACGGGGAATCAGTCGCCATACGGTCCTTTCCCTCTACTTCATCCAATAACGCTGGCGAAAAGTCTGCTTCATGATCGTCCGCTTTAACAGGTTGGCTTGCTAGCTTCTGACGGCACAATTTCTTGCTTGAGGCGTCGGCTTACTCTGGCGGAGGCGGCGCGGGCCCAGGCGCCAGCGAAAACCAGGTCAGCCGCCATGCCCCGTGATTGCGGCCGCCGGCCCTGTAATAAGGCACCAGCGTCAGCGGCGATCGGCCCAGGCTGTGCAGATGCAGGGCGCCGCCCTGGTCGCTTTCGCCCGGCGCCGGATGCAGCCAGTCGTCGATCGGGGCATCGGCAAGACGCAGTGTTTCTTCTGTCTTGAAGCCGTCGATCAGGTCGCTGGCGTAAACCAGCGGCCCGCGGGTCACCGCCAGATAGTCGTAACGCATCACCTGCTGGCGCACCGGCGAGCCGTCGGGCGCAAGCGATTCCTGCGTGTTCTGCTGCACGCGGCGATGCGCGACCGGCGGCATCGGTAAATCCAGGCTCACCACGTCGCCGGATCGCCATTCGCGTTCGATGACGGCATAGGCTCCGGGATCGGCTTGCATGGGTTCGTCGGCGACGGTGATGGTCGCACCTTCGGCCCATTGCGGGATGCGTAGGGAAATGGCGAAGCGCGCGGGACGCTCGCAGGACACTTGCAGCTCGATGCCACCGTCGAACGGATAAGCGGTGGCTTGCTTCAACGCGATCTTGCCGGCCTGCGGATGGTCGAAGGCCGCTTCGCCGGGACCCAACAGGTTGACCATGAGGTCGCCGGTCTGCGATTGCGTGTAAGCCAGTGCGGGTAGCTCTTCGATCGCCATCGCTCCGCTGGACTTGCAGCAGCGCCAGTAGGTCGTATGCACGCGGCGGCCATTGGGAAAGGAGTAATAGCACCAGTCCTGGCCATCGGGCGCCATTGCGCCGAGCAGGTCGTTGTAAGCGGTGCGTTCGATCTCCTCGGCGTATTTGGCTTCGCCGGTGAGCGTCGACAACTCGCGGTTGAGCTGCAGCCAGGCCAGGATGGAACAGGTTTCCACATACCCCAGCGGGCTGAACACGCCCGCCGGATTGAACACCTCGCGCGAGCGGTGCGCAACGCCGCCCCAGGGACCGCCACCAAGGGTGAGATGCTGGCTGCGGATGCTTTCCCACACATGATCGACCGCTTCGCGATACGCATCGATGCCGGTGGCCTTGTGCAACTTCGCCAATCCCACCAGGTTCCAGGCCAACTGGTAGGCCTTGCCGGTGGCGATCTCCGACGCATCGGCGCCAGCGAGCGCACGCTTCAGCAGGGCCAGATCCGGATTGTCGTCGGCTTGCCGCAGCACCAGCTGCGCCAGCTCGAGATAACGTGCTTCTCCGGTGGAGAAATACAGTTCCGTCGCCGGGTCCATCAGCACGGTCGCCGACATGCCGTGATGATTGCCCAATTCGGTGATGTCGATGCCGCCTTCGGTAAGCGTGCGCCAGCACAGGTCGCCGATCTTGCACGCGGCCTGCAGGTATTCCGGCTTCGGAAAATGCCTGTGCGTCTCCAGCAGGCCCAGGATCAGATAACTGTGCGTCCAGATGTCCCAGGTGCGTACGCTGGGTGCGCCGTCCCAGGTGCCCGGCTTGGGCGGCTGCTTGCGCATGAAGCGACGGTCCGGTGCATACGTACCCAGGTAGCCATCGGCTTCCTGCACGCCGACCAGATAGTCGGCCACGCGTTGCAAGTTCGCGATCAATGCCGGGTCCTGGCTGCGTGCAGCGGCTTTGGCGGCGGCGTACAACCATTTTCCGGCATGTTCGCCGTACCAGTCGCCTTCCTGGTTCTTCGCAGCGAGCGCCGGATCGAAAATCGCGATGGCCGGACTGGTTTCATCGATTATGAAATGCGACAGGCGGCCCGAGCGGTTCGCCGCGAGCGCCTCGCCCAGCAAGCCGTCGAGCCGCACTTCCACTGGGGACGAGGTCGCCATCGCCTGGTTCGTGCCCAGCTTCATTCCGCATCCACGACGCAGCGGAAACCGACGCTGCCCGAGCGATCCTTGCATGGCGCCATCAGCAGATACTTGCCGTGCTGATCCAGTCGGTACGCCTGCGGAAAATACCAGTGCGAGGTCTGCGGACGATAAGCGCTGCCGCCGCGCAGCACCGCGGCGCGGGTATGGCTATCGAAGTATTCGTCGGTCCACTGCCAGACATTGCCGACCAGATCCAGGACTCCGAACGGGCTGGCGCCTTCGGGATGCGCATCTACATCGGCCGACGGCAGCAACCTGCGTCCGCGATTCGGCGCCGGCACCGCCGCGGCATTCCAGGCACCGCCCCACGGATAGGCGCGCCCGTCATTGCCTTGCGCGGCGTACTGCCATTCCCATTCGTGCGGCAGGCGCTTGCCCGCCCAGCGCGCGTAGGCGCGCGCGTCCTCGATCGACACCCAGGTCACCGGCTTATTCTCCCAGCCTGCCACGGGCGCACTTTCCACCCAGTGGCGCAGGAAGTTGTGATTATCGCGCGGCCGGTAATTGCTTTGATCGATAAAGCGCTTGAACTGCGCGTTGGTGACCGGAGTGCGGTCCATATGGAAGGCGCGCATCTGCATGCGCCTGCGATGTCCGCGGCGCGCACTGCTTTCCCAGGGGTACTGGAAGTCGACGCCGTCCCAGGTCTGGCCTTCGACCTCGATGCCGCCGACCACGAAGTCGAATTCGCCGGCAGGAATGGCGACCATATCTTCTGCAGGCTCGGCCACCGGCGCCGTGCGGGCGATCTCGACCAGGGTCTGCGGAATCGACTTCCACTGGTTCGACAGAGACTGCAACGGCGTCTTGGCGAAGCCCTTCATCAATTCGAGGAAGGCTTCCAGATCCGGATCTGGCGTGTCTGGCGCCAGCGCCAGCACGGCGCCGTAGCCCTTCCCTTCCAGGCTCATGGACAACGTCGCCTTGCCATCGGCCAGGCGCGGCTGCAAAGCGACGCCGTTCCAGGCATCGAAATAGCGTGTGCCCTCGCTATGATCCACGGCGATCTGCTCGCCGCCCACTTCGTATTCGTTGCGGTTGACGAGGTTCCACATGGTCATGCCATCGCCGGGGAAACGGCTGGCGAACACGCCGGCCTGCAGAGTGGCGGCATACGGCTGCCAATCCATGCTGACCATCAACGGCGCGAACTTTCGCTCGACCGCGGCGATGCGGCGCAGCGTCGCCGCATCACGCGCAGTGAACTGGTTCCAGATGCCCCAGATATTCTCCCAGGCGTTGTAGCCCACGCCATTGAAGAAGATGTACTGCAGATCGTTGCTGCGGTCGCGGCCCCAGCGATTCTCATAATTGATCATGTGGCGCGGTTCCAGCCACTTGAACTTGGCCACCGAGGGAATCACGTCCGCCGGCACTTTCTTGCCCCAGCTCTGCACATTCCAGATCAGATGCTCTTCGGCGCTGATCGTGGATTCGGGCTGCACCACCACCGGGCGGCCCAGCGCGTCGCAAGCGTCGAAGAAGGCGCGCGGCACGCCGTTGTAGGTATCGCCGTTGATGCCGTCGGCGCCGGTTTCCTTGACCAGCCGCGCGATCGCCTGCCAGTCCGGTTCGCCTTGCTCGCGGGTACCGTTGTCCCAGGGCATGGTCGGCAGGAACACCTTCACTCCGCGCCGGTGGAAATCGGCGACCACGCCGCGGATGCCTTCCACGCCGCCCGGCAGGTCGTGGATGAGATCGAACTGGTTGCGGTCGTCGATGCCGATGTTGGGATAGATGTACCAGAGCAGCACGCTGTCCAGTCCGCCGAAGCGTTCCTCCAGGTCGTCCAGATAACGGTCGACGGTGTACTTTCCCATCGCCGCATCATAGAAATAGCGGTCCTCGATCATCATCTGCGCATGCACGAAGTTGCGCTGCGCCCATTGCAGTTCCGGACGCCGGTAGTTGGCGTCGTCGTAACCGATGCGGGTCAGATGCTCGCGGCGCCAGTCGCGCAGTTCGCGCAGCCAGTCGCCGGCGGTGCCGTTGACATCCATCTTCCAGTGACCGATCTCCGCGAACGGCCAGCCCGGCGCCTTGCCCGGCGTGGGCAGGTAGCGCTGTGTGGTGACGTGGGAGAACTTGTATTCGGTTTTGATCTCGGGCGGCTCGTCGTCGCGAGAGTCGGTCGGAGGGGCTGTGTTTTCCGGGCTTGCGGTCATGGTCTGGGGGTTTCGGAATCGATTGGAAGCGAGTGTCACACAAGGCCGCAATAAGCGGCGAGGGCGCGGTTGGCGGTTGGCGCGTGGCGGTCGTGCGAGCGCAGCATGGCTTCCACTTCTATCCGTTGCGGAATGCTGGATTGTGCGCCCAATCGCGTGCAGGCCAAGGCCGACGCCGCGCATGCGTAGCGCAGGGCCGCGGGAAGCGGGTCGCCCAGGTTGAGCGCAGCGACCAGAGCGCCGCAGAAAGTGTCCCCGGCAGCAGTGGTATCGACCGCCTGGACCTTGAAGCCGGATTGCAGAAAGAACTCCGCACCCTGCCGCGCGCAGCAACCGCGCGCGCCCAGGGTCACCACCACGCAGGGCACGTCCAGCAGCGCCAGGCATTCGGCCACGCTGCCGCGATGTCCGGTGACGGTAGCCAGCTCGCCCTCGTTGACGATCAGCACGTCGATCGACCGCAACAGTTCGGTGGGCAATGCCTGCGCTGGCGCGGCGTTCAACACCACCTGCACATCGGCCGTGCGCGCTGCGAACGCGAAAGCGGTCACCGCTTCCATGGGCGTTTCCAGCTGCAACAACAGATGGCTCACCGCCTGCAATGGAGGCAACTCATCGCCGCGCAATGCCGCGTTGGCGCCGGGCGCGACGGTGATCGCATTCTCGGCATCGTCGGACAGGCAGATGAAGGCGGTGCCGGTCGGCTGCCCGCTACGCACCACCCGCACGGCTACGCCCGCATCGGCCAGGGAGTCCTCGATGGTTTTCGCGAATGGATCGTTGCCCAGTGCCAGCAGCATGCTGGTATCGACGCCGCCCGCGCGCGCGCAAGCCACCGCCTGATTGGCGCCTTTGCCGCCGGGGAAGGTCGCGAACTCGCGCCCGAGCACGGTTTCTCCAGGGGCGGGCACGTGCGAGGCGCGCACCACAAAATCCAGATTGGCCGATCCGGCCACCAGCAAGGTGCTGCGCACGCTTGCATTCATGGCGTCAACGCCCGGTAGACCAGATTGTAGAAAGGCGTGCTGATTCGCGGCAGATCGTTGGCCGCGCCGTTGGGCAGATGCTGCAACAGCAGGATCGAGATCATTTTTTCTTTCGGGTCGATGGAGAAATAAGTGGAAGCCGCCCCGGACCAGCCGAACTGCCCGGCCGGACCCAGGCGGCCCTTGCCTGCCGGATCCAGCAGCACTGAGCCGCCCAGCCCGAAGCCTTCCGCGTCGCTGAATTGGGTCACGGGCCGATCCAGGAAAGTCAGTTGGTTGACCGTCATCTGCTCAACGGTCTTGCGGTTGAGGATCGTTACGCCGTCCAGTCTGCCGCCATCGAGCAGCATCCGGCAAAAGCGCATGAAGTCAGGCGCGGTGGAATACAGACCGCCTGCGCCGCTGGGATATGGGTTGAGCATCTGGCCCGGATGCAGCGCGCTTGGGCCTTGGTCCAACCGCAACTTCCCGTCTGCACCCATCGTTGTGATATCCACGATGCGGTCGCGCTTGGCAGTCGCAACGCTGAAGCCAGTGTCGTCCATGCGCAGCGGAGCGAGGATGCGTTGCTGCACGAATGCATCGAAGCGTTGTCCACTCACGACTTCCACAATGCGTGCGGCTACTTCCATCTGGGTGCCGTCATAACGGAAACGCGTGCCCGGCTCGACTGCAAGCGGCACCTTGGAGAGGCGTTCGGAAAATTCTGCCAGGTCCGCCGATCCATGCAGATCTGCACGCTCCAACAGCTTGGTCGCCTCTTCGTTGCCTGCAGTCGCGAAACCGGCGGTGTGGGTCAGCAACTGACGCAGGGTGATCTTGGCGGTCGCCGGACGCAGCTCGGGCTTGTCGGCGCTGCCGCCGATGAAGACCTGCATGGCGGAAAATTCCGGCAGGTGCTTCCCGACCGGATCGTCGAGATTCAGCTTGCCCTCTTCCACCAACATCAATACGGCGACCGTGGCCACCGTCTTGGTCATGGAATAGATGCGGAAAATGGAATCCTTGCGCATGGGCGAGGTGCGGGCCAGGTCGCGATAGCCGTAGGCCTGCGACTGGACTATCGCACCGTCTTTCGAAACCAAGCTGACCGCGCCCAGGTAGCCCTGCGCATCGGTCGCATGCTCAAGAAAGCCATCCAACCGCTGCAGGCGTTCTGCCGAGAGCCGAGGAGAGTCGGCGCCCGCGCCTGCAACGTTGGTTGGCGAAGGAGGCGCGGCGACAGCAGCGACCGAAGCCAGACTGAGTACGATGCCGCACAACAAAGGGAAGAAGCGTGTCAGCACCCGCAACCCCGACGCAGGGGAATCCGCCGACGATGGCGGCCATCCGCCTTCGGGCAAGGCAAGCTTGACCCGATACGCAGGCAGGTGTACGCCATCGACAACTCAGCTATCAAAAAAATTGATCTGGTGCGTGAACGGGGACATTCAGAACGTGTACTCATAGGTCAGCGAGACCATGCGGCCACGGCCGGCGAAGTAGTTCTTGAAGAAGTCCACCTGCGACCAGCTGAGCACGTACTGCTTGTCGGTCAGGTTCTCGATGCCAACGGTGAAGCGTCCGATGTTCTCGACCCGGTAGTTCACGCTCAGGTCGAACAAGGTGTAGCCATCGGTATGTTCTTCGAACTCGAACAGTCGCCCATCAAACGGACGCACCTCTTGAGCCGAGAGATCACGCGACAGCAGCTTGGTTCCGTTCAAGGTGACGTCGCCATTGGGACTGAAGTTCCAGGTAATCCAGGCGCCGATCTTGTCCGGATTGATGTCCGACACGCCCATCGGCTTGTTCAGGCCGCCGGCCGGGTAATCTCCATTCAGCGCTGCGTTCCAGAACGCCGTTTTGCCGCGAATACGCGAATACAACGCACCGGCCTTCCACTGCGGATTGAACCTCCAGTCACCACTCAGCTCCACGCCCTTGATCTGGGTGGGTGCGCGGTTGAGCACGAAATCGTTGGTCGCCGGATCCACCGACAGCGAAGTGCCGAACGGCGAACGGGAGTCGTAATACGAACCGCTGAACGATCCGCGTGCGCCGCGCCAGTTGAAACCATATTCGCGGTTGTCCACCACGATGGCCTGCAGGTCGCTGATACGATCCACCGATTGTCCTGGCACCTGGATGTTGCGCAACGGGATGCCGATATTCGGTAGGCTGAATCCTTCGCCGTAGGAAGCGAACACGGACCATTCGTCGGTGATACGCCAGATGGCGCCGAAGTTGAGCAGGTCCTCGGTATATTCGACGCCGCCGCCTTGCACGAACACGCTATGGCGGAACGGTGTTGTAGTGTAGCTGTCCACATGCAGTTCGCCGTCTTCGCGACGGGCGCCGCCACTCAGGGTCACCGGGCCGATGTCGTAGCTGAGCTGCGCGTAAGGCGCAACGCTGGTGTACTCCATGGGCGGAACCCAAAGGCGATTGGTCAATGCGAGCCGCTGTTGAGCCTCGTCATAGACGTAGTCGACGCCTGCACGCAGCTCCAGCCCGGACACGCCGAACAGATCCGAACGCGTCCACGACGGACGGAAGCCCCACTTCTTGCTGTCGATTTCCGACTGGTCGTAGATGCGTTCGGCGCCGGCCGGCAGCGGCCAGACCAGCTGGCGGTCGTCGCCGTTTTCCGGCAGGTAGCGCATTTGCTGATCGGCCCAATAGCCGTTCAGCACCAGCGTGCCACCGAAGAAGTCGCCGTGCGTGTACAGCAGGTTGAGCTGTTCGAAGTCGTTGAACTCGGCTTTGCTGCCGAAGATGTGCCCACGCTCGGAGGTGTTGGTGACCGGATTGGCGCAGGTGCCGGGGCGGCAGCCTTCGACCTGGATGTAGTCGCCGTTGCCTTCGATCTTGAAGTGGCTGTAGCTGGCCTGCAGGCGCTGCACGCCGTCTTCGCCGAAGTTGATGCCGCCCTTCAGGAACAGGTTGTTGGCCATCGAATCGGATACAGAACCGCTGGTGTTCATGCCCACGCGACGGCCGTCGGCGTCGTAGGAGATGCCGCGATCGATAGCGGACAATCCGACCACGAAGTCATAGTTGTCCTGTTTGTGCAGCCAGTTGGCGCCCACTTTCCAGCCGCTGCTGTCGTTGCCGAACTGGGTGGACCAGCGGGTCAGGATGCGGAATTCGTTGCCTTCTTTCTGCGGCACGCTGGAAATGTAGTTGATGATGCCGCCCGCCGCGCCGATGCCTTCGGAAGCCGACGGACCGTTGATGACCTCAATACGATCGACGATGCCCATGTCGGTGAAGGTGGCGTTGCGGCCACCTTCGCGCAGCGGCGAGCCCTGCGGCACGCCATCGAACAGGCGCAGCGCGATGCGGCCGCGCAGGGTTTCGCCGGTGTTGCTCATGGCCTGCGACGATTCGGCATAGCCGGGCACGGTACGGGCGAGGACCGCCGTCGCATCGTCGGTAACGGCCAGGGTGTGCTTGATCTCTTCCTTCGAAACCAGAGTGACCGCGCCCGGGATCTTGTCGATCGCCTTGGGGCTGCGCGAGCCGGTGACGATCACCGTATCCAGATCGGTTGCATCGGCTTGCTGGCTATCGGCCGTGGGGGCCGGTTCGGCCGCCGCTACGGCCGCCTGTTGCGCATGGACGCTGGCGCTGACGGCAGCCGCCAGCAGGAAAACGCCGAATGTGGCCGGTACGTGCTTCATTGTGTTGGTCTCTAGGTTTTTTGTACTTATCAAGAGACGCGGCGAATGCGCGGCTCCCCCGTTTGCGTATGCGCGTCGGCAGTTCGCGGATGCGATCTGCGTGCCAAGCATCCCCTCCAAGACGCTTACGTACAGCCCCGACAATGGACGGGAGACTAGGCGTTGGCGGAAGGGAATAGAACCGGGGCGAACTATGTTCAGAGTCTAGTTTTTGTTGCTTACCGAATGCGCGGTTCATGACGCATTGCAGCATGAATGTGCCGGCGAATTAAAAGTGCGGGGGCGCCGTCGCGCTCCGTAGAGCCGAGCTTGCTCGGCTGCATTTCGCCGCAAACCAGGCCAAGTACTGACGTCATCCCAGCGAACGCAGGGATCCATTTTGCTCTGGCCCTATGCCGTGATCGGTTGTGCGCGAAAGTCAAAATCAAGATGGATCCCAGCCTTCGCTGGGATGACGTCGAGGGAAATTCCGTGCGCTCAACCGTTGACCGCCTTCATCGCCGCCCTGCTCTCTTCCAGGAACACGGTGACCAACCGGATGCGGATCGTAGAGCGCGACCATACGATGCCGATCTGCCGCGGCACGCTTTCTTCCGGCAACGGCAGGCGCACCAGCTTCAAGCCTTCCGGCCACGGCTTGGCCCAATCCGGCACCAGCGAAACTCCCAGCCCGCGGTCGACCATCACCGCAATCGCGTTGAGCGCATTGAGTTCGAACCGCTCGTGCGGGGTGATGCCCACGCGCTGCAGATATTCCTCGGCCTGCCGTCCGCCCCAGTGGTTGCGGTCGTAGCGGATCAGCGGCTGCGTAGCCAGCAGTTCATGCGGATCGCGGCCGGCCATGCTTTCCGGCGCAAGCACCACCAGCGGTTCTTCACGCAACAACTGCCAATTGCAGGTCTTGGGCAAAGTGTAAGGCGCGTGCAGCACGATCGCCGCATCCAGTTCCCCGCCTTCCACGGCCCGGTAGAGATCGGCCGAATAGCCCGGCTTGATGAATACGTTGATCTCGGGAAACTTCTCCACCATCCGCGCCAGGATGTCGGGCAGCATGCCGGCCAGCGCGGTCGGGCAGGCGCCCAGCCGCAGTTCTCCCGAGATCGCATTGTCGTTGGCCAGGCTGCGCAGGTCGGCCACGTCGCGCAACAGATCGCGGCTGCGTTGCAGGATGCGCGAGCCTTCCTCGGTCACGCTCACCGTGCGCCCCACCCGCGCGATCAGCGGCGCGCCGATTTCGCGTTCCAGCGTGCGGATCTGCTGCGCCACCGCCGCCGGAGTGATGTTGAGCAAACGCGCGGCCGCGGCCATGGAACCGCGATCCACGACCGCCACGAAGGTTTTCAGGAATTGGGTGTCCACGTGGTTTCTCTGGGCGTAAGCGGCAGACGGAGGCAAGGCGGCGAACGCCGACGCGGCGCTGCAGGACAACACCGCAAGCATACTCAAAAGATAGCCGTGCATGCTTGTTGCGAAAGTCATGTGCTTGCAGGATTGCTCGCGCCTTCCGTGCACACATGGGCCCGATCACGCTATGGACTATCCACGCGCCTCCCCGGAACAGATCGATTTCTTCAACGAACACGGCTATCTGGTCGTGGCCGGCGCCGTCCCGCAGACGGATTTGGACACTTTGGAGTCCTATTGCGACCTGCTGTTGCAGGACAAGGAAAAGCTGGCCAACGATTGGGCCTGGGATGCGAACGAGGCTCGCGAGAACCGCAGCTTCCGCATCGTGCAGTCCACCCCGACGCTGGTCTGGCAGGACATCGCCGATCAGCCCTACCGCCGCTGGCTGGCAGCGTTCTCTTCGCAGCTGATGGGAATGCCTTTGGAATTCTGGTACGACCAGTTCCTGGGCAAGCCGCCGGGCAAGAGCGTGCCCACCGAATGGCACCAGGACGAAGGCTACTGGGGCCGCAACCTGGCCGACCGCGGCATCACTGGTTGGATTCCGCTGCAGGATGTCGATGCCGTCAACGGCTGCATGCATTTCATCGATGGCGGCCATCTAGAGGGCGTGCTGGAGCACAAATTGGTGGAAGGCGTGCAAAGCGACCTGCTGGTATGCGAGGTGGATGCGATTCGCACCGTGGTCTGTCCAATGCGCCGCGGCGATGTGGCCTTTCATCACTCGAAGACGCCGCACATGAGCACCGCCAACAATGGCACCGGCTGGCGCAAGGCGGTCACCAACCATCTGCAGGCGGTGGGTGCCGGTGGTGAAGGCGGCCATTATCCGTGGCGGGTCAAGGTCAACCAGAAGACGGGCGCGCGCACGATCCCCGAGAGCCGGCCGATGGACGATGCGGACAAACCGTAATTCGCCGTGACGCGACCCTCTGGATATCAGCGCGGAAAAGTGAAATAGAACCGCTCTCCCGCAAGCGGGAGAGGGTGCCGCAGGCGGGTGAGGGCAGGCGGAGTCGATTGACTTCGGCCTCCAGCATCGTTTCGAACGTCGGTTTCTTGGCCTCTACGCTCGATGCACCAACACAAAGCCAAACATTTTCGGCTCCGTTCCCCCTCATCCGGCCTGCCGGCCACCCCGTATCAAGTACGGGGCAGGCTCTTCTCCCGTTAACGGCGCCTGCAGGGTGTGCAAGGCTGAGAAGGGTTCGATTCCACATGGGATCCGTATGCCTGTTGCGCCCTACTTCGCCGCAGGTACGGGCTTGACGTAGTTGCTGTCCGACTTTACCCAGATGGTCAGGCCATCCAGGTCGCGGGTCGGCGCCGGGAACAGCAGGCTGGCCAGGTAGCCGATCACGATGCACAGCATGATCGAGATGGCCAGGTAGAAGTACGGATGCACCAGATCCATCGACCAGGCGACCAGCGTCAGCCCGATGCTGGAAGCCACGCCGATCGCCACGCCAGCCGAATTGGCGCGGCGCGTGAACATGCCCAGCGTATAGGCGCCGGCGAAACCGCCGCCCAGCAAGCCGGCCAGTTCGATGGAAACGTCGAACAGCGAATGGATATCGAAGCGCGACAGCAATAGGGCCACGCCGATGCCCAGCAGGCCGGTGGCGACCGTGGCGATCTCGGCGAACAGCACGCTCTTCTTCGGCGTGGGGTTCTTGGCGAGCTTCTCGTAGAAATCCACCGAGGCCAGCGTGGCCACGCTGTTCATGATGCTGGAGAGCGTGGCCATGGCCGCGGCGAAGATGCCGGCGATGATCAGCCCGGTCACGCCCATCGGCAGTTCGGCGGCAATGAACAGCGGGAACGTCGCGTCGATCGGCAGCAGCGGGTTCATGCGTTCGGGATTGTTCTTGTAGTAGACGAACAATGCGGTGCCGATGGAATAGAAGATGAAGCCGCCGGGAATCATGATCAGGGCGAACGCCCAGATCGACCGGCCGGCTTCCTTGTCGGACTTGGTCGACAGCGTGCGCTGCATCAGCACCTGGTCCTTGGGAAAGGTCAGCACCACGTCGAACAGCACCAGGAAAATGAAGCCCCACACCGTGGCCTTGGTCAGATCGAAGCTGAAGTCCAGCAGCTTGGTCTTGTTGGCGGCCTGCGCGATGTCTTGGAATTCGCCGAATCCGCCCTTCAAAGTCCAGATGATGAAAAGGATGGCGAAGATGGCGCCGCCCATCTTGACGATGACCTGCACGAAGTCGGTCCAGATCACCGCCTTCATGCCGCCCATGGCGGTGTAGATGATGGTGAAGCCGCCCATCATCAGGATGCTCCACTCCACCCGGATGCCGGTAATCGTGGCGATAGCCAGCGCCGGCAGGAACAACACTACGCTCATGCGGCTGCCGATCTGCATGATGATGCACAGCGCGCTGGCCAGCATGCGGATGGTGGGGTGGAAGCGGGTTTCCAGGTACGAGAACACCGACATCAGGTTGAGCCGGCGCAACAAAGGCACGATCCACACCGCCACGAACATCAGGCCCAGCACCGCCACCAGATTATTGGTCAGGTACTGCCAGTTGGTTTCGAAGGCCTTGGCCGGGATGGCGATGAAACTGATCGAACTGGTGTTGGCCGCGTATAGGCTCACGCCCGCCGCCCAGAACGGAATGGTGCGGCCGCCGACGAAGAAATCCGAGGTCGAGTTGCGCTTCTCGCGGATGTAGAAATAGAAACCCATGCCGAGCATCGCGCCCAGGTAGACCACGATCACTATCCAGTCCAACCAGCGCAGCAGCAGCTTGCCGGACTGGATTTGCGTGGACTCGAAAGCGATGCCCTTGCCGTCCGCAGCAGGCCGCGCCCACAGCAGGCCGTTGTCCAATGCTGCGGTGGTGAAGACGCCTACCGCGTTGGAATCGGG
Source organism: uncultured Pseudoxanthomonas sp. (assembly GCA_965650035.1). Classification (GTDB taxonomy): domain Bacteria; phylum Pseudomonadota; class Gammaproteobacteria; order Xanthomonadales; family Xanthomonadaceae; genus Pseudoxanthomonas_A. Next base: position 88,368 of record CBFGMR010000007.1, read on the forward strand.
CAGCGTCGCCCACGATCCGGTGATGGTCTGGAAGGTCCGCATCTGCGGCGTACCGCTGCCATCGGCGACCAGGTAGATCACATGCGCCTGCCCGATGGCCCGCGCCGAGCCGGGCACGATTCTGCCCGGAACCGGGCCTTTGTCCTGCCAGCCGCTGTCCGCACTCCAGCGCAGAATGCGCTCGCCGCCGGTCGCGGGCACAGTGACGAACACCGCCGAGGTCTGCGCCACCAGCGAGGTCGGCAGCGCATCGCCGGGCCAACCGGCGGATTGTTTCCATTCCGGTTTCGCTGCGGCCGACACCAGCGACAGCAATACCGCCTGCCCGTTCGGGCCGATGCCGGCGACGTATACGTTGTCGGCGTTGACCGCCGCGCGCGCGCCTTCGACGGCGATGGGAAGCGGCGGCAGCGGTGTGGAGGTCGGGTGTCCGTTGACCAGGCTGAGGCGTTCGACGGAATCCACCGCCACGGATTGCGCCGGCCCACGCAACAGGAAAGCGAGCTGACCGTTGCCGATCACGCTCTTCAATTCACCGCTCGCTGCCGCAGGCTTCCAGCTCAAAGCCACCCAGCTTCCACCGTCGCTATCCAGCATCCAGGCCTGCTCTGCGCCGATCGCCAGCGGCCTGCCGTCCACCGCCGCCAGACCAATCAGAGGCTGGTCGGTTGCCAATGAGGGCAGCGCCGTGGTCTTTACCTTGGACAGGCTTTCCGCGCGTGCCGGCATCGATGATGCGGACGCCAGCAACAGCAACAGTGCCAGCAAGGCGCGCACCGGCGACGGGGAATGGCTCATCAAGACGTGCTCGTGTCGGCATCGGCCGAAGCCAGGATCGCTTCGGCCCGCTTAAGGAAGGGAAGATCGACCATGCGGCCATCGACGAGGAATGCGCCACGCCCTGCCGCACCAGCTTCGCGCGCAGCCGCGACGATGCGACGCGCCGCTGCGATTTCTTCGGCATCGGGTTGGAACGCTTCGTTGGCCAGCGTTACCTGGCGGGGGTGGATGCAGCTCTTGCCCACATAACCCAGGCGACGTGCCATGCCGGCCTCGGCGCGGAAACCATCGGCATCCTCGATGTCGGCGAAGGCCGCGTCCCAGGCGAATACGTTCGCTTCGGCCGCCGCCATGCGCATCGCATACAGCGTGGCGTGGACATTTTCCGGATCGCGGCGATCGATGCCGGAAGGCTGGAACAGGTCGGCCAGACCCAGCTGCAATCCGGCCACGCGCGGATGGGCGCACGCGATTTCGGCGGCCAGACGCAGGCCGCGCGGGGTTTCGATATTGGCCAGCAGGCCGATGGGTCGGGTGACTCCGTTGGCGGCTTCGGCCTTCTCCAACAACGCGACCGCGGCCAGCACCTCTTGCGCCGACTCGACCTTGGGCAGATTGAGCAGGTCCACACCCGCGCGCGCGACCGCAGCCAGATCGGCCGCCAGGTGCGGCGTGTCCAGTGCGTTGACCCGCACCACGACGATCTTGGCCGTCGCCAGTAGCGGGGCCGACTGTACGAAACCGGAGACCGATTCGCGGGCTTCGCCCTTGCGTGCTTCGGGTACCGAGTCCTCCAGGTCGAAGCTCAACGCATCGGCATCGCCCGCCAGCGCCTTGGCGAACAACTCCGGACGCACCCCGGGGACGAACAGCTTGCTACGCATCGACCATGCTCTTCATGGCGCGCAGTGTGCGGGAAACGGAAGCAAAGAAAAGTCTTCGGCGGCATATTCAGAAGAAACATTTCATTGCGGTAGCGAGATGAGAGACCACCTGGCCTTTGGCTCTGACTTTTGGCTCTGGCCTTTGATTCTGGCTTCATATCCCGTGAGAAGCGGAAAATGGGATGGGTAAACCCCGCAGGGGCGGCGCACAGGGATGTGCGCCGTTTCCGGAGGCGCAGGATGCGCCTTACGGAAATTCCCGGCCCATTTGCGAACCCAGCGGCTTTATCGCTGGGCGCGCCGTAGGGCGGCTTTCTTTTGGTTACTTTTCTTTGCCGTTCAAAGAAAAGTGACTCGCGCAAAGCGCGAAACGCTCTTGCTTCGAAGCAAAACCAGAGCAAGATCAAGATGGATCCCAGCTTTCGCTGGGATGACGACAGAGGAGGTTCGCTTTCTGCGGCGGCGAAGCCTCGTGCTCCTCAACGCCTCACGTCGAAGCCACTCTCTTCCAACAACGCATTGATTGCCTCGACACCGAAGAGGTTGAAATCGCCCGGCAGCGAATGCTTCAAGCACGCCGCCGCCAGGCCGAAATGCAGCCCTTGCGCATCGTCCATGCCGGTGATCGCACCATGCAGCACGCCAGCTGCGAATGCGTCGCCGGTGCCGATGCGGTCGACGATGGACGCCACTTCGTAAACAGGGGTGATCTGGCTGCTGCCATCGCGCCGTGCGTCGATGGCCGACAGCGAATGGTGGTCGACGCTGTGCTGCACCCGCTGGGTCGCGGCCATACGCTGCAGTCGGGGAAATGCGGAGAACGCGGCCTCCGCCCCGGCCAGGAACCTGGCAGCGGAAGTCTCCTGCGGAAACGACTGCCCCAGCACCACCTGGATATCGCGATGGCTGGCGAACAGCAGATCGGCCTCGGCCATGATCGAGCGCAGGATGCCGGGCGCATCGCCTTGCCATGCTTCCCACAACTTGGGACGGAAGTTGCCGTCGAAAGACACCTTGACCCCGGCCGCGCGTGCGGCCCGTACCGCCTGCAAAGTGCGGTCGGCGGCCAGTTGTCCCAATGCCGGACTGACGCCCGACACATGCAGCCAGTCGGCGCCCTGCAGCAGGACCTGCCAGTCGTGGTCCCCGCCGCCCGCGCGCGCGAAGGCCGAGTCGGCGCGGTCGTAGAGCACCTCGCTGGGACGTTGAATGGCTCCCGGTGTCAAAAAGTACAGCCCCATCCGGCCAGGAGCCCGCTGGACACCGCTCGTGTCCACGCCGTGGCGGCGCAATTCCCCGGTCGCCGCTTCGCCCAGCGAATTGTCGGCGGCCACGCCGACCATGTCCGCACGATGGCCAAATTTGGCCAGGGAAACGGCCACATTGGCCTCCGCACCACCTGTATGGACCTGCAGACAAGGCGACTGCAGCAAGAGCTGCCGGCTCGGCGCGCCCAGGCGCAGCAACAGTTCCCCGAAACAGACCACGTGTCCCCGCATCCCGCCACTCCCTTATCGTCTGTCCGCCTTCCTGATTGGACTGCGGCAATGATTGTCCCGGGACACACCATAGCGCCCCGGAAAGAATAGTTGTTGTTGCACCGCACACTCTGTTACGGTTTTTTTGACCAGCGGTGTCATTTTACTTCTGGAAAGCATCTCGAGGTGACAAAACCCGATTCGTTTCATCGCTAAAAGCCGCCATAGAGCGATACATGTGCCCTTGAGGAGGGGAACCCATGCAAACTCGTAACAACCGCCGGAAGACACCGGTTACCGTGCTCGCATTGTCGATCGCATTCGCGCTGCAGGTGAATGCCATGTCAGCAATCGCGCAGGAAGCCAGCCCGACCGATACCACCGCCGCGCCCGCCACGCCCGCCACGCCCGAAGACGTGGACACGCTGAGCACCATTACCGTCACAGGTTACAGGGCCAGCCTTGAAAAGGCGCTGGACATCAAGCGCGGCGAAGCGGGCGTGGTCGATGCGATCGTGGCCGAAGACATCGGCAAGTTTCCGGATCTCAATCTGGCCGAATCGTTGCAGCGCATTCCGGGTGTAGTCATTACCCGCGACGCCGGTGAGGGCCGCAATATCTCGGTGCGCGGCCTGGATTCGAACTTCACCCGCGTGCGCGTCAACGGCATGGAGGCGCTGACCACCGTCGGTTCCACCGACCAGAACGGTGGCACGAACCGCGGTCGCGGTTTCGACTTCAACGTGTTCGCATCCGACCTGTTTTCGCAGTTGATCGTGCGCAAGACCGCACAGGCCGATGTAGAGGAAGGCTCGCTGGGCGCGACCGTCGACCTGCGCACGGCGCGTCCGTTCGACTACGACGGCTTCACCTTCGCTGCCAACACGCAGCTCACTTATGGCGACATGGCGGACAAGACCGATCCCCGCATCGCCGCGTTGGTGTCCAACACCTGGGCAGACGGCAAGTTCGGCGCCTTGATGTCGTTCGCCGTATCCGAGCGCCGCACTCTCGAAGAAGGCAGTGGCAGCGGCCGTTGGGCCGGTGGCACCAGCAACGGCAGATTCAACGGCTGTCCCGCCAACCCTGCCACCACCCCTACCACCTCGCCGTTTCCCGCAGCATGCGCCGCCGACGTATATCACCCGCGTTTCCCGCGCTACACGCTGATGGAACACGACCAGAAGCGCATGGGCGTGACCGCATCGCTGCAGTTCAAGCCGACCGATCGCACCCAGTTCTCGCTGGATGCGCTCTATTCAAAGATCGATGCCTCGCGCGACGAAAAATACATTGAAGCGATTTCCTTCAGCCGCGGTGCTTGCGCCGCCGGTGCCCCCGGCGCCGCCTGCCGCGCTGCCGGCGCCGGCGGCAAACCGGAAACGATCGTCCGCGACGGCGTTATCGAGAACGGCGCGCTGGTCTATGGCCTGTTCGACAACGTCGATATCCGCTCGGAAAGCCGCCATGACGAGTGGAACACCGTCTTTACGCAGATCGGCCTGGAAGGCGAGCACGAGTTCTCCGACAACTTCAAGCTATCCGGCAAGATCGGCACCTCCAGCTCCAAGCATGAGAATCCGATCCAGACCACGATCATCATGGACAAGTACAACGTCGATAATTACAGCTACGACTACCGCGGCGATCCGTACAAGCCGGTACTCGATTACGGCATCGACCCGACCAGTGGCACGGGCTGGACGCTGGCCGAGATCCGTCTGCGTCCACAATACGTACAGAACGACTTCGACATCGGACAGCTGGATTTCAACTGGAACATCAGCCCCAACTTCCGGCTGAAGGGTGGCGTGCAGGCCAAGGACTACTCGTTCTCAACCCGCGAGTTGCGCCGCGCTTCGGAGGTATCCGTGCCGGCCTTCAGCGGTGGCGGCTTCATCATTCCCTCCGACCTGACCACGCTCGCCGGCCTGAGCAGCGTCAACGGATCGCCAGGCACTTGGGTGATCCCGGATTACCAAGCGTTCGCCAACCTGCTGGACATCTACAGCAATAGCGGGACCTTCGCTCTGGCAGAGCGTGCGGTGAACACGCGCAGCGTCGACGAAGAAGATCGCGGCGTCTACCTGCAAGGCGATTTTTCGATGGATCTCGGCTCCATTCCCGTATCCGGCAACTTCGGCGTGCGCTATGTGCGCACCAGGCAATCGTCCACAGGCATAGCCACCGCCAGTGGTATTCCAGTGACCTCGACTGTGTCCCGCGAATACAGCGATACCCTGCCTTCGATCAACCTGGTGGCAGAAGTCAGGCCGGACCTGCTGATCCGATTGGGCGCAGCCAAGGTCATGACCCGCCCCGGCCTGGGCAGTTTGACGCCGGGCGTCACCGTCAGCGTAGCCGGTGGTGCGCGCACGGTCAGCGGTGGCAATCCGGCCTTGGATCCGACCCGTGCGAAGACGGTCGACCTGGGCGTAGAGTGGTATTTCAACGAAGGTGCGATGCTTGGCCTGGGCCTGTTCTACAAAGACATCGAAAGCTTTATCCAGACCACGCGCTTTGTGCAGGTATATTCGGCTAGTGGCTTGCCCGCCAGCCTGCTGGAAGGCACCGGTGCCAGCGTGAGCGATGACTTCACCTTCACCGCACCGCTGAACACCCCGGGCGGCGAATTGACCGGGCTTGAAGCCAACTACATCCAGCCCTTCACCTTCCTGCCCGGCAAGTGGTCCAACCTGGGCGTGCAGTTGAATTACACCTATGTCGATTCGCAGATCCAGTACGTGACCTCCACGGGTGCGAATTCTTTCAAGGACGATCTGACCGGCCTGTCGAAGCACTCCTGGAACGCCACTGTATTCTATGAAGGCAAGCGGTTCTCTGGCCGTGTCTCGGCTACCAACCGCGACGACTATCTGTTGCAGGTGCCGGGCACCGAAGCCGGTTTCGACACGCACGGCCAGACCGGCACCACCACCGTCGATGCATCGGTGCGCTGGAAGATCGACGACCAGTGGGAGTTGAGCCTGGAAGGCATCAACCTGACCGACGAAGTCCAGGAATCGTGGGTATCCAACTCCGCTGGCGTGCTGCCGCTGGACTACAGCGAAACCGGCCGCCAGTACCTGCTGGGCCTGCGCTACAAGTTCTGAGCATTTCGTAATGCCTGCGAGACCGGTCCGCAACAGTCCTTTGCTGTTGCGGACCGGAACCGGACACGATCCCGCACGCGGTTTCCCGCACCAGCAATTCCGTCGACGCGGGCCCGCGTGCGATTTTTCTTCCGCCGCCCTCACCACGTTTCCAGGCATCACCCGGTATCCGTCGTTCTTCCACGTGGTTTTTCCGGAGACTCCCGATGAGAAACGCAACCACTATCCTGCTTGCCGGTGCACTGCTGTGCGCGTTGGCCAGTGCCGCCCAAGCGGCCGACCTCGGCCGCCAGGTACTGCCTGCCGGCGATGGCTGGGCCTCTCTGCCTTCCGCAACGCTGCCCAATGGAACTACCGGCGGTTCCGCCGCCGCACCCGCGCGCGTGCACCGTGTGCACAACCGCAACGAACTGGTCGCCGCATTGGCCTTCCCCGATGCCACGCCGAAGATCATCGAGATCGAAGGCATCGTCGATGCCAACGTCGACATCGACAACCAGCCGCTGAGCTGCGCCGACTACCAGCGCAACGACCCGCAGACCGGCACTCCGTACTCGCTGGAAGCCTTTCTGCAGGAATACGATCCCGCCACCTGGGGCCGTGTGAATCCCAGTGGTCCGCTGGAACGCGCCCGCACGGCTTCGGCAGCGGCGCAGCAATCGCGGGTGCGCATCCGCATTCCCGCCAATACCACGATCGTCGGCGTGGGCCGCCACGCACGCGTGCTTGGTGCCTGGTTCGACTTGCGTCCCAGTAGTACCAGCGGCAACACGCCGATGAACGTGATCATCCGCAATCTGGCGTTCGAGGACACCTACGACTGCTTCCCGCAATGGGCCCCGAACGACGGCAGCACCGGTAACTGGAACTCACTGTACGACGTCATTTCGGTGCGCAATGCCACCCATGTCTGGATAGACCACAATAGCTTCGGCGACATCGCCACCGCCAACGAAACGCTGCCTGTCCATTTCGGACGTCTGTATGAAGTGCACGACGGCCTGTTGGACGTGACCAACGAATCGGACCTGGTCACCATTTCCTGGAACCGCTTCAGCAATCACGACAAAACCATGTTGGTCGGTTCGTCGGACAGCGCCATAGCGGACCGCGGCAAACTCCGTCTCACCCTGCACCACAATCTCTTCGAGGACCTCGGCCAGCGTGTGCCGCGGGTGCGCTATGGCCAAGTGCATTTGTACAGCAATCATTACAAGCTGAGCGGCGAAGGCGCGGGGCACTACGGCTACAGCTGGGGCGTTGGCGTCGAGTCCCGGATCTATGCCGAACAGAACCATTTCCGCGTTGGCGATGCGGTGACGCCCGACCTGTTCATCGAGAGACTCAACGGTACCCGCATCTTCGCCACCGGCACTCTGCTCAACGGAGTTTCGCCGAACAGCGCGATCGATGTGGTCGCATCCTACAACGCAGTCAACGACAACAGCCTGATCGGAAATGTGGATTGGGCGCCGAGTTTGCATGGCCCCATCACTCCAGCGTCAAAAGTACCCACCTTGGTGATTCAGGGCGCCGGACCATTCAAGTAGCGCGCTGCCTGGCCGTCGTACACAAGCATGGCGGCGGCACGCAATCCGTTCTGACCGAAGCGGTGCAGGTCTCTCCATCCGCACCGCCACTTCGGAAACTTTGGAGCCCGGTCTCCGGGCTCTTCTACAGGGTTCCGCGTTGGATGAAAGGTGCGCGCTGGTAGAGCATGCGCTCGCCACCGCGTGGATCGTTCTCCATGTGCGGCGCGTCGGCAAAGACCATCGTCTCGCGATTGGTGAGCGAATAGGGTCGCCAGTGTTTCGTCGCGCGGGTGCACGGGTCGCCCGTGCGCGCGAAGGCCAACAGCGCCTGGCTCATCGCCTCGGCCACATGCTGCGCTTGTTCGCTGTCGCCGGTACGCGAACCGGACTGGCGGATGTTGTCGAATACCAGCGGAATGTCCAGTGTGTGGAAGGCGCGCAGACGTTCGCCCTCTTCGCTGTCCGGGTGCCAATCGAGCTGGTAGGCCCAGGTGTTGGCGCCTTGGCGTGCGCGCGCCTCCAGCTCCTCCACGGCGCCGCGCCAGGAACGACCGGCGGTGGTGGCGGCGAAGAACACTTCGGACGGCGTGTAGTCGGGATACAGCCGGCGGTATTCGGCGATCACCACCTCCGGTGCGATGTCCACGAACTGCTGCGCCGCCAGCTTTTCGGGCAGTCCGTCCCAGCGCAGCGCGAAATTGGCGGGGTCGTTGCCGAGAAAGGCGCGGGTCTCATCGCGGGTGTTGCCGATCATCATCGGGATTTGCGCCGACTGCGCCGGCGCATCCGGCCAGAACGGATGCCGCGGCAGATGCTGTCCGTCCATCACCGGACCGAAGTACAGCCCGCTGTCTTCGACCCGCGAGGGATCGCGTACCGACAGCGCCTGCAACAGCGTTTCCACCGGCAGGGTGCGCAGGCGCCCGATGTCTCGTTCGCCCAGACCCAGCGCCTGCAGGTAGATGCGCGCACGCTGGTCGGCGGCGCGCGGTCCGGCCGCAGTGACCTGCTGGCCGCTCATCGTCCAGGCGCGGTGGAACAGGCCGCGCGCCGCCGGCATCGCCATCAGCGTGGCGATCTTGGCTCCGCCGCCGGACTGGCCGAATACGGTGACGTTGCCGGCGTCGCCACCGAATTCGGATGCGTGCTGTTGCACCCATTGCAACGCCTGCACCAGATCCAATTGGCCGACATTGCCGGAGTGCGCGTACTCCGGCCCTGCCAGTTCGGCCAGATACAGATAGCCGAAGGCATTGAGGCGGTGATTGACCGTGACCACCACCACGTCGCCGCGACGGCACAGATTGACGCCGTCGTAGAGAGGGCTGCTTCCGGAACCGTTGTTGTAGCCGCCTCCGTGGATATGGAACAGGATGGGACGCTTGGCGCCGTCGCGCAGGCCCGGCGTGTAGACGTTGAGAAACAGGCAATCCTCGCTGCCCGGCCCGTCGTTGCCCTGTCCTTCACTGCCATGCTGCGGCGCGCCGGCGCCATGCTGCGTGGCGTCGCGCACACCGCGCCAGACCGGTTCCTGCAATGCCGGCCTGAAGCGACGCGGCGCGGTATCGGCGCCATAGCGAATGCCCTTGAACACATGCACTCCATGGTCGCGATAACCCGCGATACGGCCACTGCGCGTTTTGGCCAGCGTTGCCGCTTCCCCTGCGGCGGCAAGCAACAGCGGCGTGCTGGCCGCCGTGCCGACCAGCGCGGTTTTCTGCAGGAAGATTCTTCGCCCTGCGTCCATGCGGTTTACTTCAGAGGCTCGCGATGCTGCAACGGCTTCAATGGCTCCATCGTGCCCGGATCCCAGTCGGCTTCGACGAAAGATTGACGGGTTTCCTTCTGCTTGGGATAGCCGCCCACCTCGCTTTCGTTGTCGATGATGGCGCCGCGTCCCTCGACGGTGTCGGCCACGATGCGGCGATCGACATCGTCGCGGTCCCAGGGCCGTGCGCCGGCGTTGGCGATCACCGCGTCCTGCACCTGCGCCGAGGCCAGCAGGTTCACGCCGAATGGCAGCTCCGGCGCGCGCTTGAGCGCATTCACCTTGACCGGTGCGCTGGTATAGCTGCCTTCGGCGTCGATCTTGTGCCGGCCCACGCGGTCGACCAGCAGATTGTCCTGCGCGAACAAGTCGATATCGCCCGAGCCGCCGATCATGAAGAACGCCAGATCCTGGGTGGAAGGCCCGGCGCGCATCACGTTGCCGCGCAGCACCATCTGTCCGGTTTCGTAAGCGTGTCCCTGCCATTCTTCGGCGATCAGGTTGTAGTGCGCCGCACGCTGGCCGGGGTTGTAGATCAGGTTGTTGATCACCTGTCCGCGCACCCCGCCCTTGAACAGCGGATTGCGTTCGTAGTTATGCGCGTACAGGTTACCGACGATGAGGATGTCGCGCACATGGTCGTGGATCAGCGAGCCCTTGGAGTGCTCGCCCTTGGCGTGGGTGGAATGGGCCAGACCTTCGGCGATGATGTTGTTGCTGAAGGTGATGCGGTGCGAAGTCGCGGCGGCGTTTTCATCCGGATCGTTTCCGGCGAAACGCTTTCCAGAGGCGGACAGGTTTTCGTCGGTGGCCCAGGTCAGCGTGCAGTGATCCACGATCACGTCGTGCGCGCCCACCGTGGAGATGGCGTCGAAGTCGATGCCGGCCATGCGTTCGGCACCAGTGGAACCGGGACGCACGCGGATGTGGCGCACGATGATGTTGCTGGCGGCAATGTCGATGCCGCCGCGGATCAGGGTGATGCCGGGCGAAGGGGCGGTCTGGCCGGCGATGGTCAGGTCGGGTTCGACGATGCGCAGGGTCTTGGCGCCCAGATCGATGACGCCGCCCACTTCGAACACCACGATGCGCGGCCCCTTGGCGTTGACCGCTTCGGCGAACGAACCGGGGCCGCTTCCGGACAGCGTGGTGACGCGGAGGATCTTGCCGCCGCGGCCGCCGGTGGCATGCGCCGCCCAACCCTGCGCGCCGGGGAAGGCCAACGGTACGTCAGCCTGCGCCGCAATGGCCGCGAGCGGTATGAACAGCGAAACGGCGATCGCAGCGATGACAAAGGGGCGGCACATGGCCAAGCGTATGACGCGGGTGGACTTCATTCGGCTCCCTCCCAGGAGTGGACAGGCTATCGTGCGCCGTTCGGCTTTGCGGCACTGCGTATTGTAAATGACACCGGTTTACCATATACAAGCCATCGACCCCTGCTGTCCATCGGCAGTGCAACAAAACAACACTATTGGGAGAGGCCGCTTGAGTACAGGCGACAGCATTCTGGAAACGACGCCCGGGTCCCCGGATCTGGCGAGGATCGCCGACAGCTTCGTCGAAGCGCGCGCGCGCGGCGGCTCTTTACCCGACTTTCCCGGCAGTATTCCCGCCGACCTCGTCGCCGCCTATCAGGTGCAGGATTTGGCCATCGCGCGTTGGCCGGACCGTGTAGTGGGCTGGAAGGTCGGTTTCATCGCCGCCGAACGCCGCGACAGCTCCGGCGACGATCGCCTGCTGGGCCCCATCTTCTCTGCCGGATTGCTGGATGCTACCGGTGGCAATGTGGCGTTTCCGGTGTTTTCCGGCGGTTTTGCCGCGGTCGAAGCCGAGTACGTGCTGCGCCTTCACGCGGATGCGCCCGACGGAAAAACAGACTGGACGCCCGAAGAAGCCGCCCGCGTGCCGGCGGCACTGCATATTGGCGTCGAGGTGGCCAGCAGTCCGCTGGCGACCATCAACGTACTGGGCCCACGCGTGGTCGTCTCGGATTTCGGCAACAACAACGGGCTGATCCTGGGGCGGGAGATTCCCGACTGGCTGGCGATACCCGAGGCCGAGCTCACCTGCCACACCTTCATCGAAGAGCGGCTGGTGGGAAGCGGCGGCGCCACCACCCTGCCCGGCGGATTGCGGGTGGCGTTCGCGTTCGCCTTGTCGCGTTCGGCCAAACGTGGCCGCCCGCTCAAGGCCGGCGACTTGATCGCGACCGGCAACGCCACCGGCATCCACGACATACGGGTGGGGGAATCGGCACGCATCAGCTTCGCCGGTTACGGCGACATCACCTGCCAGGCGCAGGCAGCCGGACCCTCCCACGCAGGTGCCGTGGGGGGAGGCGGCCCATGACCGATCGCCGCAGATTCCTCGTCGCCGGCATAAGCGCCGGCATTGCCGCCTTGACCGCAGGCAGCAGACTGGCGAATGCCGCCACCCCTTCGGAACAGCTGCTGCGCGCAGCGGACGTCCACGTGGATGGCTATCCCACCGTGGAAGCGGTGCGCTGGATAGGCCGCTACCTGAGCGAGCGCACCGATGGGCGCTTGAACACGCTGGTCTACCACTCCGGCCAGTTGGGCCGGGAAACGGTGACGGTCGATCTGGTGCGCTTCAACGCGCTGGCGCTGACCCGCGTGTACCTGGCCACGATGAACGACTCCGTGCCCGCCACCCGCATCCTCTCGCTGCCGTTCCTGATCGATTCCACGCCGCACCTGCGGCGCACGCTGGATGGCGCGCTGGGGAAATCCCTATTGGGCAGTTTCGAACGCCGCGACCTGGTCGGGCTGGCCTTCTACGACTCGGGTTCGCGCAGCATCTACAACACCAAGCGGCCGATCCATACGCCCGACGACCTGCGCGGCTTGAAGTTGCGTGTGCCGGTGTCGGAGATATTCGTCCGCCTTATCCACGCACTGGGCGCCAACGCGACGCCGCTGCCGTACGGCGAAGTTTTCTCCGCGCTGCAGACGCATCTGATCGACGGCGCCGAGAACAACATCAAGAGCTTCCATTCGAGCCGTCAGTTCGAAGCGGCGCATTACTGGTCCGAGTCACAGCACACCTTCACTCCCGACGTGCTGCTGATGTCGCGCACGGCCTACGAGCGGATGGCGCCGAAGGACCGCGACCTGATCCGCGAAGCCGCCGCCGCTTCCGTGCCATATGCGCGCGGCCTGTGGGACAGCTCGGAGAGCAAGGCGCGCGAGGCGATCGTCGCGGGCGGCGTCAAGGTGAACGCCGTGGACCGCGAGTCCATGCGCGCCGCCACTGCCGGCATCACCCGCGAATATCTGCGCGACCCGCAGCTGGCGCGTCTTTACGAATACGTGCGCGCATCGGCGTGACCGCGTGCGCGCCCTCACGAAACATCACCCTGCTGAAGCACCATCGACATCGCCGGGAGAGCCGATGAGCGACATAGAAACTAATTCCTCTTCCGGCTGGCTGGACAAGCTGGCGCACATCACCACCTGGATAGCGGGGTTGGCGCTGGTCAGCATGGCGGCGGTGCAGGCATGGCAGGTGTTCGCGCGTTATGTGCTGAATGCCTCGCCGGATTGGACCGAGCCGGTGGCCTTGCTGCTGCTCAACACCGCGATGATGTTCGGCGCGGCGGTCGGTGTGCGTGCGGAATCGCATTTCGGCTTCTTCATCGCGCGCGATGCCGCTCCGCCGCGCGTTGCTCGCGCCATGCATGCCTTCAGCCGCCTGGTGGTGGCGACCGTAGGCGCGCTGCTGGCCTGGTGGGGAGCCGTGCTGACCGCCGACAGCTGGGAAGTGCCGATGGCGGGCGCGCGCATTCCCGAAGGTACGTTCTATTTGCCGCTGTGCCTGGGCGGCGTATTGATCGCAGTGTTCTCCCTTCACCATCTGTTCGCGGGAAAAACCACCGCGGAGCGGAGCGAATAATGGCTATCGCAATCCTCTTCTGCGTCTTCCTGGGACTGCTGATCATGGGAGTGCCGGTGGCGTTCTCCCTGTTCACCGCTTCGCTGGCGACGCTCGTCTATCTTGGGCTGCCGGCGATAGTGGTGGCGCAACAGACCGCTACCGGCGCGGCCTCCGCATCGCTGCTGGCGATACCGCTTTTCATATTCGCTGGCGAAATCATGCTGCGCGGCGGCATATCCGAACGGCTGATAGGACTGGCCTCTTCGCTGGTCGGACATGTACGCGGCGGCCTGGGCCAGGTCAGCGTACTGTCATCGTTGTTCTTCGGCGGCGTTTCCGGTTCGGCCATCGCCGACGTGTCGGCAGTAGGCGGGGCGATGATCCCGCAGATGGTCAAGCGCGGCTTCGACCGCGATTTCGCGGTCAATGTGACCATGACCGCGGCGCTGGTGGCGCTGCTGGTGCCGCCCTCGCACAACCTGATCCTGTATTCGGCCTCGGCCGGCGGCAGCATCTCCATCGCCGACCTGTTCGCCGCGGGCATCTTTCCCGCGTTGCTCATGACCTTGACGCTGATGGCGACCACCTATGTGATCGCAAAACGCCGTGGCTACGTGGTGGAGCTTTTCCCCGGCTTCGGCGTGGTCCTGCGCCGCTTCGTTTCCGCGTTGCCCGGCCTGCTGCTGGTGGCGCTGATCTTCGTCGGCATCAAGGCCGGCATTTTTACCGCGGTGGAAAGCGCGGCGATCGCGGTGGTCTATGCGTTGTTCGTCACTGCGGTGATCTACCGCAACCTGACCTGGCAGGATTTCATCGGCACCATGGCCCATGCCGCACGCACCACCGGCATGATCCTGCTGGTGATCGCCTCGGCCGCCGCATTCGGCTGGTTGCTGGCTTATCTGCAGGTGCCTACGGCGGCGGTCGAGTTGCTCACCGGCCTGACCACCGACAAGAACCTGATGCTGTTGCTGATGATCCTGATCCTGCTGGTGCTGGGCACCTTCATGGACCTGGCGCCGATGATCATCATCTGCACGCCGATTTTCCTGCCGTTGGCCAAGGCCATCGGCATCGATCCCATCCACTTCGGCGTGATCCTGATTCTGAAAGGCGGCATCAGCCTGATCACGCCGCCGCTGGGCTCAGTGCTGTTCGTCGGCACCGCCATCGGCAAGATCAGCATCGGCGAATGCCTGCGCACCATCTGGCCGTTCTGGCTGTCGGCGCTGGCCGTGCTGATGGTAGTGGCGTTCGTGCCGGAGCTGTCGCTGTGGTTGCCATCGGTGCTGAAGTCGTGAATCGGGGAGGACTACGCGCGCTGCTGGCCACGCTGTCGCTGCTGGTTCTGCCGGCGCTGGCATCCGCAGCTGGCGAACCGCAATGGAAACGCGGCATCGAAAACCAACGCCAAGCCGATCTGGGCAATGGCAGCTTCCTCAACCCGGTGCTGTCCGGCGACCATCCGGATCCGTCGGTGCTGCGCGACGGCGAGGACTATTACCTCACCCTGTCCTCTTTCGAAGCCTATCCCGGTTTGCCGATCTGGCATTCGCGCGACCTGGTCAACTGGCAGCCGATCGGGCACGGCATCAAGACCAATGTCGGATCGATCTGGGCGCCCGACCTGGTCAAGCACAAGGGGCGTTACTACCTCTATTTCCCCGCGCGCCGCGGCGGCACTGAAGGCAGCACGCGGAGCAACTTCGTGGTCTGGGCCGACGATATCCATGGTCCCTGGAGCGAGCCCATCGATATCGGCCTGCCCGGCCACATCGATCCCGGCCATGCGGTGGGCGAAGACGGCAAGCGTTACCTGTTCCTCAGCGGCGGCGATTATGTGCGCCTGGCCGATGACGGCCTGAGCACCGTCGGCGAAATCAAGCATGTCTACGACGGCTGGAAGTATCCCGAAACGTGGGACGTGGAAGGCTACGCGCAGGAAGGTCCCAAGATCACCCGCCACAACGGGTGGTTCTACATGATCACCGCGGTCGGCGGCACCGCCGGCCCGCCGACCGGGCACATGGTCATCGTCGCGCGCTCGCGCTCGATCCACGGTCCGTGGGAGAACGCGCCCAACAATCCGGTCGTGCGCACCCAATCCGCGGACGAGTACTGGTGGTCGCGCGGTCACGCCACCCTGGTGGAGGATGTCGCGGGCCAATGGTGGACGATCTACCACGGCTACGAACACGGTTTCTGGACTTTGGGCAGGCAGGCGTTGCTGGAACCCATCGAATGGACCCCCGACGGCTGGTTCGTCGCCAAGGGCGGCGACCTGGACCAACCGATCCGCAAGCCTGCAGGCACCGCGTCGGGTCCGCACGGCATGCCGTTGTCGGACGATTTTTCAGACGGCAAGCTCGGCCCGCAGTGGGCGTTCTTCAAGCCGGCGCCCGACGAATACGCACGCCTGGGTTTCAGCGCCGGCGCCATGAAGATGCGCGGCAAGGGCAGCTCGCCGCGCGACAGTTCGCCGCTGGGCTTCATCGCCGGCGACCTGGCTTACCAGTTCGAAGTCGAATTGGAGATCGAGCCCGGCGCACAGGGCGGTGTTCTGCTGTTCTACAACGACAAGTTGTACGTGGGCGTAGGCAGCAATGGCGAGAATTTCATCATGCACCGCTACGGCACCGAACGCCCGGCAACCCTACCGGCAAGCGCGAAAGGCGGCCGGCTGTGGCTGCGGGTCACCAACAACCGCCACGTCGTCACCATCCACAGCAGCACCGACGGCGTCGCCTGGACCAAGTACCCGGTGCAGATGGAAGTCTCCGGCTACCACCACAACGTCGCCGGCGGCTTCCTGGCCCTGAAACCGTCGCTGTACGCGGCGGGCAACGGCACGGTGAATTTCCGCCATTTCCGCTACCGCGCGCTGGACTGACGGCGCGCGGGTAGAATCCGAGCCGACCCTTCCCCCAGACAGTGACGTCCATGCCCGCGCGCAAGAAGCCCGAAACGCCCGCCAAGCCTCACGCCTCCGGCAAGGCATCGACGATCAACGACATTGCGCGGCTGTCCGGGGTTTCCAAGAAAACCGTGTCGCGCATCATCAACCACTCGCCGCTGGTGCGTAAGGACACGCGGGAGAAAGTGGAAGCGCTGATGCGCGAAGTCGGCTATTCGCCCGACCCGATGGCGCGCGGACTCGCGTTCCGCAAATCGTTTCTGATCGGCATGGTCTACGACAATCCGACCGCGCAGTACATCGTCAACATGCAGTACGGCGCGCTGGATGCGATCCGCGATTCGGGTTTCGAGCTGGTGGTGCATCCCTGCGACAGCCGCAACCCCAACTACATCGACGGCGTGCGCCGCTTCGCCCAACAGCAGAAGCTGCACGGCGTCATGCTGGTTCCACGCGTCTCCGAAGACCAGGCCCTGGCCGACATGCTGCTGGAAATCGGCTGCCGTTACGTGCGTATCGCGCCGGTGGCGATGGACGACATGTCGCGCATGGTGGTGACCCACGACCGCGACGGCGCCGCTGAAGCGGCCGATTACCTGTACATGCTCGGCCACCGCGACATCGCGCTGATCACCGGCCCCAACAACTACCGTTCCGCGTTGGAGCGCACCGCCGGTTTCGTCGAAGGGCTCGGTCGCTACGGCATGGAGCTGCCGAAGTCGCGGATTGTAGAGGCCGGCTACACCTTCGAATCGGGCGTGTCCGCGGCCGAAAAACTGCTGGCCGGCAAGCAGCGTCCCAGCGCCATCTTCACCGGCAACGACGAGATGGCCGCCGGCGTGTACAAGGTCGCCATGCGCTCGGGCATCAGCATCCCGCAGCAGCTGTCGGTGGTGGGTTTCGACGACAGTCCGCTGGCCTCGCGCCTGTGGCCCTCGCTGACTTCCGTGCGCCGCCCCACCCGCGACACCGGACGTCTGGCCGCCTCCATGCTGGTGCAGCCGGACGCCCAAGCCACCTTGTCCGCCGCCAGCGTACGCCCGCACCTGGTGATCCGCGACTCCTGCCAGCCGCCGGAGTGAGCGGACCGAATGAGCGTGTTGCGTCCGTGTCTTTGAGCTTTGGCCTTTAGCTTGGCCTCCCCCTTTGAAAAAGGGGGATCGAGGGGGATTTGCCCTTGATCTTGCTCTGAAGCAAGAGCAAATCCCCCGTAGCCCCCTTTACCAAAGGGGGCAAAGCAACCGTCTTTCCCTTCTGCATGTTCCTGCCGCACTGCGAAATGACACCGGTTACCATAGAGCTTAGAATCGCCCCAGCCCGAGTGCCGTCCACCCATCGCCCCCACGGAGCCGACCATGTACTGCAAGACCTACCACGCTACCCACCCCGACATGATGGACGGCGCCAGCAACGACCAGCTGCGCGACCGCTACCTGATCAGCGGCCTGTTCGTGGCCGACACCGTGCAGTTGAATTACTCGCACAACGAACGCTTCGTCATCGGCGGCGCAGCTCCGGTCTCCAAGGCAGTCGAATTGCCGCGCCAGACCGAACCGGCTTCGGCCGCGGGCAAACCATTCCTGGAGCGCCGCGAACTGGGCGTGATCAACGTGGGCGCTGGCGCCGGAAAAGTCACCGTGGACGGCACGACCTACACGCTGGGACCGAAGGATGGACTGTATGTGGCCATGGGCAGCGCGGACGTGTCCTTCGCTTCGGACGACGCCGCCAACCCCGCGCGCTATTACCTGACTTCCACGCCCGCGCACGCGCGCTTCGAAACCAAGCCGCTGGCCATCGCCAATGCGGTTTCGCTGGAACGCGGCTCGCTGGAAACCAGCAACGAACGCACCATCTACCAGTACATCGTGCCGGCCACCTGCCAGTCCTCGCAGCTGTTGCTTGGCCTGACCGTGCTCAAGACCGGCAGTGTGTGGAACACCATGCCGCCGCACCTGCACGACCGCCGCAGCGAGGTCTATTTCTACTTCGACCTGGGCGACAACGACCGCATCTATCACTTCATGGGCGAGGCCGACGCACAACGCCACATCGTGGTCGCCGATGGCGAGGCGGTGGTATCGCCGCCGTGGTCCATCCATATGGGTTCGGGCACCAGCAACTACTGCTTCATCTGGGCGATGGGCGGCGAGAACCTGGACTACACCGACATGAACGTCCTGGACATTTGCCAACTCAAGTAAAGCCGACCGCGGCCTTTGTAGAGCCGAGCTTGCTCGGCTGAAGCCTTACCCGGAAAAGAAAAGCAGCGGAGCAAGCTCCGCTCTACAAAAACCAGCACACCAGAAATCAACCCACGCACCGAGGGCAGCACATGGCAAGCAACGCATTCAGTCTGGAAGGAAAGGTCGCACTGGTGACCGGCGCCAACACGGGCCTGGGCCAGGGCATTGCGCTGGCGCTGGCCGAAGCCGGTGCGGATATCGCTGGAGCCGGCATCGTGGCTGCGACCGAGACCGAAGAAAAAGTGAAGGCGCTCGGCCGCCGTTTCCTCAACATCGAAGCCAACCTGATGAGCATCGAGCCCATCGATCGCATCATCGCCGAAACCCTCGCCGGACTCGGTGGCCTGGACATCCTGGTCAACAACGCAGGATTGATCCGCCGTGCCGATGCGGTGGAATTCAGCGAAAAGGACTGGGACGACGTGATGAACGTCAACATAAAGGGCGCGTTCTTCATGTCGCAGGCCGCAGGCAAGCACTTCATCGCCCAGGGCCACGGCAAGATCATCAACATCGCTTCGATGCTGTCGTTCCAGGGCGGCGTGCGGGTGCCCTCCTATACCGCCAGCAAGTCCGGCATCGCTGGCATCACCCGTCTGCTGGCCAACGAATGGGCCGCCAAGGGCGTGAACATCAACGCCATCGCGCCCGGTTACATGGCCACCGACAACACCGCGCAGCTGCGCGCCGATGCCGAGCGCAACAAGGCGATCCTGGACCGCATCCCGGCCAGCCGCTGGGGCGAACCGGCGGATCTTGGCGGCACCGCCGTGTTCCTGGCTTCGCGCGCTTCCGATTACGTCAACGGCGCGGTGATTCCCGTCGATGGCGGCTGGCTGGCGCGATAAAGCCTTTGTAGGAGCGCCCCCTGGGCGCGAGCTTTTGATCAGGTTGTGGCAAGCCAAAGAGCTCGCGCCCATGGGGCGCTCCTACCGTCGGGCGATGTTGGAATCCTGCAGTGGCATAGGTGCGATGACATGCTGAAGCGAATCTTCCTGCTGACTTTCTTCATGCTGGCGGGGTCGGCGGCCGCTGCGGAACCTGTGCGCCGCGTCTTCATCGCTGGCGACTCCACCGCCAGCGAATACGGCGTCGAGCGCGCGCCGCGCACCGGTTGGGGACAGGTGCTGCAGACCTATCTGGACAAAACCTGGGAAGTGCGCAACCACGCGCAGAGCGGGCGCAGCTCGCGCAGTTTCATCGACCAAGGCTGGTTGGACGGCATCGCCAAGGAGCTGCACAAGGGCGATGTGCTGCTGATCCAGTTCGGCCATAACGACGAGAAGATCGAGGATGCCGCGCGCTACAACGAGCCGTTGCAGGCCTATCCGCAATGGTTGATGCGCTATGTGACCCTGGCGCGCGAACGCGGCGCCACGCCGATCCTCATCACCCCGGTGGCGCGGCGCAAGTTCGATCACGGCCAGTTGCTGGATACGCACGGACTTTATTCGCAGGCCGTGCGCGATCTGGCCAAGCGCGAGCAAGTCGGCCTGATCGACCTGGGTGCCACCAGCATGGACTGGCTGCGTGCCTTGGGCGACCAACCGTCCAAGGCCTTCTATATGCATGTGCCGGAACAGAACCAAGCCGACGACACCCATTTCCAGCGTCGCGGAGCCTTCGCCGTGGCGTGCCTGGTGGTGGGAGGCTGGGAAAAGCTCGACCCTTCGTTGAAACAGCACCTCGTGCGCGACACCGATTGCGGCGCGCGTCCGACTGCGCTGGCCGATCGCGCCTCGCAAGCGCACCCTTCTCTGGTCGCGCACGAACGCGACATAGCGACCGCACAACCCGGCCCCCATGGCGGTGCGGATGAAACCACGGCGTATCCTTTCTTCAAGGATGCGCCGGACCTGTCGTTCGAGTTCCGCAAGCGCGTCCTGCATCGCGGCGCCGGTATCGGTCTGCACCAACACGACCATGACGAGATCTACTATGTGATCAGCGGAACCGGCGTCTACACGCTGGACGGCAAGGAACACGCCGTCGGTCCCGGCAATGCCATGCTGACCCGACCCGGCAGCACTCATTCCATCCGCCAGACCGGCGAGGACGATCTGGTCCTGCTGATCAACTACCGCAAGAAAGGCGCCCAATAGCCGGAAGCGGCGTTGTCCCTAGAGCCTGTTCAGAGTCTCGATCAGAAAGCGTTTTTTGCCACGGATCAGAGTGCATCAACACGGATAGGGCCAAGCGGCTGAACAAGATCTCGCTGAGGTGACTCAGTCTTTGCTCATCCGCGTCGATCTGCTCTGATCCGTGGCAAAAATGCTCTTCTGGCCGAGACTTTGAACAGGTTCCTACTTCGCCGGCCTTATTTTCGCCAGGATTATTTCGCCAACGGACGCGCCCAACGCGCGTAGCTACGTTCGATGTCCTTGCGCAATTCGCGATAAGGCGCAGTGCCCGGTTTGGCCTGCAGGCGCGTCGCTACGCCCGCCCATCCTTCGGCGTGATCGCTGGACCACTCGCGCACCACGGCGCGACAGGGCTGCGCAACCCGCTGAGCCAGCGCACAGGCCATGAAGATGTCGCCGGGCGTCCAGGCAGGCTGTTGCTGCATGGCTTCCACGTAATCGCGCGGCACCGAGTAATAACGCGCGAGCTCATCGGCGAAACTCTGCGGATAGCGTGCCGCATAGCGGTTGATGTCCGTCAGGTGCCGGTCTATCCAGGCATCGCCGGTGCGGGGCTGGTAGAGGGGTTCGGCAAGCTGGGCCAACACCTGCGCGCCAGGAGCCAGAAGCAAGGCAATGGTCAGCAGCAGGCGGCAGGGGAGTAAGTGGGCCATGGCTGGATTGTGCCGCAGTCAGGCCTGGATCGCCGCAGCCGCCAACCGCAATAGCGCATCGGGCAGGTCGCGGGCGGTTTCGACCCGCAGCATGCGCGGCTCGCCTTCGGCGATCGTATGCTCTGCCTCATGCGCCCAGGTGATGTGGTACGGCATATGGATGCCCCAACCCCCAAGCGCGACCACGGGTTCGATATCCGAACGCAGGGAATTTCCGATCATCGCGAACCCGGCGGCAGGCACGTCAAGTTCGCGCAGCACGCGCGAGTAGGTCCTGGCGTCCTTTTCGGATACCACTTCGATACGATGAAACAGGTCCGCCAGGCCCGACTCTTCGATCTTGGACTCCTGGTGGAACAGGTCGCCCTTGGTGATCAGCACTATCTCGTGCCGGGAGGCGATGGTTTCCACCGCCTCGCGGATGCCATCGATAAGTTCCACCGGATGCTGCAGGGTGGTGCGACCGATCTCGATCACGCGGTGGATGTCGCGCGCGCCGATGCGCTCGCCGGTGAGTTGCACGGCCGACTCGATCATCGACAGAGTCATGCCCTTTACGCCGTAGCCGAATATGCGCAGGTTGCGACGCTCCACTTCCAGCAGATGCTGCAGGGTGCGCGCGTCGGTCAGATCGATGTACTGGCCTATGATTTCTTCGAAGGCCAACTCCGCCGCGCGGTAATAGTCCTCGCTCTTCCACAGCGTATCGTCGCCGTCGAATCCCACCCACTTGATCGCCTGCGCCATCCGCTGCTCCATCATCCGTGCCTCAGGATATCAGCGCCCCACCACATAAAGCGGAGGGCGACCCGCCAAGGCCGCCCTCCACTCCTGCGCACGCACCCCGCGCAGGCCAATCGTCGTCGCTGATCAGCTGCCCGACTTCGGCGCCTCGTCGTTAGCGGGCGGTGTCGCCGGCTCCGTCGCAGGAGGCGCGTTCGGATCCGCCTGTGGCGGCGTGGTGGTGGGTTCCGTCGCGGGCGGCGGCGCCGTATCAGCGGGCGGTGGCGACGTTTCGGCGGGCGGCGGCGTCGATTCGGCGGGCGCCGCCGGCGGTTCCTCGGCAGGTTTGTTGCAGCCGGAAACCAGCGCCGCACCCGGCAACGCCAACGCCAGCAGCAGCGCGGTACGCACCGGGAAACCGGCGATCTTGGAATTTTCGTTACTCATGGACTTCTCCTCATTCTTGAGCTGGCTCGAAACGAGCGAATTCAAAACGAGAAGGGGCGGCTTGCGCCGCCCCTCCCCCGGATCCGGTGCAAGGGCACCGGTTCAAAAGCGACTACTGAATTGTGTGATTACTTATCGGACTTCGGCTCGCCGTAGTTCTTGCTCACGAACGCCTTGTACTCATCGGGGGTCAGCTTGCCGTCGGTATCGGCGTCGGCTTTGTCGAAAATCTGCGAAAGACCGGCGTTGGAGGACGCTTCCTGTTTGCTGATGGCGCCATCTTTGTCGGTATCCACATCGTTCCAGCCTTGCTTGCCGCTCGATGCGGCGCCGGTAGCCTGTTCGGTCGGCTGTGTGGCAGCGCCCTGTGCGCTGTCGGTGGGGGTTGCCGATTCAGTGGGAGTCGGCTGCTCGGTCTGCGGCTGCGCGGCCTCTTCGGCCTGGGACTGCGCATAGGCCATCGGCATCGCCAGAGCGGCGGACAGTGCGATCAGACCTAGCATGGACTTGCGGTTGGTGTTCTTCATCGTCGTTACTCCGTAGGTGTGGTGCGTATTCGTCGCACGCCGACACCATGCACATGCGCTGCTGAATCGAATAGGCAGGCGAATCGGCCGCTGCACACTGCGTTAACCACAAGGGCCGCAGAAGCGATTACCCACTTCGTTAGCGGACCGTGAGCGGGGAGTAAGTCCGGCGTTTTCTTTGTGATGACGTTGTGATTTCAATCGGGCTTATCGGGGTTTTCGCTTTGTTTTGAAACGCTATTTTTACGAAACCCGCCGCTGAACAGTTGCCAACCGACCGCCACTCCGGTCAACGCACCGGCCGCTTCGCAGACCACGCGTGCGCCCAGCGACTCGGCATCGTGGATTCCCTGCAGCGCCAGACGCGCATACAGAGGCGACTCCAGCTTCATGATGCCGAGATAGAAAAGATTCCACGCGTCGATGCCTCCCGCCACCACGGCCGCAGTCACGCACGCCCAGCCGATCGCATGACCCACGCTTGCGCCCGCCCGCCGCATCAGCCAATGCCACAAGCCATAGGAAAGTATTCCGATCAGCAAAGCGATCAGGCCCGCCTCCATCGCGCCCAGGAACCCCAGATGCAGCGGCAGGTTCATGGACGGCGGCACGCAGGGATTGACGAAGCATTGGTCATGACCGTGCGTACTCTGAATCCGAAGAGGAAATCCACTCTAACGCAGTGTCGACCGCGGGCCGGCGCGGGTTTACTCCTATGAGCACGCTCATACGAGCACGCTCATACGACCCCGCTCGTACGAGCCTGCGCGCACAAATCTGCTCAGGCATCGTTTTCGGCACGCACCACCAGCACGACTCCCTCTTCGCCATGCGCGGTCACCGACACATGGATGGGACGGCAACAGACCTGGCAATCCTCGACGTACTGCTGATGGTCCACGGAATCGTCGACGAACAGATCGATGGTTTCGCCGCAATAAGGGCACTGGATGGATTCGAAAGGAAGCATATCCCCGGCTCCGCCGTTGCAGGATACCGTTCTACCACTGCCATCCCGACCCGTCACGCATGGCTAACTCTGCAGGGAGGGTAATAGGAACGGTCGTTAGAAAGAGGGTGAGATCATGCAAACCCGTCATGTCTTCAGCGTCCCCGACCTGGCTGCCGCCGAGGAAGCCCTCCGCGTTGCGCGTCAGGCAGGCCTTACCAACGACAACCTGTCCCTGATCGCCCGCGCCGACATAGAACTGGGCTCGATTCAGGACTCGCACAAGGATGCGGCCACCGATTTCATGCCGGCGGCCCTGCGCGGCGCGGCCACCGGAGGCGCCGTGGGCCTGGTGGCCGGACTGGCCGCCGTCGCATTTCCTCCGCTGGGGGTAACCCTGGCCGGTGCGGCTCTGCTGACGGTGGGCGGCGCAGCGGTCGGCACCTGGGTATCGGCGCTGGTCGGATCGACGGTCGACGATCCGGTCAGGCGCAAGTTCGAGCAGGAAATAAAGGCCGGCCGCATCCTGGTGGTGCTGGATGCAGAAGATCCGCAACTGCCCGCCGCCGAAGCCGCCCTGCTCGGGATCGGTGCGGCACGCTTACCGTATGAAGGCACCACCGCGTTGACATGAACGCACCGGCCGCAACGGCACCGCCTTAATCGCTGGCGATTGGCTCCGGCGTCAGCGTGCGCATGCGCAGCAACAGGCCGGCGCTGTAGACCAGCGAATAAGTGATCAGTGTCGCTGCGATGCCCAGCGTCAGCGGACTGGCCTGTTGCCCGATCTGGGAGGAACTCCCGGTCAGGGCGCCCTGGCTCCAACGCCAGGCCAGGCGTCCCAGCAGCAACAGGCTCAGGCCGCCGCCGATCCAGGGATTGGGCGTGTAAAAGCGCTTCCCGTCGATCAGTTGGGCGTGGGTATGCTTCAGCGCGAATACGCCCAATGCGGCCCCCACCACTGCGCCGACAGCGATGCCTGTACCTGCATGCGGCAGGAAAACAGCCGCGCAGATCAGACTGGCCGCGACCAGCGAAACCAGCACCAGCCGAGCGATGGTACGTTTCGGTTGCCAGGGCTGGCGCCCGAAACTGCGCCGGATGCGGCGGTAATAAAGCCAGCCGATACCGGCAGTGGCCAGATAGGGAGTGAGGGCGGGAAGGATGGCGGCGGGCATGGCTGGGATCTCGCGGTGACTCGATCCAGAGTATGCCGCCAACGCCGGTAATCTAGGTGCCATAGGTCACTCGTTGCGCCGTGACGCCGTTCGGAGAACGCGCCCTTTACGGTGCCCATGCCATAAACCCCTCTCAACCTTTTCGGAGAATCCGCATGTCCCGCAATCTGCTGACCGTCGCCTGCGCGACTGCGATGCTCGCCCTCTTTTCGGCCGGCTGCGCCGCCCAGGAAAAAGCGGCGCTGCCCTTCAAGTCCACCCCAATGGGCCAATTCGAGCAGCCGTGGGCGATGACTTTCCTGCCCGACGGGCGCCTGCTGGTCAGCGAGAAGAAAGGCGCGTTGAAACTGGTCGCTTTGGGCGCCACACCCGCTGAAAACAAAATCGGCGACATCAGCGGCGTACCCGCGGTGGCCTATGGCGGCCAGGGCGGTTTCGGCGATGTCGTGCTGCACCCGCAATTCGCCAGCAACGGGTGGATCTATGTGAGTTATGCCGAACCGGGCGAAGGCGATGCGCGCGGCGGCGCCGTCGCACGCGCCAAGCTGGTGCTGGACGGGAGCGGCCGCGGCAGGCTGTCCGATCTGTCGGTGATCTGGCGCCAGGTGCCGAAGGTTTCCGGCAACGGCCACTACGGCCACCGCATCGCCTTCGGCCCCGACGGAAAGTTGTGGATCACCTCGAGCGAGCGACAGAAATTCACCCCTGCCCAGGACATGAAATCCAACCTGGGCAAGATCATTCGCCTCAACGACGACGGCAGCGTGCCGGCCGACAATCCCTTCGCCAAACAAGGCGGGGTGGCCGCGCAGGTGTGGTCGCTTGGCCATCGCAACGCGCTGGGCATCGCCTTCGATGCGCAAGGACGTCTGTGGGAACAGGAGATGGGCCCCAAGGGCGGCGATGAGTTGAACCTGATCGAACGCGGCAAGAACTACGGTTACCCCATCGTTTCCAACGGCGACCATTACGATGGCCGCGATATTCCCGATCACCCTACCCGTCCGGAATTCGAAGCACCCAAGGTCAGTTGGAACCCGGTGATCTCTCCGGCGGGCCTTTTGATCTATTCCGGCAACGCGTTCCCGGATTGGAAAGGGGATGCCTTCATTGGCGGGCTTTCGTCGAAGTCGCTGGTGCGTATCGAATTCAACGGCGTAGAGGCGCGCGAAGCGGCGCGCTACGACATGGGCCAACGCATCCGTGAAGTCGAACAGGGACCCGATGGCAATCTGTGGTTGCTGGAGGATGAGAAGGAAGGTTCGGGCGGCAGGCTGCTGCGGCTAAGTCCGTCGTAAGGACGTGCGGGAGCGTGTAGGAGCGACGTGAGTCGCGAAAGGACGTTCTCCTTCTTGATGCATCGCGACTCACGTCGCTCCTACGCGGACCTACGCGCGCCCTACGCGCCTCTACGGTGAGGACTTGAGCTTTTGCTGGATCGCATCGGCCGGTTTCAACGGCGCAGGTCCCAGCGCCTGCCGGTAGCGCTGGTGCAATGCCTGCACTTTTTCCACATAGGCTTGGGTTTCCGCATACGGCGGCACACCCTTGTAGCGCGTGACAGCGCCGATGCCCGCGTTGTAGGCCGCTGCGACCAACGTCAAATCGTTTTTGTAACGCTTCAGCAAGCCCTTCAAATGCTTGGCGCCCGCATTGATGGATTCGACCGAAGAGTACGGATCCACCACCCCATACTGCTTCGACACATCGGGCATCAACTGCATCACCCCCTGCGCGCCCTTGGGCGAAAGCGCGTTGGCGTCGAAACCGCTTTCGGCATGGGCGATCGAACGCAACCACGCATCCTCCACGCCCGTTGATTTGGATGCGGCCTTGAATTGCCTGGCGTACATGTCCAGGCGCGGCTTGCCTACTTTGCCCAGGCCGGGATGGGCGGGCTCGCCGGGCGGCGTCTCCACGGTGAACTTCAAATACACGGTGGAACCTGGCAGCTTGCGGGTGCCGTAGACCAGCTGCCCGTCCTGTTCGCGCTGATACAAGGTGCCGCTGAACACGCCCATCGATCCCCACAGATTGGGAACCTTGGCCGTATCGTCCTCGACCTGCCTGGCTTCGCACTTGGAACCCGGCTCCGGCGCGGTCGACAAGCTGACGGTGCCGTTGCGCACGCAGCGGTACACCGTGCGCGCGTCCGCGGACAGGGACGGCACCAACGCGAAAAGGCCGATCAGCGGGACGGCCAGGCGGGTACGGAGCGAAAACATGCGCGGATCGTAAACGTTCACGGGCTAACCGGCGCATAACCGGCAGGTACGGGCCCGCCGGAACGCCGCCGCGGGTCCTGTCCGGCGTGCGTCAGCTGGCGCCGGGCTGGATGGCCACCACTTTGACCTCGAACTCGCTGCAATCGGCGCTGCCCTTCTTGCAGATGCCGTTGATCCAGGTTTCGCCGCTGCCGAACATAACGCCCTTGCCGTTGACCATCAGATCGGAATATTTCTGCGCTTTGATCACGCCGGCAATGGCCGGGGTGACGATCTTGTCGTAGTTCTCCACGAAACCCGCCGCGTTCTTGATCGAGGTCCGTTTTCCATCGAGGGTGGCCGAGAAGGGATAGTCGATCAGCGCGGCGACCGCGTCCTTGTCGCCCTCGGCAACGGCTTTCTGATAAGCGTTGATCACGGCCTGGTACTTGGCGTGGTCGCCCAGCAGAGTGTCGATGGAATCGTCGATGGCCTTGCCGCCGGCTTCGGCGGACGCGGCGCTTGTCTCCCCAGCCTCCGATGCCTGCGCAGGAATCGCGGCCGCATCGCTTGCCGACGCAGCGGATGCTTCGGGGCCGGGCGCTTCAGGCGCGGAGGCTTCAGGGGCAGACGCTTCAGGGGCAGGCGTATCGGCAGGCTTGTTGCAGCCACCAAGCAGAAGAGAGGCCAACGCAACGCCGAAAACGAATTTGTTCATGGAACACCTCAATGGTGGGGTACCGCGATTCCTGTTGCGTGGAACGGAGGCCGGCGCCCGGAAACAGGACGCCCGCGCGCATCGTTGACCGGCTTCCCTTCCGGCGCCCGGATAGTAGCGTGGATGCCGTGGCTACCCAGTCTACGCGGAGGACTTCAACGGCATACCGGAGCCGCGCTGTGCGCGGGCGCCGGGGCGAACGACCGCAAATGCAAAGCCTGCTAAGCTCCGCCTGGGGCAACACACTGGGGTTCGTATATGAGCGTCAAGCTCAGAGCCGGTTCCATGGAGCTGGAAACCGCCTTCATCGAATGGCTGCGCGCGCAGGGCTACAACCCTGTCGATGGCATCGATCCTTTTTTCAGCGGCTCGGACTTCGTCCGTTCGCAGATGCTGATGATCCACGACAGCGAGAAGGAACAACTGGCTGAAGAAGCACGCCAACACCTGAAACGGCGCTGCGCCGATCCGACCTTCGCCGGCCAGTTCCCCATGGTCTACCACTGCCTGGACGAAGACGGCCAGGACATACGCTATACGGTGGTGCTGACCATGTCGGACGAGGGCGCCGCATGGGTGGCCAAGCTATGGAGCGGCATCGTTTACCTGGGGGAGATCCAGGGATCGGGCAGTGGGCCGCATACCCACTATCTGGACCTGGCGCGCACGCGCATCGAATCGCAAATCAAGCGCACGAACGCGAAAGAACGCCAAGGGCGCTGATCGCCGCTACCGCGCGGTCAGCGCGCCTGTCATTTTCAGGATCGCGATGAAGGCGTTCAACCGCGTCTTCATGAAGTCCTTTCTCAGCATCGTCTCGTCACCGAACTCCAGCGTCCTCGCCTGGCGCACGCCATCCTGGCTCCACACCGGCGCATTGGCCGCGTCGGGCCTGCCTGAGCGCGCGAACGCGAACCAGTAGTCGCCGACCTGGCGGGCGAATCTCTGATCGGCGGTGGTGAACGGAACCACCAGGCAATCGCAATCCCCGCCCGTACCCATCACGAACGGAATCTCGTTGCCGTGGCCCACTCCCGGCACCTTGCCCTGCAATCCCTGTTGCACGTGGCTGAAGTAATAGCGCCAGGTAGGCGTGGACTGCGAGTGCAGGTAAGCAATGCGGCGCGCGAAGGCGGTGAACACCAGATCACGCACGGCTTCGCGGCCGAGCTGGGCGTCGCCGTTGACGCCGGGGTAGAACTTTCTCAACAGGAATTTGGCGGCGCGCAATTTCTCCACCACCTTGGCCGGGTCCAACCCGAACGCCGTCGCCACGGTGGCTTCATCGCTGTTGTTGCCGATGATCAGCGGCCTGCGCGCCTGCTTGCCTTGCTGGAAGACCTCGAGGATCGGCTGCGGCAGCGCCTGGTCGCCGACGATGAAACCCGGCGCGAGCGTCGGCCCTTTTTCGCCGAGCTGGAAGAACCGCGCGGCCGGGACCGCACGCAATTGCGCTGCTGTGGCGTTTGCGCCCGCCAGACCTACCGCGGTCGCGACCTGTTCGCTGACTTCGCGCGCTTTTGCGCGGGTATGGCTGGGGATGCCATAGGGGCTCTGCGCGATTCCCTTGTGAAAGAGCCCCTGCGCCAGCGGCGAGGCATACAACGCGAGCACGCTCTGGGCGCCGGCCGATTCGCCGAAGATCGTCACGTTGCCGGGATCGCCACCGAAGGCGGTAATGTTTTCGCGCACCCAGCGCAGGGCGGCGATCTGGTCGAGCAGGCCATAGTTGACCGGACCGGAGGGACCGCTGCCGTCGATCGCCGGATGCGAGAAGAAACCCAGCGCGCCCATGCGGTAGTTGATCGTCACCACCACCGCGCCGCGTTGCGCCAATGCGGCGCCGTCGTACAGCGCCACGTTGCCCGAACCGAATACCAGCGCGCCGCCGTGTATCCACACCATCACCGGCCGTCTGCCGGGGGTTCCGGAAGCCGGCGTCCAAATGTTGAGGTAAAGGCAGTCCTCGCTCAAGGGACCGTCGGTGCCGCCGGCCGACACCGGGATCCCCGGCTTCTGCATGCAGGAGGCGGCGTAGTCGTCCGCCTTGCGCGTTCCGTTCCATGCTGCAACCGGTTGCGGCTCGCGCCAGCGCAAAGGCCCGACCGGCGGCGCGGCGAATGGGACGCCACGGAAGACCTCCAAACCTTTCTCTTTCCGCCCTTCGAGCCTGCCGCTGGCGGTGGCTACGAGAGGAGGCGACGAAGACGGCTCTGCGGCAGCAACGGACTCGGACACACCCGACAACAGGCTTCCCGCCAACAACAGCACGACGATAGACAGCGCTTTCATGCAGCCGGCTCCAACATGGGAATCGGCTGCATCATGCCAGTTCGCGAGCAGGCCAGCTTCCAGCGAGTTCAAGAGGCCGCATCGGCGACGACGGCCCGATCACTGCACGAGGATTACACTGGCGGGGCGGCACGGGCCGCAGTGCGACCGGAGCAGGCAGTTGGAACCGATCCTCAATGTGGCGCTGGTGGGTTACGGCTTCGTCGGCAAGGTCTTCCATGCACCGTTGATCGCGAACACGCCGGGCTTGCATCTGCACACGATAGTGTCGAGCGATGCCGTCAAGGTGCTGGCCGACTGGCCGGACATGCGCGTGGTCGGCGATGCAGAAGCTGCGTTCGCCGACGCGGAGATCGATCTGGTGGTGATCGCGACGCCGAACCAGACGCACGCCCCACTCGCCAACGCCGCGCTCGCTCAAGGCAAGCATGTGGTCGTCGACAAACCTTTCACTCTGGATCTGGCCGAAGCACGGCAAGTCGTCGCCAATGCCGCCAAAGCGGGCCGGATCGTCAGTGTGTTTCAGAACCGGCGCTGGGATTCGGACTTCCTGACTCTGCGCTCGCTGGTCGACAATGGCGCGCTGGGCGAGATCAGCGAACTGCATTCGCACTTCGACCGCTATCGTCCGGAAGTTGCCGATCGCTGGCGCGAGCGCGACCAGCCGGGCTCCGGCCTTTGGTACGACCTGGGGCCGCATCTGCTGGACCAGGCGCTGCAGTTGTTCGGTATGCCGACGGCAATGTTCGCTGACATCGGCCGACAGCGCGAGGCTGCACAGGCCGACGATTACTTTCATGTGTTGCTGCGCTATCCGCAGCGACGCGTGCTGCTGCATGCAGGATCGCTGGTTCCGGCGAACGAGCTGCGCTTCGCCGTGCATGGCACGCGCGGCAGCTATCTCAAGTACGGCATGGATGGACAGGAAGCGGCTTTGCGCAACGATGCCGTTCCAGGCGGCCCCGATTGGGGACGCGACCCGCGTCCAGGCGAACTGCATCAGGTCGGCGCCGACGGCATGCGCATCAATCCCGTACCCGGCCTGGCCGGCGACTACCGGCGCTATTACCAGGCCATGTACGCAGCCATCGTCGAAGGCCAGCCGCCGCCGGTAACCACCGACGAAGCGCTGCAGGTGATGAGGCTGCTGCAATTGGCGAAGGAAAGTGCAGGCGACGGTCGCGAACGACTGTGCATGCAGGCCTGACCGCGTAGGCTGGGTTGGCTTCATCAACCCGGCATCACTGGCGTCACAAAGGCGCTGGGTTGGTGGAGCTAACCCAGCCTACGGTCCTCGCGTCTGCAGCGATTAAGGATTGAACGTACAAACATGCTGCTGACTACGAATAATAGATATCGGCTTTGGCTCAACCCATCCTCCCAGTTCTGTTAGCGCCACGCCGGCCCCAAGCTCAGTTGTGGCCGTAAAGCTGGAGGGGTCGTGATCGGGGTTTTTATCTCTCGCGGAGAATCCCGAGGTCATTAAGGATAAATGCGATCAAGAACAGAAATCTGTCCTGAAAATTCATTTTATCGACAAAAAACGGCCATGATTGATCTCCTTCCCGCACATCATCAGGCTCGTCCCCGATGGCGAGGATATGTGGAGTAAGCGCTTTAAGTAATTCGGTTGTTTGGCGCAGGGTGCCCGCCGATGCATTTGATAGAACGTCGATAAGAACAATCGCGACGTCGCAGTCTGGCGAGGATAATTCCTCCGTCAGTCCGCATTCTTCCAGTAGTTTCTCCGCGAAAATGAACTCAGTTGATGACGGCCCCGTCCCGACACGTGCAAGCTTGATGCTAGAGCGTATCCCAGTCTCCGAGCAAAACTGATTAACCGCAAACTTAAGCGTGGCTGGCGTCTGAACGCGAAGGTCAAGCACGGATTTCCGCCCAATTTCTTGCCAGACCTCGACTATGAGGCATAGTCTATGGTCACTTTCATAGTGAATCTGGTCAATCTCAAAAATTTGCATTGCGGCAAGACCGTCCGCAGCGAATCCCGCGAGCACAGAAGTTCGTAGGCTGGGTTAGCTTCATCAACCCAGCATCACTGGCGTCACAAGGGCGCTGGGTTGGTAGAGCTAACCCAGCCTACGGCCCTGTTGCACGCAGGATCGCTGGTCCCGGCGAACGAGCTGCGCTTCGCCGTGCATGGCACGCGCGGCAGCTATCTCAAGTACGGCATGGATGGACAGGAAGCGGCTTTGCGCAACGATGCCGTTCCAGGCGGCCCCGATTGGGGACGCGACCCGCGTCCAGGCGAACTGCATCAGGTCGGCGCCGACGGCATGCGCATCAATCCCGTACCCGGCCTGGCCGGCGACTACCGGCGCTATTACCAGGCCATGTACGCAGCCATCGTCGAAGGCCAGCCGCCGCCGGTAACCACCGACGAAGCGCTGCAGGTGATGGCGCTGCTGCAACTGGCGAAGGAAAGCGCAGGCACGGGTCGCGAACTTGCATGCATGCAGACTTAGCAGCACAAGCTGGGCGACACCAGAAGAATAGAACCTTTGTCATCCCGAACGCAGTGAGGGATCTGCTACACCCCAGCCAACCCAGCAGCATCCACTTGCCCAAGAGAATTCGTAGGCTGGGTTAGCTTCATCAACCCAGCATCGCCACAGGTCGCGCAAAGACGCTGGGTTGGTAGAGCCAACCCAGCCTACGTCCCTCCGCTCCTTGTAGAGCCGAGCTTGCTCGGCTGCTTTGCTTCCCGGCGAAGAGCAGCCGAGTAAGCTCGGCTCTACGCGAGGAAATTGGCTTTGCAAGCAAGCTCCAGAATCACTAGCGTCACAAAGGCGCTGGGTTGGTGGAGCTAACCCAGCCTACAATCCTCAATCGTTTCCCAAGGGGAAAATACCGGTCACCTGATCGAGCCAGACATGATGTGTTTTCCCCGGCTGCTGTAGATCGTCCAGGCGCAGCAGCGCATTGATCCCTTCCTTCCCTTCCGCATCGCGGAAGGTCTGCACACTGGGGCGCACCGTCACCACTCCTTTCAGCTTCCTTCCATCGGACAGGCTCAGCTCGACGGTGACCGCGTCGTTCAATTCCATGATGCGCGATTCGATCAAAGCGATCTGCGCCTGATCCGTATGCACTCGTTCGGCGATCTGCGTCATCCCCGTGCTCCGTCAAGTGGGAAGTGCAGGTTAGATCACGGATCGTAGCGGAAGGTGAAGGCACCGCGAAGCGCGCGGGATTCCTCTGAGGCGGATACAGCGACAACGGCTTGGCCGTTACATATTGCGGAACAGCGTCATGAACGGCTGGCTGACCGTGAGCGTCTCGGGCCGCGACTTCAGTTTCACCGTGCCTTTGCCGGTGTCGTCGCGCGCGATGGAGGCGATCGCTTTCAGATTGACGATGGTAGAGCGGTGGATCTGCTTGAAGATCGCCGGGTCAAGCACTTCCAGCAACTCGCGGATGGGCTTGCGCAACAGCGACTCGCCTTCGGCGGTCATCACTACGGTGTACTTATGGTCAGCCTGGAAGTAGGCGACATCGTCGATCATGATCAGCCGCGTGTCCTTGCCCGCGCTGGCGGTGATCCAGACCAGCGGTTCGGCCGTCGCCGGCTGCAGACGCGCACCCAATTGTCTGACCAGCGCGGCCAGCGCATCGGCATCCGGATTTCCGTGCGCGATGCGCGCCTGCAGGCGTTGCACGGTGGCGGCCAGGCGCTCGGGCGCAATGGGTTTGAGCAGATAGTCGACCGCGCCTTTGTCGAAAGCGTCGATCGCATACTGGTCGTAGGCGGTCACGAACACGATCTGCGTCTTCGGGCTGGCTTCGGCTGCCGCGGCGGCGACTTCCAGGCCGGTCAAGCCGGGCATGCGGATGTCGAGGAAGGCCACCTCCGGCTGGTGCTCGGCAATGGCTTCCAGCGCCGCGCCGCCGTCCTCGCACTCGGCCACGATGCTGAGTCCGGGCCATGCTTCGGAAAGCAGTTTCGACAACTCGTTCCGAAGCAGCTCTTCGTCTTCGGCGATGACGCACTTAAACATTGGTTCCTCCCTGCTCTGCATCGCTGGGAATGTTGATGGTCGCCGCCACACCGCTGGGGAAATTGGCCACGATGGAGAACGAAGCGGCGCCGCCATAGGCCAGACGCAGGCGCTCCCGCACATTCTTCAAGCCGATGCCGGTGCCGCTGCTTCCCGCATTGAAACCCTGCCCATCGTCGGCCACCGTGACGGCCAGCACGTCGTCGATGGTGCGGGCGATGATCCACACGGTGCCGCCACCGGATTTCGGTTCCAGGCCGTGCTTGATCGCATTTTCCACCAGCGTCTGCAGCATCATCGCGGGAAACGGGATGGATTTCAGCGCATCGGGCACTTCGATCTGCAAGTTGAGGCGCGTGCCCATGCGGATCTTGAGGATTTCCAGGTAGGCGCGTGCGCGTTCCAGCTCTTCTCCCAGCGTGGACAGCGAATCTTCCGTACGCGGCAAGGAATGGCGCAGATAAGTGATCAGATTGCCCAGCATCTCGTCGGCGCGGGCCGGGTCGCTGCGGGTCAGGTACTGCGCGCTGGCCAGGGTGTTGTAGAGAAAATGCGGTTCCACCTGCGCATGCAGCAGGCTCAGCTTGGCGACGGTCAGTTCCTTCTCGGTGACGGTCTGCTGCGCGGCGGCCTGTTCGTTGCGGCGGTGCTCGGCCACGCGGCGGGTGATGGCGCGGGTGATGGCCTCGGCATTCTCCAGATTGGTGCCGTCGTCCACTTTGAACCAGTCGCTCCACGCGCCGCTCTCCGGTTCGCACACCAGGGTCACGCTGCTGATGCCGTCGCCGGGCGTCACCGTGGCCAGGATCTGGTTGCGCTTGATATGGATCCAGTACAACGGATTGAAACGTCCCGGGCTCTTGTTGCTGTAGGGATTGACGCGGGTGACCTTGGAACGCACTTGCAGGCTGTCCCGTGCGCTCTCTATTTCTTCGGAACGCGGCAGCTCGCGGATGGTGGCGTCGACCAGGTCGAAGGCTTCGCCGGCCTCCAGCGGAATCTCGATCTGCCGGCGCTGGCGGTTGGCCAGCGTGCCGGGGTCGATATTTCCGGCGATCAGACGGATGCGGCGGATATGCGACACCGCGCTGGCAATGACGAAACCCAGCGTGATCATGAACAATAGGAAGAACAGCCCGTCCGGGCCATTGCCGTTGAAGACCCCGCTCCATACGAAGATCAGCAGCAGGTACGCGAACGTCCAGGCGGCGGCGATGCGGAAGACGAAGAAGAAGCTGGTTTTCACGGAAGATCCCGACGTTCTGGATTGCGGTGGAGAGTAATCCCCCACCGCGCGCCTGTATTGTCCACTGCGACGAAACCCGAGATGCGGCGATGAAACCCGACAAAGCCGGGCCGTCTGGCCCGCCGGCGGCCGGAAACCCGCCGAAAATAGACCGATCGCAGCCTATCCCGCCTTGATCTTGTGCCCGCCGAATTCGTTGCGCATGGCCGCCAGCAGCTTGTCGGCAAAGGAATCGCTGTCGCGCGAACGCAGACGTTCCAGCAGCGACAGGGTAATGACCGGTGCGGAAACATTGAGATCGATGGCTTCGGCTGCGGTCCAGCGGCCCTCGCCCGAATCTTCCACGTAGGGCGCTATGCCGGCCAGGCCCGGGTTCTTGCCCAGGGCATCGGCGGTCAAGTCGAGCAGCCAGGAGCGCACCACGCTGCCTTCGCGCCAGATCTCGGCGACCTGGTGCAGGTCCAGCGCGAAATCGGTCTTGTGCTGCATGATCGCAAAGCCCTCGGCGTAGGCCTGCATCAACCCGTATTCGATGCCGTTATGGACCATCTTGGTGAAGTGTCCGGAGCCGCCGGGCCCCACCCTGCCCCAGCCGCGATCGGGAGCCGGCGCCAGGGTGGCGAAGATAGGCCGCAACCGCTCCACCGCGGCGGTTTCGCCGCCGATCATCAGGCTATAGCCCTCGGCCAGCCCCCACACCCCGCCGCTGGTGCCGCAATCGATGTAGTGCACGCCTTGCGCGGCCAGCATTTCGCCACGGCGCATGGTGTCCTTGTAGAAAGAATTGCCGCCGTCGACCACCACGTCATCGCGCGACAGCAGCGGCAGTAGCGCCGCCAAGGTGTCGTCGACGATCTTTCCGGCCGGCACCATCAGCCAGACTACGCGCGGAGCGGGAAGCTGGCCGATCAGTTCGGCCAGCGACGCCGCCGGTGAAATGCCTTTGTCGGCGGCCTGCGCACGCGCATCCGGGCTTGGGTCGAAACCCACTGCGTCATGTCCGCCGCGCACCAGCCGTTCGGCCATGTTGGCGCCCATGCGGCCCAGGCCGATCATTCCAAGTTGCATATGCATTCCTTCGATCAGAGGCGATGCGCATAGCTTCGCATGCCGCTGCCCGAAGATCACCGGCGGCCGGGTGGCGTGAATGAAACGATCAATGCCGGGTCCGTACGCAAGGGCTGCGCGCGGGCGCTACCTGCCCCGGCCGTGAAGCAGCCGTGCCTCAGTCGCGTACCAGAGTAACCAACGCGCCGGTGTCCAGGATCTGGAAAGTGTCGTTGTCGATACGCCGCAACGGCCTGCCGTCGTCCAGTGCGTAAACGGCGCCCCTCTTCGCATCGGCGTCATCGCTCCCATGCGTGGTGCCGGCGTGCGTACCGGAATGGCGAACCACATGGACCCGCTGCAGGCTGCCGGCCTGATCCTGTGCGAAAAAGAATTGCTCGCTGTTCATCTCGTGCTCCCATATCAGGACACCAGGGTGTTCAACCCTACCCGCGCAAGCTTCATGTCCGGGTGAAAATTCCATCACTTTCCGTAATGCGCCCGGAATTCAACCGTGCCGCATATGCATGACGGTATCGCCCTGCCCTACCTCGACCAGTACACCCGTCGAATGGCCGGTCAGCACGTACCGGGTATGGGCCAGGGTATTGGCGGAAGCCACCGCGTCTTCCAATTGCTCGAACCAGTCACGGTTTCTGAGCTCATCGCGCACCTGCCAGCCGTTGTAGCTGGCGGTAATGGTGAACAGTACTCTCTGCATGATTCTTCCTCCCGCAACCAACACGCCAACGCAGGCCTCGCGGCTTGCGTCGGGCATGGTGGCGCGCGGTTGTTGCAGCGGAATGTCCATCCGTTCGTCGGCTTGTAACAGTACTTGGCCGGTGTATGTGCTATTCCCGTTTTGTAGTACAGGGGGGATCGTGAACATCACGATGCCACGCATAATCCCCGAGGGGGCGAAGGATGCGGGTGCGCATGTGAAGGAGAGACCATGGGTCCGTTCCTCGATACGCTCGCGGCTCCGCAGCAGGTAGCCTTGGATATTGAAGTAGAACTCGAATACTGGCGGCGTTGCTACCGCAGGATGCCGTTCCATCGCCAGGGCCTGGCGTACGAAGCCTATGTGCCGGCGATCAAGTTCGCCTACGACTGTTATCTATACCACCATCGCGACGAACTGAAACTGCTGTTCCCCGCATTGAAGGAACGTTACCAGCGGCAGTTTCCATTACCGCAACGTACCGAATGGCGCACCGTGGAGAGGATCGTCAAGGCGGTGTGGCAACGGATACAGTCCGGGGAGCCCTGCCTTGGGTCACGCAAAGCAGTCGCCATGCCTCCGCCGCCGCGCAACATGGAGCCGCGAAAGATCCGCAACCTGGTGCATGCCTGACCGGCGCCCATGCCTTCGGCGCAGGGTCTGTTAACGCTATCGGGATAAGCCCTAGTATCTTGGCGGGAAAGCCGCGGCCGACAGGTCGCGCATTCTTTTCCCGGCCCGAAGATTGCCATGTCCCTTTCCATGTACCGTCTGTCGATCCCCGCTTTCGTGCGCGGCTTCGGCGTGCTTTCCGCCTATCTGGACAAAGCCGACGCGCATGCGCAGGCCAACGGCCTGGAACCGGAGATATTGGTGCAGGCGCGGCTGTCGCCCGACATGCTGCCTCTGGCCGGGCAAGTACAGCGCGCCAGCGATACTTCCAAGAATGCGATCGTGCGTCTGGCCGGCATCGCCGCGCCCAGCTTCCCCGATACCGAAACCACCTTCGCCGAATTGCGGCAGCGCATCGGCGACACGCTCGACTTCTTCGCCAGTGTCGAGCCCGGCCAGCTGGAAGGCAGCGCGGCGCGTGAGGTCGCACTGAAATTCGGCAAGATGCAGGCCACGCTCACCGGGGAGGAATACCTGCTGACTTTCGTGCTGCCCAACTTCTATTTCCACCTCGCCACCGCGCACGGCATCCTGCGCCACCAGGGCGTGGAAGTCGGAAAACTGGATTATCTGGGGCCGTTCGGCTGAGTCGGTTCCGGAGCCCGGAAATCAGCCGGTAAATCAGGGTTTTGCCTGCGCCGATCGCGACGACAGTCGCCAGACCGTGTTCCCCACATCGTCGGCGATCAGGATCGCACCCGCGCTGTCCTGTGCCACGCCGACCGGACGCCCTTGCGCCTGGCCTTGGTTGTCGAGGAATCCCTCCAGCACGGTTTCCATCGGGCCGGAAGGTACGCCTTCATTGAAAGGCACGAACACCACTTTGTAGCCACTGAGCGGCTTGCGGTTCCAGGAGCCGTGCAGGCCGATGAAAGCCCCGTTGCGGAAACGCGGCGGCAGCGCTTGGCCGGTGTAGAAGGCCAGGCCCAGCGGCGCGACGTGGGAACCCAGCGCATAATCCGGCGCGATGGCCTTGGCTACCAGCGCCGGATTCTGCGGTTTCACCCGCTTGTCCACATGCTGGCCGTAATAGCTGTAGGGGAAGCCGTAGAACGCGCCTTCGCGCACCGAAGTCAGATAGTCCGGCACCAGATCGTTGCCCAGCTCGTCGCGCTCGTTGACCACCGCCCACAATTTCCCATCCTGCGGTTGCCACGCCAGCGCAGTGGGATTGCGCAGACCACTGGCGAATACGCGACGCGTGCCGGTGGCGGCATCGATCTCCAGCACCGCTGCGCGATCGACTTCCTTTTCCATGCCGTTCTCGCCGATGTTGCTGTTGGAACCCACGCCCACGTACAAGCGCTTGCCGTCGGCGCTGGCGACCAGACTCTTGGTCCAATGATGGTTGAGCGTGCCCGCCGGCAAATCCGCGATCTTCGTCGGGGCGGCGGTGATCGTCGTATCGCCCTTGCGGTAGGGAAAACTCACCACCGCATCGGTATTGGCCACATACAGGGTATCGGCGACCAGTGCGATGCCGAACGGAGAACTGAGGTTCTGCAGGAACGCACTGCGCGTTTCCGCCACGCCATCGCCATCGGCGTCGCGCAACAAAGTGATCCGGTTGGCGCTGGGCACGCCGGCCCCCGCTTTTTTCATCGTCGATTTCATCACCGCGCCCTTGATGCCCTTGCCATCGTCGGGCTTGGG
The DNA here is from genome assembly GCA_965650035.1 of uncultured Pseudoxanthomonas sp. GTDB lineage: Bacteria > Pseudomonadota > Gammaproteobacteria > Xanthomonadales > Xanthomonadaceae > Pseudoxanthomonas_A. The sequence continues at coordinate 128,167 of CBFGMR010000007.1, forward strand.
CGGCGCGTTGGTTTCGGCGACCAGTACATCGCCATTGGGCAACACGTACACCGTGCGCGGATGATCCAGGCCGCTGGCGAACGCGTTCACCGCGAAATCCTGGGCCGCCACGGGTTTTCCTTGCGCCGGCCAACCCACGGCCGGGGCGATGTCCACGGTGGGAATCAACGAAGTCCTGGGTTCGGCCAGCACCGGCGAGGGCCCGGTGTCCTGCCCGGCCGCTGTTTGGGTATGGCCGTTGCTGCAGGCCGACAGCAGCGCCAAGGCCGATAGACAGACGGCACGTAAATGGACAGCACGGCACGCACGTTTCATGGCTCTGGCGTCCGGTGTGGCGGTGACGGGAGTTTGCGACCCGAAAGGTCAATCCGGCGTGAGCGTCGGCTTGGAAACGCGAAAACGGCGCGGCTACGGTTTAGCATCGTCAACCACCCTGACGGACCTTCCGATGTCTTCCTGGCAAATGTTGTTACGCGATGTACCCGACTTCCCCAGGCCCGGCATCCTGTTCAAGGACATCACCCCGGTGCTGGCCGATGCCGACGCCTTCGCCGCCGCGATCGGGGAAATGGCCGCGCCATGGCGCGGAATAATCCTGGATGCCGTCGTCGGCATCGAATCGCGCGGCTTCATTCTCGGCGCCGCTCTGGCGCGCGAGCTGGGCACCGGTTTTGTGCCGGTGCGCAAGCCCGGCAAGCTGCCGGCGCGCACGCTGTCGCTGGACTACGCGCTGGAGTACGGCAGCGACCGCCTGCAGATCCACGCCGATGCGTTGCCGCCCGGCGCACGCGTGATCGTCGTCGACGATGTACTGGCCACCGGAGGCACGCTGAAAGCGGCGCTAACGTTGACCCGGCAACAGGGCGCCGAAGTCGTCGGCGCGGCGGTGCTGCTGGAACTCGGCTTTCTGGACGCGCGCAAACACTGGACCGATCCGGCGCCGCTGCGGACAGCGGCGGTGTTCTAGCGCCTGTTACCGCTCAGGACAGGCCCTGAAAATCCTCAGCTTCCGCCGAGGAATTCCGCCTTGCCCAGCGGCACGCCAGCGTGGCGCAGGATCGCGTAAGCAGTGGCGACGTGGAAGTACAGATTGGGAGTGACGAAGCTGAGCAGATAGGTACGGCCGTCGAAGTTGAGCGGCTCTTTGGTTCGGCGCGGCACTGTGATCGGCCGCGCTTCGCTGCCCACGAACTGATCCGGCGTGAAAGTGCCCAGATATTCGATGGCACGGTCCAGCCGACCGTAAAGCTGATCGAAAGTGGTTTCGTCGTCTTCGAAACGCAGCGCTTCGACGCCCGCCAGCCGTGCGGCGGCGTTCTTGACGCCGTCGGTGGCGATCTGCACTTGGCGCAGCAGCGGGAACATGTCCGGATACAGCCGCATCTGCAGCAGCACGCCGGCGTCGTAGCCCTGCGCTTGCGCATGGGCCTCGCCCTTGGCCAGCAACTGGCGCAGATTGCGCAGCGCGCGCTGGCTGACCGGTACGGTGGCCTGGTACATGGAAAGGGTATCGCTCATGGTGTTGTCGCCGATGGAATGAGAGCGGCAAGTCTACGCACGGCCACCGCAGTGGATTAGCCCGCAATTGCGGGAGAGTGCATCCCGTCAAGGCGCCATGGGGATTTCACGGAACCTTGCCGGCCCCTGCGCGTCCAATGCCCCATGCGCCTCTTCTTGCTGATTCCGTTGCTATTGCCGGCCGTATGCCTGGCAGCCACGCAGTCGCGTGTGCTGCAGGCGGGCGATACGCGTCTGCGCGTTGAAATTGTCGACGTGGACGATCCTGCGCGCGTGCGGATGCTGCAACGCTGGGCCGAAGAAACCGCCGAAGCCACCAAGACCCAATCAGGCCGTTTCCCGCTGCGCGACGCCTATGTACGCATACAACAGACCGACAGCGACGACGACAGCCCCGTGCCCTGGGGGCAGACGCGTCGTCGCGGCGAAGTCGGCGTGCTGCTCTACGTGCGGCGCGATGCGAGTTACGAGCAACTGCGTGCGGACTGGACAGCCGTGCACGAACTATCGCACTTGTTCCATCCCTACCTGGGCGACAGCGGACGCTGGCTGGCGGAAGGGTTGGCGAGCTATTACCAGAACGTCTTGCGCGCACGCGCCGGCATGCTGGACGAGGAAGAGGCCTGGCGACGCCTGGATGCCGGATTCCGTCGTGGCCAAGCCGCCTCCACCGGCGCGCGGCTGGGCGCGATGGGCCGCGGACGCGACGGCACCATGCGCGTGTACTGGGCTGGCGCCGCGTACTGGCTGGAAGTCGACCTGGCGTTGCGCCGCGATTCCGGCACCACGCTTGATGCCGTCCTCGACCGGTACGCCGATTGCTGCCTGCACGGTACCGATTCGGTGATGCCGCAGGATTTCGCACTGGCGCTAGACGCCCTGGCGGGCAGCGACGTTTTCTCGACGCTGTACCGTCGCTATGCCGACAGCCGCGAGTTTCCTTCCCTGGCCGATGCCTATGCGCAACTCGGCATCAGCAGGAACGGCGAGGGGCTCGCATTTTCCGGCAACGCAAAAACCAGGCAGCTGCGCGACGCCATCATGGCACCGCGCCAGCAATCGCCTTCTATCCGGTGGGCAGCGCCTGCGTCATCACCCAGTCGTCCTTGACGTCGTCGCCCACCTTGAAAAGAGAGCTGCCTACGATCTGGAAACCATGCTTCTGGTAGAAACGGATCGCCTGCGCCGCTTCCTGCCAGACGCTGAGCCAGACCGAGCGCGAACCGCGCAAGCTGGCGGCGGCCAGCAGATTGGCGACCAGCTGCGCGGCGATGCCCCTGCCGTGGAAAGCGGAGTCGAGATAGATCCGGCCCAGCTCCACCGTCGGCAGCAGAGTCACTTCCGGCGGCGGCGTCGAACCCCAGCGCAGCTGCGCGAAGCCGGCCCACTGCCCGTCCTGCTCGACGATCACCGTGAACGTATCCGGGTCCCGTATCTCACGCGCCTGCAGTTCCGGTGTGTACACCTCGTCCAGGAAACGGGCCACGTTCTCCGGACTGCTGCAATGGCCGTTGGCAGCCAGGAAAGTCCGGCGCATCAACGCCGACAAAGCGGCGGCATCGGCGGGGCGGGCTGGGCGGATGACGGCGTTGGTTTTCATGGAGTGCTAGGTACCGGACCTCTACTTCAGCTTAAACGTGGAACGATTGCGGACGAGGACAGACCACGCTCTCGATCTGGTCCGGCAGCTTGCGAAGCGCGACGTCGACGACTATCCGGCTAATTGCTTTATTTCAATGCGCACCAGGTATTTCGCCAGCACAAGAAGCCCTGCGGTAGAAATCCACAGAACTACCATTGGAGCAGGGATGAAAATGGAGAGAAACTGAATCACCAGAAACGGATTGACGAACCCCCCAGAAACATCCCCACCATGTATCCGTAAGCGATATCTCCGACGTCTCTTCCCAGAAAAGAGCAGTCGATGCCGCTACCTTCATTTCCCACACAGCCAATCGATTCAAAGAACAGCCCGCTTGTTATATTCCCGATAATAGGAAGCCCGAAAACCAACAGAATCACAATAATCGGCATTCCGATAACGTTGTGAGCCAAGTTCAAATGCTTGTATCGGCGTTCGAGTGTTTCAAGACGCGCACTTTTTTGACTGGCGCCTCCGCTCATGTCCTTTATTCCCTTGTCCATAGGATTCACTTCTTCCCTTGCCTTTTAGACAACAATCGATTCGTATTCTCGCGACCTCATCCAAGAGCCATGCTGATACCGCCATTGTTCCGAGCATTGATGCTTTGCTGCTGCGCCTGGAACTGCGCAAGTTGCTGGGCCTGCTGTTGATCGAACGCTTCCGAACGTTGCAAGGTTTCTTGCGCGGTCGGCGGCGGCGTTGCCAGATCCACGCAGCACCTATTTCCTGGAATCTTGCCGGAAACGAAGACTTGCAGCGATTGCTCGTCGATGTGGACGCCATCCAATTGCCCTGCCTTGACTCCACTCATCTTGGCCGCCACGGTGATCTGCGCCAGCCGGTCCTCTGAGGCCTGTCCCGGCAACGCCTGCTTCAGCTCTGCGTACAACGCATAATCAGGATGGCCGGGAGTAATGCCGCTCGACGGCATGCCTCTATACCGGGGCGTCTCGTCCTGCTTCAAGGGTGGACGATCATGCGCATCGGACTGCGGTAGATAGCCGGGAAGGGAAACTCCGCCGCCGGGCTTGGTCACTTCCGGGCGGTAAGGAGTTTCGCGGGATGGGAGCAGCCGATGTACATCAGCAACGCCGCGGCTCTCTTCCCAAGTCAATGCAGAATCAATACGTTCCTGACGCCTGACAAGCTCGCCGGGTGGCAACGGCCCACGCAGGGAGTCGATTCCGTCTTGCATGCGTCCAGCAGGGTCGCGTGCGAGCAACGTGATTGCGCCACGAGCCAGGGCGATGTCGCTGCGATAGCGGTCGATGGCCGGATCGAACTGAGCGGCCAACTGTCTGGTCTGCGGGTCTGCCAATACCGATTTATCTGGCTTGCCATCCGCATCCACATTCAAGAAGTTGTCCATGTAGTGGGAATTCAGTGAAGACAGAGCCGCCAAGGGTAAATCCCGCGGTTGTATAGGGTTGCGATTGTTGTCGTAACCAGCATGCTTTAATTCATATACCTCTTCAGGCGTGGCATAGAGGCGTACCTGGCCGAAATGCTTGCCAGCCGAGCTGACCGGATCGGCAGCCATCACATGGTTGATGAGGTTATTGCCACCTTCGGGAATGCGTTGATCCAAGCTGATCGCTCCGTAGGCGTTGAAGGTCTCACCATTGAGGTTGAACTTGTGTGCAGTGACTTGAGCCAGACAGCCGCCCAGGGAATGACCGGCAACGGTGACTTGCGGGGCGTGGCCGCCAAATCTTGAAGCTGAATTTTCAGCAAATTCACGCGCCCGCTTCGTCAGTTCGATTGCATCGTTTACCTGCGCATTAGTTCTCGCCAATATCATTCCGCCGTCGGCGAGAACCCCATCTTGTAGTGCGGCCTTCAGACCGCTCTTGAACTCTGTGCCACGATGCGCTACCACAATCTCGCCGGTGTCAACACGCTGGTAAATGCTGCCCTGATAGCCGTTGATCTCGTTATCTACATGCTCTAAGACCTTGAACCTAACACCTTCGAACCTGACTTCATCATCCTTTTCATGCGGGTTGTAGGAATCATCCGCGAGGTAGGCATACTGCTGGCTGCTAATACTCATGGCTGCACTTCCTTGGGCGCGAGAGTAATGGTGAAGATATCGTCATCAGTGACGTATGGCGCAAACCGTGCGCGGTCTGCCTGCCCGAACTCAGAATAGTCGTCGATCTTTTTATCTCTTGGATAGAATTGCTTCATAAAATACAAGGTAGAAAGTTTCTGCGCCAAGACCTGTTTGTCTTCTAGACTCGGGGCAAAGCCCGTTTCTACATCAGCTCCAGTTGCCTTCAATATCACCGTCGTTCCGGTGAACTCCCAATGGCAGACGCCATTTCCAAAATAGTCCTCATTCAACATCGCATCCAGATAAACCGTACCGGTATAAGTGCCGTTATCTAATTTCCGATAGCTAATTGGCATTCGGTACTTTGGTATTGAATGGACTCCTGCAATGCTGTCCAGCGTAAAGACACAGTCTGGCGCCTCGTACTGTGCAAACCCTTCCACTGACCCAAACGGCCCTGGTGCGTCCGCAATAGTCATGGTGATGTCGTAACGCTGCCTAGGGTTCGGATTACGTTTGTACTCGTCGGCTTTGGCGCTTGGATGGGATTTAGGCGCGTCCAAACCACCAGCACTCTTGTCGGTCCCAGCCGGATCGCATGCAGTCACCGCCAGCGCAATGCTTACCGCCGCCGTGACCGTCTTGGCGGCTTTGCTCAGCGCCGATTCGCCTCCAATCTTCAGTTTTGGAATCTCCACCTTCGGCAGCAGTCGCTGGGTGAAGTAACTGTCCTGGTAGTACTTGATCTTGTCGCACTTCACCGGATGCGGAATGCCTTCGTACAGGAACACTTCCTTGTCGAAGCCCATCGCCTTGAGTTCCTGCGGCAGCATCAGCGCACGCTTCTCTTCCGATTCGCTGAACGACACGCTGCCCTGCGCGCCATGCGACTGCGAACGGTTGCGCTTGCGTACCGTGGTGTAGCCCAGCATGTCGGAATAGTCGTTGGCGTCCTGCTGCTCGCGCGGCGCGTAGATGATCTGCAGCGCGTGGTTGGTGATGATGGTGCGCGA
>CBFGMR010000008.1:0-126186 GCA_965650035.1 uncultured Pseudoxanthomonas sp.
TTCGAAGTATTCCAGCGCTTCAAGGAACTGTCGGACGACCGCACCGCCGTGCTGATCTCGCACCGTTTCTCCAGCGTGCGCATGGCCGACCGCATCCTGGTCCTGGAGCAGGGCCAGTTGGAAGCCAGCGGTACCCACGAGCAACTGCTGGCGCAGGGCGGGCGTTATGCGGAATTGTTCGAGTTGCAGGCTTCGGGCTATCGTTGAGCCGCATTGAAGACCAAGGAATCCATATGAAACGCATGCTTCCCATGCTGCTGGCGCTGCTGCTGGCAAGCCCGGCTATCACCGCCACCGAACTCGAATACGCCGCGGCCAAGGCGCTGGCCGACAAGGACGAAGCTTCTCTTGGCCGCGAGCAAGGCAGTGCATTGTTGGACTCGCAAAGCAAGCTGCTGGGCGACGGTATCGCCGCATGCGCCATGCCCAATCCGGACCTGTCTGCGTTCGTGGTGGTGATGGAACTGGACGCGACCGGCAAGGTGGTCCGCACCTGGCTGCAGGGGGACTCGCCGCTGGCCATCTGCTTCCGCAAGTTCGCGGCACGGGGCGAATTGCCGGCCCCGCCACGCACGCCTTTCTATTCTTCGATCGAGCTCTCTTTCACCAAGTAGCCAGGACAAATTCGTAGGTCGGGGCTACGTCCCCGACACAAGGGGTGCTGAAAATATACTACGCCCCCGACGCAAGGGATGCTGAAAATGCACGTGGCGTCGGGGACGTAGCCCCGACCTACGGGCGATCAGGCCAGAGAAAAAGCGTCGCCGTCCAGCATCGCAGGAAAACGCTCGCGGTGCGCTGCCAGCTCGGCGGCCGAAATCACGCTGCTCACTACGCCCTCTTCGCCAGTGGTTTCGATCAGCGGCTGACCCAGGAAATCGATCACCGCACTGTCGCCGGAATACTCCAGCCCGTTGCCATCAACGCCCACACGGTTCACTGCGGCCACGTAGCACAGGTTTTCGATCGCCCGCGCGCGCAGCAGCGTCTTCCATGCGTAGGCCCGTGCCGCCGGCCAGTTGGCGACGAAAATCTGCAGATCGAAATCCAGCTGGCCTTCGCGCTCTACGTTGTAGCGGTTGCGTGAATACACCGGAAAACGCAGGTCGTAGCAGACCAGCGGATTGATGCGCCATCCCTTCCATTCCACCGTCAGGCGCTTTTCGCCGGCAGCGTAGCGCTTGTGTTCGCCGGCATAGCGGAACAGATGCCGCTTGTCGTAATACTGCAGCTCGCCGTCGGGCGTGGCCCACAACAAGCGATTGAACACGCCTTCTTCGGTGCGCAGCTGCACGCTGCCGGTCACCGCGGCATCCAGAGCGATGGCCTGCTCGCGTATCCACCGCACCGTCGGCCCGTCCATGCCTTCGGCCTTGTCGATGGCCTCATTACTGAAGCCGCTGGTGAAGGTTTCGGGCAGGATCACCAGGTCGGTGAGGTTTGCGAGAGGCCTGATCAAGTCACCGTAATACTCGCGATTCCCAGCCGGGTCGTGCCAACGGGTGGCGCCCTGTACCAAGGATATTCTCAGATCCTGCATGCCATTACCTTATTGTTTGTTTGCGACTAGGCTGCGTAAGAGGGTGTAGGAGCGACGTAAGTCGCGAATGATATCTCCAAGAGGTTTTCCATTCGCGACTTACGTCGCTCCTACACGCGCTTTCTCAGAGCTTCAACAGCCGCTCCACCGCGGCATCCATGGTCGCATCGTTCTTGGCGAAGCACAGCCTGGCCAGGCGTTGTCCGGCGGGCGGCGATTCGTAGAACGGGGACAATGGAATGGCGGTGACGCCGTGCTCCACCGTCAGCCACTTGACGAATTCCGTATCCGGCAGATCGCTCACCGCCGAATAGTCGACCAACTGGAAATATCCGCCCGGCACCGGCAGCGGCTTCAGCTTGGTCGCCAGCAGCTGTTCGCGAAAACGGTCGCGCTTGGCCTGATAGAACGCGCCCAGTTGTTCGTAGTGTTCCGGCTCGTCGCGGATCATCGCCGCAAAGGCGTACTGCGCGGGCGAAAAACTCGTAAAAGTATTGTACTGGTGCACCTTGCGGAATTCGGCGCTCAAGGCAGGCGGCGCGATCGCGTAACCGATCTTCCAGCCGGTGCAGTGGTAGGTCTTGCCGAAGCTGGAGATGACAAAGGCGCGCGCCGCCAGTTCCGGATAACGCAGCACTGATTCGTGGCGACGGCCGTCGAAGACGATGTGCTCGTAGACCTCGTCGGAGACCAGGAAAATGTCGGTGCCGCGCAATATTCCGGCCAACTGGCGCAGATCGTCTTCGCCCAACATGGCGCCGGACGGGTTGTGTGGGCTGTTGATCATCAACAGGCGGGTACGCGGAGTGATCGCGTCCTGGACCTTCTGCCAGTCAACGGCGAACGTCCGCGGATCCAGGGCCACATGCACCGCCTTGGCGCCGGCCAGGTCGATGGCCGGTTCGTAGCAGTCGTAGGCCGGGTCCAGCACGATCACTTCCTCGCCCGGTCGCACCACCGCGTGGATCGCATTGAAAATCGCCTCGGTGGCGCCGCTGGTCACGGTGATCTCGGTATCGGCATTCACTTCGGCACCGTAGCAGCGCAACACCTTGGCGGCGATGGCCTGGCGCAGGACGGGCACACCGGTCATGGGCGCGTACTGGTTGTGGCCGGCGCGCATGGCGTCGGCCAGTTCGTCCACCAGCCGTTGCGGTACGGCGAAATCGGGGAAGCCCTGTCCCAGGTTGACGGCGCCATGCTCGGCGGCCAGTTGGGACATGACGGTGAATATGGTGGTGCCTACCTTGGGCAACTTGGTTTCGAAGGACATCGGCCTTTCCGTGGGGAAGTGAGTCGGGGGATTGGGGAACAGGAGTGTACGCAATGACGGAGAACAGGGATGATGAGGTCATGGACGGAAACACGGGCCACGACGAACAGACGGCGCAGCTGGCGACGGCTTATGCCGCCGCCCATTATTTCGTGACCATCGGGCACAGGGAGTGGCTGTTCGGCGTGGGCCAATTGGCCGACGACATCGAACGCGAGCTCGGCGCCAAACATTATCTTTTCATCACCGCTTGGAATCCTGCCCCCGAGGCGGCGACCGTGGCGCAGAACATGGCGGCCGACGAGCGCCTGCAGGCGCGTATCCGGGAAGGACGGTTCCAGCATTGTTCCTCGCTGGGAAGCAACGCCCAGGGCGGTGCGGTGGAATACGGGTGGGTGGTCCTGGACGTGCCGGTGGAAACCGGCGACGCCTGGGCGCGGGAATTCGGCCAAGCTGCCACGCTCTACTGGAAATGCGGCGAACCGGTGCGCCTGCGCATGTTATGGCCGCGTCCGCCCGGCGTGGCCGATGATCCCTGCACCGATTGGGCCGGATGAGCAGGCCTGCCGAACTGGCGGGCCGGGCAAGGCGGTTGAAGCGGGCGCGCCGTTACAATAGGCGCAGATGACCCCGTCCCCGCACTCTTCCCTGCCGCTGCTCGCCGCACGCGGACTCGCTTTCACACGCAACGACGAGCCGGTGTTCGGACCGCTGGACTTCATGGTCGGTGCAGGCGAGGCCCTGCTGGTGCAGGGCGACAACGGCGTGGGCAAGACCACCTTGCTGCGTGTGCTGGCTGGTCTGTTGCGTGCCGACGCAGGCGAAATCGACATTGACGGCCGTACCGCCCAGGCCAGCCTGCGCTCGCACGCCATTGCCTACCTGGGCCACCTGCCCGCAATGAAGGCGGACCTGAATACGCTGGAGAACCTGAATTTCCTGTGCGGTCTGCATGGACGCCGCCCGCGTCAGCTTCCGGCCGATGCGCTGGGCATGGTCGGACTGGCCGGCTACGAAGACGCGCTTGCGCGCCAGCTTTCCGCCGGCCAGAAAAAACGCCTGTCCCTCGCCCGTCTGTGGCTGTCGCCGGCGCCGCTCTGGCTGCTGGACGAGCCCTACGCGAACCTGGACCTGGACGGCATCAATCTGGTCAACCGCATGATTTCCGCACATCTGCGCGAGGGCGGCGCCGCGCTGGTGACCACTCATGGCGCTTATGCCGCGCCGCCGGTGCAGACGCGGATGCTGATGCTGAAGAGGGGCGTCAATGCTTGACCTTCTCTCAAGCTTACAGCCCGCTGTTGCCCCCTTTGAAAAAGGGGGCTGGCGCCGGCCTCACCGGCGACTGGGGGATTTGCTTTTGACTTTGCTCGGCGACTTCCAGCAAGAGCAAAAGCAAATCCCCCCTGCCCACCTTTTTCAAAGGGGAAAAATGCAATTTCCCGCCGCGGCTGGAGACTGCTCGTGAACGGCCCCTCTCTGTTCCAGGCCGGCAGCACGCTAATGATCCGCGATCTGCGCCTGCTCTGGCGTCGGCGCGGCGATGCCTTCCAACCGGCGCTGTTCGCCCTGCTGGTGGTGGTGCTGTTCGCCCTGGCGCTGGGCGGCGAACCGCAGGCGCTGGCGAAAGTGGCCTCGGCGGTGATGTGGGTAGCGGTACTGCTGGCCGGCCTGCTGTCGCTGGATACGCTGTTCCGTGGCGACGCCGAAGACGGCTCGCTGGAGCAATGGATCCTGGCGCCCGTCCCTTTGGCCTGGCTGGTGGCCGTACGCGTGCTGAGCCACTGGCTGACGACCGCGCTGCCGTTGATCCTGGTCACGCCCCTGTTGGGGGAACTGCTGCACCTTCCCCGCGATCAACTTCCGGTCCTGTTGGCGTCGCTGGCCTTGGGTACGCCGCTGTTGAGCCTGCTGGGCGCGGTGGTGGCTGCGCTGACGGTCGGCATGAGGCGCTCTGGTATTCTTGTCGCCTTGCTGGCGTTGCCGCTGTACGTCCCCGTGCTGATCTTCGGCGCTGGCAGCGTCGCCCGCAGCGCGCAGGGCCTGGATGCCATCGGCGCACTGCTTTTCCTCGGCGCAGGACTGGTGTTGGCACTGGTACTGGCTCCCCTGGCCGCTGCGGCGGCAATCCGCATCGCATTGCACTGAAGTTTCCGTACGCATGAATCCTGTCCTGCTCTGGTTCCACCAACTCGGCTCGCCGCCGATCTTCGACCGCTTCGCGGCCCGCTGGGCGCCGTGGTGCTATGCCATCGCCTTCGTACTGATGGGCGTCGGCTTGTGGCAGGCGTTCCAGGTGCCTGCCGATTACCAGCAGGGCGACAGTTTCCGCATCTTCTACATCCATGTACCCAGCGCGATGATGAGCATGCTGGTGTTCGGTGTGATGGCGGTCTATTCGGCCATCGCGCTGATCTGGCGGATCAAGCTGTGCGAGATCCTGGCCATGGCCTGCGCGCCGGTCGGCGCCGCCTTCACCCTCATTACCTTGGTCACCGGTTCGATCTGGGGCAAGCCGATGTGGGGCACGTGGTGGGATTGGGATCCGCGCCTGACCACGGAACTGATCCTGCTGTTCCTGTATCTGGGCGTGACCGGCCTGTACCACGCCATCGACGACCGCCGCGCCGCTGCGCGCGCGGCAGGACTGCTGGCTATCGTGGGCGTTGCGCTGTTGCCGGTGATCAAATATTCGGTGGTGTGGTGGAATTCGCTGCACCAGGGCCAGACCATCAGCCTGTTCGGCGATTCCAAGATCGATCCCAGCATGCAGCTGCCGTTCTGGCTGATGTTCGTGGCCGTGCAGTTCTGGTTCGCAGGTTCGTTGCTGTCGCGCGCGCGCGCCGACAACCTGCGTCGCGAGGCGGGCAAGGACTGGGTGGCGAAATTGGCGATGCAGCCGTGACGGCATTCCTATGACTTATGTCAACTACGTGATCGGCGCCTACGCGGTATTCGCAGTGGTGATGCTGTGGGACTTCGTGGTGCCGCGCCTGCAGATCCGCCGCGAGTTGCGCGCCGCGCGATTGCGCAAGGCGCGCGACGCCAAGCGCGCGCAACCGGTGGAGTTGAGCCGATGAACCCGATCCGCCGCCGTCGTCTGTTGTGGGTGCTCTTGCTTGTGGTTGCGGCGGGCATCGCCACTACCCTGGTGGTCTTTGCCTTGCAACGCAACGTCGCCTACTTGTATACGCCGGCCGAAGTGCTGCGCGGCGAAACCGGAGACCGCGCGCGCTTCCGTCTGGGCGGCATGGTGGAAAAAGGCTCGTTCCAGCGCACTCCCGGCTCGCTCGAAGTCCATTTCAAGGTCACCGACGGCGATGCGCTGCTGCCGGTGGTCTACAACCGCATCCTTCCCGATCTGTTCCGCGAAGGACAGGCGGTGGTGGCCACGGGCACCATGAAGGACGGCGTATTCGTGGCCGAGGACGTGCTGGCCAAGCACGACGAGAACTACATGCCCAAGGAAGTCGCCGACAAAATGGGCATGGCGCACAAGAAGCACGACGTGCAGGCGCCCGCCGCGGCCGCGACGGAAAACCGCTAGATGCTGCCTGAACTCGGCCAGATAGCGCTGATCCTGGCGCTGCTCATCGCGGGCCTGCAGGCGGTATTGCCATTGGCCGGCGCGCAACGCGGCAAGCCCGGCTGGATGGCTGTCGCCCGCCCCGCCGCCTATGCGCAGTTGTTCCTGGTGCTCGGCGCGTTCGTGGTCCTGACCGTGGCCTTCGTCACCCAGGATTTCTCGGTCAAGTACGTGGCCGACAATTCCAATTCGCTGCTGCCCATGGTGTATCGCTACACCGCAGTGTGGGGTGCGCACGAAGGTTCGCTGCTGCTGTGGACGCTGGTGCTGGCAGTGTGGAACGCGGCGGTGGCCGAGTTCTCGCGCGGGCTTCCCGAGCATGTGATCGCGCGCGTGCTGGGCGTGATCGGTCTCATCAGCCTGGGCTTCCTGGCTTTCCTGATCTTCACTTCCAATCCCTTCGTCCGGCTGCTGCCCGCGCCGCTGGAAGGCCGCGACCTCAACCCGTTGCTGCAGGACGTGGGGATGATCATCCATCCGCCGATGCTGTACATCGGCTACGTGGGTTTCGTGGTTCCGTTCGCCTTCTCCATCGCCGCTCTGATCGACGGCAGCGTGGATGCGCGCTGGCTGCGCTGGACACGGCCGTGGACCAATATCGCCTGGGGCTTTTTGACCATCGGCATCGCCCTGGGCAGCTGGTGGGCGTACTACGAGCTGGGCTGGGGCGGCTGGTGGTTCTGGGATCCGGTGGAGAACGCCAGCTTCATGCCCTGGCTGGCCGGCGCCGCGCTGTTGCACTCGCAGGCGGTGACCGAGAAACGCGGCAGTTTCCGCGGCTGGACTTTGCTGCTGGCCATCGCAGCATTTTCGCTGTCGCTGCTGGGCGCATTTTTGGTGCGCTCAGGCGTGCTGACCAGCGTGCATGCCTTCGCCGCTGACCCCTCGCGCGGACTTTTCATTCTGATTTTCCTCGGCCTGGTGATCGGCGGGTCGCTGGTGCTGTACGTATTGCGTGTACCGCGACTCGAACAGGGCGCGCCCTTCATCGCCGGCTCCCGCGAAACTTTGCTGCTGGCCAACAACGTGCTGTTGATTTGCGCCTGCGCGATGGTGCTGCTGGGCACGCTGTATCCGCTGCTCGCCGATGCGCTGGGGCTGGGCAAGATCTCGGTCGGGCCGCCCTACTTCGGCCTGCTGTTCCTGTTGTTGATGACGCCACTGGTGCTGCTGCTGCCGTTCGGGCCGCTGACCCGCTGGCAGCGCGAGGAAATGTCCCGGCCGTTGCGCATGCTCGCGCCCTGGGCGGTGCTGGCTCTGGTGCTGGGAGCGATCGCCTACTTCACCGCGCCACAAGGCCAATGGAAAACCGCCGCCGGCATCGCCACCGCCGCATGGGTCGCCTTCGGCACCTTGCGCTTCCTGTGGTCGCGCTTCGCTTCCAAGGGCAATCGTTTCACCGCCGAGATGCTGGGCATGACCCTGGCGCATGGCGGCATCGCCGTATTCCTGATCGGCGCGTTGCTGGTGGAAGGTCTCAACATGCAACGCGAACTGGCGATGACACCGGGCCAGTCGGAGCAGATCGGACGCTATTCGTTTCGCTACGAGGGCGTGGACGAACTGCAAGGCCCCAACTATCTGGCCACACGCGGACATGTGCAGGTGTTTCGCGGCGATGAACCGCTGGTGCTGCTCAATCCCGAGAAGCGCGCCTACGCTAGCGGCGGACAGGTGATGACCGAAGCCGGTATCCACCCCGGCGTGTTCGGCGATGTCTACGTAGCGCTGGGCGAATCGCTGGGTGGTCAGGCACGCGCCATCCGCATCCACATCAAGCCGTTCGTGCGCTGGATCTGGTTGGGCGCCGGCCTGATGGCGCTGGGCGGTTTCGTTACCGCCACCGACCGACGTTTCCGCAGACCCGAGGACAACCGATGAGCCAACCCGCACCGAAGTCGCCGCACACCGGCGCGTTCGTCTTCGCCGGCGTGATCATCGCCCTGTTCTTCATCGGCTTGATGGGGTTGCTGTATTACGGCGTGCAGCGCTCCGACCAAGCCGGTCGCGACGCCCTGCCCTCGCCGCTGATCGGCAAACCCGCGCCCGCCTTCGACTTGCCCTTGCTGCACGAGCCGGGCAAGCGCTTCACCCTGGCCGAGCTGCGCGGACAGCCGTTCGTGATGAACGTATGGGGCAGCTGGTGCCCGGAATGCCGCGTGGAGCACCCGGTGATCAGCAAGTTCGCACTGACCAAACGCGTGCGTTTCATCGGCTACAACTTGAAGGATCCGCGCGAGGACGCCTTGCGCTGGCTGGAGCAGTACGGCAATCCCTACCTGATGGTGGTGGCCGACGAGGAAGGCCGCACCGCCATCGACTGGGGCATCTACGGCGCGCCGGAAACCTTTCTGGTGGACGGCAAAGGCATCGTGCGCTGGAAGCACGTGGGCGCGATTACCGACGAGATCATCGCCGAGGAGTTGATCCCCACGCTTGAAAAGGCGGAAGCCAGCAAGTGAGCACGGTCCTGGCGAACTTGAATCGTCCTTGTAGAGCCGAGCTCGCTCGGCTGCTCTTGATCGGCGCTAAAGACAGAGGCAGCCGAGCGTGCTCGGCTCTACAAGGCGGCGTGATGCTCGCGCTGTTGATGCTCTCGGCACTCTGTTCCGCGCAAGCCTCCGACCCGACGCCGTTGCAGTTCAAGGATGTCGCCCAGGAAACGCGTTTCCACCAGCTCACCGCCGAATTGCGCTGCGTGATGTGCCAGAACCAATCGCTGGCCGATTCCAACGCGCAGATCGCGCACGACCTGCGCCGCGAAGTGCTGGATCTGATGAATCAGGGCAAATCCGATGCGGAGATCAAGCGCTTCCTGGTCGATCGCTACGGCGAATTCGTCCTGTACAAGCCCGATGTCGCCGGCAATACCTGGCTGTTGTGGTTCGGCCCGGCGTTGCTGCTGCTGGCCGGCGCCGCCATCGTGTTCCGCATAGTGCGCAAGCGCAGTACGGCCGCCGGCACGGTGGCCAATGACGACAACCAGGAATGGTAATGGGCACATTCATCGCAATCGCCGTGTTGCTGGGTCTGGCGGTGCTGGGTGGCGTGCTTTGGCCGCTGTGGCGCGACTCGCGTTCGCTTGTCGCAGGTGGAATCGTCGCGCTCGGTCTGGCTACCTTCGCGCTCTATCGCGTGGTCGGTACGCCTTCGTCGGTCGAACAAGCGGCCAGTGCGCCGCCCGTTCCCCTCGAAGCCGCCATCGCCGAATTGCGGATCGAACTCAAGCGCAACCCCAATCAGCCCGAGGGCTGGCAACTGCTCGGCAAGACGCTCGCCTCGCAAGGCAAATCCGCCGAATCCAGCGATGCTTTCGCGCACGCGGTGAAGCTGTTGCCGGACGATCCCAATCTGCTGGTGGAAGCGGCGCAGGCGCGTCTTTACGCTTCCTCCGACCGCAAACTCGATGCCCAGGCCATTGCCTGGGTGGAGCACGCGCTTGCGCAACAGCCCGGCCACCAGCGCGCGACCTGGTTGCTGGGCATTTCCCAGCGCCAGAACGGGCAATCTGCCGAAGCCGCCAGGACCTGGGAGCCTCTTCTTTCCCAGGTCGATCCCGCTACGGCCGCCACCTTGCGTAAGCAGATCGACGCCGCCCGCGCTGAAGCGGGTCTGTCGCCGCTGCCAGCCGATGCGGTCGAAACCACTGCTCAAACCACCAGCGCCAATGCGCTGACGGTAAAAGTCGCGCTCGATCCGGATTTCGCATCGCGCGTGCGCCTGCGCGGCGACACCACCGTGTTCGTGATCGCACGCATTCCCGGCGGTCCGCCGATGCCTGTAGCGGTGGAGAAACACAGCCTGCAGGAGCTGCCGCTCAGCCTGACGCTGGACGACGGCGACAGCCCCATGCCCACGCAGAAACTTTCCGCGCTGAAGGAAGTGGAGCTGATCGCGCGCCTGTCGGCCAGCGGCGATCCGATGCGCCAGGAAGGGGATCTGGAGTCCAAGCCGGTGCGCGTGGGCCTGCCGGCCGCTGCGCCTGTCGAGCTGGTGTTGGGCGGCGCGAGCCGGTAGAGCGGCGCGCAGAATTGCTTCCCTTCCCCCATCGGGAGAAGGTGGCGCGAAGCGACGGATGAGGGAAGCACAAGTCCGGCCCACGGAAACCGTCCGTCAATCTGAAAGTCCATTCCCTCATCCGCCCTTCGCGCACCTTCTCCCGATGGGAGAAGGGAACAACACGCCTCTTCCATTGCTCGAATACCATTCATCGGCACGGTGTATAAATAGCTTGCAATTACATAGCGCGCTATTTATATTGGCGCCATGGCAATCAAGACCCCTTCCCCCAAAACCAGCGCCGACGCGCTGCTGAAACTGGACAACCAGTTGTGCTTCACCCTGTACTCGGCCTCGCTGGCCATGAACAAGGTGTACCGCAAGCTGCTGGCGCCGCTGGGGCTGACCTATCCGCAATATTTGGTGATGCTGGTGTTGTGGGAGCGCGACGAATTGACGGTGTCGGAGATCGGCGAGCGCCTGTTCCTGGATTCGGCCACGCTGACGCCGTTGCTCAAGCGCCTGGAAGCTTCCGGCCTGCTGACCCGCACCCGCTCCGCCGACGACGAACGCCAGGTGGTGATCGCGCTCAGCCGCAGCGGCAAGGCGCTCAAGACCCGGGCGGTAGAGGTTCCGGAAGGCGTGTTCTGCGCAGCAGCGATGGGTGTCGACCAGCTTGGACAGATCAAGTCGCGGCTGGAATCGCTGCGCGGCAATTTGATCGCAAACACGCAGTCCAGCTGATACTGCCAATTCGGTGAAGCACTCTCCAACCAATATATAGTGCGCTATATAATAGCGCAAAATTCATACCGGTAGCGGCCACCGGTCCTTTCCAAGCCGCCCCTCACTAAGGAGTTACCCATGTCCATCGAAAAAGTCCTCTACCGCGCCACCGCTACCGCCACCGGCGGCCGTGACGGCCGTGCCGTCTCCTCCGACAACGTGCTGGACGTCAAACTGACCACCCCGCGCGAACTGGGCGGCGCCGGCGGCGACGGCACCAACCCCGAACAACTGTTCGCCGCCGGTTATTCGGCCTGCTTCATCGGTGCGCTGAAATTCGTCGCCGGCCGCGAGAAGATCGCCCTGCCCGCCGACGCTTCCATCGAAGGCAATGTCGGCATCGGCCAGATCCCCAATGGTTTCGGCATTGAAGTCGAACTGAAGATCTCATTGCCCGGCCTGCCGCGCGAACAGGCCGAATCCCTGGTCCAGATGGCTCACGTGGTATGCCCCTATTCGAACGCCACCCGCGGCAATATCGATGTGACGCTGACCCTGGTGTAATGCCGCGCGGTACCGCTGCGCACGACGCGCGCCACCCTTCGAACCGGGTGGCGCGCTGCTAAACTGGCTCGATGACCGAATTCATTCCACCGGGCACCCGCTTCCATCCCTTGCCCTCGCCTTTCCCCATGAAGCGCGGCGGCGAGCTGCATGGCGCGCGGATGGCCTACGAAACCTGGGGCGAACTGAACGCGGCGCGCGACAACGCCGTCCTGATCGTGACTGGTTTGTCGCCCGATGCACATGCCGCACGTAATGCCGGCAACCCCGAGGCCGGCTGGTGGGAACCGATGATCGGACCAGGCAAGCCCATCGATACCGGCCGCTGGTTTGTGGTGTGCGTGAATTCGCTGGGCAGCTGCAAGGGTTCCACCGGCCCAGCTTCCACCGACCCGGCGACCGGTCGTTTGTACCGTCTGGATTTCCCCGAACTGTCGATAGAAGACGGCGCCGACGCCGCGCGCGAAGTGGTGCGGGGTCTGGGCATCGACCGGTTGGCCTGTCTGATCGGCAATTCCATGGGCGGCATGACCGCACTGGCTTTCCTGTTGCGCCACCCCGGCCTGGCGCGCACCCATATCAATATTTCCGGCAGCGCGCAGGCGCTGCCGTTTTCCATCGCCATCCGTTCGCTGCAGCGCGAGGCGATCCGGTTGGACCCGAAGTGGAACAACGGCAATTACGACGATGCTTCCTACCCCGAATCGGGCATGCGCATGGCGCGCAAACTGGGCGTCATCACCTATCGTTCGGCGCTGGAATGGGACGGCCGCTTCGGCCGGGTACGATTGGAATCCGATCATCCCGACGAAGAACCCTTCGGCCTGGAATTCCAGGTGGAGAGTTATCTGGAAGGTCATGCGCGACGCTTCGTGCGCCGCTTCGACCCCAATTGCTACCTTTATCTCAGCCGCTCGATGGACTGGTTCGACCTGGCCGAAGTCGCCGGCGGCGACGTCTTGCAGGGACTATCGCGGATCAAAGTGGATAAAGCGCTGGCCATCGGTGCGACCACCGACATCCTGTTTCCGTTACAGCAGCAACAGCAGATCGCCGACGGCTTGCGCCTGGGTGGAGCCGATGCGCAGTTCCAGCCGCTCGAGTCGCCGCAGGGGCACGATGCGTTCCTGGTGGATATCGAGCGCTTCGGCCCAGCCGTACAGGCCTTCCTGTCTAAATTGTGACTGTAGGAGCGCCCCCTGGGCGCGAGCTTTTGGGACTTCAATGGAGTAAGAGCTCGCGCCCAGGGGGCGCTCCTACAGACTCCGTGGCGACAGGCTAAAATGCCACCACACTTCCGCCGGATCCACGCCATGACCACGCTCGACTTCCCCGGCCACGACAAACTCATCGCCTCACTGGACGCGGCCGTTGCGCTGGGCGACGACCGCGCCATCACCGATGCGCTGCGCAAGACCTTGTGCGAAATGATCTGCGACCAGGACGTGGCCCTGCCCGAATGCGTGCTGGAGCCCATCGCCGACCACTACGCACGCCGCGAGCTCTACACCAGCCCCGAACACGGCTACAGCGTGGTGGCGATGACCTGGGGGCCGGGCCAGGGCACCAAGATCCACGACCATTCCGGCATGTGGTGCGTGGAAGGCGTCTGGAAGGGCCGGCTGGAAATCACCCAGTACGAACTGGCCGAACGCGACGACAACCGCTATCGCTTCGTCGCCGCCGGCACCATCGAGGCCGGCACCGGCTCGGCCGGCAGCCTGATTCCGCCGCACGAGTACCACACCATCCGCAACCCCAGCGACAAGGCCATCGCCGTGTCGCTGCACGTCTACCAGCGCACCATGGTCCGCTGCGGGGTGTTCTCGCCGACCGGTGACGATGCGCAATGGCAGAGCCGCGGCGAGCGTCTGCTGGGCACCGACCAGATCGTGCCGAATTGATCGCACGGGCCGCATTGCAGCGGCCCTCGCTAATAATGTGGTGGTCAAATGAGACGTCAAAAAAGAGACGTCGTCATCCCAGCGAATGCTGGGATCCATTTTGATCTTGGTGCGAGCAGGCATCAGACGTTTGAAGCAACGTCAAGATGGATCCCAGCTTTCGCTGGGATGACGATCCTTTGGTCCCAGTATCGCGATGACCGCCTGTAAGCCTCAGTGCCCCCCGTCCGCACTTATCTTGTCCAGATCGATGCCCTGCGAACGCAGGATGCCCACCGTGCGCAGCGCATAGAAAGCCAGGTAGGCGAAGCAGACCACGCCGACGATATAGCTCATCTGCATGCCGATCTTGTCCGCGGCCAGGCCCTGGATCACGCTCACGATGCCGCCGCCCATGATCATCATGATCAGCAGGCTGCTGCCCTGGTTGGTGTGCTTGCCCAGCCCGGTGATCGACAGCGCGAAGATGCAGGGCCACATGGTGCTGCAGAACAGGCCCACGCTGATGAAGGCGACCGCGCTGGTCTTGCCGGTGGTGAACATGCCGATCAGCAACGCGGCGATGCCGCAGAGGGCGAAATACAGCAGCATGCGCGCCGGGCTTCCGCGGCTGGCCAGGGTGGCCAGGATCATCAAGGCGATGACGAACACATAGCCCAGGAACTGCGACACCTCGTGCCTGGCTATGGCATTGACCGCCAGGAACACGCCGAAGGCCAGGAACGGCAGGATCAGGGTCAACAGACGCTTGGCGCCGGCGCCGACATTGAAGGCGCCGGCCGCGCCGGTCCAGCGGCCGATCATCAGGCTGGCCCAGTACAGCGACACGTAGGGCGCGACCGAGGAAGTGGAGATGCCCAGGCTTTCCTGCAGATAAGCCGGCAGGTTGGCCACTGTGGAAACTTCCACGCCCACATACACGAAGATGGCGAGCATGCCCAGCACCAGCTGCGGGTAGCCGAACGCCGAAGATTTATGCAGCAGTTTGGAGTTGTCCTGCGCTTCGGATTCGGTGACCTGGTCCAGGTCGATGCGGTTCGGCACCGAGGAAAACTTCAGGAACACGGCCACCAGAATGAAGGCCAGACCCAGTATCAGGTAGGGCGTCTTCACGCTTTCGATGCTGGCTTCGGTGCCGCCGGCCGCAACGCTGCCGAAGATCGCCAGGCTGACCAGCAGCGGCCCGATGGTGGTGCCGAAGTTGTTGACGCCGCCGGCCATGGTCAGGCGTTGCGAACCGGTGTGCGGGTCGCCCATCACGATCGCCAGCGGATTGGCAGCGATCTGCTGAAGCGAGAAGCCCAGGCCAACGATGAACAGGCCCGACAGCATCAGGTTGAACGAGCCCAGGTTGGCCGCCGGATAGAACAGCAGCGTGCCGATGGCCGAAATCACCAGGCCCAGGGCGATGCCGTTTTTGTAGCCGATGCGGTTCAGCACATCCATGCCGATGAGCTTGGACACGAAGAAATAGATCAGCGAGCCGACGGTATAGGCCACATAGAAGGCAAAGGAGACCAACTGGCTTTGCGCATGACTGAGATTGAACGCTGTCTTGAACACCGGGATAAGGATGTCGTTGCTGGCCGCGACGAATCCCCAGAAGAAAAATACCGTGATGAGTACGCCGAACTGCGACCAGCGGGTCTGTTGTGTGGCCATGTTGTTGTTTTTCCCGGGAGGTTTGGAGTGTCGGTCGTAGACGGGGTGAGGACCCGATGCAAAGCGGCACCCCCCGGCCTTGGCCCGACGCGCAATACTAGGCGATGCTGGAGTGTCGTGGCCGACTGCTGTGCGAAGCGCCAGCTGACAGCGCTGTCAAGATACCCAATCCTTTCCGGAATGCATCCCGCGGTGCAGCATCCCGGCCTGCCCTGCCCACCCGACAGGACCGCCACCATTGGGCAATCGCCGCGCACTCCGTTATACTTCGCGGCCGCGCCGAAGTGGCGGAACGGTAGACGCAGCGGACTCAAAATCCGCCGCCCTTAAAAGCGTGTGGGTTCGAGTCCCACCTTCGGCACCAAGGAACAGCCCTAAGTGGCTGTTTTTTTTGGCTTAAATTTCAACCCGGCTGATTTCTACTCACTCGTCTACGCACAAGCGCGTGCAGAATGTATTGCCTCATTGCTAGTGTTCTGCTGTGCATACAAACGCACTGCAAACGCACTTGCATCGCTTGGCTCCTCTGTTAGCGTCATTCGCTCTTCTTCGCACGAGCACGCCAGGATGACCAAGCTGAAAGATCCCAACGCACCAAAGCCGTATGGCCCCATGGAGCCTGATCCTCCTAGCTACAAGGATTTGCAGCCCCGGTCTTTCGATTACTTCCTGGACGAAGTAGGCGCGAGCCTAGCCCCAATCGGAGATGACAGGAGCACGCTAGACCCCGCCACCGAACTGACGCGGATTGCCATGTCAAAAGGATGGGATCTTCTCAGGCGTGCTCGAGAGGAACGTGCCGCTGGGCGTACTGAGCTAGCGTGGTCGTTTCTGGCCGAAGCGCACGGCATCGCACAACGATACTCCGGGTTCGAGGAGGCCAAGCTGTTTATGGACCGCGTCGAAATCTCGCAATTCATGAGCAAGGCGGGCAAAGCGGGCCGTGCTTCGAGAAGCGATCAATACCACAAGGCCACGCAAAAGGTCGTGGACAGCTTGATCGCAAAAGCTTCAACTTATTCCACGCCCGAGGATTTCAAAGCTGCTGTAGTACAAGCAGGGCTCGATCAGAAATGGGGCGATACTCGTTGCACAGATCTTTTGAAACACCCTAGGATCAAGGAAGCCGTCGCTGCAATAAAAAAGAAAAAGGACGCCGAGCTTAAATCCCGGCGTCCTCTCAATTAGGCTTTCTTGTAAGGGCCTCCGGTGTCAAACGTCTTGCACTTCCTTGGAGCCTGGAAGCGGACGAAATGATCGACTTTCGTCAAATACCGGAGCTTCTCTCCAGCCACTTCCCATTTGGCATCATCGCCACGCGCAACCATTCCAAGGTACGGCTCGGGGTATCGTTCTTTGTCCTTGTTACAGTTGTGCGCATATCCGGCACTAGCGGTAACTACTTCCCGCCAATATTTGCTTAGCATGTCAGCAATGACTATGTCCTTGCAGACAGCCTGAGCATCCTTAAAAATTACGAAATGGATATGAAACCCCTTCTCGGGCCCCCATTCTAGTTTCCATGCATAGCCCGCAAGATTTTCGGAATACGGTCCAGTCCGAAGATATTCCAAGAACGCATTGCGATGCTGCTGGACCTGCTCAAGCGAAATCTCTTGCGCATTGAATCCGCACCCCGGCCCGAAGACCGAGAAATATTCGAGATCCAATCGAATAATCAAAACCTTCGAGTAGAGCCTGCGTACCCCTGCGAGCAGGTCCTTCATCGACCTAGCGTTGGAACGCTCGCAGCGCTTTAAATTTTCGATTCTGATCTTTAGCTTGGTTTCCCTGCCTGCTGCCCTTATCGCTTCAACCGCAGCGTTAAGCTCGTCAACCATGCTTAGCCCGATCCTACAGGAGCCCTTCCACAGTGATTTCGCATGCTGCTTGAAGACCGTGTAAAACGGGCTAAAGCGGTGAGTTGGATAGTGCTTGTCTATCCCCGCCAGGTCAGCCTTGATGCATTGAAAAAACTCCTTTCCTAGCTCGGTTGCTACTACCAGCGTGCGCCTTCCTTCCTTCTCAGTGCGGAACAAGGCCTCCCGAGACTGGACTATCTTTGCAACTGTCGTGATGACTTGCTTCAGGTCATTCGCGCAGTCGTGCTGCGTGGTAATACACCTCCTTCCATCCTCGAGCAAAACCAGTGACCAATCGGTCAGTGTTGTGATTTCATCGTCCATTGCTGTAACCCACTAATAAACAGTACAACGATCATTCCTGATCCCGCAGGCTCTTATCCAAGCCCGTTACGGGGGCTGGCCTGGTGCTTTCGCTGCCATAGACGTGTTTTGGCGCCTTCATGGCCCAGAAAATTAGCGTCAGGTTTCACCCCCTCGGGCCTGCTTCATAGCCACATTGAATGCGTCGATCTCCTCCGTAACAAATCCAAGACAAATACCGTCCATGTAAACAGGCTGGGGGAACGCTGGATTTTTTTGGTAGTTGTAGGTGGTCTGGCGGCATACATCGCCGAAGTAGGCCCTTAGCTCCTTGCGCCGCATGTAGCTCGCCTTCGGCTTGAGGTCGTTATTCACTGCATTGTTCCTCCTCTTGTGGACTGGATCTCAGCGTATCGAGTCCCAAATCAAGAGCAACGAGCCTTAGCCGCTGTAAAAAAATCTGGCGGCTACAGGCCCGTTCGACACGCCCTGTTTCCCAGGGGAGGAGCCATCTTTCAGAGGTCTGTCTGGGTCGGCCGGTAGTCAGCTTCCAGCACCCGGAGGCACTAGAAGGGCATAAAGACCCGGCGTAAACCTAGGCGCACGTGGGCGCCGGCAAGGGGTACGCACACCCGTGGCAGGTCTATACCGGCTGGGCCTAGGTAGTGGGCGATGGTGGCTGGCATGGCGCAGAGCTTCCGGAGTCGGTGAATCACCCGGTGAGACGTTCCCGGGGAGATAGCCTAGGCCCCGGCTTCCAACGGTCGCAATTAGTATTTCGCTGAATGGAGGCAAGTGCCTAGCCGGTAAGGAATAAAGGCTCGCGACAAGTCCCGCCGGGGCGTCGGTTTAGCAGTTTGTGGAATGATTCCCTTGCAACATCTGCGTTTGCCCCGACATTCCTAAGGTCTAGATCACGCGGAGGGGGTTTCATGCAAGAGTTCGAGGCGGTCACGGAGTTCAAGATTGGTGAGCACACCTGTGCGTTGCTGCTAAGCGAAGGGTGGCCCGGTCCCGGTTACCTTGCAGGTCTAAGGCTCCCAGACCGGTCGCCCAGAAGGGTCCCGCCGGGTACATTTGATTCGCCGGCCGAAGCTTTAGTCGCGGCCAAAGAGCTAGCCCAGCAGATTCTCGGTTCAGCGACTAGGTAACCACCAAGGCACGCATTAGCACCATACTCAGTGGCTAGATAAGGGGAGAACATTCCGGCAAGTGAAGTTCGATGAACGCTTGGTGTAGCAAGTTATCTACCGTGTTTTTAGGCACCATTCCATTCCTTCGAATCACTTCTGCAGCCAATATCTCGACTGCGCTCCAGACCCCAGGCCGGCTCAAAACGTTGCTTGCGGTCCTGGTCACTTCTTCCCAGTGCCCAATACCCAGCGTCCGACGAACCTCGTTCCGGTCGTGTAACGCGCAAAGCGATACATAGTTGTCAGTTGATGGGATCCACTTTCCATTGCTGTCGAGACCAATCCCATTGGCGAACATGAAGCGGGCCTGAGCCACAGCACCGCCAGCGCTGATAACGGCGCTCTCTTTGATCGGATCCACTGCGACGCCGAGCACAATGGCGCGTGCCTGATGCAAGGCCTCAAGGTATTCGCAGTCAAACGCGCCCTGTTTGGACGCAACTCGCGCATCTATCGCACCAGCAATATGCGTACCGGTCAGCTTAGCCAGCACCGCATGGCCCGCCTCGTGGTAGGCGGTCTCGCGGAGTACCTGCTCATCTATTGTCCAGGTTGCGTGGCGCGGCATGTCTACTAACGCAGGTTCTAGCATGGACAAACGTTCCACGAAGGCGGCAAGTCTAAGTATGGCCGCCGAACTCGGACCTCACCACAGCTAGCAGGCCAAGGAGCCGATGAGAGGGCAAAACAGATGTAGCCACCCGACGATTGCCTGTGTTCGGCCTCAACGTCCGAGGCTGGGAACTCTTGCTACTCAGGTGTTGGGAGCGTAGGTTCGGCACACCTAACCGGGAGATTGTCATGCCTGACGACCCTAAGAAGCGCGATGCCTCCGACCGTAACAAGGTCGCTGGTGGGCAGAAACATGAAGTCGCCTACGCGGCCAAGGTAGCCAAGGTGAAGCCGGCAGCCGTCAAGGCGGCGGTTAAAGCCGTAGGCAACGACCGGGCAAAGGTCATGAAGGTGCTGAAGAAGCCTTCCAAGTAGTGGGCGCTGGGAATGGGTCTCCTGGCCGGCACCGCGCCGGTAGAAGGCCGACCGCTGCGGTTCCTTGCCACCAGTCGCCCCACACCCCACAACGTAAATAGTTCACACGACCCTCTCGCCTTCATGGGTATAGGACGCGCCGGTGCTGTGCACTCGGCTCTTTGGGGGCATCCATGAACATGTGCCAATTCGGACTCGCGAGCGTCCTGACTATTTTCGGCGTCGCGGATGCTGCCAGTCAGCAACGAGTGGTTTCCGGCCAGGTGCATTCGTACATCCTCAATGGAGTCAGGCACTAATTCCGCGAAACCACCCCCGCCAGGCAGCCTGGAGTCACGCGCTATCAACTATTCGTTCGTTGAGACTGTCGCCAACGATCCGGGTTCGCGGACCCTATACAGATGTTCCGATAATGGCGTTCCCCTCTACACATCCAAGCCCTATGTTGGCTGTGTTGTGGTCGGAACCTACAAACCTCAACCGGCCTCACCGCCCGCTCCGGTCTCGACATATTTTGGTGGTAATCCGTGTACGTACGATTGCAGCGGACATGAGGCCGGGTATACATGGGCCGAACGCCAAGGAATTGAAACTCCCGATGACTGCGGTGGTCGATCACAGTCTTTCATCGAAGGTTGCGAAAGCTACGCCCAAGAGATCCAGCAGGAGATGATAGAAGGCGGCGAATGTGAGGACTCAGACGAAGATGAGCTTTGCGACTAGCCCAACAAAACCCCCGCCGTAGCGGGGCCTGTGTCAAGCAGCCTTCTCTTGGCCACCGTCGCTGTTGAGCCGCCAGTCAACGTCGTCCGCAAAGTCAAGCGGCATAACGATGGGTTCGTCGTCTTCGTGGACGCGATTCCAACGATTTACGTCCAAAGTCAGTTGTACAGCGTCCCCGACCATTTGCTCGCGTCGCTGGACAAATGACTTGTGCGCAATCCGACGAGGAGCAACATCGATGTCAGTCCAGAGCGTGAACTGTGTACCTTCGTGCCATTCAGTGACTGCGAGGTTCGCCCTGTAGCTTCGTCCCGTTACTTCGTCCCGACGCGTCTCTTCGCGAGCAGCACTCGAGAATTGTTCTGCCAAGCGATCAATTGCGCTCTTTGGTGCAGGAAGCGGCCATCCCATACCAGCCGCAAACTTTGCGACCTCGTGCATGTCCACCGAAGTAGCCCCGGTAGATTCACGGTAGTGCCTGATCAGCTTCTGCATTTCCTGTTTCTTGGTTGCCATGTTCCTCTCCTATTCGCCCACAGGCGCCACGTTGCCCCAACCATCTGACATAGCACCTGGCAACACTATCGAACGAAC
The DNA here is from genome assembly GCA_965650035.1 of uncultured Pseudoxanthomonas sp. Lineage (GTDB taxonomy): Bacteria > Pseudomonadota > Gammaproteobacteria > Xanthomonadales > Xanthomonadaceae > Pseudoxanthomonas_A. The sequence goes on from CBFGMR010000008.1 coordinate 20,917, forward strand.
TTTCTCTAGGTGCTCTCTAAACAAGTTGTATTTTCCTATTCGACGCTGCAGAGGTCCCGCAACCAGCCCAGGATGAACTCCCAAGGTCTTTGCAAAACCAACGATATCTCGCTCGGCAAAGAATGGTGCTTTTCGAATAACGAACGCTTCCAACTTTAGCCTCGGGACCAAGAACTCACCTGCGGCCAGATTAGCTACTCGCTCTTGCTCTTCAATGCCATCTCCAAGCCCCCCATTTTCACCTTCGAGGTCGGAATCGATCACTGCAATGGACTTTCCGTGGCCCTGGATAACGTGCTCTAGTTCATGACGAAGAACGAACCAGAAATTATCAATCCGGTCGTAGCGCATCGTCATACCGATGACGGGAGAGCGGTCATCCAGCCAGAAGCAGACACCATCAATTTTCCCAGACGGCAGTGATTCCACAACGACGAACCTTATACCGTGTTCCGCAAGAATCTTGGGAACTTTGCGAGCGGCCTCCGCTGACACCAAGAGCGGTTTGAGCTTTTCTATAGCAGCGCGACCACTCGCGGGCGAATACGGCGCGACAATCATCTCCGTCGCTATTTGCCGTACGCGATACACCCAAGCGAGTTGCACTGGGCTGGCGGTTTCGGACACCTGTGTTCTCTTTGCTGCGTGAGGTAGCGGGTCAACTTCCTCGTCTGGACCGGTCTCAAAAAAAAGACTCAATGCGCGATCAACTCCCTGACGATCACGCACCGAATCAACATCGAGCCAACCGCGCTTGATCATGGTAGAAATGGGGAGCTCCGCCTTTAGTAAGCCACGCTTTGCCTGGCCTTGATCTGGCGTCCTTTTCAAACGCTCGACAGCCAAGTCAAAACGGGCCTGCAGATCCAAGAAACGTTCTGCTGGAATACCGAAAACCTCCTCAAATCGAATCGCCAGCTTCGCTGTGACGGGTTTCTTGTCGCCGATGAGGCGACTACAGTCTGTTTCTTCTATACCGGTCGCGGCCGCAAAAGACCTGTTGGTCCATTGCTTCTCGGAGAGAAGTGCCTGCAGCAAGCTACCTGGGGAGCGGTGATCTTCGGTCATGGAGCTAGCGTATGGTTGTTTGGTAAATTTGTCAAACAACCATAGATAGCTGGTCTACCCAGCGTCGACGCCGCTGCCATTCAACTGGGGCATCTCCTCCACGCCATCAAACAGCATGGATTTCCGAGCCAGACTCGCCGCCCGCTCAGGATCAGCATTCTTCAAGCGCGTCAACTCTGCCACCGACCTCCTGACCCCCATGCCGTAAAAAATTGTTCAACGCCGCGCCCACAGATCCAGCGCCAACGCTCAAGCGATCAGCCAAGAGGTCCACTCCGGTGATGTGGAGCGAAACCGTACCGGCCCTGGCGGGAAGCACGTAGCTCGTCGGGTGTTGCATGAGCTGTGTGTTTAATCCGGAAAAGCTGGGATAGATCAAAGCCATCTCATCGCACCGGTACGCCGAGGCGTAGGCATTCATCTGGTACATGTCGGCAGGCGTTGGGCGGATGCGCCCAAACCTGTCTTCTTCCAGCAACTTCCACTTTGTATCTGCCACCAGCAAAATCTCCTGCCCACAGGTGACGACAATGTCTGGCCTGAGCTGGTACGCACCCTTGCCGGAAGTCCTGGCAAGGTGCATGACGTTGTGCTGAGGTAGCACATCAATGCCGGGCGGCGCCTGGCGCGCAAGACAGGCGGCGACGTAAGACTCGAACAGAATATTCATGTCAAACAGCATCGCCGGTGCCTCTTCCAATCCACCGCGCAAGGCCGGCGACAGCATCTCGATGATCCACTGGGCAAATCGAAGCGCGTCGCGATAACGGCTTGTTTGTCGGGTTAGGCGAATATCCTTCACCTCATGCAGCGACGCCTGGCCGACGCCCTCGAAGGCGGCCATCAGTTCAGCCCACCGCCGTTGCGAATCGCCCTGAGAAAGCCAGGGCCTCATCATCTTGAGCGCAAGTACCAGCACACGATTGGGCCCAACATCGGCGGCCAATTCGTCGAACTCACATAGCGCACGATCCATTCGTCCTGAATTACGTGCCACATGCTCGCCTATCAGCAACCGGCCTTTGATGGTCTGCAGGTTGTCGCACTCGCTTGCGTAGGCACGATGCAGTCCGGCCTTGACCAGCCGGAGCAGATGGTCGAAGAAGATCGAGGCAAGCGCATCGATCAGCGGCGCCTGCTCCAACGTTTGGCCGGCAGTGCCGGCCAGACGGGGGAGCCCATACACCGTTTGCAGCATTCGCAGCAGCAGACTCTTTCCTGCCAGTTCGCCCCGTTTTCCCTTACCGAGCTTTGGGGCAACTTCCAGGACGCGGCCACCCAACGAAACCACGCCGCAATATTGGGAAAGCCGGACTCTCTGGTGACCTCGCTGACAGAAGCCTGGGTAACGTTCTCCAATGGCTGCCAGTCGCTCGCATTCCTCCAGACCCAGACTGTGGGGCCCCGGAATCACCGAGACCGCTATGCTCTCGTGCTCGAACGTGACAAATACCGGATTCACGCGTCGTCGGCCTCTTCCTGCTCGGCCTCGTCCTGCGCCGCCTCATCGGAGGCCCTCGACGCATAAAGCCCTCGGAAGTCCGCTGGCGACCATTGCGCGGCGTCCTCGAGTGCGATGCGGTAACGAGGAACGCGTTGGCCCTGGGGCGCATTGAACCCGAACAGCTCCATGGAGTCACCAGGTATCTCCTGCACGAAAGCGGAGTGGTCTTTACGGCCCATGGTGCCGAGGACTCGGCGAATCCGCCCCCAATCTTCGAAGAAGTATTCCTGCAGCAATGGGATGATTCGATCACGGAAACATGCCCGCAGGTCGGCGATGCTCTTCACCTCGAGAAGATAGGCGTGGCCGATGCAGTGATCCCGGTCAAGCAGGTACTCGATGCGGGAATTGATGGTACGCAGCAGAAGCGGGAGATCGACACGCGCGCCATCGGCCTCGATGCCACCGTTACCATCGGCACCTTCGATCACCTCGGGCTTGGGTGGCGTTTCGATGAACTGGAAGCGACGCCGCAGTGCGATGTCCATCAACGCGATGGAGCGGTCCGCGGTGTTCATCGTGGCGAAGATGTCCAGGTTGTCCGGTACGCCGAACAGGTCACGGCTCATCGGCATCCGAACCCACAAGCCCTTTCCGGACCCTGGCGTGCTGCCAGCGGTAACTCGCTTGCTCGGTTCGATGAGCGTGATCAGTTCGCCCAGTACCTTGGCCAGGTTCGCCCGGTTTACTTCGTCGATAAAGAGCGCGTGTCGGACGCCGGGGTTTGCGTGGGCTTCGCGGCAAATCTCCGTGAACACGCCGCTCGTAACCCGGAACGCCACGTTGTCCTCGTCGTCCTCTGAAGGCACCGGGCGGATGCCCTCTACGAAATCTTCGTACGAATAGCTCGGGTGGAACGTCACGAACGTGAGCCTGGCCTGCGCCGATATCGGTTCCGTGGCGCCGCCCGTCGAAATGATTGCATCGACGGCATCTGCCAACTCGGGATCAGCCTCCCGCCAATTCGGAAGCAGGCGCCATGTCGAATCCTCATCCTTGTCAAATAGCACCGCACCGGAGCGACTGCTATAGAAGACCGTCTTGGAATCGGCCGGTGCGTGCTTCTGCAGCGCAACCCATAGAGTCTGGGACATATTCTGGCTGCGTCCCCGTACCTTTGCGGCTGCTTTGACGATGGGATGCTTAAGCAGTTCAGGCACTCTGGCAATGCCACCCAGATTCAGCAGTGCGGCGGTAACTACGGCAAGCCAGCGCGCTGATTGCACGCGATGCTCGAGCCGCTCCGATTCCGACAACGGTGTAGTGATCGTGGAGTAGAGAGGATTGCTCTTCAGTCCCTCGTACACCTGGGTCTTTCCGGTTCCAGGAGGGCCGTAATAAACAACATTGACTGCGGTGCCAGGCTGGACAGAGGCGACCAGCAACGACGCCGGGGTGCTTGATGACGCGACGCCGCCCCGTGGCAAGCGAGCCAGGCTCGATTCAAATTCGTCCTGCGGGATTAGGAACGACGACTGCAATCCGGCCTGCTCGATTGCCTCCATTGCCTTCGGATATACATTGGTCACGAAATGGTGGAATGCGCCTTCGACGGACAGCGCCGGTGCGGCGATCTGGCGCTTTATGTTGGTATCCGACGGGGTTTCCCCCAATGCCTCCAAGAGGCGCTCATGCACGGCGCGAAGCTCTGGACGCTTGACGCCTCCATATACGATCTCGGTATACGCCCCTTTCATTTTGGCGTCCTTGCCGATGTGAAAGACCAGGCCGATGGTCTTGGTCTTGTTGTTGCTGTCACCCAGCTTGAAGGGAGAGAAGAACAGGTATCCATCACCGCCCTGGAACCAGTAACCAGACTGCAGGCGATTTTGTCCAGTGATGTCACGCTTGCGTACCGAGAAGGTGAACTCCGGATGCTCCTTGTGCCAGGCTAAAGCAACTTTCAACAACTCCTCGTGCAAGGCTGCCACCCCCTGAGTCACCTGCTGTTGCGTCATGTCATTCACGATAAACCTCGGTTGGAAAAAGTTTTGGAGCAAAGAAAGATGGCTCTGCAGTCAATCACAAATTGATAGGGTCGGTGCCACTTGCCCGGCGCGTGCACGGGCTTTTCGGGTGGCATCTTGCCGATGGCGGCCAACAACTCGCGCACGAGAACAGGATCCTTCATGAATTTTCCTAAGAGCGGTGGGCAGGTATCGGCTCGCAGGCAATTGTGGACTCACAGCACTCACCAGTTCACTAACCGCGTGGATCCGACGACTGAGAAGCAACAGGCGATCAACGATCAATACCCAGGTCCCGATAGAACGCCAGGACTACCGGGTCTGTCCGAACGTCGCTCATTGCGATTGGCTTAGCCAGCGTGATTCCTTCCAAGGTCCGGGCACGAGACAGTGCCACGTAGGTCTGCCCCTCCGCGAACGCACCACCACCCAGGTTCAGGGTTAGCGCATCCAGCGTCAGTCCCTGCGATTTGTGGATCGTGATGGCCCAGCCCAGTGACAGGGGAAACTGCTCGAACGTGCCCACGACCTCCGCTTCGACACGCCTAGTCTGGTAGTCGTAGACATACTTGTACTTCTGCCAAGTCTCCCGACCGACCAGCAGCACGTTGTCGGTGGCATCCTTGCGGACCCGGATGTGGTCATCCTCCAAGCCGACCACCGTGCCCAGATCGCCATTGATCCAGTCCGGCTTGCGGTTCTTCAGGAAGATCACCTTGGCGCCGACTTTCAGTTCCAGCCGGTCGGGTACCGGCAGCTTCCACTTGTTGGCTGCCACATTGCCGCCAATGCTGGCCTCATAAAGGCGAGCCTGGCCCGGCAGCTTGTCCAGCTCGCGCATATTGATGCTGCGCGCACTCTGGTTGGTGGGCACTAGATAGGTGCCAATGGGTGAACCCTCCTGCTTGTCGCGGAAGCATTGGCGGTTGAACAGCGCCACGGCCTCGCGGCAGTTGTCGTTAAGCCGGATCCGGCTCAGGGCATCGATGAAGACAGCATCCGCCTGCCTGCGGACCTTGGTCAGGACGAGTGGGACGATGGTCTGTTCGCGGAATATGTCTGCCGAGAAGAAGTACCGGGTCCGATAGCGGTGCGAGAAATACACGGTCTCCTCAGGCGAACTGACCACTGGAGGCAACTGCAGCAGGTCTCCGACGAAGATCACTGGCACACCGCCGAAGGGCTGCTCATTGCCGCGCGCGCTGCGCAGGATATTGCTCATGATGTCCACCATGTTCGGTAGCACCATCGACACCTCATCAATGATCAGGCACTTCACGTTCTCCAGCACTAGGCGTGTCTTTGTACTGACTGGATGATTCTCTGCCGGATCGATCAGCCGCGGCGGTAGGCCGAAGAACGAATGGATCGTGTCCCCCTGGATGGCGGCAGCAGCCACTGCGGTTGGCGCCACCACGGCGCAGGATTCGAGCCTGCTCCGTAGCCAGTGGACAAGTGTGGATTTGCCGGTGCCGGCCTTCCCTGTGACGAAGATGGCCGGGCAGCCAGCCTGCACCGCCTTCAGGATGAACTCGTACTCCGGAAGCACCTCGACGCCTGCCAACCGGTCTGGCTCTGAGGTATAGCGTTTTGCATTGCGCCGCCCCTCTTCCGGGATAATGGCGTCCTGCACCTTGGACAGATCGCGCGGGATCGCCGACGCCGCGCCATCCCCAAGGATCTCGCGTGCCAGCCGTTGCAGGGTGTCCAGGATGCTCATGGTGATTGGATGATGCGCCTGCTCAGCGTGCGCTTGCCAGCGCGTACAGGACGATCAGAGCCACGACCACCCAGATCCAGGAGGGAATGCCGGAGGGCCGCGGCGCCGTTGCACGAACGTCAGCGTGCATCGGTGCGGGCGTTGGCACTGGGCGAGGCATCGGCCGTTCTCCTCCCGACGCCTGGCGGCCGATGCCGGTGCGACGGGTTACCTCGCGGTCAACCTCGATGCACCGGGCTTCGATCCGGTCGAAGTCGTCCTCGTCCGCTTCGACGTGAATGACCACGCCTCGTCCTGGCGGATAGAAGCAGATGAAATCGAGCCATTGTCTGCGGCAGACCCAGAGCTGGCCCTGCACCTGCCAGCGGTAGCGGGCCGGCATTTGGCGCGATTCGGATACGCGCATGAAGTTCGCGATCTGCGGGCACTTGATCTCGACCAGACCGTCGTCGCCAACCAGTCCGTCCGGCGAAACCCCAACAAAATCGTGGACAGGGTGCACGACGAAGCCGATCTCCTGGACGTGGCAGCCGCGTTGCCGGCTGTACCAGACACGGGCACCGACCTCGTGGTCGATTCCCCACTGCATCGCTGCGTTCACGTAACCGCGATCGCGGCTGCTCCCGGTCCGACGTTCCTCGGCCAGTTCGGCGATCAGGCCCTGGAAGGCATCGGACGTCCTCGCAGCCATGGCACGCGAGAGCCGGGAGCCGGTGATCCGGCCAGCCCGCTCTCGATACCACGCCTCGCTTCGCTGCAGCATGCTTCCCCCTAAAACAATGCGGATTCAGTTGCCGTTGTCGTCCTCTTCGTGCCAAGCCGGGCCATCATGGTCCAGGAGAAAGTTCGCCCATTTCGGCGCAGTCCGAAGATCAACCAAGAGCTCTGCCCATCTTCCTGCTGCTTCGGCGACGCGGCGCATGTCGTCTTCATTCGGGGAGAACGGATCTGATAGTCGCCCGATCAGTACCGGAACCAGCGCCTTGACTAAATCTCTCTCTCCGTAACGTTTCATTGCAAGTGCCTCAGTTTGATTCAGCCGTCATCGCGAATGTCGAGTGCGGGCAGGCCGGCGACGATCTTCTGCGTCTTCAGACTAACGGTGACGACGCGCTGGAAGAGCTCCAGGGGGTATTTGGGGTTGCCCATGGTTTCGGTGGCCCAGTCATTGGCGTCGTTGACGATGCCGCTGTCCTTGTCCACGCGTACAGCTTGGCGCTCCATGACCCAGTCCAGGGCGGCTTTGCCGTTGACCACGTAGTCCCAGGCGGCGTCGGGGATGCCGGCCAGGGTGATCTTGGTGTTGTAGATGACGGTGCTGCGGTCGTTGATGTTCTTGCCGCTTTCCGGGTCTTTCTTCTTGGCGAACTTCATCTTCTCGACGCGGTAGTCGGCGTCGGTCAGCTTGCCCTTGGTTTCGAGGGTCAGCGGGTACTTGTCCACCGTCTCATAGTTCAAGTGCAGCTCGGCAAGCGCGCGGCCGGCCTTGCTGAAAGCCCAGAAGTCCTCCGCCTTGCGCACGCGAGGGATGCGCGGCAGTTCCTTGCTCAGGTTGTCGGCGTAGCGTTCGCGGTAGTCGGATGAATGCAGGATGCCGTAGACGTAATAGAACAGGTCTTGCTTATTGATCGCTTCTTCCGGGTAGGCGGACTGAAAATGGGCGAGGCCGGCATCGGTGATGGCATCGCGACGGCGCGGGCCATCGGTAGCATCGTCGGCAAACAACCCACCATCGGCTTCGTGCGCGGCTTCGTCGTAGAGGTAGAGAGGGAAGTGCTGCGATCCACCGTCAGGCTGATCACACGCCGCGGCATCAACAATACCGACAAAATGTCCATCACCCCTCCAGTTTCCTTTAATTGCTATAGCAATATTTGATGTCGGCACATTAGGAAACATCTTTGGCATCTGCAGCAGCATTTCGTTGAAGGTTCGATCAAAATATAGCCACTGCTTTGTGAAGGGTCGATATAAACTTGGTACAACGCTGCCTTGTTGAAAAGCGAACTGGCGATCCTTAGCGAGCTCTTGTTTGAGTGCACGCGTCCAGCTGATCTGCAGCGGACTGGTGTCGATGAAACCTTCCAGCGCCACCTCACGCATCTTCTTATCCATCCCCGGATGGGCGACATTGAAGCGCGCCACTTCCGAGTTGTAGAAATCAATCATGCGGTTCATGCTTCCACAGACAGCAGCTTTGCTAGCGTTGTACGCCCAAGCATCACGACCAGTCTGCAATCCACGTGAATAGACGTCAAACAGCGACCCATGTTTGTCACCCTTGTCACCGAGTACCATGAAATCGGAAAAGCCGTCATCGCGCTGCTTCAGCCAGTCACCATGAGCGTCCGGCGTGATGACCTGCCAATCGGAGATGCCTGCCACGCTGGCGTAGGCCGCGACCTTCTCCAATTTTTCCTCGCGATTAAGATAGTCGCCAATGTCGTGAAAATTGATTTTTCCATGCGTGCTGGAATCGGGATTCTTGACCAACAGCGAGATGGCGATTGGCGCGCGACTGCCGCTGCCAAAAATTTTTCCGCCTTCCTTGCGCGACGTTTCGCCTGATGTGCGCTGGTTACCGCGAAGATGGAAGACATACATGCTGGAAAATTCTTCAGCCAAGCATTGGCGCAGACCATCGGCAGTATTAGCATCGAGAAATCCCGCATTGGTCACGAAGCCGATGACGCCGGCATTGCCGATGCGATCACTGGCCCAGCGGATAGCACGGATATAACTGTCGTATAGCGCGTTCTTCAGTGTTGCGGTCGAACGTGCCGCATAGGTCGAACGGATGCGCTCATCCAGCGTCGGATATTCCACATTGGCGTTGTTGTCGTTGGCACTGTTCTGCCCGGCCGAATAGGGCGGATTCGCCACAATTACCCGGATATCCAGCTGCTTCTGTCGCCTGCGCCGCTTACTGTTGTCCACCAGTAACGCATCCACCAGATCCTCCTTCTCGTACATCTGGAAGGTATCGGTGAGGCAGATACCCTCGAACGGTACGTAGTCGCCGCCGGCCAAGCTGTGATACGTCGCTTCGATATTGATCGCCGCGATGTAGTACGCCAGCAACACCAGCTCGTTGGCATGGATCTCGTGCTTGAATTTGTGCGCCAGCTCCTCGGGCTTTATCAGTCCGGATTGCAGCAAGCGCGTGATGAAGGTGCCTGTACCCGTAAACGGATCCAGGATATGCACCCCCTTGCTTCCCAGCGTCTGACCGAACTCCTGCTGCAACAAGTGGTTGACGCTGTGCAAGATGAAATCCACCACCTCCACCGGCGTATAGACGATACCCAACCGCTCCGTCATCTTCGGGAAGGCATTGCGGAAGAACTTGTCGTACAGCTCCACGATGATCTTCTGCTTTCCGGTGGCACTGTCGATGCCCTCGGCCCTCATCTTCACGCTGTCGTAGAACTCCTGCAGCGTGGCCGACTCCTTCTCCAGGTTCTGCTCCTCCAGCACATCCAACACCTGCTGCATGGCCTGCGACATCGGGTTGTGGCTGGCAAAGCTGTAGTCCGCGAACAACGCCTCGAACACCGGCCGCGTGATCAGGTGCTGGGCCAGCATCTCGATGATCTCCGCGTCGCTGACCTTGTCGTTGAGATCGTCACGAAGTTCCCCCGCAAAAGCATTGAATGCCTCGCGTGCCTTGATCTGGCCTTCGTCCTCCAGCAGCGCCTTGATCCGGTCAATATGGGTCTGCGCGATCCTGGAAATGTCATCGGCCCAGTCCTCCCAGTGATGGCGGTTGCCACACTTGTCGACCACCTTGGCATATAGCGCGCGCTCGATCTCGCCGACCTCGAATTCCAGCTCCCCCTGGACCTCGGCCGGATAGATACCCTGCGATTCGCCGATGCCGTATTTGCCCTTGGCCTTGTCCGCCTTGCTGGTCAACCGCGCCGCCTTGCGTTGCACGTTGTCGGTAATGGCGATGACTTCCATCTTGCTACGGTCTGGACCCACCAGCTCCAGCTTGTTGACCATCGCGTCGAAGCGGTCGTCGTGCGAACGCAGCGCCTGCAGTACCTGCCAGACCACTTTGTAGGTCTGGTTGTCATTGAGCGCCTCGTGCGGCTCAACGCCCGCCGGGATGACCACTGGCAGCACCACGTAGCCACGCTTCTTGCCCGGCGCGTTGCGCATTACCCGGCCGACCGACTGCACCACGTCCACCTGCGAATTGCGCGGGGTCAGGAACAGCACTGCATCGAGCGCAGGCACGTCGACACCCTCTGACAGGCAACGCACGTTGCTGAGTACGCGGCAGGTATCGGGCGGCGTGGGTGCCTTCAGCCAGTCCAGCTTGGCTTCCTTCTCGCCGGCGTTCATGCCGCCGTCGACGTGTTCGGCCTGGCAGCTCAGGCGCGCGCCGTCTTCGATCTCCTCTGCGTCCTGGTAGGCCTCCACCACCGCCTGGAACATCCCGGAGATCTGCTTGGAGCTGACCTTGTGGGTCTTACCACCCTTGCCCGGCTCGATTACCTGGCAGAACGCCACCGCCCGTTTCATCGGCTCGGGTGTTTCGGTGCCGTCCTCATGGATGCCCAGCTTGGCCAGCGCCTTCCAGCAACCGACGATCTTGGCCGCATCATCCACGCGCAGGCTGTTGTTCTCGTCCTTCAGCAGGCCCTGCAACTTGCGGTTGATGTGGCTTTCCTCCACCGCCAGCACGATCACCTTGTAGTCCACCAGCAGGCCACGCTTCACCGCCTCTGAGAAGCTGATGAGGTAGAGCTGCTTGCCGTACCAAGAGTCATTGTCCATCGAGTACAACGCCACGTTGTCGCGCTCAGCCACGGCCTTGGCGCTATCGGCATAGATACGCGGGGTGGCGGTCATGTACATGCGTTTTGCGGCGCGAATGTAAGAAGCGTCATGGATGCGCACAAAAGCGCTTTCGTCGTCGCCCTCGAACGTGGCGCCCGTGGTGCGATGGGCTTCATCGCAGACGATCAGGTCAAATTCGGCCAGTCCTTGCTGCTGGGCTTCGTGGATCACTTCGATGGAGTGGTAGGTGCTGAACACCACGGTCATGTGGTCGTCGTCATGCCTTGCCGCCACGCCCAGCACCAGGCGCTTGGGGTCGGTGGTGGCCGGATAGCGCAGTTCATGGGCGAAGGTTTGGATGGAATCGTCTTCCTTGCGCCCTTTCTTCTTGCCCACGTCACTGTCCGAGCAGACCGCGAAGCTGTGCAACGGGACGGCGCTCTCCTGCGTCCACTCGGTCAGGGTTTGCGACAGCAGTGACAGACTGGGCACTAGGAACAACACGCGCTTGCCCTTCCCCGCCATCACCTCGGCGATCTTGAGGCTGGTGAAAGTTTTGCCAGTCCCGCAGGCCATGATCAGCTTGCCGCGATCGGCGCCCTTAAGGCCGGCGGTTACCGCCTTGAGCGCCGACTCCTGGTGCGGACGCAGCGATTTCTTTTCCTTGAGGACTGGCGCTGTCTTGGGCTTGTAACGCGCCCAGTCGATCTGGCTGGCCTCCAGGTCGTGCAGAGTGATCTTGCTGACCGGCGGCTGCTGGTCCACGAGTGCGTTCTCCGCGTGCTCGGACCAGTGGTCGGTGCTGCTGACGATGACGCGATGGGTGAACGGCTTGCGCCCGGATGCGGTAAAGAAGCTATCGATGTCCTTCTTCTGCAACTTGTAATCCGGGTCGTAGAACTTGCACTGGATGGCATGGATCTCGCCGGTACCCGCAACTTCCGCAACCAGGTCGATGCCGTCATCCTTGCCGGTGAAGCCGTTGGCGGATGCCCACTCGGTCCAAGTCCAGACCTGGCTGTAAAGGTCACGGTAAGTAGCCTCATGACGCAAGTAGGCAAGGATCAGCTCTTCGAAGTAGGTGCCTTTCTCCCGTTCGGTGACGGCGGCGGCGCGGTAATTGGTGAGGAGCTGGGTAAGGACTGTCACGGAATCCGGATCCTGGTACGACTGGGGAAGAGCAAGGCGGCGCACGTCATTTCAAATCAATGACTTAGCATGGGCCGACCCCTTTGGACATTCGATTCTAGGTGCTGGTGTCACAAAGGGCGAGAAGCAGGGCCACTGGCCAGCGGGAGCGCCTCCCATGCCCACCACTGCGACGGGCGCAAAGCCGGTTGCTGGGGGTGGAAGGACTTCGCACTCGCCAATGGGAGCCGACAGGTGCCGGATCACCCTGGCGGCCTCAAGCCGATCGATAAAGTCGTTGATGGGGACATAGAAGTTCGGTATCCGGCCATTCTCCTCCTCGGTAAACACCCAGTAATCGAGCCGCCGTTTCGAGTACCCCGCCCGGCGAGAGCGCGGCTCCCGGATTTGGCTTGATCGGGAGGGGTTACTTACAGCTCCGATACAAATCCTCAAAAACATGATCAGGCATCCATGTTTCGTACTGGTCTGGAGTGCCCAACTTCCGGACCACCACGTAACCAGCAAAAATCCTGCCACAGCTAGGAGGGGGGTTCATGCTCTGGCTTGAGCTGAGTTTTCTAAAGCGGATCTTGTAGTCAACATTTGAGATCCCAGCAGCCTTGACCTTGAGACCGTACCTACGTGATGCATCACGGTCGATCGCATCAAACCGCGCCATCTGCTCTTGCGGGATGAAGGGTCGATCTGAGCTATATGGGTTCACTTACACGCCCCGCGCAAGTTGGTGATGTCGTTCGTGCCAATACTTCCATCTATAGGGCCGGCGCACTGCACATCAACCGCGGAAGATCGCCCCTCCCGTGAACTCGGCAACCAAAGCCGTCCATAGAGCCTTAAGCAACTTCACTGACGCGCTTCCCCTAGGCGTGAGCACCAAGACGCAACCATCGTCCCTGTGGTGCGAGTAGATTCAAATGACCTGTCCCAGGGCCATATCTCGCTATTGTCGCGCGACCTCTCCAATGACAACAACGTAAATAATTCACACGCGCGGTTCTAAAAGAGCGGAACCAAAGTTACTGGTGGCATAGAGCACCAGCTGAGAGCCTGAACTCATCGTCAACGCTCACGTTTTCTCATGCGAGCACACAAAAAAATAGCCGATGAATGGACAGTTTCACTTAAGGCGATCATAGGCAGCCTTAGCAAACGTGATCGAAGAACAATGGATTTAAAGTACAAGGCTCGCGCATTGCGGTGCGTGGTAGTTCATCGACCCAATGCAAGTTGGCGGGTTCAGCAGGAAAAAAGAGATGATCGACCAGGGGGCATGTCGCCCCCATTCTCTTAGTTCCATGATTGCATTGCTCGTGTTGCTCGAAGGCGCTCCCAATCATGTTGATTACCTTCGATATCGCTGTCAGGCCTGGCTTCCTTCGGAAGCACCCTGTACCACCTTCTCCTGGATAACCCTCACCTGCTTGGCCTTGATCTGACCGGACATGAGCGCACTGATCACCATGTACACGACGAGGGCAAGAGCGGACAGCCAGGCATCTATGGTGATCGTCCAGAACAGCAAGTAGACATGTAAGGTCCAAAAAACGATTGGAGACAGGATCCCGATGGCCTTACGCAGCTTGATCCGGTGAACGACGACGTTGTTCTGAAAGTAAGGCAGAGGGAAGCGTGCCTTTTTCAGGCTCAGGTAGGCCCGAAGGGTAACCGGAGCGATGAAGAAGAAAAGCATGATGGTGTAGATAGCGACGCCCATTGAGGTATAACTCCATTGTGGAAAGAAAGGATGTGAAGGGCTGTCAGAAGCCCATGGCATAGCCCAGGATCGGATTGAGCATCTTGTTTTGGTACTCGACCAGGACATTGCCGTCCGCTTGGTCGGTATCTACCCGATAGGTGAAGTCCACAGACCGCTCGCGGTCGTGATAGACGTAGGTGACGCGGGCATCGCATTGGTAACTATCGACCTCCTTGTCGTAGTCCAAGGTGCGGATGTTGGATATCTCGTAGGTATCGAGGATTCCTAGGAATTCCTCGGCCGTACCCCGCTGGGTCCGCGAGGCGTAATTCTCCACCTCCATCTCGATGGCCTGATCCAGTACCGACAGCGTGTCCGTATCGCCGCAATTAGGCGTACCTCCTGCACACCCGGCCAAAAGTACAGATGCCAGCACGGTGCTGGCGGAGATGATTCTTATCATTTGGTTCCCCTATGTAATTTGTTGAACGTCTTGATCATGCCGAAATGAATCTCGCCGTTGAGCCGCTTAATGCCACAGCTGCCGCCGCGTCTCTCGGGAAAAGCACCTCCTTAACTAGACTTGCATCATACTTACGTAGTACGTAGAGTCTACCCGGGGCGTACGTCGTGAGTCATTCTGTTGGCATGCGTACGACGCTTCCGCTCAGCCAATGAGTGCCACCCCATCCACGCCTCGCAGCGTGGTGGCCGCACGTTTGCGCCAAGCCCGCCAGTTGCGGGGCTTGAGCCAACGGGAAACGGGAGTGCGTATGGGGTTGGACAAAGACACCGCGTCGGCCCGCATCAGCCGGTACGAGAGTGAATCTATGGCCGTCAGCTTGGAGTCCCTCTTCGAGTTGGCTCGCGCGCTTGACGTCCCACCGGCTTACTTACTCGCCACGACGCCAGCCATGGCCGATGCCATCCTGTCGTTGGGCAACGAGAGCGAATCGCAGCAAGGACATCTAGCTGCTGTCCTGGCAGCTTTGACCAAACTACCTGCAAGCCAGCGCAGGGCCCTAGCGAAAGACATCACGAATGCTGCCTCTGACGGGAAGCCCTGATTGCAGCGCGGCTAGTTGCCTAAATGCCATCCATGCACCCTGCCTCAAAGGGCAGGGTGTTATGCCGTCGCTCGCCCAACGGACCCAATCTCTACGCGAGTCCCATTGCAGCCATCGAGACCGCCTGACTGGCCGTGATCACGAAGTGGTCTAGTAGCCTGACATCCACCACCCGCAGGACGCTTTTCAGTTGGGCTGTGACCGCCCGATCTGCTGCGGAGGGTTCGGCGTCGCCGCTGGGGTGATTGTGAGCCACCATGACAGCTGCCGCGTTCAAAGCCAGCGCGCGCTGGACCACGATGCGTGGACGCACTTCCGCACTGTCTACCGAGCCGGAGAACAGTCGCTCCACTGCGATGAGCCGATAGTGGCTATCGAGGAAAGCGACCTCGAAGTGCTCCCGTGCCTCATTGCCCAACCGCAACCGGAAAAACGCTCCGCACGTAGACACATCCCCAAGTAACGGGCCCGGGTCGCAGGCCCGCCGCTCAAGAATGCGCAGTGCTCGGGCGATGGTACGCTCGTCCCGTGCCCGGATGGCCTCCTCCGATGAGGCCATCCGGGCAACTGTCGACTCGCGCACACGTGACCGGGCCTGCATCACGCCACCAACTTCATCACTTCGTCCCAAGCCCGTTGCTTGAGCTGCGCGCCTGGACCGAACCAGGCCGCATCCCGACGGTGGTCTTCACTACGTGCACGGCGGTGATGATCGACGAACTCGGTCACGCTGTTCAACAACCCCCAGGCCGTGCCACGACTGGAAGCCAGCAGCGCTCCCTTGCCGCCGCCCTCGTATAGCGAACGGACATTGGCCAGCGCCTGTTCGTTGACCACCATGGTCTTGCTCTCCTGCGCTTGGTAAGTCAGCACGCGACGCAGTAGGCCTTCCACCGAATCCGGATCTACCGGACATTCAACCAAGGCCTTCATACGGGCAACGAAGCCATCCCACGAGGAGACGGTGATACCCAGCTGCCGCTTGACCGCGTCCATGTCGAACTGCGAACGGTGCGACACCTTCACCGCGCCACTCGATTCCCCCAAGGCAATCTTCAAGGTGTTATTGCAGACCACCCGAACTGAGGTGAACTGTGCCGTGGTCGCCAAACTGCCGTCGCAGGCGGTCGCCAGCAGCAAGTAGCCTTCCACCTTGTCCCGGCCCTTCAGCGTGGTGCTCTGGCCGGTGCGGGCCAGCGCCCAGAACTTGCGACCTTCACGCAGTACGCCTGCCGTTTCCAACTCGAAGCCGTTGTGCTGGGTCAGGTCGCGGTAGAACTCCAGCACTTCCTCCGGCTGGACGACCTGGAAGCGCTTGGACACCACTGCCAACGGGACCTTGGTGTCGGAGCGGTACAAGACCTTGTTTTCGGGGAACGCTTCAATCGCGCCGACGCCATGGTTGCCGGTGATGAAACGGACTTCCGATTCCTCGATCTGCCAGTCCATGCCGGCCTGCTGCCTCCAGACCTCAATGGACTGTTGCGGGGCCAGTTTGTTGCCAAGACCATGCCACGGCTTTTCACCGGCGTAGGCCATCGTTTGTACTAAGTGCATGAGTATTTCCTCTAAGTGGACGGCATAAACGCACAAGGCCCGGGAAGTCCGGGCCTTGTGCGTGTTCCGTCATGACGGATAGATCAGGGGATTCTTGAGGTGCAGCCCGTGCATTTCGCGATACCTACCAGCAAGGCGGCGGTCACCACGAGGATGCAGGTCAAGATGTCGGACTTCTGCGGGATCATTCTTAAACTCCCTGGGAGCGCATCGGTGCGGAACGCTCTCACGCGAGACCAGTCGCTACTAGTCTCACGAAGGTGATATGTGTCTGAAATTAGTTTTATTCTTGCGTAGTCAGACCGGGCAGTTCCAAGCATTTATCATCCGACTAGAGTTCATCGGACGTGCACCAATAATGGCTACGGTTGTCCACGCAGGCAAGAAGTGCAAGAGCCGAAGACTTGCGATTTCATTTCACATGTAGCCCTGCAAATGACAACTGGAGCAAGGTAAAGGCAGCTCGCTCCGCTCGACATGTCTCGGTATTATGCTGCTGGTACTTTCGGGATTGACGGTGTTAAATGGCCATACGGCAACGAACTTCGGGCCGTCGGGCAATCAGTATCCATTTCGCCCGTGAACCATCCGATACGTTTCGACGGCGAGTATAGGATCGACGCCACCGCTATCAATTCGTGTTGTGCCGAAGAGCGTGTTGCGACCGAGCAACCCTGCAATTTCCGCTGGCTGCTCGCGCAGCCACGATTGATCCAAATGACGATAGTCCTCGACGGGCTGGATCCCCAATCTAACGAACGTCATGTGGAGCACGACGCGTTCTCCTGCGAGCGAACGGAGATAGTTCCCATGCCAAAGGCCGCCGGTCCAAAGCCAAATTGATCCGGTTGGTGCAGCTAGAGGTTGGGCCTGTTCCAAGCGATCGCGCAGCTCGAGCGGAGGATGGCGCCTCTCCAGGTGGCTCTGAGGCACGACGTATGTGCAGCCGCCCTCTTGCGTGAAATCATCTAGGACCCAGCAAGCCGTACAGGTTATCTCCCAATCCGGAAACGGCTCAGGAAACCAGCTATTGTCAACGTGTAGGCCAAGGGCCGGAGAGCCGGCGACCCGGACAGAGCCAACAAGCTGGCTCAATATCGCCCCTTTGCCGAGCACCTGTTCGATCAACGCCATCAACCTTGGGAGCACGAGCGCTCGGGTAAAGCTCGGTCTGCGCCCCAACAACAACGCGGCCGCCTTGCCATGTCTAGGACCCGACGTTTCCTGGGAAAGCTCCAGGATGTCGCTGCGAAGTTCCGGAGCGATAGTTAGGGCTTTGCGATCTTCGAGCAGCGTGTAGCCGTTGGCCCTCAGCTCAGACAAATTTTGCGTCAAGTTGAGTCCTCTAAAATTATCAGCAGCCGCCTCCCCCGCGCTCCTAATCTTTTGAAGCCATGCCATCTGCAATTATCCTTCGCTATTACCTCAGTTGGTCCGCATCAGTTCTATCAACCGCATAGCAATCGAGTCTATTCCGAAAGAAAGGGCTGACCTAGATAAGCCTCAAATCCCTACCCTTGACCGCAGCGTAGCAAGTTGTTGAAGACGGCTGCCATAGTGAAACTGAACTCGCGTTCTTTCAGGGGCTCCCTGGCGCTCGACGAGACGCTCGCCCTGTACTTGGCGCTGGTGCCGGGCAGCCGTCGGCCTTCGAATCCGTTCTGGTGCACGAGCTCTGCCACTAATCCGTGCCGATCACTCTGCGGCATTCTGGCGCGAGGTCTAAGACCGCTGCCGCCATAGGCGGGTGGAGCAGGACTACTTCCGCGGCGACGGCTGTCGCATCAAGGCCCGGCCTCCAAGCTGCCCTACCCGCTGGCTGTCCGGCTGAGCTTGTCCTCCCGGATCCCCCTACGCCGTTGAAGGGAGAATCGGCACTGGCCGGAAGCAACTGGGGATTCCTGATGCGCAACCCGTATGCCGATCCTGGCGGCTGCCGGCATAAGGGTGGCACATGAAAGCGGCCGTACTTGTCAGGTTATTCGCCCTGATAGTGATTGCGGCCCTTGCCGTGTCTCTGGGGATTCTGCTCGGGGTGTGGCTAGTTGAATGGTGGCCGTCATTGGCGGGCTCTACCCTTTTCTTGATCGCCGGCTTTCTATTGTCGTTGCTCGCAGCTGCCGCATTTGTGGCTGCGCTTCCGGGGGCAATACGGTTTTCCCGGTGTGGGCTGAAGCATCTTGGCCCCCTCATCCGCGATGCCGGGCCCGCTTTATCCCTTCTGCTGCTGGCCGCGATCGCTCTCAAGATCGGCCTGGCATCTCAGCCGCCCGTCACCATAAAGGTGCCTGTACCGGCGGAATGTCCGCCTGCCCCCGAAACCCCTCCGATGACAGACCTGGATCCTGTTCCGGACCGCGAGGAGGTTTCGACCGATCTGGTGTTCGATTACAACCGGGGGCAATCCTACAGTCCTCAACACGAAGAACAGATGGATCGATATCTGACGGACATGTTCGCAGATTACGACGAAATCGAGATAACCCAGATTGTCGCTCACACGGATCCGATCGGTAGCGAGCAGCGCAATCGCGATCTCGCGCAGCAACGCGCTGACTATATACGCAGGGCTATCGAACGCGTGGCGCAAGCAAAGAAGCTCGCTTCACGGTTCAAGACTGCGAAACTTCCTGCCGAAATCGTCGTGGCAAAAGGTCCAAGCGCCGGGGACCACATTTTCTGGAAAGCTTGTTTCGACAAGTTCTACTTGAGTCAACCGGCCGACCGGCCGTTGGAAAATCTCGCTCCCGAGCTCGCGGGAAACAGGCCCGCCTGCTCGACCAGCACGGTCGATAACGGGAAAGACGGTAATTTCCCTGCCTGTCGCAGGATCCTCCCGGGTGACGCAAGCCGGTCAACCATCGGCGCATTTGCTAAGCGCCAGGAAAACTTTCGCGAGTTGACGGCGTGTCTCGCGCCGATGCGGCACGTGGTCGTTTCGTTCAACCGCGCAAGACTTCCACCGGAAGCTAAATGTCCCAAGCTGAGCGCAGCACCGGTCGCCGTGAAAGCAGATACGTCGATCGCCAGCCCGAAAAAGTGAAGTGAATCTTGTGAACCTTTTACTCGCGTCGGGCTTCGTATATCGGCCGCCGACAACCAAATGGGAGTTGTGAGATGGCCATCCGCAGATACTTTGACGAATTCGCCGCCTGGTTGAAGCGCGAGTCTTCGTGCGTCTCTCCACCGTCCGGCTTGGAGCCCATTTCTGGCCAAGACACGCGCGCAAATTTCGGGCAGTTCCTGAAACTACATTCCCCTGGCGGGCTCGACACATCGAACGACATCGATGCCGAGCGTGCGCCGCTTCTACTATCCTTTACCCGACATCGCCGTATCCCGATCAACTGGCTCGCGATCATGGAAGGCAAAAGCGTTCCATCGAGTTGGGCGGACGAAGCGACTCGGCGTCGCATCGAGACGATCTGGTTGATCGATGGTGGTGTTGCGCACCATATACCGGCGCTCGCGCTCGCAAACCCGACATCCGCAGACTATTGCGTCCGCGTGTTTTTCCCGGACGGGCTGCTCAACGGTCGCTTATTCAACGAGGATGACATTCCCGAGGGTAGCCTTTTCGCGCGGGAGAATCCCTCTCGTCAAAAGGAGCCGAAGCTGTATGCACTGGTTCCATACTCGGGAAAAACATTGGCTGCAGGCTCCAGTTGGGCCGACGTCCGTGAAGTCGTGGAGATTTTTCCGAGAAATAACCAGGATGCCACATGGGCAAAGGAAATCGCGTCGCACCTCGTCAAGGCGCTGGCGGGAAGCTCGGTGGATTGGCCGATCGAACCGCTCGCACTTCCGGTCCTGAGCTCACGCATGAGTGCCCGAGCATTCGCGGGGCGCGTGCGACTTGAGTGGCAGACCGAGCTGGTCGGGGAAATGCTGAATAAACACCTGGTCTTGACGGCGGCTCCGACTGCAGGGATCCCGGGGGAATCCTATTGGCAGCTCGACGAGGCCGAGCGTCAGACGGTCTTCGGGAAGGACAAGCGCAGCTTCGGTGAAATTCTCCTCGATCGAGACGCGACCGAATTGCAGGTCCTTAAGAAAATGGATCGGGACAAGGAATGGATCATCAAGGCGGGCAATCGTCGGTATATGGTCGACTTTCGGCCGCAGCTGAGCGCGAACGACCGGGCCAACCTAGATCTGACGGACCCGGAGCAATACGACGAGGCCTGGACCAAGCATATTAAGGGCTTGATTCCCCTTGCCTGGTCGTTCGACCGAAATGCCCTAAAACCGGATTGGTATCCATTCGGCTACATGCGTTCGATCGACCTGTCGCCGCAGCTCATCACTGAGGAATTTTCGAAGCTCAAAGCAGCCTACGACGTGGCGACGGCGGCTGCCGGCCTCGGAGACGCGATCCTGTCCAAATTCCCGGAAATGGTCGATCGCGACCCCGCATATGTTCGCATGCAGGCCGAGCACGCCACCGATCTCAAGTCTCGGCAATACCCGCCGCGATCAAGGATCATCACACTGAAACAACGCGCTGCCAAGCTTGGATATCAACTCGCGACGGGGTTCGATTTCAACGGATTAGCCGACAACCAAGTGCTCGTTCCGACCGGACCAGGAAAGACGACGCCCAAGGCGGTGGCGATCGGCAGGCTCTATACCGCTGAAGAAAGCGTTGCGACCTATTCGGTCTTGCAGAGCGAATACGTCACGTCATGGGACATCGGCCCTTTCAATCTGCCCGGAGGCAGTCTCATCCCCGGAATTTCTCTGCCCGGCTTGTCCGACGTGGGCAACGTATTGTCTGGCTTGGGACTCGGCCTCGTCTCGGGCGGACTCGGCGGACTTTCTATTCCCGGACTACCCGGTGGCGGCATATCGCTGCCCGGCCTGCCCGGTCTGCCCGGTTTCGGCGTCGGTCCGCAACGCCATCGCAGGGACTATCCCGTCAATGTGGCAGTTCGCTACACCGACCTGCGCGAAGTGAATGTCGATGCGGAACCGTGGGAATCGCTTCGCCAGCAGCTCCAAGCCGCCGGGTTCCAGTGCCTGATGGCCGAAACAAGCGAACAGGGGTATGTGGTCGAAGGCGACGTCCCGCTGCGCGAAATTCTCGGCCGCTGCCTCGTAGATGAACAGTATCGCCAGCAGCTCGCTGTGTTCGTGCCCATCTATCAGCAGAGCCTGGACCGCGGGATGGTGAAGGTCCGGTACGTCGTGGCTATCCGACCCGAGTGCGGTAGCGAGCCGCTCGGCTTCCCATCGATCTACTGCGCGGAGGACTTGTCGTACAAGGCAGAGTGGCGCGGCACCGAACTCGGAGAGTTGCTGCACAGCATTTCGCTCGCACCGGGAGAGGAGCGCGAAGTCACGATTTCTCGGAGCATGGATCGCAAGGTCGAGCAGATCGACTCGATCACGTCGGCGCTAGACATCACCAAGTCCGACAAGCTCGATCTTTCATCGTCGATCCAGGACACGTTGTCGAAGGAGCAGAATTCCAAGAACACGTCGAACTGGAATGTGGAAGCCAAGGCTAGCTACGGACCGTTCAGTGGCGGCGGCGGCGGCGGTGGCTCTCACGAAAGCAGCGTCAAGGACTTTGCCGAGACGATCAAGAAATCCGCGATGCAGTCGACACGCGAGATGCGGGTCAACCAGAAACAGGAGATCAAGTCGTCAACCGCGACAACAACGACCATCAACACGAGCGAGTCGACCAAGTCGAAGTTCAGCAACATTAACCAGGGTCGGACGCTCAACATCCAGTTCCACGAGGTCAACAACATCTACAAAGCAGGGCTGGTCGTCGAGAATCTTAGGCTGACGTACGTCCCCTCGGTCGAATTGATACAGGGCTTGGGCGTGCGCGACATCCTCACGTTCGGCTTGCGCGATCTCGGCGCGCTGCTCGCGTGCGCGAATAACGACATCGCCTTGACCGGTGGCGATTTTCTTTATGACCTTCCCACCCTAGAGCGGCGCATTCTGCGGACCGTGGTGCGTACGATCCTGCGCGAATATGTTTCGACCGATCTGCCGCAGCCAGAAACCAACGATATGTCCGAGGACACACAGGTAGCAATGCTCGGGCAGGCTCTCGACGCGGTAGTCATGGTGGGTGTTGGCGCTTTCGGCCTTCCTCAAGAGGCGATCGCGTCGTTCGAAAAGGCGCGTGCGATACTTAACGACAGTCTCAAGAACACCGACACGCTGAGCGGCTCGGGCCAATATGCCAGCACGCTCGATGAGTGTCAGCGATATGTCGACGTGCTGACCAAGCTCTACCAAAAGGGGCAAGTGCTGGAGCCCCATACGCTAACGGCGCCATCGACGGCGACCTATGCAGATGCGCAAGTCGGCCTTTCGCCGTCCACCGAGCCCTATTCGGAACGCATGCGCGAAGCGGAAATTGGCCTGAAATACGCCGAGATAGAAAGCCGTCATTCCGAATCCGATGCCCGCAGGAATCTTGCCGGGTTACCGGTATCGGACAGACGCTCGACGCTGAAGGCGAGCCTAGATCGCCAGCTGGGCGGCAAGTTGCGCGTCGAGGTGCATCCGCCGTTCGAAGTCGGCGAATGGTCGCTCATGTGTGACGAAAAGGTACTGGCGCGAGCCCGCGTCGCCAGACCTTCGACCACGATGGAAATCGCTCCGTCCTCCGGCGCCGATTGGCCTCGGACCGGGGGTCATCGATGGATGCTCGTCAGCGCCAACCAGCGAGAACGCATCGAACTTCCGATCTATTGACCGAACAGACGAGGACACAGAAATGAACCTAGATCCAGATACAAAATTTTGCCTTTTGTTCGTTCCCGTCGCAGGCGCGATCGGAAGCTTGTGCGAAAGACTGGTGACTTACCTGAAGGTTTTGACGGATCTGGCCTATAACGGCCAGCTCGAACTTCTGCACGGCAAGTGGCTCGAAATGGGGATCTACTGCTTCGTGGCGGCAGTGGTCACGACGGCCGCTATTCTGCTATTTCCCATCAATCGGCAGAACCGCCCCCAAGTCATCGGAACCGCGCTCGTTTTCGGCATGGTCTGGCCCAGCGTCCTCGACAAATTGTTTCAATTGGCGGGCGCCGTAATCGCCCATAATCCTTCTACTTGAGAACGATGATGTCTGTGTCACGACCGCAGCATGCCTCTCTCAGATTAGTAGTCGTGACCACGGGCGCCCGACTTGTCCGCGAGGGAACTACCCCCAGTGGCACAGTCGAGGTCATGTTGCCGAGGCGATTCTTAGACACCTCTTTGGATATAGCAAACAAGCGCCATGATTGGTTTGCTAGGAACATGACTCTTGAGAATCGTTCGCTTAGTACCCTTAGGCGCTACCGCGCGCATGGCGTGGCGTCATGAAATCTGCCCTGGGCGCCGCAACGGGCTTCGCGGGGGTAGCCGCGACAAGCCATGCTGATAGGCATGCGAGTACCATAGCCGATGGTGCTAAAGCCGAGGCCGTCTATTCTCCGTCTGATTCGGAAGGGGCCGTATGCTGGATACCGGCTGGTGGGCCTTCGGATGCACAGCAGGCTCTCGACGGTATTGTGCTTGATCCTGCGTTAGCGAGTCAGCCTAGAACGATGTCGCTCGCGAAAGGCATTGGCGTTGGGCTGCCGTTCGCCGGATATGCTATCGCTAAGGATATGGCGCTAGCCAGAGAGGACTACCTGTCGAGAATCGCGATGGCGCGCGATTCTTGGGTTAGGAATGGCTCCGTCGTCAGCGAGGCAGTTGCTCGGGAAGTTTCGGATGCGCGCTTCGCACTAAGAGAATCGATTCGTCGCTTGTATCCCGTGTCGGGATTCTTTGCGCGCACATTCGATGTGGCGAGAAAGATTGTGGGATTCGATCTTACGGAATCGAAAGTTGCATCACGCATGACTGAGGGGCTTTATGACGCAGTGATAGATGGCGCATTCAAGACGAATAAATTGGCGAACGAAGCGGCGTCATTCGCACGATCATCGATGCCGCTCTCTAAAGCCCTCGGCATTGGAGGGACGGTTGTCATGGCTGCCGAAGTTCCTTACAGGGCCTATCAGATCTATGTTGCGCAAGATAAGGAGGAGTTACAGACTGCGTTCGTGAAATTCACTGAGGCAGCTGTTGGGGCCACTGTGACTGCGGTCTGCTTGGCTGTTGGCATTGGGTCTGGCGGAGTGGCTCTTTTGGCTTGCGGCGTCGCGCCAGTCGTGGCAGGTATCTTTGCGGGTCAGGCAGCGCAGGTGATTGTTCGACAGATTCGCTGAAGAATGCCTGAGAAATTGAACTGCTCAGAACCCTGATCGATAACAAGTTCAGATTTGAACCCTTGTGGATAGCCATGCGCACGCGCCGACATCGGCTATTTCATAGTCAATCTGATGAATTCACGCCTTTGAACGCGCTTTGTCGCAAAATGCGCAATCACGGTCATCTGTCTTCCCCTCAAACCAACGCGATGTATGCTGCAATGTGATGTTCGTAGTACCACCCATGCTGCTTATCATTGAAGATGGCTTACAGCGCCTCCAGATTGTTTGGATCCGGACTGAGCCAAGCATCGATGTGCGCAGGATGCATGTGTCAGTCAGACGATTTGACGCACCCAGCGCTATTTCGCATTGATCCCATAGCTCAAGAATTCCTGGTGAGGATGCCGCTGCACATCCCAGCGGTTCACCGGGACCTGAGGGCGCTTCCGAGAGTCACAGGTGGTGAGGACAAGACGACTCTTAGCACGGGAGATGCCCACGAAGAACGCCGAACGCTCTTCCATGAGTTTGCCCCAGTAAGCCTCCTCTTCCACTCCCAGTATGACGACGCTGTCGAACTCCAATCCCTTACATTTGTGTATGGTCATGATCCGCACAGCGTTGTCATCGGCGAACAGGCGAAGAGCCGCCATCGGATTGGGATCATTCTCCAATAGATCCCCTAAGCGCAGGTAGGTGTAATCAATAACCTCTTGCAGCCGACCACCATGTTCATACTCTGCAGACAGCCGAGACAAAGCCGCCTCACCCACTTGATCTACGAACTCCTGAGCCATCTCCAGCACGGTATCGACTATCGGTTTAGCCTGCACGCCACGCGTTGCGGCGCGGGATTGCTCAATGAAGCGGTTCCAGCCCCCTCGCGCAGCATGCAGCGCCGCCTCATCGCCAACGCCTTGCAGCAGTTCCACCATAAGGCGCTCGTAGGCATCGGCCTGCTGCTCGCCATATACCACCCGTAGAAAGTCGCAGATAAGCTCCGCTGCCGGCTCACTATCCAACTCCTTGAAGCTCTGCTCATTTTTATAGGGTATTGCTCTGCGTTCCAACTCTGACACCAACTCCTCACTGTAAGCCTCTGGGAGTTTGGCAATAAGAACAGCAATTTCAGAAGCAGCGACGCCTTCCGCTAACCATTTCGCGATCAAATCCGCGACGGCGCCGGCCTCATGACTTGCATCCGTAAAGTTTCCTACGGACACCGAACCCCCTACCCCTGCAAGGTCCGCATCTGGAACGGCCGCCTTGGCGTCCATTACTTTCACCATCGCGTTTTGCATCCGACGCAACAGGGGCTGAGCCCGGAAGTTCTGATACAAATTAAGAGGAACCGCGTGGAAGTCGGTGGCAAAGGTCTGGAATATGCCTTCCAGGGCACCTGCCCAAACCATAATGCGCTGTTTGTAATCACCCACCGCCGTAATGGGAATGCCAGTATCCAAAAAGCATTCGAGGATCAATTCATATTGTGCTTCGGTGCAGTCTTGGAACTCATCCAGAAAGACATGGCTATAAGTTTGGCGCACGGCGTTTCGGGCAACCTCACTGGTCTTGATGATTTCTACCGCCAGGGGAACCATGTCGTCAAAAGTAATCTGCTTGTTTTGAATTCTCGACTTCCCGATCGTGAAGTCTGCGTCCAATGCGTCGCGACCCACCAGGACTGGCCGAAACCTATCGATCAGGCGTCTTGCGAACGCGTGGAAGGTATGACTGTCCAGCCGCGCGGACAAAGATGGTCCGCACCTTTGTTGGACCCTGTCTTTAAGGTTGCGGGCCGCATCTCGCTTAAAGGCGATTGCCAGAATTCTCTGCGGATAGCGACATGTGCCCGTGCGAAGTAGAAAGTCGGCTCGCTGAGCCAGCATTTCCGTTTTCCCCGCCCCCGGCCCCGCCGTCATGGCGACGCTGCGTGAAGCCTCTTTTGCAGCAAGCACGGCATTAGGCTCTAGAGAAAGATTGCCTGCGGGAACCCACAAGGCAGGGGCGACTATTCGGGCCATTCGTCCAGCTTCTTCTTGATCTGCGCGACGAGACGGTCATACAGCTCGGGAACATATTCGGCAATGTCGTCGCTATCAAGCGCGGCCAACGCTTCTAAGTGCGCCGCGGGCTTGCTCCCTATCTTGAATAATCGATGGTAGGTGCCAAAGAACTGCAGCTGCTTCAAATCATACTGGGCGATAGAACCATGTTTCTTCCCCAAGACTGCCTCAACAGTTGAGACATCAGGTGGCACAAGATCGTCCCCATCGACGCCATAAGCCCCATCAAAAGCCGTCATCATGCTGAAATCCAAGTCCAACGGCGATGAGAAGAAGACGTTTTGGCCCTCTAGAAAGTCTATCCAGGATTTTCCATCGGCAGAACTGACGATGTTGTCTGACCCATTCCACTTGGGCAGCCCGGCCACGTGCGATGTATCAAGTGTGCTGCCAGGTGTGGGAAACTTGAGCAGCTGCTGAGCTACATACTTCACCCTTCCCCAGCCTCCCTGATACCTTCCCAAATCCAGGTCCAGTAGCGTCACATAAGGAATGCCTAGGCCATGCAAGAGGCGCCAGAAGTGGTTGACATGCCTCCCACCTAACGGAGCTATCGAAACAGCGGCGTCGTCAGCGGTCAGGCCGTGGGCTTGTAGTATCCGTGGAAGCACGATCTCTTCGCTGTCGCCTTCCCCCAAAATGACCAGGCGCGAGAAATAGAGCTCTGGATATGCCTGCACACCCTCCCGCACAAATTTGTAGGCGTCCTCGCCTTTGGGTGGCATCTCAATTAACGAGCTTTGAGTGTTGCGATTCGCGTCCAAGCGCAAATAGCGGATGCTCTCGGGCTCAACCCTTCTTAGTAGTGATGGGGCGTGGGTGGCTACAACAGCCTGGGTATCGTTGCCTTGCGAAAATTCAGAAAGCGCATTGACCACGCGTCCTAAATAATGCGGCGACAAGCTGTTTTCTGGTTCTTCCATTGCCAGGAAAGTGAAAACTGCGGGTCGCAATTTATCTACATCGAACACGGGTAGCTTACCCGCTAAAGCATCCCTCCCAATCCCCTGCACCGCCAAGACCAATGACAGGTAGAGAAGCGATTGCTGGCCATCGCTCAACCGTGAGAAATCAACGTACTCCTGACCATGTCCTGGCGTAAATCCTATGGTCAAATGCCGTAAGAGACTTTCAATTTCATTCGCTTCGAATGAGAGACTTGGGCTTGCATAGTAGATGCCCTTGTGGAGCCCCTTCCACTGGCCAGCCAGCTTTTCTCCGATCCCGGCAATCCCGGCATTACTGGCTAAGGCGTTGCTAATGCTTCCAGTCAGTTGGGCGACAGTCTCCCGCTCTGCGCTCCAATTGGCGGCGCGAATTGCTCTGCCCAACAGCGAATTTGCCGTATAGGCGATGTGGTCAGACGGATCCCGACGAGCAGGCAAGTAATGCACCTGAATGCTGTTCCGCCCTGACTTGTCGACAGGTTTGACTTTTACGGGCTCGTCGCTCGTATCCGTCTCAATGACGTATTCGAGTTTCTCTTCCAGATCCCCGTCCTCGTCCAATGTTGCGGACAAACGAAATCGCACCCTGGGAAGCCCCTCCGCGCTTACCAATTGCATATGCGCAAAATGCACGGGAATTGTGGATTGCTTAGTCTTACCCTTGCCCTTACCCTTCAACTCCGGAAACTCAAAGTCCGCCTCGATCCAGATCCGTAGTGGCTCGTTCGTCTTCGGAGCTTTGCCCGCTGGGGGGATGTTGAAGTCGCCTCGGCGAATACGGCGCTGCGAGGGATCAAAACCGAACAGGCGAGCAAGCGCTTGCAAGACGGCGGTCTTGCCCGATCCGTTGGGGCCGAGCAGGTAGGTCATCTTCTCAAAGGTAATCGTGGTTGCCGTCGGACCAAAAGATTGGAATCCGCTCAACCTTAGTTTGGTGAGTTTCATTGATGTCCTATTAGTAGTTAGATCAGATCGACCGCGCTGCGCCAGTGCTAATCAGGGCGGGTCTGCTCAACAGGCCCCAGGCTGACCGACCAGTGCCCACCACTCTCTTGCTTCAAGATGAGCAGGTCATAGGTCCTGACCATGTCGAGCAAGCCCGAATGGCCATATACATTCGGCGAAAAGGCAGGGTCTGTGCGTTTGAGATATTGCCCCAGTGCGCCCAGGCTCACCTTTCCCTCTGAAGTATCAGCCGCCAAAAGGGTTACCGCTTCGACCAAGAAGCGGGGACGCCGTTTCGGCAACGGTTTGGCGGGGTCGGTCGGCCCAACGGAGACTTTGGCAGTGGCATCGAGCTTGACCACAGGCTTCTCAATGACCTCCACGGCTGGTTCGGCTTTGACCCACTCAAAGAATTGGTCGCTCGCATTGCGAAGCGCAGCCGGTGTTTTGGGGTCTCCTACGATGTAAACCGTGGCGCCGCGCTCACGGAGCTTTCGGCATAGATAGGCGAAATCGGAATCGCTGGTGACCAGGCAAAACGTGTCAGCCCGTTCATCGAATAGGGCCTCCATCGCGTCTAGTGCCAAAGCAATGTCTGCCGTGTTCTTACCGGGTGCGTATTGGTATTGCAGGCAAGGGGTGAACGCCAAGCTGACCAGTGCTTGCTGCCACTTATTGGCCAAGGTGGCGTGGTTGCCATAGCCTCGACGCAAGACGACTCGCCCGAACTGGGCGACCACCTTCAGCGCGAACTCTAGGGTCTCAGGCGAGACGTTGTCGCAATCGACCAAAACGGCGACGCGGGAATCGTGAGCATTGGGGTTGGGTGTCATCCCTCAAGGATGCCAGATGTTGCGCTCCCTTGACCTACCGAAGGTAGTGAATTTGATCCAGCCGCGCCGGCAACGTAAATATTTCACACCTTTCAAAATCAATACCCTGATCTGTGGGCGACCATTCCCTCTAGGGTGAAATGCTAGTAACTGTAGTCAGCCCAGCACCGGCAACTCCAAGCGGCTACTGCCGGGACGTGAGGTAGGCACGACCTTGATCTGAACGGGAATGCGGTCTTTGACCGCGTCGACGTGGCTGATGACACCGATAAGCTTGCCAGAAGCATTGAGGCTCTCTATGGCATCCATGGCCTGAGCCAACGCGTCAGGATCCAAGGTGCCAAATCCCTCGTCCAGGAAGAAAGAATCAATCTGAATATTCTGGCTGACCAGATCCGATAGTCCCAACGCCAGCGCCAAGCTCACCAAGAAGCTCTCGCCGCCAGACAGCGTACTCGCATCTCGCCGCGCGCCCGCGTCCCAGGCATCTTCAACCACCAGCCCCAAGTCAGTGGCCCCACGCGCAACACTGAAATGCCCTCCATCCAAACTACGCAGATGCTTGTTGGCCAAATAAACGAGCCGATCCAGCGTCAACCCTTGGGCAAAGCGCCGAAACAGCTGGCCGTTGGCCGACCCGACCAATCCATTGAGATGCTGCCAATCGTCGTGATCGCGTTGCGCGATTTCAATCTGGGCGAGCAGTCCGGTCCAAGTCTGTCGTAGCTCCCTATCCGTTTGCAGACACGTCGCGTGATGGATGACCTGTCCTTGCAGCGCGCCAGCTTCGGCCGTGAGGCGATCCAGTTCGGCCTGCACCTCCCCCTTAAGCTTGTCTGTCTTGGGGTCTTCTCGATGCGCCGCCAGCTGAGCCGACCGCTCGACATGTACAGCCTGCGCCTGCACTCTCCGACGCTCCAAGCAGTTCCGAACCTCCCGCAGACGCTCAAGTTCTGCCGGCGCCAAAAACGCACCAACCAGTTCCTCGCGAGAGGAAAACCCGCTGGCATCGACTGCGCCAACCCACTCTTGCGCGGCCGAAAGCGTCGTAGCTTCGGCCTGCTCCAATTGTTGCTCGCCCGCCTGCAACTGTCCTGTCAGTCGCATCAATGCCGCGGCAGCGGTCTCGACCTCTTGAACAGACCTAGCAAACCTGTCAGGTGGAACTTCTATAGGTGCCGGCTCGCCCCATTCACCGCGCTCCCAAGCCTGCATCCATCGCTTGGCGCTCTCACCCGCGTTGGCACCCTCGTGCTGCAAGGTGGGCAACTGTTCCTGCAGCTGTGTGTGCTGAGCCGACAATTCCCCATATCGCGTCCACACTGCTCCTTGATCCACCAACCACTGCGTCATGTTGGCCGGCAGCACTGCTCCGGGCAGCGCCTCTCTGAGCTCGTCCCGCGCGTGTTCCACCCGCGTAGCCGCCTGATCCACACGCCCTCGTGCTTCGGTCTCTGCCTTGGCTGCGGCGATTCTGGAAGCCTCCCGCAAGCTTAGTTGCTCAGCGGCCCCGCGATGGGCGGCAGTGGCAGCCTCACAAGTAAGTTTTGCCGTGCTGACCAGACCCTCTCGCTGGATTACGAGCCCTCTCAACTGGTCAGCTTTGGCGTGGACGCCAACGGCGCCTTGGATGAGGTCTTCAAGCTCTTCATCATTATCGGGATTCACTTCAAGCGCAAGGCAGGCATCTGACCACTCTGCTTCTGTCGCGGCCATGCCGTCGGCTTGCGTGGCCAATTCACCCTCTGCGTTCGCTAAGCGTGCCTGACAGCCCTGATGCTCCGCACGTGCCTGTGCAAGCTGCCCATCCAGCGCCTCAACGATACCCTCTTGGATCCGCAACTGCTGTTCAAACGGCGCAGGATCGACCTCTTTGTATTGATCGATGGCAGGGTGCTCAGATGAGCCGCAAAGAGGACACGGGGCACCGGGTGCCAGGCCATCACGCTCTTCGGCCAAACTACGGATGTGGCGGGCTTGATCGACGGCCGTATTTAATGTGGTTCGAAGGGTCTTTGCCGCGCCAAGTTCATTCAGCAATCGATCCGAGGTCGCCTTCAATCCCGGCTCGGATGCTTTTTCCCTATCGAGTCGCTCTGTCGTCGCCGCATGTTGCTCGGTCGCTCTACCGCGACGGGCGAAAATCGGCTTGAGCGCTTCAAGACTTCCCCTTCGAGCCTGCAATCGATGCACTTCGCTGAGCACGTCATCTCGGGTCTTGCCCCCTTGCGCCTGGGCAAGTTCTCGCTGGGCAGATTCCAGTGCGACCGTGGTCTCTTGCAGTTGAGCTGATTTCTGCTCCGCAAAAGCGCGAGCTTCTACAATCCGTTGCTCAGCAAATTTCACCGCCTCAGTAGCGGTGGCCGCATTGCCTTTGTCCTCTTGCCATTGGGATACACACACCGACACCGCCTTATCCAGCTGGCGCCACGCAACGAGGTTTTCACCAAGGCGACTGTCCACCCCAAGCGAGACAGTCTCGTCCCCCACCCTTCCGATTGCGAGCTTATGTCGATCCAACGCCTCCTGGCTGGCTTTGAGCATGCCTTGGCTACAAGACAAGGCCCTCCAAGTCGCGGTTCTGTGCACTTCCGCCGTCTCGATGTGTGTATCGCGCAGACCTTTTAAGTGCTGCTGACAGGTCGACTGATGAGCGTGTGCCCGCAGTAGTCCCTCATGCGCACTGCGAAATGGTTCCGCCTTCTCGCCCAGTGCAAGCACGCCCAATTGTGGCTGCGCGACTTGGCTTTCCTGTTCGACCTGAGCCAGATCCGCGACGGCTCGCTCCACCGACGCAACGAGGCCTTCCAGGGCCTTCAACCACTGCAATGCCACGTCCGCGCCCTTCCGCTGCACCTCCAACGATGCATGGGCCGTTTGTGCCTCTTCAAGGGCAGTCTGTACCAGGGCCAATTCCTCCTCACCCATCAACGTGATGTTGCCCTGCTGCCCTCTGAGCAAACGCAGACCCTCGGCCTGCTCCCTATTCCTTTCATGCACCGCCTTGGAGATCTCCCCATACACTTCCGTCCCCGTGAGCTTCTCAAGTAGTTCGGCGCGCTCGTTATCTCGTGCCTTAAGGAACGCATCAAAGCCGCCTTGGGCGAGTAGAACTGAGCGAGAGAACTGATCGAAAGACAGCCCCAGCACGGTTGAGATGGCAAGCTCCGTCTGGCCCGCACGCTCTGTGAGCAAATTACCGTCCAAATCCGAGAGCGAAGCCTTAGGCGGCTGCAACGCACCATCGGCCGTCTTCCGAGAGCGGTGCTGCGTCCAGGTTGCGCGATAGCCTTTCCCACCGGTCGCAAACTCAACTTCTGCCGAGCATTCACCCAAGCCCGTGGACATCAATTCATTCTGGCCCTGGCTGACATTATCTTGCCGGGGAGTCCGGTGGAACAGTGCTAAGCAGATTGCATCAAGCACCGTAGACTTGCCCGCGCCCGTAGGTCCCGTGATCGCAAATAGCCCTGAGGCAAACGCCGGGTCGGTAAAATCGATGAAGTGTTTTCCCCGAAGGGAATTGAGGTTTTCCAGCCGAACGCTCAGAATTTTCACGAGGCCAAGCGCTCCTGGACGTCATTTGCAACGATTGCGAACAATTCGCGCACTCGAGGTAGGCGATCGGGCGGCACTCCGGTGCCGCGTTTATCAAGCAGCGATTGGAATACTTGCTCGGGCGTCAGTTCGTCCAGCGACTCCGGCGAACTTTCGATCCCCGCATTTGCATCGCTCCGTCGCGAGCTGGTGATACGCAGCACCTCCACGGGTCGACCTTCAACAAGTTGGTCCACGCGTTCGCCCAAATCGGGCAAATACCCGGCGTCGGTGATGGCCACTTCCAGCCACGTGGGGCGCTCGGCATCGCCCGGATTTTCAGCCAAGTAAGCGTCAAGTGCTGCCGGAAGTTCGTCAATTGGCGCGCTAATGCGCCCCATCGCTTGGAACCGAGGCACGCCAATGGCCTCGATCTGCCGCGATCGCTCAGGCCCGAACTGGACCACCAAGACTTCCTTCTCGCGATTGAGCTCGTCAAACGACAAGGCAATGGGCGATCCGCAGTAACGGATGTGGTCATGACCCCCGACTTTCATTCCCCGATGGATATGTCCCAGTGCCACATAGTCAGCCGGTGGCAGCATCTCAGTAGACAGCGCTTCCAAACTCCCGACATAAATGTCCTTGACCGACTCGCTCAGACTTGCTCCTACAAGGGTTAGGTGCCCGGTGGCCACGATCGGCAGGTCTAATCCCATCAACTGCCGCTTTGCCAGAGCGGCTTCATAGATCTCGCGGTAATACTGGGTGATCGCGTTGGCCAGCATCGCACGGCGTTCCTCATCAGACTGCCCCGCAACGCTCCGCACGATTTGTCGCTCATGAATGAAGGGCACCGCGCACAGAACCATTCCCGGCGTTCCGTCGCGTTTGGAGATGACATGCACATTGGCAGCCGCATCTTCTGGCGCGACGCTCGGGACGACCAGCGCGGAAAGTAATCCCCATGGTTTGAGATTTTCGCTCAGGGTGAGCGGAGAGTCGTGATTGCCGCCCAAGATGATCAGCTGCCCACCGGCCTGACGGATGTCGTGGACAAATCCCGCCAGCTGTTCACGCGCGTAACTAGGCGGGCTCGCCACATCGAACACATCGCCAGCAATCAAGACCGCATCGGCCTCGGTTTCGACAAACCGATCGCGCAACCATGCCAGATATTCGCTGTGCTCCCGCTGGCGGTCTCGTCGATGAAACCGTTGCCCCAAGTGAATATCAGAGGTGTGCAAAAAGCGCATGGCCGTCCTTTGTGGTTCTTAGGTTCGATCATTTGAAGGCTGGACCTAGTCAGTATCAAGACCTGAGATAGTCCCTTCAGATTTCATCCGACCGGTATCCATAGCCTACGCTGGGCGCCAGTGCGCTCGCGATGACACAACCTGTGGACGAGTTAGCGCCAAAAATAGGGACTTAAGCGCAAAAGGGAAGCTCAGGATCAGCGCCTGAGCGCCAGGGACAGAGATATCGGCGGAGTGTTCTGCTTGGCGCATGTTCGGACCGCCGAATAAGTAAGCGTTGACGCGAATCGGGAAGTTGACCACTTTGGCGTCCGCATCGAGACGCAGGGTAACGGTCACCTCATGAGCTCGAAGCCCACTTCGAGGCGCTCGCCGCTCCAACATGCCAGGAGCGAAACGGCTCCACGGCACGAGGAAGCCGTGCACGTGGCGGTGCTACGCGCCCGGCAGCTGGACCCGCCGCAAGTCGCCTCATTCTGACGCCGCCGCCGTCGGTCGCGATGGCGAGACCGCACCTGGACGCTTTAGGACTGCCTGCCCGCGATCTCCTGCCCAACGCGTTCGAAATATTCGAGGAAGGCGACCAGTGCTTCTGGCGATTGGATCTTTGCCTTGAATACGGCACGATGCAGCCCGCCGGAAAACACGCGATCCAGCGCTGTGGAACTGGATTTTCCCGTTATGCGTTCCACGTCCTGAACGCCCTCCACGCCGACCGGTGCTCGGTCAACCCACACGAACAGACCGGTCGTCGTGTTGGGATCGAAGGCGAACTCAGTATGTGGCCTGGAGCGCAACTTGTAGCTCCAGAGCTTGTCGGTCTTGTCTTCGCGGTGCAGTGCGACGCGCTGTTCCATGCTGGCTAGGAGTGAAACTGCTTCGCGCCCATTGATGCTCATGCAGATATCTCATTCGAGGAGTCTCGGGTATCGACGCCTATGCCCGCCAACAGCCTTTGTGCGCCGATTGATCTCATGCCGCTTCCTTTACGAGCTCGTGGTAGGGGTGACGCTTGTCGTCGAAGATCGCGAACAGATTGTCGTCTCACGCACTTTCGGAACTGATGTCGCCGCCCCCTGAGTGCGCAGGCCACCTTCACGACGGTGGCCCACGAAAAAATGCGTGGGCGTGATTTGGCTGCCCCATTGACGGGTGATGGCTACATCTGTATTGTTCTAATTACTACCATTTGAATATCGACCATGATCGAACGCTTCCCGCTTTTCAGACCGGCCGACGCCGCCAAGTTCCGCAACCGTGCCCAGATGTTCGCGTCGTTCGTCGATTGGGACGCAGGACGCCTGTGGGCCGCTATCAATTCCGAGACTGCGTTTAACCAGATGGTCGCCTTCACGTCCCGCGGGCTTCCCGCGGTCGCCGGGATCACACACATCTTGGACCCCTTTCTGATCGAAATCGATGACCGCGCGCTTCGAGATCCCGAGAAGGAGCGCGAAGCCGACCAGCTGCGCCGTGCTATCGGTTCGATGATCCGTGAGGTTATGGATGCAAACGGGTACTGCAAGACGGGCAAGCTCCGGGCCGTGCCTCCGGAGCCGCGCCGCCTGTTCGTGCGCGCCGAAGTATTTGAGCGAGCACCGTTGCCTCGCGACCCCAAGCCTTTTGACTGGGACCGCTACGCAAGGGACGCACCTTTCAACGAGGTTCGGCAACTGTCACCCGAGCTCGGCAACCGGCGGCTACCGTCGATGTACTGCCCCGATCGCGCGCAGTTCTACATCTCCTCGCTCGACCTTGATGTTTCGTGTGGTGACGTGCGAAAGGTCGAGATCGCTTTGCTGCAGATGCGCGACATGCACCAGGCTCGGCAGAACTCTGACCTCACTCCTTTCAAAGCGTTTGTCATGGACCTTGATCTTCAGGAGCTCGAGGCGATCTTCGAGCGGCTGACGGGCGAGCCGACTCAGGAGCACGAGTTCGAACAATGAGCGTCGTCGATTGGAATTTTTCTGGACACGTATGCCGATCACGGTGAGGAATGAATCCTTCGTTTCCTCCTGGGCGAAAAATCCCAGTCCTGGCGATCCAAATCGTCAAACAGGCGTAGCTGTACCTCCAGTTGGTGGTCAAGCGGGGCTCGGCGTTAGCGCACTAAGCTCCGCTTTTGTTTTGGACCCTCGACTTCTGTGTTGTTGAACGTCCTAGTTCGCCGCGGTCTTCCTACGGCGATTGATGGAAACGACCTTTCCAGGGTCGGACTTTAGGCCTTCGAGATAGTCGGCCCACTGCTGCATCATTTCGTGGCGTTCCTGCATGTAGCTGGCGCGGTTGTAGGCAGCGCGAACCTTGTTGCGTTCGGCGTGCGCCAACTGCCTCTCGATGATGTCGGGCGCCCAGCCCATCTCATTTAAACGGGTAGACGCCATTGCGCGGAAGCCGTGGCCAGTGTGGGTCTCCTTGTCGAAGCCCATCAGCCGCAGCGCGCGATTGACTGCCCCGTCACTCATTGGCTTCTCATCGGACCATGCACCCGGGAATGCAAACCGCTTCTTTCCGGTCAAAACCTGTAGCTCTCTGAGGATTGACAGCGCCTGGTCGGATAGGGGGACCGTGTGCGCCTGCTTCATTTTCATTTTTGTCGCGGGAATGCGCCATTCCCCCGCCTCCCAATCAACCTCTTTCCACTCCATGGTCCGCAGCTCGCCAGGACGCACAAACAAGAGGGGGGACAGGCGCAGCGCGGCGCGGGTGATCGGCTTGCCGTCGTAGCCATCCAGGGCCAGCAGCAAGCGGGATATCTCGTTGGGGTTGGTTACTGCAGCCCGTGACGTGCTCACCACCGGGGAGAGGGCTCCACGAGTGTCGCCCGTGGGGTCTCGGTCAGCCCGACCCGTAGCGATGGCATAGCGGAACACCTGGCTAATCCGTTGCTGCATCCGGTGAGCGGTCTCCATGTGCCCTTTGGCCTCGACGGGACGCAACACGGCCAGGATATCCACCGCGCCCAGCTCACGGATTGGTCGTAGCGAGAAGGTGGCGGGAATCAGGGGCCTTTGCCGGGGACGACTGCCGGACTTGGCCTCTTTCGCATGAGGAAGGCCCAAGTGCAAACGGGCCTTCTTTTGCGTGGCCGGAGCCATGCTGGCGACTTGCTTGCCGAACCACTCCAAAGCAACGGCCGCGAAGGTGTTGGCAGCAGCATTCACCGCGCGGGACTTTGTGGCCTGCCGCTCGGCAGCAGGAGCGATGCCGAGCCTGAGGACCGCACGTGCTTCCATGTGACGCTCGCGGGCCGCCGCCAAGGATACTTCGGGCCATCCGCCGAAGCTGACCATCGTGGGCTTGTTGGCGTGCCGGTACCGGTACCGCCAGAGCTTGGATCCGCTCGGGGTCACTTCCAGACATAAGCCCTTGCCGTCCGCCACCCGGTAGAGGGCGGCCTTGGCCTTCAGCGACCTAATCCGGACTTCCGTCAGTGCCATGCAACCCCCTGTAGGCGTATGAGGCGAACGGCGCCTCTACTCACTACCCTACTCGCTAATGTGAGTAGCTGCAAGTGGGCAGGATTGGACTGATTTGGACACGTCGTAGACACACAACAGCTGTTTTACAGGGTATGTCCGGGCTTGCTTGGACAGACTTGGACTCTGTTGGACTACAGTTAGGTGCCCACCTTCGGCACCAAAAAACAAAGGCTTAGCCGTGAGGCTGGGCCTTTTTGTTTGGAGCGGTTCGGCTGCAGTCTTGGGACCTATCGCATGCTCGGGTGACATGTCTAACTCGCGAAATTTAAGAGAGACTTCTCGACATGAAAAAGAATAAATCTCAACTAGATATCGCAACCGGCGGGCTTATATCCGCTGTCCAGAAAGAATGGGGCGCCGAACTCGGTGAGAGCCATTCCGAATTTTCCGAGAATCTTCTGGATGCTGCTCACGACCTGCGACAAGCAGGCTCATCCGAAGCAATAAAAGAGCTACTTGGAAATCGAGATGTTTCCCAATTCTTAGGCGAGCTTTGGGTGCGAAGGCACCCATCCGTGAAAGTAGCGATTCAATCTCTAGAAGAATTGCTATGACGCGCTAAAGAACGGCAACCGGAATGACGTAGCCCGGGTGAGCGCAGCGAAACCCGGAGCTCTTAGTTTGGCGTACAGGCCCAGTAGGATGGGTTGAGCGCAGCGATACCTATCGTTGCCTGATCGCCGCGAGTGATGGGTATCGAGTGATGGGTATCGCCTTCGGCTCAACCCATTCTAGAAGTCCTGCGATGCTCTAGTTCCTAAGCGCCCGCACACCCCGCCACATAGCTGCATTCACCGCATCAACCCAACCATCCGGCAATGAAACCGTAAGAAGCAGCTCGTAGTTGCCCGATGTGGGCATACTGGCAAGCGTCTCGGTAAGGAAGCCCGGAATCTTTTCAGCCTGATCAATTAACGCACCCGCGACTCCTGCGTAGAGATCACGGACTTCGATAAAGCTATCGTCAACTCGGGAGAATCGAACCGATTCCTCCCATGCGAGCGTGCTGCTGCATAGCTCCCCATACAAGCGGCACGTCGAAACGATATCGACATCGCTTCCGGCCACGCCAGGCGCACCCCAAGAGCGCGTGAATTCCACATTCGTCAATTCGCTGAAAGCGTCCACAATGATGCGAATCTCCTGCAATTTATCGGAAATCCACGCAAAGGAATCCGCTTTCTCAATCCGCACCAGCGGCTTTACGTAAAGACCGCGCTTGAGGGCATTCCATCTTCGCACTACTGCCGCCATCTCGTACCGCAAAACCTCGGCAGTCAACAGATATTCCCAATAGGCATCCTTCTCGAGAATCAGTCGTTCGGCGAGGTAGCTCAGCTTGCCGAATTCTTCGAGGTGACGTTTCTCATAACGCTGCCGTATTTCAGCGGCCACTTTACCGACTTGTTCTGAAATCCATCTTTCATGCTCGCGCTGCCACTCGAACAATAGTCCGGCTGGATATTTTCCAGGAGCATCGTCGACCAACTTATGGCAGTTTCCGCAGAGCCAGATAGCATTGGTGATCGCGCTGCGATCGGCTGAGATCATATCGGGGTCGTAGCGAGCGGAGCCCGGATTTGCACCGTAGATGTGGGCTGCTTCACCGACATTCACTGCGCCATCGGGCTCATCGGTTGGGCCGCTAGTGATCGCACCGCAATCAGGATTGGAGCAACGGTTCGCCGCTCGCTTCGCTAGCGTGACAATGACGGCTTGCTTGAATCGATCTTCGATTGCCATGGATAGGAGTTTGCCGGCTACGTCGAACGAAACCAAGCCAAACACCTGAGCGACGGAAAACGTTTTCAGAGCCAAATGGTGGCAGCGCTGTCTGGAAAGCGCTGGAGTTGTTCATTCTGTAAGTCACAGCACGTATGCGCTGTCCCCCTTTATCTTTGCTAGATTGAGCCCGCGGCAACCAGCCACGTCGAACGTACAGCCATTGAACGCATCCTCCGACAGCTCCAATCAAGGCGGAGCCGACCACACCGGCTCATTCCGTACCCGCTTGCCCGTGGACCTCTGCAAACGCGGCGAACTACGGGTGGAGCGATTCCTGGACGCGGCCACCGAGGTGTTTACTGAAAACGGTTACCAGCACGCGCGCCTTAGCGAAATAGTGGCCCGCGCGGGCGGTTCGCTGGCCACCCTGTACCGCGTGTTCGGCGACAAGGAGGGGCTGGCGCACGCCATCATCCAGCGCAGGCTGGAGGATCTCAGCGCACGCCTGGAGGACCTGAACCTGTCCGGCCTGCCCCCCGAGCAGGCGCTGCGCCAGGCGGCCGAACGCATCGCCGAGGGCATGGCCACCGCCGAATCGGTGGTGATCCACCGCATCGTCATCGGCGAAGGCCAGTCCTTCCCGGACATGCGCGACTGGTTCTTCGACCATGCCGTAGCCGCGGTACGGGGCAGCCTGAGGGAATACTTCGAGCAGGAAGTCGCTGCCGGACGCCTGAAACTGGCGTCGCCCACCATGGCGTCCAGCCAGTTCTTCATGATGCTGTTCGGCGACCTGGTGATTCGCGTTTCCAGCGGCAACCTGAAGCAACCGGACCCACAGGAACTGCGGACCTATGCGCAGGCCGCGGTAGATCTGTTCCTGCAAGGCGCCCTGCCCCGCTGACCCAATCGTTGCGCCACGGCGCCGCTCACGCGACCCGAATCTTCCGCAATGCATGCTTCTGCCCACCGTGGCGGCGCGTGTGATGCATGGATCTCAAGAGCGGTTATCCGTATTGGGCGATCAAGAACGGATTGATGCAGGCGTTCCCGCCTTTGCAGGCGGACCTGCGATGCGAAGTGGCCGTCATCGGCGGCGGCATTACCGGCGCGTTGATCGCCGATGAGTTGGCCGGGCACGGTCATGAAGTGGCGCTAGTGGAACAACGCGATATCGGCTGGGGAAGTTCCTCGGCCAGTACCGCGCTGTTGCAGTATGAAATCGACACCCACATGATTGATCTGGCCAAGCGTTACGGCGAAGCCGATGCGGCGCTGGCCTATGGAAAATGCGCCGAAGCCATCGAGATACTGCAGGACAAGGCGCGCGATATCCGCGATGTGGATTTCGCTTGGGCGGACAGCCTGTACTACGCCAGTAAACGCCGCCATGCCAGCGTGTTGCGCGAAGAGTTCGAGCTGCGCCTGCGCCATGGCTTTCAAGTGGAATTGCTGGAACACGACCACCTGCTGGAGCGCTACGGCATCGGCGCGCCGGTAGCGATACTGAGCCATCAGGCCGCCCGCATCGATCCTTATCGCATGGCCTGTCGCTTGTTGGCGCGATTGCAGAAGCGCGGCAGCGCTGTTTTTGATCGCACAAGAATCGAAAGCATCCGGGCTACTTCGCGCGGCGTCGCTCTGCGCACTACGCAGGGCCATACGATCCGCGCCGGTCATGCGGTGCTGGCGGCGGGCTACGCCAACCAGCAATGGCTGAAGAAGAAGGTAGCCCAGAACCGCAGCAGCTACGCCTTCATCACCGACCCGATCGATGACCAGGCGCTGGGTCCGCTCAAGAAAACCATGGTGTGGGAATCCGCTCGCCCTTACCTCTACCTGCGCAGCACCGGCGACGGGCGCTTGCTGGTGGGCGGCGAGGACGACAGCGTGGATATCCCGGCCAAACGCGATGCGCGGGTGGAAAAAAAGGCGCGTGCACTGAGCAAAAAAGTGGCCGGTCTGTTCCCGCATCTGCCGCTTGCGCCCGCGTTCGCATGGGCGGGCACCTTCGCCGAAACCGGGGACGGGCTGCCCTTCTTCGGCGCACATGCGCAGTACGGGCCTCGTGTGTATTTCGCCATGGCCTACGGCGGCAACGGAATTACCTACAGCATGCTGGGCGCCGGGTTGTTGCGGGCATCGATAGAGAAGCGCAGACATCCGTTGAGCGGGCTGTTCGGATTCGGACGGCTTGAGCGCTGAAGAAGTCCGGAGCCCGGCAGCCGCTTGCCCGCCGCATCCGCAACGCCCATACGAAATGCCCATACGACGAAGGCCCAGTCTTTCCGGGTTTTACCCCAGATCGGCTGAGCCTTCTAGTCGGAGTCGGGCTTGGTCTTGTCGATTTCTGCCTTTCTCCAACGGCTGCGACTGTATTCCCGCCGACGTTATCGGTGCGTCAAAAACAATCGCCGTTTGTCGGCACATTTTTTCGACTTGTTCAAGGCCACCAACCGTGTCCGGTCATGGCGTAGCGGTCGGCGGCACGCTCGAACGGATTACGGACGCTGACGCCGCCGCACACCAGATAAAGCGGCAGGAACAGAGGCCCCAGAACCATGTACTGGTAGACATGCGCACGTTCATGGTCGCCGATCTTGATGCGCGGGTGGGTGCAGCGGCCGGCGCGATGTTCGTAGGTCAGGCATTCCGAATCCAGCGTGTCGCCGGTATGCAGGATGGTGTTGCCGAAGGTGATCGCCCCACCCGGCCCCCATGGCCAATGATGGAAAACCAACGCGAAATCCTTGCGGCTGAACTCAGCGCTGGCGCCGAAAAGCAGGCCCACGCCACCGCCGATCAACCCGATCAAGGTGTTGGGTAGCGTCCACAGGATCCCGAGTACGCGCAACGTGGCCGAAGCGGCCTTCCCCATCTGGCGTCAGTCTGCTTCTTGCGGCATCAGCAGCCACAAGATCAGGTACACCAGGATGCCCGGGAACGCGGCCGAAGCGATCGATACGATCACGAACACCGCGCGCAGCAGAGTGGAATTCCAGCCGAAGCGGTGCGCAATGCCGCCCATCACGCCAGCCAGCATGCGGTCGTTGAGCGAACGGGCGAAAGGTTTTGCCTGGTCAGCCATTGCGATCTCCCGAAGTCGGCATTGCGGAAGTTTAGCGCGTCAGTGGGCGGGGGCGGTCGCATGGCGCAGTTTCTGCAGCTGCCCGCCGAACCATGCCGAAGAATCCTGCTCTCTGCCCTGGCATTTCACCCGGTACGCGCGCCCGCTCACGCTGCTTTCGCTGGCGGCACGCTGGATGAATTGTTCGGCCGTATCGACTCTGTCTTTCTTCAGCAGGTAATCGTATTTGCGTTGCAGATGGGCACGCGCCTCGGCCGCGTCGTACCAGCTGCCGTTGCGCTGGAACTGGCAGCCGGAACGCGACAGCGCGTCCATCAGCTGGCTTATTTCTTTTTTTGCGGCTGGCGATGGTGCAGCGAAGGCCAGCGCGGAAGCCAGCGAGAGTGCGCAGAACAGCAGTGCTTTCAGAGACATCTTTTCTTCCGTTGTAGGAGCGACGTAAGTCGCGACTTACGTCGCTCCTACAGAGCGCGTTTGGCCAGCCATTCGTGGATGGCGGTAGGCACTTCGCGCTGAGCCCGGCTGGACACATAAATGCCGATATGCCCGCCCTTGAAACTCAGTTCGGTGTAATCGCGCGTACCCGCCAGCTTCTGCAAAGCACGCGAGGCGTCTGGCGGCACCAGATGATCCTGTTCGGCGAAAATATTGAGGATGGGCATGTCCACATAACCCAGATCCACCGGCTCGCCGTCGATTTCGATGCCGCCGTTGACGAAGCCGTTGCCCTGGTAGAACTGCTTGATGAACTGGCGGAACGCCTCGCCCGCCAGATCGGGCGAATCGAATATCCATTTCTCCATGCGCAGGAAATCCTCGACCGCATGCTTGTCGTCCAGGATGTCGATGAGGCCCACGTACTTCTGCAGATGCAGGCGGAACGGCTTCAGCATCAGGTAGCTGGAATTCATCAGATCCGCCGGCACGTTGCCCAGCGTGTCGACGAACAGGTCCACATCCATGTTCTGCGTCCAGTTGGACAGCATATTGTCCGGTGTGTGGAAATCCACCGGGGTGACCATGGTGATCAGGTTCTTGACTTTCTCCGGGTGCAGCGAGGCGTAGCACAGCGAAAATGCCCCACCCTGGCAGATGCCGAGCAGGTTGACGGCGTCCAGCCCAAAACTGCTGCGCAGATGATCGACCGCGCCGTCGATGAAACGGTTGATGTAGTCGTCCAGCATCAGGAAGCGGTCGGAGCGGTCCGGATAGCCCCAGTCGATGATGTAGACG
Source organism: uncultured Pseudoxanthomonas sp. (assembly GCA_965650035.1). Lineage (GTDB taxonomy): Bacteria > Pseudomonadota > Gammaproteobacteria > Xanthomonadales > Xanthomonadaceae > Pseudoxanthomonas_A. The sequence continues at coordinate 64,767 of CBFGMR010000008.1, forward strand.
TCCTCGCCGCGCGCCAACAGCCCTTTCACCAGCGAGCGGTCGGACTGCAGGTCGACCATGTAGGGGCGGTTGACCAGCGCGTAGGCGATCAGCAGCGGCACTCTGGCGGTCGGCGCCTGTTCGCCGACGAAGCGGTACAGCACCACCTTGCCGTCGCGCCAGACTTCCTGTTTCTGCGTCGCCCCATACTGCACGTCGTCGACTTCCGGCAGGGTCCGCAATCCCGCGGCAAGTTTCTGCTGCAGGGACATGGCTTCCAGCGCCAGCGCATCGGGCGTGAGATTCAACGGTCCGTTCATTTGTGCGCCTTCTTTTTGCCGGTGCTCTTCTTGTCGAGAGCAGGTCCGTCAGGAGTATTGATGGCGGCATATCGGGCGACCCAATCCTTCATCGACACCACCCGGCCATTGCCGGACGGAGTTGAAGCGGCTTTGGCAGCGGTCTTGGTCAGGGCAGGCTGTTTGGCGACCACATTCTGGACGGCCTTGCGGCTGGGCGCGGCTACCTTTTTCTTCGCGGCCTTCTTCGTGGCAATTTTCCTGGAAACCTGTTTTACGGGTGTCTTTTGCTCGACTGTGGCGGGCTTGGCCGCCAATTTGCGCGCGGCCGTCTTGCGTGGCGCTGCCCGCTTGCTTGGCGGCTTGCGCTTGGGCTGCGGTTTGCGCGCAACCGTCTTGGGCGTGGACGCCTTGCGGCGCGACTTGGCTTTTGCGGGAGCGGCGGCGACAGGTTCGGGCGCAGGTACAGGTGCGCGAGGCGCCGGGGCCGCCTTGCGCTCGGCGACCGGACGCGCGCTGGCCGAAGCGGCGCGGCGCAAGGCGCGCTCCAGATCGGCGATCTTGCGGTGCGCCGAATCGATCTCGGTCCGGGTCGGCATGCCGAACAGACCGGTCAAGTGCTCCACTTCAAGCTGGATGGCGGCGCGCAGGCGCATCTGCGCATTGGTCAGGGTGCCATAGACTTCGCGGAATTCGGCCGACAAGGCGATGTCGGCATAGGCCTGCTCGGCCGAATCGATCCACAGGTCGAACAGCGCGCGCGCGCTGGTGAGCTGGCGGCCCGGCTCTTCGTGCGCCGTGAGCTTGTCTTCGAACACATCAAAGGCGCGCTGCGCGCACTTCATCATCAGGGCATTGAACGCTTCGGTCTGCTGTTGATAGTTCTGCTGCGCCAACTGCAGCGCCTGCCAGCGCTCCTGGTGTTCGCGGTACTGGCCGAAGGCGGGCAATTGCTGCCAGCGCTGACTCTGATGCTGGAATCCTTCGAGATAGGGTTTGACCTGGTCCAACCATTCGTCCAGCCCATGGGCGCCCTGCCCGCGCATGGCTTTGAACATGTCCGGGAAAAGCATGCCCGGGAAGGGGTTGTCTGCATCGGCGCCCATCGCGCGACGCCAGGCTTGGCCGATCTCCGAAGCGCTGTTGTCCTGGCCGGCGAATTGCGCCGCCACCTGCTGCATCTGCCCGAACCACTGGCTGGCCTGCTGGTTGAAGCGCGCGACTGCGTCGTTGGCCTGACTGGGCCCGCTGGGCATCAGCTGTGACCACCAATCCACCGCCTGCTGCCATTGGCCTGCCGGCTGCGGTGCCGCGATGCCCAGGCCGCCCTGGCGCATCGCCTGGCCCCAGGCGTTCCAGTACTGCCGCGCCATGGCTTCGAAATCGCCCGCGTTGCCGGGCCCGCCGCTGAAACCGTTGCCGAACATTCGCTACCCTCCAAGGCTTGCCGGCCGATCATAGCAATGGGCGGTTTCCTCGCGGTTATTTCTGGATGTTGCCGCCCTCGTAGCGAACTCACTCGATATGAACCCATGCGCTGATTCAGATCGGCTCCGGCCCTCCCTCACCCGCCTTCGGCACCCTCTCCCGTGAACGGGAGAGGGGTTCGACTCCAACTTCTTGGCCTGAATCCCTTGCCGTATTTCCCGTTTCGTTCAAGGCTTGGGGATGCGCAGCGTCTTGCTGATCATCAAGGAGCCGGACACTGCGAACACCAGCACCAGCGGATGCAGCAGCCACGGCCCCAGGCGCAGCGAACCGAACCATATCGATTCCCCCAGATTGCCGCTGGTAGCGGCGACGGCAAGCAGGACTACCAGCAGCAGGCTGGTGGGAATGGGGGTGCCTTCGAAGTATTTCACCTTGTCGTCTTCCCCCGACAGCTGCTCGGCGGTGACGTTGTAGCGCGCCAGGCGGCTGACCCCGCAACACACGAAATAGCTCAGCACCACCCAGTCCCAGCCGCCTTGCAACCCGCAGGCGTAGGCCAGCGCGGCCGGGGCGACGCCGAAAGAGATCACATCGGCCAGCGAATCCAATTCGCGGCCCAGAGTGGACGAGGACTTGCGCCAACGCGCGATGCGTCCGTCCAGCGCATCGAAAATGAAGGCCAGCGGGATCAGCGCCATGCCGGCCAGCAAATCGTTCACCCGGCCTTCGTGCAGGTAACGCATCGATGCGAACACCGCGCCGGTGCCGCAGAAGGCATTGGCCAGGGTGAACCAGTCGGCCAGGTGGAAGTCGCGCAGCATGGAAAAATGGCGGGGCATGCGGGGTCCGCGTTCGATCAGGGACCCAAGACTGCCAAACCCGGCGTTAAGACTGCAAGGGGAAGAGCGCAGACGTCCGACCGGCTTCCTGCGATCAGGGCTGTACAGGAATCGCGAACTGGGCCGCTTCCACCGCGCTCGTGCCACGTGGCTTGGATTCGATCACCGCATCCACCGGCTGGCGCCCCTTGCCGTCGAGTTGCGCCGACACCTGGTCCAGCGCCGCGTAGACGTAGGGAAGCACCGGCACGTATCGCGCCCCATACGCAGGCAAGGCAAGGAAGCCGTCGAAATGCTGCGCATGCTTGATCTGCCAGTAGCTGACATCACGACCGGCGGCCTTGGCTGCGGCCACGTAAGGCGCGCTGCTGAAGGCGGGCGGCACCAGTCCGTCATCCAGGCCATGCACCACCACTACCGGCAGACCCTTGCGCGGCACCGACGCCTGCGTTTGCGCCACTCCCTTGGCGAAAGGCGTGTCGCCGCCGGCATCCAGCAGCCCGCGCAGGCACTGCAATCCGGGCAGAGTGAAATCCGGTGGCGCCAGTTTGCTGTCGATGATGCCCACGCCGGCCCCGGGAGGAATGCCGCTGCCGTCGGCGAACCAGGCGTTGCGCTCGGCTTCGGTGGAAGCGCGTGGCGAGAAATCGGCATTCTGCGCGGCGAACGAATACCCGCAGGGATGCCCGCCGATGCCGGCGCGCGCATAGGCCGATGCGTAAGTCACAGCCACCGCGCGCCACAGATCGAAGCCCACGCTCAAGGCGCCGGCGGTCAACGCCTCATCGGTCCAGCCATGGGCGCGGAGTTTTTCGTAAGCGTCTTTCGCCTGCGCCGGTGCGTCGGCGCCGTCGATCAGTCCTGCGCTTTTCAATGCGGCGCAACGCGCGGCCCATAACGGCTCGGCCTGCGCGCGCAACGGCGGCTGCGGCAGCGAATCGGCGTGCAGCCGCAACAGCGCGCAGGGCATCAGCAGGGCCGCTTCAGTGGTGTAGTCGTACAGCGTGCGGCTGCCGGCCCCGGGCACGTACACATTCGGTTCGCCGGCGACCACCGCATCTAGCCAGTTTTCATCGGCGGCGTCGCCTTCCAGCTCGGCCGCGCGCAGCACCGCGCCGCCACCATTGGAGATGCCGACCGCGATGATGCGCGTGTTGCCGAAAGTGAAAGGCGCGGCCTGCGGGAAGGCACGGCCCAGCGATGCCAGCGCGAATTCGGCGGCCTGCTTCACATGCCGACCCCAATCGGCTTCCGGGTTGTCGCTGGAATGCGCATGCTTGAAAGCCACCCCGGAAGCCCCGGCCGGAACCTCCGGCTGGAACGCCAAGGCATCGCCGTCGCCGCCGCGCGTTCCATCCAGGCGCACGCCGGTACGCGTCTCCAGGTCGTAGTAGTCGGTGCCGGCACCCTTGTCGGTGTAGGCCACTGCGCAACCTTTCGGCAATGCCCACGGACCGGCCACGGCAATAGCCCCGTAGATGCCACGCGAGCCGGACGAAGCGGTCACCACCACGCAGCGCTTGTTCAGGTCGAAGGCGTCGGGCACCTGCACCAGCACGCGATGCGGCTGGCGTGCGCCGGGCACGGTGGCGAAAGCGGAGAATTCGCGCCCCGGCACGCTGGCCATGCTGCCGTAGACCTCGCCATAGCCGCCGGTCGGCGAAAGGTCGGCAATGCCGCGCCAGTTGTTCCAGATGGCGCGGCGACGCAGCTCTCCGGCGGTCGGATGAGCGGCGTCAGCGAACGCCGGCGGCGTCATCGCGCGCAATCCGGTTATCCCCAACCCGGCGGTCAGCAGGTCGTCGTTGTCGCGATGCACGGTCTCCCGCTGAGGCTGGATCATCGCCGACGCCTCCTTGGCGCCAAGGGAATGGGTGGTGCTGCAAGACGCGCCAATCAGGCAGGCCAGCAGCGCGGCGGCAGCGCGCAAGGACGGATTCTGGTTCATGCGCCCAAGCTACCCCGCCCCGCCACTGGCGTCATCGTACTTTGGTACCACGCTGCCGGTGCCTCTATGCTGATAGGGTTCCTCCCCGCCCCGCGCGCCGCGCGCACCCGTCATGGACGTTGCACCCGCATGCCCAAGCTGCTGATCGCCGACGACCATCCGCTGTTCCGCGCAGCGCTGCGTGGCGCCGCCGCCGATGCCGTGGCGCAACTGTCGGTGTTGGAAGCCGAATCGCTGGAGGGAGTGCTCTCCGCGCTGGAAGCGAACGCCGACGTCGACCTGGTGTTGCTGGACCTGCATATGCCGGGCAACCACGGGCTGGCAGGGCTGGCCGCGATCCGCGCGCAATACCCGGAAGTCGCGGTGGTGGTGGTTTCGGCCAACGACGACCCGCGCGTGGTGCGGCGCGCGTTGGATCATGGCGCCGCGGGCTACCTTCCCAAAAGCGCCGGACTGGACGAGCTGCGCGAGGCGATCCGCAGCGTGCTGGCCTGCGAGCAATGGCTGCCGTCTTCGTTGCGCGCCTCGGTGGCGCGCGCGCAATCCTCCCAGCACGACGCAGAACTGGCCGCCCGCCTGGCCAGCCTTTCCCCGCAGCAGTTCCGCGTGCTTACCCTGGTGGCCGAAGGCCTGTTGAACAAGCAGATCGCAGACCGCCTGGACGTGCAGGAGCGCACCGTGAAGGCGCACCTGACCGCGATTTTCGAGCGCATGGGCGTGCGCAACCGGACCCAGGCCGGTGTAGTGCTGCGGGAGCTGGAGCTCAGCGATCCGGCGCGGCAGATGGAAGGCTGAGATGACCGACGCGAACCCCCGCCCCTCCCTGCGCCCCGCCGGCATGGCCGATGCGGCGGAGATCACGCGTCTTTGCGTGGAATTGGGTTACCCGGCCTCGGTCGAAGACATGACCGCGCGACTGGGCGTAGTGCTTTCGGCCGGCGACCGCCAGGTGTTTGTCGTCGAAGACGGCAACAAGCTGCTGGGCTGGATCGGGGTAGAACTGCGTACCAGTCTGGAAACCGGGCGCAAGGCGGAAATAGTCGGCCTGGTAGTGGATGCCGATGCGCGGCGTTCGGGCACCGGCAGGAGGCTGGTGTCGGCGGCGGAGAACTGGGTGAGGCAGCACGGATTTGATGCGGTGATGGTGCGCTCCAACACCGTACGGACCGAATCGCATCCGTTCTACGAAGGCATCGGCTTCGTACGCCGCAAGAGCCAGCACGTTTACTTCAAGATATTGGAGTGAGTCGCTGCGTCTGGAATTGGGTCGCTGCATCGGGGGCGTAGCCCCGACCTACGTCACACGCGCGAAAACGTCCACGACACCATTTTTCCGTCGCGGTACGGCATCACACCGTGGAAACCGCGCGGATCGGCGTCGAACACCAGCGGCAGGAAATGCCGGTCGCCGTCCCAGAGCGGCAGTTGCATGATGTCGCCCACCGGCACCCATTCCAGCGTGCCTTCCGGATTGCTTGCGTAAGGCGTGCCGGAATAGGCGGTGATCAGGAACAGGAACCCCAGCCAGTCTTCCCCATGCTTGCCGAAGCCGGGCCAGCTGATGGTCCCGCGCAACGACAGCGCATCGCAGTCGATGCCGGCTTCCTCGTGGATCTCGCGGCGCATGCCCGCCACCACATCTTCATCGCGCTCTATCTTGCCGCCCAGACCGTTGTATTTTCCCAAGTGCTGATCGTCGGCACGCGCATTGCGATGGATCAGCAACACCTGCGAGCGGTCGGGAGAAAGCACATAGCCCAGGGTGGCGACGATGGGGGTATAAGGCATGGAGGACGGCGCATTGCGAAAGATGCGCATTGTAAAGCGACGCGCGCGATCATGTGCATCGCCGCGTGTAGGAGCGATGTAGGAGCGACGTGAGTCGCGAAGCAGCCCACCGTTTCGCGACTCACGTCGCTCCTACGACACAGGCACGCCGCTGCTGGCGATCATCCGGTCCAGGACGGATTTCAGCGCCAAAGGGCGCACCGGTTTGGCCAGCAGCAACAGGCCGGCTTCGTGCACGGCCGCACGCACGGTTTCGGTCAGGTCCGCACTCAGAATCAAACACGGCCGCGCCCCGAAACGTTGCGCCAGACGCTGCGCCACGGCAACGCCGGTATCGCCGTCGTCCAGATGGAAATCGAACAACCACAGATCCGCCTCCGCGTCGGCCGAACGCTGCATGGCTTGGGCGCCATCGCGCGCCTGCGCCACTTGGCAGCCCCAGCCCGCCAGCACCCGCTGCAATGCTTCCAGCGAGGCGGCATCGTTGTCCAACGCCAGCACGCGGCGGCCCGCCAGCCCATGCTTTGCCAAAGCAGGCGAAGCAAGCGCGTGCGAGGGCCGCACCTGAGGCAAGGTGACGGCGAATATCGCCCCGTGCCCGCTGTGACTGCGTAGCGAAAGCGGCGCCTTCAACAGGTGCGCGATGCGGTCGGCAATGGAAAGGCCAAGCCCAAGTCCTTGTCCGCTGGCATCGTCGCCGCGGCGGAACTCCTCGAAGATCATCTGCTGGTCGGCCAGCTCGATCCCCGGGCCGGTGTCGTGCACTTCGATGCGCACCTCGCCTGCGACCCGGCGCACGCCGAACAGGATTCCGCCCGTCTGCGTATAACGAACCGCATTGGCGAGGAAGTTCTGCAGTATCCGCCGCAGCAGCTGCGGATCGGTATGCACCCAGATGCGCGTGGAGACATACGAAAACGAGAGGCCGCGCTCGCCGGCCAGCACGCGGAACTCGGACACCAGCGGTTCCAGCACTTCGGCCAAGGGGAAATCGCGTGGTTCCGGCACCAGCCCGCCCGCCTCCAGCCGCGACATGTCCAACAATCCGGTCAGCAGATCGGTGGTCGAATCCAGCGCTCCGCGGATCTGCTGCACGGATTCGCGCTGACTGCTCTCGGGTAGTTGTTGCGAAAGCGCGTCGGTGAACAGGTGCGCGGCGTGCAAAGGCTGCAACAGGTCGTGGCCGATGGCGGTGAGGAAGCGGCTTTTCGCATCATTGGCGTGCTCGGCCTCGCGCTTGGCGGTTTCCAGCAAGGCGGTGCGGTCGATAACGCGCTGCTCCAGCGTTTCGTTGGCCTGCTTCAGATTGCGCTCGGCCTGGCGCGAGGCGGTGACGTCGGTATAGGTGGCGACAAAACCGCCGCCTGGCATCGGATTTCCGCGGATTTCCACGATGCTTCCATCCGGAAACACGCGCTCGGTCAGGTGCGCGGTGCCGGCGCGCATGAAAGCGACACGGCGTTGCAATGCGGCCTCGTCCGAGCCGCGGTGCGGCATGCGCTGCAAGGCCCAGCGGGTGAGGTCGGCGATGGGGCGGCCGACCTGCAGCAGTTCTTCCGGGAAGCCGAACAGTTCGACGTAGCGGCGATTCCATGCGACCAGTCGCTGCTCCCGGTCTACCACGCTGATGCCCTGGCTCATGTTCTGCAGCGCAGCTTCCAGCACCTGCTGGTTGAAGCGCAGATCCTGGGAAACCTCGCCGACGATAGCCGCTACCGCATCCAGTTCCCCGCTTTCGCGTCGCGCCGCGTTCAACAGCAATCGCGCCGACGCCGAGCCTAGTACGGCGGAGAGTTCGCGTTCCATCCGCGATTCGGTCGATGCGGGCACCGGGCCCTGCGCGGGTGCACCCTGCAGCAGCTGCTCGACGCGTTCGCGCGCCAGGAACCGCAAGCCCGCGTCGCGCAGCGCCTGCCTGTCCAGGTTGCGGCCGTAGTGATGCGGCGTTTCCCGTCGCCAGGCGGTCGCAAGCAGCGTGGCGGCGATGCCCGCGAACAAGCTGACCCCGACGGCGCGGCCCAGCGGACTCCAGCCAGTCAATCCGAACAGTCCCTGCGGCGATAGCCAGACCTGCCCGAACGGGCCGGACCGCATCCATGCCGGTTCATTGCCCAACGATGCCGCCACCATCGGCATCAACATCACCCACGCCCACGCGGAGAAACCGGCGGCGATGCCGATGATGGCCGCCCGTGGAGGCGTTTGCGGCCGCCACACCGCAAAACCCAGCGCCGGCGCCAGCGTGCCGAGCGCAGAGAACGAAACCGCACCGATATCGGCCAATGCATCGTTGCCGCTGTTGAAACGGCTGTAGGCCCAGGCCAGCAGCATGATCACCAGAATGCCGCCGCGCCGCAGCAGCAACAGATCGCCGCGACGGTCGCCGCCCTTGTCGCGCGACCACGCGCCGCGCAGCAGGCCCGGCGCGAACCAGTGGTTGCCGATCATCAGGCTGAGCGTCAGCGTACTGACCACCACCATGCCGGTGGCTGCGCTCAACCCGCCCAGGAAAGCGAACAGCGCCACGCCTTCATGCCCCTGCGAAAACGGTAGTGCCAGCGCATACATGTCCGAGGGCACGCTATCGCCCAGCAAGGCGGTGCCGGCGCGGGCCAACGGCAATGCCGGCAATGCGATCAGGATCAGATACAGCGGAAACTGCCAGCGCGCGGTGCGCACATCGCGATCATCGCGGCATTCCACCACGCCTACGTGGAACTGGTGCGGAAGGATGAACATCGCCAACGCACCCAGCAGCACCAGCGGTGCGAAACCCCCGACCGGTTCCGATGGTGCGATCTGCGATGCAACGGCGGGCATCGCCTTCAACCCGAACCATACGAAGGCGCCCAGCGCCAGCATCGCCACCAGCTTGAACAGCGACTCGAAGGCCATCGCCAACACCAGGCCGCGGTTGTGTTCGGCAGCGCTGGCACGGCGCGTGCCGAACAGCATCGCGAACAGAGCCATGGCCAATGCAACATACAGCGCGCTGTCGCGCCACACCGGCGCTACCGCTGCGGCATCGCCGGCATCCACGGTCAAGGTGGCGAAACTCATGGCGATGGCCTTGAGCTGTAACGCGATGTAGGGAATAAGACCCAGCGCGGCCACCAGCGTGACGGTCGCCGCCAGCCATGCATCCTTGCCCAGGCGCGTGGCGATCAGGTCGGCCAGTGAAGTGGCGTTGGATTCGCGCGCCAGCTTCACCAGCCGGATCATGAAGGCCACCGCCAGCGCGTAGAACAGGATCGCGCCCAGAAAAGTCGGCGGCAGCGGCCAACCATAACGCGCCGCTTGCGTCACCGTGCCGTAGAACGTCCATGAAGTGCAATGCACGGCCAGCGACAGCGAATACACATGCCGCCAGTGACGCGCGAACAACGCAGGATGCCGTTCGCCGTACAACGCCGTGCCGAACATCAGGCCCAGCCAAGCCAGGCTGGCCAGCGCCACCACCCAGAAATTCAGCATGCGTGGTCTGCCTTGAAACGCAACTCGATTCCCCGATCCCGGCTCACGAGAACCAGCATAACGCAGCAACGGCGGGCTTTCGCCCGCCGTTGCGTTCTCTTCCCCAAACCGGGCCGCCGGTCAGAATCGCATCGATCAGAAATCGTAGCGAGCGGTCAGCGAATACTGGCGCGGCGGGCCGTAGAAGCCGGTCAACACGCCATAGGCGGCGATGTTGTAGCCGGTGGTGCGGTATTCCTCGTCGGCCAGATTGCTGCCCTGCAGGGAAAGCTGCCAGCTGTCGTTGACCTTCCAGATCACGCCTGCGCCGACCAGACCGTAGCCTTCCTGTTTGATCGCAGGGCTCAGGTCTGTCGTCGGCCACACTTCGCTTTGATACGAGTAGCCGACTCGCGCCGACAGATTGCCGCCGTTGGCCAGTGCGGTGCGCCACTCCACGTTCAGGGCACCCGAAAACTCCGGCGCATTGGTGAAACGCTGGCTATCGGCGACGTTCACGCCCGAGGTGATGAATTCGTCGTATTTCGCATCCAGCCAGGCCAGGTTGCCGCTGATCAGCCAATGTTCGTTGGGCAGCCATTGATACTCGATTTCCGCGCCATTGACCGTGCCCTTGCCGGCATTGGTGAAATCGCCGAAGAAGCTCTGGCTGCCGTTGGGCAGCGTGTAGGAAGTGAACACCGACAACTGGATGTCCTTGTACACGTTATGGAAGGCGGCAAGGTTCAGGAACAGGCGCTGATCGAAGAACGCCATCTTGCTGCCGACTTCGAAGCTATCCACCTGCTCGTCGTCGAATGGCTCGCCCGAGCGCGGTACCGCGGTGGTGTTGGCGCGGATGTTATAGCCGCCGGACTTGAAACCGCGGGAGGCCAAACCGTAGACCATGACGTCCGGAGTGATCTGGTAATCCAGCGAGACCTTCGGCGAGACATTCTTGAAATTGACCGTCTTGTCGAAGTTGGCCGCCGTGCCCCAAACCGTGCTGTAGGTCAGGTCCGTATAGAAGCGGTTCAAGGCGATGGCGTGCTTGTCCTCGTCGGTATAGCGCAGGCCTACATCCAGCTTCAGCTTGTCGGCCAGATCGAAGGTCCAATCCGCATAGAGAGCGATGCTGCTGGTGTTCACCACGCCCTGGGTGTCGCCGTAAAGCGGATTGGTCAGGCTGGCGGCGCCGAGCGGATTGAAGAAGTGGTTGAGCACCTGCCCACCGGCGTCGCCATCGAAGCTGTAGATGCCCATCACGCCGCGAGCGCGTCCGCCGCCGTCGTAGTTGGCCTGCAATTCGTGGCTGACCTGACTGTCGCTGTAGAACGCACGCACGTCCACCAGCGTCAGCGGAGTGGTGTCGAAGTCGATATTGGTTTCGGTATCCGATTCCCGCTTGGCGATCACGTATTTGAAGGCCCAATTTTCGCTGGGCCGCCAGTTGACCGTGGCCGAAGCTCCCTTCATCACCGTGTCGTTGACGTTCCTCATGCCGCTACGGATATCGTAGGGATCGTCGAGCGGCGGATAAGCCGGGGCCAGGGGGTTCGGGGCCAGCATCTTCGCGCCACGCACGCCGGATTGGTCGTCCATCCAGTCCAGAGCGAATTGCACGTCGAAATCGTCGCCGGCATAGGCGCCCAGTTGGAAGCGCGCGGAATTGATTTCCTTATCGCTTACTTCCTGATCGTTGAGCAGGTTGGTGCCGTAGCCATCGCGGTTCATGCTGGCGACGGCGACGCGTGCGCGCAGGCCGCTGTCGGGACCGCCGAGCGAACCGCCGATAGCCGCTTTGGCGTCCAGCTGATTGTAGTTGCCGACGCTGATCTGGGCGAAGCCTTCGGTCTCGGTAGGCAGGCCGCGCGAGATGTATTTGATCGCGCCGCCGATAGTGTTCTTGCCGTACAGCGTGCCTTGCGGTCCGCGCAGCACTTCGATGCGGCCTACGTCGAACACGTCCAGCAACGCGCCCTGCGGACGCGCGATGTACACATCGTCCAGATAGATGCCCACGCCCGGGTCCACACCCCACAGCGGATCGGCCTGGCCTATGCCGCGGATGTAAGCAGTGGCGGTACTGCTGGAACCACGTGCCGCATAAATGGTCAGGTTGGGCACCTGCGCATCCAGATCGCCGATGTCCTTGATGTTGAGTTTGTCCAGCACCTCGGGGGTGAAGGCGGTGACAGCGACCGGCACTTCCTGCAGTGTTTCCTCTCGTTTGCGCGCGGTCACGGTGATCTTGTCCAGCGTGGTGGCGTCGTTGGCGGCTTCGGCCGCCGGCGCCGCTTCCTGCGCCCATGCCGATGGCGCCAGCAGGATGCAGCCTATGGCCAGACTCAGATGTTTACGCTTCATGTGATTCCCCTCTCCCGGGTACGACGTGACGGGCCGATGCGGCCGATTCGCAGGCAAGGCTAGAGACTTGAGCGGCAGCGCAACACTTGTACCTTCGTACAGTGGGGAGGAAAGGCATAGCTGCGGATACTCGCGTCCACTTGCCGACCCGGCATGCGCCGGGGTGCCGGCATGCTTTCGAGGAGTGGGGATGTCGTTCCTGATCGTGCTGGCCGCGCTGTGTTTCCTGATGTTCGTGGCCTACCGCGGCTACAGCGTGATCCTGTTCGCGCCGATCGCCGCGCTGGGCGCGGTGCTGTTGACCGATCCTGCGCTGGTCGCGCCGATGTTCACCGGCTTGTTCATGGACAAGATGGTGGGCTTTCTGAAGTTGTATTTCCCCGTATTCCTGCTGGGCGCGGTGTTCGGCAAGCTGATCGAGATCTCCGGCTTTTCCAAATCCATAGTGGCCGCCACCATCAAGGTCGTCGGCGCGCAGCGCGCCATGCTGTCCATCGTGCTGGTGTGCGCGCTGCTGACCTACGGCGGCGTTTCGCTGTTCGTGGTGGTGTTTGCGGTCTATCCGTTCGCCGCCGAACTCTTCCGCCAGAGCGACATCCCCAAGCGCCTGGTGCCGGGCACGATTGCTCTTGGCGCGTTTACCTTCACCATGGATGCGCTGCCAGGCACGCCGCAGATCCAGAACATCATCCCCACTTCGTTCTTCGGCACCACCGGCTGGGCCGCGCCCATGCTGGGCACCTTGGGCGGCGTGTTCATTCTGATCCTGGGCATGAGCTATCTGGAATGGCGCCGCCGCGCAGCGCTGCGGGCAGGCGAAGGCTACGGCAGCGATCTGCGCAACGAACCGGAAGTTTTCCGCGGCGACAAACTCGCCCATCCGCTGATCGCCATCCTGCCGCTGGCGCTGGTGGGCGTGGCCAATTTCGCGTTCACCAAGTCGATCCCGGGGTTCTATGGCCAAAGCCAGTCTTTCATCCCCGCGGTGATCGGCAACCCGGCGCCGGTGGTGCAGGAAGTGGCCAAGGTGGCGGCGATCTGGGCGGTACAGGGCGCATTGCTGGTGGGCATAGTCGCGGTCATCGCGTTCGCCTGGAAACCGGTGATGGCCAGTTTCGCCGAAGGCACCAAATCGGCCATCGGCGGCGCTTTGCTGGCTTCGATGAACACGGCTTCCGAATACGGTTTCGGCGCCGTCATCGCCGCGCTGCCCGGGTTCCTGGTGGTGGCCGATGCGCTTAAAGCCATTCCCAATCCGCTGGTGAACGAAGCGGTTTCGGTCACCGCGCTCGCCGGCATCACCGGTTCTGCCTCGGGCGGCATGAGCATTGCGCTGGCAGCGATGGCCGACAGTTTCATCGCCAACGCCAATGCCGCCGGCATACCGATGGACGTGCTGCATCGGGTGGCGGCCATGGCTTCGGGCGGCATGGACACCCTGCCCCATAACGGTGCGGTGATCACTCTGCTCGCCGTCACCGGACTGACACATCGGCAGTCCTACAAGGACATCTTCGCCATTACCCTGATCAAGACCCTGGCGGTGTTCTTCGTCATCGGTCTGTACTACGCCACGGGTCTGGTCTGACGCTGTTTTCCGGTATTCCCGCTGTTTTTCGGGCCTGTGCGCTGCGTCCCAGTCGCAAGCACCGGCTGCCTTGATACTCTTACGGTGCTTTGAAAGTACCGGGGAATGGGGATGGTCAAACGAGTTTCGGTTTTGCGCGGCAGCGCGCGCGTGAGCGCGAATCCATATATTCGCATTGCGGTCGACGAACCGGCCGAACCTACGCTGGGTCGTTTGGCACGCAATGTCAACCCGACTGCGCGGCAGCTGGCGCAGGTCAAGGCCAGGCACGCCAGCCTGTACGGTTATCGCGGGCAACGCGTGCCGGTGGCGGACAAATCGCTGTCCGCGGAAGTTCCGGTTGCGACCGTACCGGAAGCCGTACAGACCGGTGGCCGCACGATGTCCAACTGGTCGGCGCCTTCGCTGATGACCCTGGCCAAAGCGCCATTCACCGTGCGCGCGCTCAACAACATGACCTACGGCGCCACGCCCACCACCATCGCCGAGTTCAACGCACTAGGCAGCACCGATGCGCAGCGCCTGGCCAACTGGGTGGACTGGCAGCTGGATTGGGGCAACATCAGCGATGCGGCGGTGGATCAACGGCTGACTGCCGGCGGTTACACCACCCTGGGCAAGAGCCTGGAACAATTGTGGAACGACCACGTCAAGGCCGACCCGGTCTACGACATCCGCATGCGCCCGGCATGGGAAGTGCAGCGCGCCTCGTACGTGCGCGCCACCTATTCGCGCCGCCAGCTGCGCGAGGTGCTGGTCAATTTCTGGCATGCGCACTTCAACGTGATGGGCACGGATTTCAGCGTGGGTCCGGTGTTCGTTCACTACGACCGCGACGTGATCCGCGCCAACGCCACCGGCAACTTCCGCACCATGCTGGAAGCGGTGGCCAAGAGCACTTCGATGCTCTACTTCCTGGACAACCTCAACAACTCGCGTTCGGGACCCAACGAGAACTACGCGCGCGAACTGCTGGAACTGCACACGCTGGGCGCGGAAAACTACCTGGGCTTCATGGATCCGTTCCAGGTGCCGCCGTGCCCGGAGGATCCCGCCTACCCGATCGGCTACACCGACATCGACGTGTACGAGACCTCGGCCGCGTTCACCGGCTGGTCCGCCAAAAACGGGAACTGGCAGTTCCCCACGGAAAACGACGGCACCTTCGTCTACCGCCAGTCCTGGCACGATGCAGGCCCGAAATTCCTGCTGGGCATGATGGTCTACCCCGAACAACCCGCGCTCAAGGACGGGCAGGACGTGTTGAACCGGCTGGCCAGCCACCCGCGCGTAGCCAAGTTCATCTGCAAGAAACTGATCCGGCGTTTCATCAACGACACGCCCTCGCAGAAACTCATCGACAGCGCCGCGGCGATCTTCCGCGCCAACTGGCAGAACCCCAGGCAGATCGAAATCACGCTGCGCCACATCCTGACCTCGGACGACATGATCAACAGCTGGGGGCAGAAGAACCGGCGTCCGTTCGAAGCCACGGTCGCGGCGATGCGTGCGCTGGGACAGGACTGGACGCTCCGGGTGGACAACGACAAGAGCGATGAATTCATGTGGCGCGCCGGCTTCACCGGCAACGTTGCCTACAACTGGCCGGCACCCAACGGCTACCCGGATACTGCGGTGGCCTGGTCGGGCTCCAATTCCTATGCGATGACCTGGAAGCTGATCAACTGGCTGACCGAAACCAGCGACGCCAGCGTTCCACTGAGCCCTATCCTGGCTACGACCCGCTCCAACGTTACTACCTGGACGGCGAACAACCTGGTCGATTTCTGGACGGTCCGCTTGCTGGGCTACACGCTGCCGGCGGCGCGGCGGCAGGTACTGGTGAATTTCATGGCCCAGAACGGCAATCCGGCCAGCGACGTGATCGCCGACACCGATACCTGGGCGGCCAGCGATCTGAAAAAACACTACAACCAGCAACGCCTGCGCAGCATGGTGTCGCTGATCCTGCTTTCCCCCGAATTCCTGAGCCGCTGAGGACACTCCCATGAGCGACTACACCCTCACCCGCCGGGAATTCTTCAAAGGCTGCTGCAGCGCCGCCGTGGTCGGCGGCGTGGGCAGTTCGCTGATGTACGCCGACGATGCGCTGGCCGCGGCCAACGAGTACGACACGGTGGTGCACCTGTTCCTGCGCGGCGGCATGGACGGCCTGAACCTGGTGGTTCCGATCGACGGCGTTGACCGCACGTTTTACGAAGAGGCACGGCCCAGCCTGAAGATCGACGTCAGCGGCACCTATGGCGCGCTGCCGCTGACCTTGAGCACCGGCGCGGGCACCGGATTCGGATTGCACCCTTCGGCCACTGGACTGCGCGACCTGTGGAACGACGGCCGGATGGCCATCGTGCATGCCTGCGGTATGGCCACCACGGTTACCCGCAGCCACTTCGACGCACAGCTGTACATCGACCTGGGCACGCCGGGCAAATACGGCTCGCCCAGCGGTTGGATGACGCGCGCGTGGCAAACGCGGCCTGCCGGTACGCCAGCGGCCACCATGCCCGCGCTGGGCGTTTCGGGCACGCAGCCGGCAGGGCTGATGGGCGCCACCGATTCGCTGACCATGAGCAATCCGTCGGATTTTCAGCTCAACTCCGGCGCCTATGCGTGGCAGAAGATACGCAGCGACTCGCCGGCGGGACTACGCGGCCTGAACGAGACCCTGGCCGATCTGTGGACCGGCCAGACCGGCATGGAAATCAACGGCCGTCGTGCGGACCTGGCATTGAAGACCATCGGCCAGCAGGCATACGCATCGTTGCCTGCCGGTTGGCCCACCGGCGGCTTCGCCGAACAACTGTGGACCATCGCTCAAAGCATCCGCTTCAACCTGGGTCTGCGCTATGCCACATTGGATCTGGGCGGCTGGGACACGCATGAGGGCCAGGGCACGGCGGGCAGCGGCTACAACTATTACCAGAACAAGATCAACGAACTGTCCGCTGCGCTCGCCGCCTTCTACAGCGAACTCAACGCCACCGGACAGATGTCGCGGGTTACGGTGATCGTGCAATCGGAGTTCGGCCGCCGTGTGCGCGCCAATGCCAACGGCGGCACCGATCATGGCTACGGCAATCCGATGCTGGTGCTGGGTGGTGCGGTGAACGGCCGCAGGTTCTACGGCAGCTGGCCTGGCCTCAACCCGGAAATCCTTTCCCCCACCTTCGGCGACGTGCCGGTGACCACCGACTACCGCCGCGTGGTTTCCGAAATCATGATCCGGCGCATGGCCAATCCCAACCTCAGCACCATATTTCCGGGCTACACCGGTTATGCGCCTTTGGGCATCGTGCAGGGCGCCGACCTGACTCCCAAGATCGATGAGGCGGCGACGCTGGCTTCCGTTCCTCCCGCGGCATCCAGCGTCGCCGGGCAAGCGGTGGGAAATAGTCCCTCGACGCCGCAATCCCCGACGCCGGAATGGCAACGGCGTGGACTCGCGGACCGCATGCTGACCCGTCGCGAGCGCTGACATTTGCTGCCATAGTCGGCCCAGCAATCCACCCGGGGCCGACGCATGAAAACATTTCGGCGTAATGCCGACGACCTGCGCGGACTTGGCCGGTTGGCGATCGATGGCGTCGCCGGAGTCACCGATCTGGTCGAAGCGATGCATGCCGCAGTCACCCATCTGCCTGCCATCGTCGGCAAGCCCGCACCGACCACCACCACCGGCCTGACCGGTTTCGTCTACCGCAGCGTGCGCGGCATGACCCGTCTGGTCGGTACGGGCGTGGAAAACTCGCTGTCCAGTCTGGCGCCATTGCTGGGTGGCGGAGCTGTTTCGCCGCAACGCGAAGCGGTCGTGGCCGCGATGAATGGCGTGGTCGGCGATCATCTGGAAACAAGCGGCAACCCGCTGGCGATTCCGATGCGGTTCCGGCGGCACGGACAGCCGCTGCCGCTCCTGGGCAAGAAGCCCGGCACACGCCTCCCGGATGCCACCGGCAAACTGCTGGTGCTGGTGCACGGGCTATGCATGAACGATCTGCAGTGGAACTACGCCGGCCACGATCATGGCGAAGCGTTACGCGCCGATCTTGGCTACACGCCGGCGTATCTTCACTACAACACAGGCAGGCGCATTTCCCGTAACGGGCACGAATTCGCCGAGGCGCTGGAACGGCTGGTGCAGGCATGGCCGGTGCCGCTGGAGGAAATCGCACTGCTCTGCCACAGCATGGGCGGGCTGGTCGCGCGCAGTGCGCTGGACGAGGCTTTCGCCCACGGACTGGCCTGGTCGAAGCTGCCGATACGCATTGTTTTCCTCGGCACTCCGCATCACGGCGCGCCGCTGGAACGCGCCGGCAGCTGGGTCGACATGCTGATCGGCATCAGTCCCTACAGCGCACCCTTCGTGCGTCTGGGCAAGATCCGCAGCGCCGGCATCCAGGACCTGCGTCACGGCAATCTGCGCGACGCCGACTGGCAGGACCGCGATGGCGATGGTCTTGCCGATGGACGTACGCCGATGCCATTGCCGAAACAGGTCCTGGCCTATGCGATGGCGGCGTCCAGGCAGGAGGAAACGAACCTCGATTCGCTACAGGGCGACGGACTGGTGCCCGTCGCCAGCGCATTGGGGCGGCACCCGGATCGTGGTTTCGATCTGCGCATCCCCAAGTCCCGGCAATGGGTGGGATACGGCATCAACCACCTGGAAATGCTGGGCAGCCAGACGGTATACCGGCGGATCAAACGCTGGCTGGGCAAGCCGATCCCTTGACGGCGTCGGCGCCCCGCACAACGCATCATCGCTCCACCAGATCATGTATCGGCAAGCCATGCTCACGGCAATGGCGCTCGTATTCCGCCAGTTGCGTACCCGCCGAAGCGCGCGCCCGCACGCTGCCGCCCGGGCCGACGAATTCGACCGTCCCCATGACGATCACCAGGGCGACCATGGGTTCTTCGCCGACGATCTTCCACCAGTCGGTATTGCCCGGCGGTTCGTAGACGTAGTCGCCCGGACCGATGACTTCGCCCGTGCACAGCTTGCGGCTGCCCGCGAGGTTGTAGGCGTGGATCTCGCCGGTATGCCGATGCAGCGGCATCACCACGCCCGGTTCCATGCGCAGCAGCTCTACGAATCCGCGATCGTCGGCCAGGAAACGCAATGGCTTGGAGGACTTGCCCGGGGTCGCGGAGGGTATCCACGGCAAGTCGGCGGCGGTGCTGAACCGTGCAGGCAGATATTCGGTCAGGATATCGAATGCGGTAGGCATGGCAGGACTCCTTCGGTCGTCAGGGCGGGCTGCGACGCCGCAGCCCGATTTCGTCCCCGCCTTCGGTCAGCTGGAAACGGCGGTCAGATAGCGGTCGAAGGAGGCGTCCACGGCCTCTCGCGCGCCGCCGATGATGTTGCGTCCCCAGGTGTAGCCGAACACATCCTCGAAGTCGTATCGCTCCAGGCGCGAGCGCATGTCGCTCACATCGCTGGGCTTCATCGGTATGTAGTTGGGATAGCTGTACATGAAAGTGACGTGGCGCCGATCGAGTACGACCTGCAATGCGTCAGCCGGGAAGAACGCACCACCAGCGCGCGGACCGTCCTTCCAGTGGAGAGCCGTGCTGCCGGGGAAATGCCCGCCGCAGCGGATCAGCGTGACCGCATCGGACAACTTTCGTTCGTCGCCGCTCCAGTATTCGATCTTCGGCGAGGACCTTTGCACCCATTCCCGGTCCGCTTCATGCAACAGGATCGGCACGCCGCCCAGCGCTTGGCTCCACTCGACCATGGAGGAATAGAAGTGCGGGTGGGAGATGACGATCCGGTCCACGCCGCCGCGCGCGTTCAACGCTGCGACCGCCTCATCGGTCACCAGGCTTACGCACTCCCAGAGCAGGTTGCCGGCGTCGGTGGGCAACAGGATCGCCCGCTGCGGGATGGCGAAATCCGGCGCAAGGCCGATACCCAGCAGGCCATCGTCGTCGTCCAGGCGCAGCCGATATCTGGCGGCCAAGGCTTCATGGGTGGTCCAGGCCTGCCCTTTCCAGCCGACGTACTGGCGTTCGTCCTCGCATACCGGGCAGTGCGAGGGTGGCTGGGCTGTCTCGCCATATTGGGTGCCGCAGGTCTCACAGATGAAGAAAGGCATGGCGGGGACCTCCTGGTTTCCGGAATTTCCTGGGGTTTGAAGGCTGGGACGGCAACCTTCCTGGAGTTCTACCTTAGGGGTAATCTGGAGCCTGATTTAGTCCAGTTTATTGAAAATTTATGGAGCCAGTATTTCCCTTCGCTTACCTGCTCCCGACCCGCGGACAGGGCACGACGCTAGTCCATGATCTCCACCAGCGGCTGCGCTCGGCGATCCTCGACGGCCGCATGGCGGCTGGCTCGCCGCTGCCATCCACCCGGCAGGTGGCCGCTGCGCTGGGTGTGGCGCGCAATACGGTGGTCACCGTCTACGACCTGTTGATCGCCGAGGGCTATGCAATCCCCCGCAGGGGCGCGAAGGCTTTGGTGGCCGATATTGCATCGCGGCGTTCTTCAAAACCGTCGCTCTCGTTGCAGCCGCTGGAGGATCCGCGCCTCAATCCTTTGTGGCGCGCACCGTTCCTGCGTCCCTCCCCTGCGCGCGATTTGCCCGAACGGAGTTTCCGCCTGGGGATACCCGATCATCGTCATTTTCCGCACGACATCTGGCGACGCCTGTCGGCGCAATCGTTGCGTGCATGGTCGAAAACAGGCTTCAGCTATCCGCCTTCGGAAGGCATCCCCGCTCTGCGTGAGGCAATCGCCCGGCATGTCGCGTTCGCGCGCGCGGTGGCCTGCTCCAGCGAGGACGTGGTTGTAACTTCTGGCGCCCAACAGGCCTTCGATCTGCTCGCACGGATGCTGGTGGATCCCGGCCGGACACGGGTGGCGGTGGAGGAGCCGGGCTATCCGCCGGTGCGCGCGGCGTTCGCCGCGGCCGGTGCGCAATTGGTACCGATCCCGGTCGATGACGAGGGTCTTTGTGTCGATCGATTGCCGGACGACGTGCGCGTGGTCAGCGTCACGCCATCGCACCAGTCGCCGACCGGCGTGGCGCTGTCGCTGCGTCGGCGCACCGCCCTGCTGGAATTCGCCCGCAGCCGCGGCGCGGTGATCATCGAGGACGACTACGACGGCGAATTCCGCTTCGGCGGGCGGCCGCTGGACGCCTTGCAGACGCTGGACCGCGACGCACTGGTGTTCTATATCGGCACATTCTCCAAGAGCCTGTTCCCGTCCTTGCGCAAAGGGTTCGTGGTGGCGCCGCCGTGGGCGCGCGATGCGCTCATCGCGGTCAAACACTGCGCCGATTCGCATTGCGACACGATCACCCAATCCGTGCTGGCGGCCTTCATTAGCGATGGGCATCTGGCGCGCCACGTGCGACGGATGCGGCCCATTTACGCGGCACGGCGCGATGCGTTGCTCGAGGGCCTGCGACGGCAGCTGGACGCGTGGCTGGAGCCGATTCCCTCTGAAGCAGGGCTCCATCTCGCCGCGCGCATCCGCACGCCGGAACGGGCCTCGAAAATATTCGTGCAGGCGCGCCTGCACGTTTCCGGCGCACAATCGACCGCCGAATATTCGCTGGCGCCTCCGGACCGGCCGGCATTGGCCTTTGGTTACGGGGTGATCGACGCTGACGACATCGCTACGGCGTTGTTACGTTTTCGCCGTGCGCTGGAGGGACGATGACGAGCGCAATCACCAGCTGATGCGCACGCCGACGTTGCCTTCGATGGTCTTGCGGTCCCTGCCCTCGTCGTCCGCATCGGCGGTGTAGTCCAACACCACGTACACGCTGGTGTTCGCATTGAACTGCGCCACCAGGCCCGCGCCCAATTCCAACGCATCGAACTGCTGGTCGGTTTCGATGAGGTCGGTATCGAAACGCAGGCGGTCCTCGCCGCTGAAGGCATGCCAATAGTTGAGTTTCAGATAAGGCTGCAGCAGACCCGCCGAAGTTTGGTAGTCGGCCGACAAGCGCAGACCGACGCGTGCGGTGCGCGCGTCGTCGGAATCGAAAGCGACGCTGGCGAAGTCGTCCTGCTGATCGTCGAACGACACCTGCTGCCAGATGAGCTGCGCTTGCGGCTCCAGCGACCAGCGCGAGTCTTCGCCCCAACGGATCGGATAGCCCGCTTCAAGCGAAGCGGTCACACCATCGCCGTCCAGATCGATGCCGATGCCGCGCGACGATGTCGTCTTGCCGTCGTAACGACTGGCCACGATCACCGCATCCAGATAGGCGCCACTGGCGCCGATGCGCGACCAGGACAGGCCCAGGTGGGTATCGTCCAGGCGGGTTTCACCCACCGTCAGATTGTTCCAACCCAAGGCAAAACCACGCACATCGCCATCGGCGCGCGAACGGCCCACGAACAGACCGAAGTGATCGCGCCGCCCATCGTCGCCTTCGCGGGCAAACAGATCCACACCGGCCTGCACACCCCACAAGGTGCCATCGAATGTCGGCGCCACGGTGCCCGTCCAACTCTGCTCGGTGTTCTGGCCGATCACGCGACCCCAGGCCGAACGCACCGCTCCTTCGCCCTCCAGCAGCGACTGTTCGCCCTGCCGTTCGTGGAAAGTGCCCAGCGTGGCCAGCGCCAATTGATGGACGATGGGCGGCACCACCGCGTAAGTCGGCGTTTCCACCCGGTATAGCGGAATGACTGTGCCCGTTGCCGGTGTGGCGCCAGGCGTGGGCGGGGTCGGCAACGCTGGCGTGGGCAACGGCGCAGGGTCCTCCGGTACTGGCGGAAGCACTGGCGGCGGTGCCGGCGGCTCAGCCGGCGGCGGCGACGCAGGTGGAGCCGGCGGAGGTGCGGGCGGCACTTCCGGATCCGGATTGTCCGGCACGTCCGGCGGAGGCGGCAATGTCGGCGGTGGCGGTGCGGGTGGTTCCGGCGGCGTGGGCGGTACGGGGGGAGGCGTCGGTACCAGGGGATCGGGGGACGGTGCGGGTGTTGGCGGCGGCGATGCCGGTGGCGTCACCAGCGTTGAGCGCAGGTACCAGTTTTCGGAGGTGCCGTCGGAGATGCCTCCCTTGAAAAGGAAATACTCGAAAGCCCCCGCCGCCACCGGCCCCATCAACGCGAAGGCGTTGTTGCTGGAACTGGCCCCGTTGATGGCCTGGATCACCATGATGCCGTCGAGCACCGTCGAGCCGCCGCTGCCGTTGAGGTTGATGATCTCCAGTCCGGTGCTGCCGCTGGCGGCGCCGCCGGAAATCACCAGCCTGTCGGAGGGAGAACTGTCGTCGCCCAATTGCGTCTGCAGAAACAACGCCGCGTTGTTGCCTACATAGTTGCCCACGATGGTGAAGGTGTCGGTGGCGCTGGCCGCGCCATTGGTCAGGTCGATGCGGCCGGCATTGTTGACGGTGGTGAGTTGCCCGGCGCTGAAGGCCATGAGAGAAGCATTGGCGCCATTGCCGGCGAACAACGTGCTGCTGGCATCGACGTTCAGCACACCGGTGCCGCTGGCCGCGTCGCCCAGCACCAGGTTGCCGTCGAAGGTCAGTTCGGTGTCGTCGCCAGCATTGATGGTTTCCCAGTTGCCGAAGCGCGCCACGCCGCCGGTGGTAACGTTGTCGAAGGACAGGCTGTCCACACCGTTGCCGCCGCTGAGTGAAGGCGTCGCGCCCAGATGGGACTGGTTCAAGCTGCGCAGCGTGGCCGTATCCATACCTTCGCCCAGATCGATCGCGCCATAGATGACGCCGCCGCCCGCCCAGGTGAACGTATCGTTGCCCGTGCTGACACGCACTTCACCGCGCACCGTGCCGCCGGTGACAGTGATGCTGTCGTTGCCGCCGCTGACGCTGATGTTGCCGCCTATGTAACCATTGGATAGCCGGATGGTGTCGTTGCCGAAACCGGTGACCAGATTGCCGTCGATGGTGCCGCCGGACATATCGAAGACATTGTCGTCCAGCTTCATGTCCACCCGGCCGATGCGGCCGCCGGTCATGGTCGCGCGGTCGCCGTCTTCGAACGCGCCGACGATGCGTCCAGCGCTCATGGTGAAGGTGTCCAGATTGTCGCCTTGCAGCAGCGCTCCGATCTGGCCGCCCGTCATCAGGAAATCATCGGTACCACTGCCCTGCTGCACCGTGCCGGTGACCGCTCCGGTGCCGCTGATCTCGAAACGGTCCGCGCCATCGCCCTGGTTCACCGCACTCAACTGCCCAGCGCTGATGATCAGCGTGTCGTCGCCGGCGCCCTGCGCCACTGCCCCGCTGATGGAACCGCCGAGCATTTCCAGGCGGTCGTTGCCCCCGCCGAAGGTTACCCCGGCGGTCGCCCCAGTGATCGTGCCGCGATTGATCATGGTGCCGCCCGCGCTTCCGTTGAACAGCACGCCGGTGCCGGCCAGACTGGTGATCGAGCCATCGTTGACGACCGTATTGGCAGCTCCGGCAGCGCCGTCTATCCGCACGCCCGATGCACCGGCGCCGCTGACGTCGATCGTTCCGCTATTGGTCAGCACGTTACCGTTGGCATTGAGCGAGAACAAACCGTTGGCATTGGCCCCGGTGGTGGCGATGCTGCCGCCGGCGCCGTTGGTGAGCATGTTGTTGCTGCCGTTACTCTGGATGCCGTCCGACGCGCCGCCGGCGGTGACGATGGCGCCGGTGTTGATGACGGTGTTGCCGCTGCCTTCGGCGAAGATGGCGTCGAAAGTATCGGCGGCACTCAGGCTGATGCTGCCGTCGTTGTTCACCTGGCTCAGGTCGCGTACCTGCACACCCGAGCCCGTCGCGATCTGCAGGAGAGCGCCATCGACGATGTTGACCGTGACGCCGGTGCTGCCCGCCACTGCCTGCACGCCGGTTGTCTGCGGATTGGGAACGCTTGCGTCACAAGTGACCGTCTGTCCCGAAACCGGCGAGGTTGAATCGCAGCCCGCGTATGCGGAAAACGCAACCGAACATCCCAGGCCGCCGATGACGCCCGCACGACCGCAGTGCAGCAGCAAGGAAATGCACGAATACAAGCGATGAGGCTTCGAAGTGGCCATGGCGACATCCCCAAGTCCGATGAACGAACCCACCGGGCGCGGCGGGCATCCAGGCATACGTCCTGCACTGCAACGACGACAACTTGTGGATACCTCGGCAAATCTCCCCGAGTCGCATCCCTTGCTCGTGTTCTTAGTAAACCAGAAATAAACCAAGCACAAGTGATGTGGCGGCAATAAATCCAATTGCGCAGCATATGCACGTTAATTTCACTTGATGTTGACTTTCTTGAATACGCTACACAGCACTTGCATCACTCTTCGTACGGAATGCCCGTCGCATTGAGTGACGATGCCGCTGTTTACGGCCACGCATCGATCAGGCGATTCAATCCATCGCGCTCATTCTCTTCGCGATGAGCGCTGCCTTCGTCAACGCCACTAGCCTTGTCTGCTCTTCGCCGACAATTTTTCCGATGCATTGGCCGATACGCCTGCAGCACCGCGTTGGTTGAAAGTAAGCCTGTGATGGACGCTGGTTGGGAGGGGGAGATATCCGCAGTGCAGGCATGCGGGGCGCGCGGCATGCGGGATGCGCATGGCACGTGCCCTTCCCCTCAACATGCGCGGAGATTTTCGCATGACTCATGCTCTTGGACGCGTCGTCGCCGACGGACGCACTTTCACTCACAGCAGCGGACTCGACCTGACCCCTGGCCCCGGCCCGTTGGGCACATCGCGATTCGTATTCCTGCATTTCGATTCGGTGGTACTCAATGGCAGCGCGCGTCTGGAGGTGGCGCTGGGCTACGACACCGATGTATTCACTTCCGCTTCCGGCAGCGATTTCTGGTCGCGACCGGTCAATGCGATCAACACCCCGATCACCATGCGCATCGTCGGCGGCACCGGCAGCGCGCGTCTGCTTGAATTCGGCAGCGGCGAACCCACACAAACCGCCAACCCGCCAGGCACTTCGACCGGTAGCATCTCCAACCCCGATCCGTTCTTGAACAGCAATCCCTATCAGGAACCGGTCTACGAGACGCGACTGAAATGCCACCCCACCTTCGAGTGGCGCAATGCGCGATGCGCGCTGCCGACCGTACCCGACGCAGTCCGCGACAAAGTACGCGCCGCTACCGGAATCATCGTGGAGGCGCACGACTTCGACGCCGCCGGTCATGGCGGACACGTCAGTAGCTGCAGCGGCACGCTGATCGCCGGCGATCTGTTCCTGACCGCGCGCCATTGCCTGGTCGATGCGGCCGGTCGCGACGTACGCAGCGCTTCGGTCACCTTCGACTACGAGACCAATTGCGATGGCAGCCGACCCGCGGGCCACAACCCGCGGTTCTTCAAAGTAGTGGAGGAAGTCGCTGCGGGCTCAGCCGCCAATGGCTCCAACCCGCCCAGCAGCAGCGACTGGGTGGTGGTGCGCCTGGATGCGGCTCCGGGCGAGTTGCCTGCGCCGCTGGAAATGCGCGACGCAGGACTGATGTCCGGCGAAACCGTGTTCACCATGCACCACCCGACCGGTGCGGTGAAGAAAACCCAGGAAGGCGTGCATAGCGGTGGCACGAACATTGTTGGATTCGATTATTGCGGCGGCAGTTCGGGCTCTTCGCTGTTCGACAGCAGCGGACGCCTGGTCGGCGGCCCGCTCAGCGTCGGTCCGGTCGGCAACGCCTGCACGGTGACGTATGCGCCGCTGGCCAACGTAAAGTCCGGTTTGAACAACCCGCCGGTTCCGGCGGTTCCGCTGGACGTGATGATCGTATTCGACCGCTCCGGAAGCATGGCCAGCAGCGCGCCGCCGATCGGTCGCAGCAAGCTTGAGGAAGCTCAAGACGCGGCATCGCTGTTCGTGCAACTGGTGCGTGAGGGCGCGGGCGACCGGCTGGGCATGGTGACTTTCAGTTCCAACGCAGGTTTGGACCGGCCGATGGGGTTGGCGGCGACGGTGAAGCCGCAACTGGTCGGTCCGGCGCCCTTCACCAGCGGTCAGATCGGTGGGATCGCGCCGGGCGGTGCGACCAGCCTCGGTGCCGGCATCGGCATGGGCCAGCTGGGTTTCGGCTCCGGATCGACCAATACCAAGGCCATGTTGTTGTTGACCGACGGTCTGCAGAACACGGAGCCGATGGTCGAAGAAGTGGAAGGATTCCTCGGAGCGACCAAGCTAAACGTCATCGGCTTCGGTTCGGATGCGGACATCAATGGGCCTTTGCTCAACCGTGTCGCGCATGAGCATGGCGGCCATTTCACCCGTGCGTTGGATGGCCTGGGCTTGCGCAAGTTCTTCGGTTTGAGTTTCGGCAATATCTTCGAGAACGGCGCACTGACCGATCCCGAGCATGTGCTCGGCAGGAACCAGGCCGAATCGCAGCCGCATGTGCTCCAGGTCTGCGGCGAAGAACACATCACAGTGATACTGGGTTGGGACGATCTGCAGTCGCCCTTGCGTGCGCGCGTCTACACGCCATCCGGCAAGCTGGTGACGCCCGGCAAGCGCGTGCGCGAAGTGCGCGGGCGCAGCTGGGTGTTCCTGAAGATTCCGCTGCCGTACGAAGGCGAGCGCGACGGGGCTTGGAAGCTGATCGTCGACCGTGTGCCGCCGATTGTGATTGGCCTGTCCAAGCGCGCCGCTGCTGCGGCAGCTGCGGCGCAGCAGTTCCCTTCGGATGTTCGCTACTTCTACCTGGTTACCGCCATTGGCGGTCCCAAGTTGAGTTACCTGGGTTCGCCACGCCATATCTACACCGGCGACGTCATCCATCCGCGCGTGGGTCTGCACTACCCCAACGGCACGGTGCCCGCGGATGCCGAAGTGGAATTGATCGTCGATGCTCCGACCATCGCGCTGGGGCGGCTGACCAGCGAAGCCGGCCTGCGTCCGCCCATCACTTCGGGCGATGTGGTGGATGGTTTCCACGCCACGCTCAAGAGCATCGCCAGCAGCAACGGCGGCGCCCTGCCTGTTGGCACGACGACCATGCATCTGCCGATGTTCGACGACGGCGCGCATGACGACGGCGCGATGGAAGCCGATGGCGTGTTCAACCATCCCTTGAAGGACTTCGCCCGGGCCGAAGGCACCTACAGCTTCCGTGCACTGGCGCGCTACGGGCAGGGTTGCCGTGCCACGCGCGAAATCCATTGGGCCGTGCATGTACAGCCGGGCATCGACCCGGACAACACGGATGTCACTCTGGTGGATGTGACCGACGTGGACGGCGGCCAGCGCGGTACGCTGGTGCTGGTGCCGCACGACCGTTACGACAATCCGCTGGGGCCGGGACGCGGCGATTGCTTCACCGTTGCGCCATTACCCGGCGTGCAGGTGGTGGGACCGGTCAAGGATGCCGGCGACGGAAGCTATACCGTCGTAGTGACATGGGACCCCGATACCGCCACACCCGGCGTAATCGTGCAGCAACCCGATCGGCCACCGGTGCCAGTGGTGCCAGGCGGATATCCGCCGGGCGATTGCCGCCCCGACTGCAACGACGCGGCCAGCGACTTGCTCGATTGCCTGGGATTGCACGACCCCAACGTCAAGCGCGTGCAGGTCAAGAGCGTTTGCATCGAAGTGGATCTGGAGCAGTCGGACTGCGAACCGCCATGCAAGGAAAAACGGGGCAAGCGCGACAAGCACGCGAAGGACGGAAAGGCTCCGCGTGATGACAAAGGAGACAAGGGCTGCGGCTGTTAGAGGAGCGGCTGTTGGAGGAGCGAGAGCAGAGAAACTGGCTTGGTCGATAGATTCCAATACGTCATCTCCGCGAAGGCGGGGACCCAGCGACTCTGCTTCTCGCCTATACGGCACGCACCCATGCCTTCGGACAGACACCGCCAAAGTCACTGGGTTCCCACCTTCGCGGGAATGACGGGCCTAGAGGTAATGATCGCATGAGGTGCAAGCTACCAGCTCTAGCCACCGAGCATCGCTGCAAACAACAAGCCCGCCATTCGGCGGGCTTGTGCGTTACGGGTCGGTTCAATTGCCTCCGTCCCTTTGTTTGTCAGTCAATCAATAGGAAACAAGCAAGCTGACATTTGAATATGCCGCGCTCCCCCACACAGCGACATAAAAATCGCCTGCGGGCGGCGAGCTGATCAGCAGAGACTCGTTGCTGGTGCTGAGTCCGGGGCTGACGTCGAAGATGCTTGCCGTGGGCAATGCACCATAGCGCAGGAGAATGTCCGCATTACCCGCACCCGCCATGGTCAGGTTGAAGCTGGCGGTACCGGCGGGAATGGTGAACTTGAAATACTGGAACGAGCCCGCGGCACCGGAAAAATTGCCCTGTGGAACCTGATTCGCCAAAACCGTTATCGGCGGCAGGGTATCCATGCGGTAGCGCCTGGCGTAGACGTTCATCTTTGCGGTGGCAGGGTCGTACTGACGCCAGGAGGCGGTGAAGTTCCCGGCCAGGTCCATGCCGACCACCGAGAAGAACGCGGAGGCGACTCCATCGCTTATCGGGAACTCGGACGCGACCGCATTTCCGGCGCTGTCGTACTGACGGCCATAGATGGTCGGTATTGCCGAGGGCACGTGATAACGGTTGTCGTTGTCCCACACGACCGCGAAACTACCGTCGTCCATCATGCCGACGTCCTGGTACTGCCCGTTACCCATCGTGCTGCTGACGACGAAATTTCCGCCCGATGCTGAGCCTGCCGCCGTATAGCGCTGCGCCATGATCACGCGGCTGTCGGTCGCGGCCGAATACTTTGACCAGGTTGCCACCAGAGCCCCCGCCGTATTGGTGCTCACATGCGGGTACAAAGCCTGATCGGTGCCCGCGTTCATCTGGGTCGCCGACGACAGCGTGCTGCCCACGCTGTTGTAACGGCGTAGCCACACGCTCATTCCGATCGGCGTGGAGAAATCCCGCTGCTGCCAGACGATGGCGATATTTCCGGTTCCATCGACCGATATTCCAGTAGGGGCGATGAAGGTATTGGTGGCGGACGCCACGTTAAGCATTGCGCTACGCGCCGTGCCGTTGAGGTTGAATAGTCTGGCCTGCGCGTATTGGGTAGAAGTGGACGAGTAATAGCTCGTCCATATCACCGCGAAAATGCCGTCGCCGTTCATCGCGACCACCGGGCTGCTCTGTTGGCCACCGACATTGGTGTCCAGACGGAACTGGTTTACGAGCGCAGTGCCGGCCCTGTTGAATATTCTGGCGTATATGCCCGGCTGTCCCGGCACGGTTTCCACCACTACGTGGTTCCCTACCCGATCAACCGCCACCGATTCGCCATACGGGCCCAGCGCCGTTTCGACACTGGTCAGCGCTACGCCGTTGCTGTCGTAGCGCCGTACGTAGCGCCCTCCCAGCGTTGCGTCCTGGAAAAGGATGGCTTGATCGCCCCCACTCCCCGCGGTGACGTCGAGCGGCACCTTGCTGTCGACCGGCGTACTTCCGTTGACGATGAACGGAGCGCCCAATGAGCCCGCTTGAACAACGCCCGCGCATGCCAGCAACGCAAAGCCAAAGATCCCGCACAGCGCTATTTTCTTCCTAAAGTCCATAACCCCTCCATTAGATTCGAACACCACGGTCTATCCCCCGCTGCGAGATCGCAACGCCAATAAATGGTACGAAGGAGCCGTATCGCGGACTGAGACTCGCGTGGCACTCGATATAAGATTACGCAGGGCGGAACCTGATCCACCGTTGCCATGCATCAGATCGCGATGGTGTCGGAATGAAAAGCGGTGGGCTGGAGCCCACCCTATAAGTCATGCCGTCATCGCATAGGGCGGGCTCAAGCCCGCCGCACGAAGCCCAACCTACGGGGCCTGCAAATAAATAAATCCGTCCCCTTTCTTCCATCGGCCTCGCAATCTACGAGCCGATACGGAGAAGTGAACCTGACCCCGTTTTTGGGCCTCGCAATCTACGAGCCGATACGGAGAAGTGAACCTGACCCCGTTTTTGAACCTGACCCCGTTTTTGAGCTCGATCCGGTCAGGGCAGCCATAGTCACCGCCGCCGAAGACTATCCCTGGTCCAGCGTGCATGCCAGCCTTGGTGTTGTCCACGATCCTGTGCTGACATTGCATCCGGTATATCTGGCGATGGGAACAGACCCGGCACAACGTGGAACGTTCTACCGGGAATGGCTGCAACAGGGCATGGGAGAGGAGGAACTAGCAGCCATCCGAGTCCATCTTCAGCAAGAACGCGCCTTGGGCAATCCCCGCTTCCAAGCCATGGTGGCGAAGACATTGAATCGGCCCGTCTCGGTTAAGTCCCGCGGACGACCACGAAAGAGCGATGAAACGGGTATGTCCTAAGGCCTGGATTCAAACGAATATTTACTCTGGCCCCTTTTCCACGGAGTACGCGCCGCCCATCGGCCTCGCAATCTACAATCTACAGGCCGATATGAATAAGTGAACCTGACCCCGTTTTGGATATACAGGCCGATATGAATAAGTGAACCTGACCCCGTTTGGGATAGCACCAGCTACGTTCTCGCCTGCTACCGCTACATCGAACGTAATTTTCGTATGCGACTGGCGAAGTAGGCAAGAGCAGCACGCAATGATTATGCGCCGCAATCTTGGCGTGAGGGCGCAATTTTTGCACATTGATTAGCTCGGATCACGTTTGGGCAAGATAGACCGGCACCTAATTCACCTTTCATAGCGGCTAGCCTTCTCGACAGGTCGTCCTTAAGCTCTCTAGTGTCGGCCTTGGCGGTGGCGCGCTCCAAGAGACTTATCACTTCGGGGCAAGACTCTGGGCCTTGCGTCCCTGTGAGAAGGGCTGCTTTTCGAGACATTGCTAGCACTGAACCTCTTGAGATAAGTTCATCCTGCCAATGAAAGGCTCTCGAAATGTCGTAGGTCTGTTTATAGTGCTCCTCGAGCTGCGCCATTGACTTTTCGTCCCCACCTTCGGCGTTTGCAATAGCGGAAGCCAAAGATTCTTCATTCGAAAAAATAGAACTAAAGCGGAGCTTGGTAGGGCTTCGCTCAAGAGGTTCAAATTTGGGGCGAACATCGCTAGACAGTTCAGGCACAGATGCCCTGTCTTGGCATGCGCACACGCCTAACGTCATTAGCACACCCATCATGAAAGTACTATTCTTTCGCATGGATAATCTCCGTTTTTGGAATCCTAGATCCAACTTCTCGATAGCGGAACTCGATTGAGGCACTGCCGTCCTTGTGCGAGGTGACACTCATAATCTGAGCGCCGGAAGGACCTCTTCCGTTTGGGCTATAGGCATTCCAGCCCGCCCGTCCGCCACTTCCGTCTTGATTCCTACTTGCTTGGACCTTCACATCTCCGTTAGATAGCTCAGTGGTCGTAGAGTATCCCCTCGTCGTGTATACGGTAGATTGATTTAAATTTGCAAGGGTCTGACCATAGTTGTTTTCATTGCCGACCCCGCACGCGTCCAGAAAAATGGTCTGGCCACGATTCAAACCATTTGCCTGGCTTTTCAAAAACAAATCGGTTGCGGGAAGATCGTCTGCATTCCACATATCTCTCGGCGCCTGCATCGCGGTCTGATCCTGAACTCGACCCTCTGGTCTGTAATTTCCATGCCCCCCAATTGTGAACCAACCAGGTACGTCGAATCTCTTGCCAAGCTCGTATAGACGAGAGTCAAACTTACGTGAGAAAAACTGCAAGTCGTATCTGCCATCTGGATCCATAAATCGGTATGGGTTATTTGAAGCGTACTTGTAGCGATTGAAGTTTTCGCCAGAGTTGGCATCAGCGCTTACCGCATCTGCACTCAAGAATCTTCCGATACTCGGATCGTAATAGCGCTGCTGCATATAAGTCAGTCCCGTGGCGCCATCCTGCACGTGGCCGGTGTAGCCGATGCCATCGTACGCCGGCTTGTTGATCGCCGCGCCATAGGGCTCGTAGTTGGTTCGCTCGATCACCGTCCCGGCCGTATTGGTCACTGCCACCGGGGAACCTAAAGCATCGGTGTGCTGAAACGAGACCGTCCATGCGTTGGTGTCAATGTTCCTTGCGCGCGTGGCGATCACGCTGCCAGCGAGGTAGACATACTCGGTAGCTTTACGGCCCGAGGCACGATAGTTCTCGTCATAGAGCAATTGTCCAGACTGACTGTACTGAGACAGCACACCCGATTCATTCCACCGCCAGTTCAGCACCCTTCGACCGTGACCGTCGTAGCGATACCATTCTTTCCCGACCGTTTCGCGTAAACGGTTTCCGTGATCAAAAACATGGACCTGGCCATTCTTGTTGGCCAGGTTGCCTTGCACGTCGTACTCCAGGCCTACCACCGTGGCACCAGCGCCGTTCTTGATGTTGGTCAACCGGTTGTTGGTATAGACATACTCCGCGTAGTCCTTCACGCCAGCGAGTTTCCACGACTTCAAATTGTCCAATGCGTCATAAGTAAAGCGATGCCAGGCATCCCCTCCAAAATGAGCGCTGAGGGCTGCCGTCAGCCGATCGAGGCCGTCATACTGCATCTGACGACCGTAGTTGCTGCCCTGAACTAGATCATCGATGCGGGTAACGTTGGCGTTGGCGTCATACCAATATTGGTGATTCAGCGCGCCCGCGCTGTCGGTGCTAAATATGGGTAGCTGCCGGTCATTTTGGGTCATCGTATGGACGATGCCGTTGCCATAGTTGAACTGTTTGGCCGCCCCATTGGGGTAATACTGAACGCCGCTGGCATAGGTCCAACCGTCGGTGCTAGTGACCGCAGTGGACTGGCCCAGGGCGTTGGGGCTGTAATTGACAACCAGCCCAGTTGGGTAGATCTGGCTGGCCAGACTGCCGTTGGCGTCGTAGCCATAGCCAATACCCCAAGCATACCAGCCAGTTTGGGCGGTGCTTTCCCCGGTCAGCAGCCGGCGCTTGTTGTAGCTATAGGCATTGACTACCGGGGCCCCGTTGCTGGCGTCGTTGTAAGTGGTGATGCTCGTCGGCAGACCATCCGGGGTATAGGTCCAATTCTGGTTGCCGCGGCTGTCGGCAAACACCAACGATGCCAGGCGGTTGCGTGCATCGTAATACCTTGTCGCCTTGCGGCCTGAGTCGCGACCAGCGATGGTATCGCAGCTACTCGTGCTGGTCAGCGTTGTGCCTGCGGCACTCCATTGCAAGTTCCCAGCGCCGTCATAGTCCATCACCGTCGCTCCGGTTTCCGGCTCTATGGTTTTGCAGAGCTGACGATAACCGTCATAAACGTAATAACGCGACTGCTGCAAGGTGCCGTCGCTGTTGCGCTGACGCACCTGCTCCGGATTGCCGAACTGCGGATGTCGGAATATTTCGGTTACCTTGCCTCCTTCGTGGTAAACACTCCAGGTCAACATGTCGTAACTTGGCTGATCGTAAACCTGGAAGCCACTTTGAACCCTGTTGCCACGCGGATTGGTAACAAGGGTCTGGAAGCCGGCCAAGTATTGGGTGGTGGTAGCCAATACGCCGAGTTCGGAATCCTGTTCCACACGCGTCACGCGGCCCAGTGCATCGTAGGCTGTGCGCATACCCTGGGTAATGGAATTGAAATCGCCCACATTGGTGGTCGGATACGACTGGAAGGCCAAGCGGCCGTTCGCATCGTAGCGCTTTACCGTCTGGCTCAAGGTTCCAGCGATATTGGCGTAATCCAGCTGCTCTTCGAGTACCGGACGCCACATGGCATCGTAATAGGTGTTGACGTGCTTGTTGCCTTGGTAGCGGCTATGCCGCCAATGGCCAGCTGGCAGGCCATGTTCGTTGGCGTTGATTTGCTGGAAGGCCATCGTCACCGTGTTCCATGCCGTGCTGTCGCCCGCCGGATAAGTGATGCTGGCCATGCGTCCCATGGCATCGTAACCATAGCTGGTGGTGAACCCATTCTCGTCGGTTACCGCGGTGATCCAGCCCTTGTCATTGACCACTGCGGTCTGCGCTGCACCTGCGGGCGCTTCGGGCGTGGCTGGATACTGGATAGTGCGCGGGATGCCCCGATACCAGCTGCTCAGCGAAGTGACGTTGTTGTTACCATCCTTGACCGTGGCTAATGTGCTATCGGCGTTGTAGGTCAGTGTTTGTACCAATTTTCCGAAGCTATAAATCCTGATCGGCAATGCTGTGACCGGATCATAGTCGGCACTGAACTCGACCAGTGCTGTGTTGCTGTTAGTCGATGATGCAACCTGGCCCAGCGCCCACTTGCTCGTATTGTCGTGATAGACAATCACATCCGTACGGGTATAAGACTGGGCGTTGGCGCCCAGCGGTAGCGCAATTGCAGCGAACAAACACAGTTTCCGCCCAGCAGACCTGATACTCACCATTTCCATCCCCAGTTGATCCTTCGTACAGACCGCGCAGCAATCGCCAACGTCTCCAACGACACCTTGCCCACTTACGGCGAAGGCGCGCTACTTCTGGTCACTTTGGTAGGACGGGCAAACCCATCGAAACAGAGAGAAGTTCCACCAGGGGCGCAATTCGAATCGACCTGCCAGATGAAAGCAGTCCCATCCTGCACTATCGCCGTTCGCTTCAGCGGACGAGGAAACTCCCCCTGGAAACCCCCTCCATTGAGCTGAGAGCTATCCCCATACTTGGCGAGATAAGCTTGATTGATCTGGCTCAAATCATAGGTGTGAGCAGTCGTTCTGAGAATGCTGTCCGGGCCGGTTCCCTTCTCTTCTTTCAGCAATTTCCCCTCGTTGTAACGATAGGTGTTGCCATAACTGTAACGAGTCCATTCGTTTCCTGGCCCCGTAACGGTGGTGATGCTCGACTGAGCGCATGCATCGGAGGTACAGGGAGGTGCAACACACGCCTCGAAGGTTCCATAAGGGCAATGGGGATACAGAAGAGTCGTACCCGGATAGAGGTACACGCTTATATTGGGTACATATCCGTAGCTCCATGTCTGCGTGCCCAGCCCTGGCCCCGTGATGGATTTGCTTTTCAGCGTCAGACTAAAACCAGATATCGCCCATAGATTGATGTCATCGTTCGGATCATTGCCAATACCTGGTGTCGGACCATACCAAGTGACGTTACTGCAGCTAGCGGGCACGCTGCTGCGGCCATGCTCCCGAAGATCGACCGTGAATGTCGCCACTGCCCCAGACGGGTGCTTGAGGGTGCCAGCAATTTCGTACTGGGGATTTGCCAGACTTCCGATGGCGGGTGCTTGCTCTGTGGTGGTACAGGTACGGAAGATTTCAGTAGGCACCATAGGTTGTCCAATGGGATTCCCCTGCGGATCCTGCGGGCCCGGTTCGAACGTGGGTTCTGGATAGTAAATTTCCGCACCGGTGAATTGGCCAAAACCGATGTCCCAACCGCTGGCGTCCGGCAAGGTGACTTTATTCAGCGACTTGGCCTGTCCGCCACCGTACGTGTACTGCCACGAACGTTGTCCATCACTGACGCTGGAGACATAGCCGCCAGAATAAGCAACGTTGATCTGGCGCCCATCGTTCGCCGCTATTTGGGTCAGCTTGGCGGGCGCGTTCCAGGCATTGGTATACGTATATTCCACGTAGTTGCCGAAGCGATCCTCAATCCGCGTGGCATACAAAGCGTTCCTCTTGCGAGGAAGAAGCACATGAATTGGATTACCGGTAAGGTTGTCAAACCCAATGATTTTCCTGAGTTGCGCTTCTTTGTTCTGCGCCATCCAGTCGAACCAGTAACGGGTGCCGTCCGGCGTAACCGCCAGAAAGCCCTCCCCGCTACCGTTCTTGATACTGGACAAGCACGATACGCGGACGTCGCCGAGGGTCGCCAACAAATAGGTGGTTCCATTCGTCGGTTGGCTCAGCGCAGAACTTGCACGTAACAGCTCGCCACCACCCGGGATCTCGATCTGAACACCCTCCCAGAACTCACTCTGGTCAAAATGAAAGGGGGCTTGAGGCGGGTACATATGCGTACAACGATTGCCGGGCCAATCCGGCACGAATACGCCATGGATGTTGGGTGCCTCTATCTGCCAGTCCGCAAACATTTCTTCGCGAATGACCGGATAGTCTTTGCGGTTGATCACAGAATAGCTGCGAGAGAACTCAACTGGCAGAGCGCCGTTACCAGGCAACGTAACATCGGTAGCGAAGAACGACAGAGCACCATTGGAAAGACTTACGCGATCACCCATCAAGTCCGGGCCGAGGGGAGCCACTTTGCTACTGGCCTGGATACGCTTATCTATGTCTTCCCAAGGAAATCGCGCAGTCGAAACATTCTGGGCATTGGCCGCGACACTAAGCATGAACAAACAAACTGCAACAATTGCCAGCTTCACAGCCTTCTCCCTGATGGCTTCAAAAAATTAATTTCTTAGGTCGTACTTTTTATTGCCTTGCGATGCAACTCAAGTCCCGCCAATGCCACAAGCTTCCGGCAACACTGGTACCACCGATCTGCTGCGATGCATAACTTCCATCCTTACAAACGCCAGACACGTTTGATCTGCCCAGAGAGCACCACGAAAAAGTAGAGTCCAACGGCGTCATTGCCGCCTTGACCAGCGCTCCGGCTGCGATGAGGGAACCGTCTTGATCCCATGGCCGCCCCTTAGCCCCCGAATCCCAATCCGCAGCGTCTGAATACTGCGGCTACATGAGCTCTGTATAGCCGCGGTGTGGACCAAATTCAAGCCATCCGGATATTAGGAGAGACGACTCACACTTGAATATGGCGATAAGGTATGGAAACTCGACGTAAAACAGACTGCAACTTCCGTCTGTCGCATAAAAAAAGCGGGCCGAAGCCCGCTTTCTAATTTCAGCAATGAAGCCACAGCTTATTCAGCCGCAACGCCCTCGCCTTCTTCCACAGCCTTCATCGACAAGCGGATGCGGCCCTGCTTGTCCACTTCCAGCACCTTGACCTTGACCAGATCGCCTTCCTTCAACACGTCGCTGACCTTCTCGACGCGGTCGCTGGAGATCTGCGACACGTGGACCAGACCGTCCTTGCCAGGAGCAATCGTGACGAACGCACCGAAGTCCATCAGCTTGGCGACCTTGCCTTCGTAGATGCGGCCCGGCTCGACGTCGGAAGTGATCTGCTCGATGCGTGCCTTCGCGGCCTGGCCGGCAGCGCCGTTGACCGAAGCGATGGTGATGGTGCCGTCGTCCTGGATGTCGATCTGCGTGCCGGTTTCCTTG
This sequence comes from uncultured Pseudoxanthomonas sp., assembly GCA_965650035.1. Classification (GTDB taxonomy): domain Bacteria; phylum Pseudomonadota; class Gammaproteobacteria; order Xanthomonadales; family Xanthomonadaceae; genus Pseudoxanthomonas_A. Next base: position 102,578 of record CBFGMR010000008.1, read on the forward strand.
GTGATGGCCTGGATCACCGAACCGCCCTTGCCGATCACTTCGCGGATCTTGTCGGGGTGGATCTTGATGGTGATCAGGCGCGGCGCGAATTCGCTCAGTTCCTGACGCGGGGCGGTCATGGCGCTGGCCATCTCGCCCAGGATGTGCAGACGGCCGGCTTTCGCCTGCGACAACGCCTGCTTCATGATTTCTTCGGTGATGCCTTCGATCTTGATGTCCATCTGCAGCGCGGACACGCCGTTCTGGGTGCCGGCCACCTTGAAGTCCATGTCGCCCAGGTGATCTTCGTCACCCAGGATGTCGGAGAGCACGACGAAGTCGTTGCCTTCCTTGACCAGACCCATGGCGATACCGGCGACGGGCGCCGAGATCGGAACGCCGGCATCCATCAGCGCCAGCGAACTGCCGCAAACCGAAGCCATCGACGAGGAACCATTGGATTCGGTGATTTCCGAAACCACGCGAATGGTGTACGGGAAGGCTTCCATGGTCGGCATCACTGCCAGCACGCCGCGCTTGGCGAGACGGCCGTGGCCGATTTCGCGACGCTTCGGGCCCATCATGCGGCCGGCTTCGCCCACCGAGTACGGGGGAAAGTTGTAATGGAACAGGAAGTGGTCCTTGTACTCGCCGGAGACCGCGTCGATGACCTGGCCATCGCGCGCGGTGCCCAGGGTGACTGCCACTATCGCCTGCGTTTCACCGCGGGTGAACAGCGAGGAACCGTGCACACGCGGCAGCACGCTGACCTTGGAGCTGATCGGGCGCACGGTGTCCAGCGCGCGGCCGTCGATGCGGACCTTGGAAGCCAGCACCGAACCACGCATGGTCTGGTATTCCAGCTCGCCGAATTCCTTCGACAGTTCGCCGCTGCTCCAGCCGTCGGCTTCGGCGCGGCCGGCCAGACCCTGCAGCACGTCTTTCTTGATCGCAGCGATGGCGTCGCGGCGCTGCAGCTTGTCGCGTACCTGGAAAGCGGAATCGAGCTGGGTGCCGACGGCTTCCTTCAGCGCGGAGATCAGCGCGTCCTTCTTGGCCGGGGCCGACCATTCCCAGTTCTTGGTGCCGGCTTCGGTGACCAGCTCGTTGATGATGTTGATGACCTTCTGCATTTCGCGATGGCCGAACATCACCGCGCCCAGCATCACGTCTTCGGACAGCTCGGCGGCTTCGGATTCGACCATCAGCACCGCATTGGAGGTACCGGCGACGACCAGCTCAAGCTTGGAATCCTTCAGCTCGCTGACGGTCGGGTTCAACACGTATTCGCCGTTGATGTAACCGACCTTGGCCGCGCCGATAGGGCCGTTGAACGGCGCGCCGGTCAGGGCTACTGCGGCGGAAGCGCCGATCAGGGCCGGGATGTCGCCGTCGATTTCCGGGTTCAGCGACATCACCGTGGCGATGACCTGCACTTCATTGCGGAATTCTTCCGGGAACAGCGGGCGCAGCGGACGGTCGATCAGGCGCGAGATCAGGGTTTCCTTCTCCGTGGCGCGGCCTTCGCGCTTGAAGAAGCCGCCCGGGATGCGGCCACCGGCGTAGAAACGCTCCTGGTAGTCGACGGTCAGCGGGAAGAAGTCCTGGCCTTCGCGCGCGTTCTTGGCGGCGACTGCGGATACCAGCAGCACGGTGTCGTCGAACTTGACGATGACGGCACCGCCGGCCTGGCGGGCGATCTCGCCGGTTTCCAGGGTGACCTGGTGCTTGCCGTACTGGAAGGTCTTGGTGATTTTTGCCACGTTGGTTGATCCTTGGTGATGCGCTATCGGTTGAACCGGATGCGACCCATGCCGCATGCGGATGGCCGGGTCGGTCCGGCCGGGTGGTGCGATGTGGAAAACTTTTTCTTGCGGAATTTCTCGTCTACAAACAAAACCGCGGCGCATCACTGCGCCGCGGTCGGTGTTGGGTTTAGCGACGCAGGCCGAGTTTCTCGATCAGGGTCTTGTAGCGCTCGCCGTCCTTCTTTTTCAGATAGTCGAGCAGGCTGCGGCGGCGGTTCACCAGCTGGAGCAGGCCACGGCGGCTGTGGTGGTCTTTCTTGTGGGTCTTGAAGTGGCCGCTGAGCTGTTCGATGCGGGCGGTGATCAGGGCGACCTGGACTTCCGGCGAACCGGTATCGGCGGGGCCGCGCTTGTTGTCTTCAATGACTTTCTGGGTATCGATGGGCATAGTCTTTTCTCTTGAGATGCGTGGCCTGCAGGAACGCTTTGATTCCCGGGACAGGGAAGCGGTGCGCACCGCGGGGCTCGCCGTTTGCTAGGGATGCTGCGATGGATTGCCGCGAAGGTGATCGATGGACGATCAAGGATGCCGAAAAGGCCGCGGCATTGTAGTCGCCGAAGCCTTGCAAAACAAGGTTTTACTGGGCTGGAGATAGGGATGGATGGGTAGCAACGGCCAAAACCCTTTTGTCGTCTTCCCAGCGCAAGCCGGGATCCATCTTGATCTTGATTCTGCCGCCCACCTGAAGATCAAGGGCAACTTGGATCCCGGCTTGCGCTGGGATGACGGCAAAAAACCCGCAAGAAGCCCGTACCTGCAAGCTTTCCGGCTGCCTATTCCCGCTTGGCGCTCTCCGCAACCGGTTCCGGCCAATTGAACAGGCGCTGCGGGGCCAGCACCCTGCCCTCGTCCAGCTGGGCCAGGCCCAGCACCCGTCCGGCCCCGTCGTAGACCGCGCAAGGCCCTACCGGGCCCGGGATGGCCGGCAGGCGCTGGCCCTGACTGAAGCGGCGGGCGGCCTCGTCGGTCAGATCGATGCGGCGGAAGCCGATCAGGCCGGCATCCAGCGGCAGCAGGCAGGCGTCCAGGCTGCGTTCGTCGCGCTGGGCCAGGGCCTGCAGGGCCTCGAGCGTCCACATGCGCGGCTCACGGAAGGGCTCCACCCACAGGCGGCGCAGTTCCACCACGTGCGCGCCGCAGCCCAGCAGCTCGCCCAGGTCGCGGACCAGACTGCGCACGTAGGTGCCGGAGCCGCATTCCACCTGCAGGCGCAGCAAAGGCTCGCCGCCGTCCAGCAGGTCGGCGGCCGATTGCAGCTCGAAACGGTGGACCTCGATCGCGCGCGGTTCCACTTCCACGATCTCGCCGCGCCGGGCCTTGGCATACAGCGGCTCGCCGCCGCGCTTGAGCGCCGAATAGATGGGAGGGCGTTGCTGAATGCGGCCGGTGAGCTGACGCAGTGCGGCGTCGATCTGCGGCAATGTGTACTTGCCCACCGGACGCTCGCGCAGTGGCTGGCCTTCTGCGTCGTCGGTGTCGGTGGTGATGCCCAGACGCGCGACCGTGTCGTAGGCCTTGCGCGCGCCCAGCAGATTGCCGGCGATCTTGGTGGCTTCGCCGAAGCACAGCGGCAGCAAGCCGGTGGCAAGCGGATCCAGGCTGCCGGTATGCCCGCCCTTCTGCGCGCGGAACAGGAAACGCGCGCGCTGCAAGGCCTGGTTGGAGCTGAGCCCTTGCGGCTTGTCCAGCAGCAGGATGCCGTCGAGGCGTCGGAATTTGACCTTGGGCAGCGACATGTGGAGCGGCGTGGTCCTTTGCATGTAGGAGCGGGCCTTGCCCGCGACGCTCTTCATATGCTGCAGGAAAAAACGTCGCGGGCAAGGCCCGCTCCTACAACACCCCGACGATCACTCGTCTTCGTCGACGGGCGGAGGCGGAAGGTCGCGCAACAGGTTCTCGATACGCTCGCCGCGGTCCACCGAATCATCGTAGTGGAAATGCAATTCGGGCACGTGGCGCAGTTTCATCGCCTTGCCCAGCTGGTAGCGGATCTGCGGAGACAACTCCTTCAGGTCCTTCACCGCTTCGGCGGACTTTTCCTGCATCAACGCAGTGACAAACACCTTGGCATGGGCCAGGTCGCGGGTGACTTCGACGTCGGACACGCTGACCGACGGCAGGCCGTGCTCGCGCACGAACTCGTGCACCAGCTTGCCAAGTTCGCGGCGGAGCTGGGCGGAGACGCGGTCGCTGCGGTGGAAGGATTTGTTCGAGGGCATGTGATTCGTGATTGGTGATTGGTGATTCGACGAAACCCGGCGATTTGTGACTCGTTTTCGCGAATCACAAATCCCGAATCACGAATCACGGATTTACAGCGTGCGCTGCACTTCGATGCGCTCGAAGCACTCGATCTGGTCGCCCGGCTGCACGTCGTTGTACGCCTTCACGCCAATGCCGCACTCGGTACCGTTGCGCACTTCGTCCACGTTCTCCTTGAAGCGGCGCAGCGATTCCAGTTCGCCTTCGAATACCACCGTACTGTCGCGCAGCACGCGGATCGGCTTGCTGCGCTTGACCGTGCCTTCCACGACCATGCAGCCGGCGACGGCGCCGAACTTGGAACTGCGGAACACGTCGCGCACCTCGGCGATGCCGATGATCTCTTCGCGGATCTCCACGCCCAGCAAACCGGAAGCCACCTGCTTCACCTGGTCGATGACGTCGTAGATGATCGAGAAGTAACGCAGATCGATGCCGTTGGATTCCACGATCCGCCGCGCGGCCGCATCGGCGCGCACGTTGAAGCCGATCATGGTGGCCTTGGAGGTCAATGCGGAATTCGCATCGGACTCGGTGATGCCGCCCACGCCGGAATGGATGATGTTGATGCGGATCATGTCGTTGGACAAAGCTACCAGCGACTGCTTCAGCGCCTCCACCGAACCCTGCACGTCGGCCTTGATCACCAGGTTCAGGACCAGCTGGCCTTCGCCCTTGCCCAGCTGCGACATGATGTCTTCCATGCGGCTGCCGGCGGACTGCACCAGGCGCGATTCGCGGCGCTTGGTGTCGCGTTGCTGGGCCACGTCCTTGGCCAGGCGTTCGTCGGCGACGACGACGAAATCGTCGCCCGCATCCGGCACGCCGGACAGGCCGAGCACCTGCACCGGGATCGACGGGCCGGCTTCGGCCGGTTGGCCGCCGGTTTCGTCGAACAGCGCGCGCACGCGGCCGTACTGGGTACCGCAGACCAGGTAATCGCCCTTCTTCAGCTGGCCCTGTTGCACCAGCACGGTGGCCACCGGACCACGGCCCTTGTCCAGCGAAGACTCGATCACCACACCGCTGGCGCGGCCGCTGGGAGAAGCCTTGAGCTCCAGCACTTCGGCCTGCAGCAGGATGGAATCCAGCAGGTTGTCGACGCCCGCGCCGGTCTTGGCCGAAACCTCGACGAACTGGGTGTCGCCGCCGAACTCTTCCGCCACCACGTCGTGGGTCAGGAACTCGTTCTTGACGCGACCCGGATCGGCATCGCTCTTGTCCATCTTGTTCACCGCCACGATCAGCGGCACGTTGGCCGCCTTGGCCAGCTTCACCGCCTCGATGGTCTGCGGCATGACGCCGTCGTCGGCCGCCACCACCAGCACCACGATGTCGGTGAGCTTGGCGCCGCGGGCGCGCATCTGGGTGAAAGCGGCATGGCCGGGCGTATCCAGGAAGCTGATCACGCCCTTGTCGGTTTCGACGTGGTACGCGCCGATGTGCTGGGTGATGCCGCCGGCTTCGCTGTTGGCGACCTTGGTGCGGCGGATGTAATCCAGCAACGAGGTCTTGCCGTGGTCGACGTGGCCCATGATGGTGACCACCGGCGGACGCGGCGATTGCTCGCCCTGGTCGGCTTCGCTGTGGGCGATCAGATGGTCCTCGACGTCGCCGCTGTCGGCGCGCACCACGTTGTGGCCGAGTTCTTCGGTCACCAGCGCGGCGGTGTCGTGGTCGATGCTCTGGGTGATGGTGGCCATGACGCCCATCTTGAACAGCGCCTTGACCACGTCGCCGCCCTTGAGCGCGAGCTTCTGCGCCAGATCGGCCACCGTGATCGTTTCGCCGATGGCCACATCGCGCACCACCGGTGCGGTGGGACGTTCGAAGCCATGGGTGCCAGTGCCGCCGCGCGACTGTTCCTGGCGGCGCGGCTTCGGCTTGCCGCGGGTGGTGGTGCGGCGCGCGCGATCGGCCGCCGAAAGATGCAGCTGCCCGGCGAAACGCTGGGTGTTGTCGTCGTCTTCCACGCCAGCGACCATCGCGTGCGAGCCGCGGGTCTTGTGCTTGCTGGCGGGGGTGGCGTTGCGATCGTCGGTGCGCGGCGGATCCTTGCGCACTGGCGGCTTGGGAACGTGGTGACCGCTGGGCTTGGCGGCACGCGGGGCGGCTTCGCCCTCGTCGGCGGGGGTCGCGCCGGTAGCGGCGGCGACGGCCTCGGCTTCGGCCTGCAGGCGTTCGGCCTCGGCTTTCAGGCGTACGGCTTCTTCTTCCTGACGCACGCGCTCGCGCTCGTCGGCGCGCTTCTTGTCGGTCTCGGCCAGACGCTGCTGCTCTTCCAGGTTGCGCTGCTTGGATTCCTCCAGCTTGCGCAACGCATCGGCACGTTCGTCGCTGGGCGGCGCTTCGACCTCATCGCTCTTGATGTAGGTGCGCTTCTGGCGGACCTCCACGTTGACCGTGGTCTTGGTGCGGCCGGCGGCGACCGTCACTTCCTGCACCTTGCGGCGATTGAGCGTGATCTTCTTCGGCGCAGCATCGTCCTCGGCGGGCTTGTCGGCCTTGCCATGGGTGCGGCGCAGGAAACCGAGCAGTTTCATCTTCTCGGTGCTGGTCACGGGCTGGTCGGGGCCGCTGAAGGTCATGCCGGCCTCGGCCAGCTGCTCAAGCAGTTTCTCGACCGGCGTGTTGACCAGTTCGGCGAGCTTGCGGATGGTGGTTTGCTGCGTCATTCGGATCCTGTGACCTTCGTAGGCGTCCCCCGCCTATTGCGAAGGGAACGCGGATTCTAGCCCTGTATTCTGCAGGGCGGAGTTCATTGCCGGCTCATAGGCCGGGTTCCAGACGTGCCAGTGTGGTGTTCATTCGCCACGCTCCAGACGAGCGATCTCCTCGGCGCGGGCAGCCAGGATCAGCGCCTTGGCGCGATCTTCGTCCAGCCCTTCGATGCCGAATTCGACGATCTCGTCGGTGCCCAGGTCGGAAAGATCCTCGCTGGTGCGCACGCCGTGACCGGCCAATGCATAGGCGGTTTCGTCGTCCATGCCTTCCAGGGCCAGCAGGTCTTCGGCCGGCTGGTTCTCGTCGACTTCCTCTTCTTCGGCCAGGGCCTCGTTGAGCAGTGCGTCGCGGGCACGGGCGCGCAGTTCTTCCACGATGTCCTCGTCGAAGCCCTCCACCGCCAGCAGCTCGCCGACCGGTACGTAGGCGATTTCCTCGACCGTGTTGAAGCCTTCCGCCACCAGGATGGCCGCGATTTCCTCGTCCACTTCGAGCTTGTCTACGAACAGCTGGCGGGCGACGGCCTGCTCGGCCTCGGACTTGGCCGACACCTGGTCCTGGGTCATCACGTTCAGCTGCCACCCGGTCAGGCGGCTGGCCAGGCGCACGTTCTGGCCGCCCTTGCCGATGGCCTGTGCCAGGCGGTCTTCGGCCACGGCCAGATCCATGGAGTGCTTCTCTTCATCGACGATGATCGACTGCACTTCCGCAGGCGCCATGGCGTTGATGACGAAATTGGCGGCGCTGTCGTTCCACAGCACGATATCCACGCGCTCGCCGTTGAGCTCGTTGGACACGGCCTGCACACGCGAACCGCGCATGCCGATGCAGGCGCCGATGGGATCGGTGCGCGTGTCGTGCGCCAGCACCGCGATCTTGGCGCGGTCGCCCGGATCGCGCGCGCAGGCCTTGATCTCGACCAGGCCCTGGCCCACTTCCGGCACTTCCAGCTTGAACAGCTCGATCATGAATTCCGGGGCAGCGCGGCTGATGAACAGCTGCGGGCCGCGCGGTTCGGTGCGCACGTCGAACAGGTAGCCGCGGACGCGGTCGCCGGCGCGCAGGGTGTCGCGCGGGATGCCCTTGTCCTTGGGAATGAAGGCCTCGGCATTGCCGCCCAGGTCCACGTAGATGTTGCCGCGCTCGGCGCGCTTGACGATGCCGGTGACCAGCTCGCCCACACGGTCCTTCCACGCATCGACCACCTGCGCGCGCTCGGCCTCGCGCACGCGCTGCACGATCACCTGCTTGGCGGCCTGCGCGGCGATACGGCCGAAGTCGGGGTTTTCGATCTGTTCTTCCACGTAATCGCCCACTTCGGCGCCATCGCTTTCGTCCAGCGCGTCCATCAGACGGATCTGGAAATCGGGCGACTCCATGACCACGTCATCGGCCACTACTTCCCAGCGGCGGAAAGTCTCGTACTCGCCGGTCTTGTGGTCGATGGTCACGCGGGTCAGTACTTCCTGGTCCGGATAGCGCTTCTTCGCAGCCGAAGCCAGCGCGGCCTCGATGGCGTCGAAGATCACTTCGCGCGGCACGCCCTTTTCGTTGGCTACCGCATCCACTACCAGCAATAATTCCTTACTCATCGTTTACTCCGCGCGCGGCCGCTTGGCCGCCGGTTGGTTGGGTTTTGCCTGGCCCGGTTGCTTGGGGGCCGGTTTCTTGGAAGCCGATTTGCCGGCCGGTTTTTTCTTGGTCGCTTTCTTCGCCGCCTTCTTCACTGGCGCCGTTTTCTTCGGTGCCGTCTTGGCCGCGGCCGGCTTGGCCGTGCCAGCCTTCTTGGGCTGCGGCGCGAAACCCAGCGCCACCCAGTCGGGCATGATCCTGGCCTTGTCCACGTTCTCGAATGCGACCGTCATCTCGTCGTTGTCGACCTGGAAGACGATGTTGTTGCCTTCGATGCGCAGGATCGGGCCTTGCAGGCGACGGCGGCCTTCCTGCGGCAGCCGCAGCACGACCTTGGCCGATTCGCCTTGGTGGCGCACGAACTGCGCCAGGGTGAACAGCGGGCGCTCGATGCCCGGCGAGGACACTTCCAGCGTGTAATTACCGGTGATCGGGTCCTCGACATCGAGCTGGGCGGAAACCTCGCGGCTCACTGCTTCGCAATCCTCGATGTTGACGATGCGCGTGTCCCGTTCGGCCTCGGTCACGTCGATATACAGGCGCAAGGTGGCGCTGCCCGGCGCGGGCAGGTACTCGGCGCCCAGCAGCTCCAGGCCCAGGGCCTGCACCGTGGGGGAAAGCAGGTTCGCGATTTGTTTTGCCTTGTCGCTCACGTGGTGATGATTCGCCGGCAGTGGAAGAAAATCGTGAATTAAGAGAAGTGATGGCCCGGAAACAACAAAGGGCCCTGATGGGCCCCTTGTCCGATACTGCTGGATTCCGGTGTGCAGGTGGGAACATTCACCTTCACGAGCCCAGGCCTTGGTCGCTAAAAAAGCCTCTGCAAGAGGCTTTCCATGAAACCGAAAAGCTTGGTAGCGGGGGCAGGATTTGAACCTGCGACCTTCGGGTTATGAGCCCGACGAGCTGCCAGACTGCTCCACCCCGCATCAGAAGCGGAATTATGGTGACTCGGGTCTTTTATTGCAAGCCCGCATTCTCTGCTTCCCCTTCAAGGAGAAGGCCGGGATGGGGATGGTTTGCCTTGCAGTCAGGCAAAAACCCACTTCAGGCGAAGGCCTGCTGGCACCAAGCCATGATCGGATTCCAGAAGATTCCCAGCACCAGCAACGCCAGCGCATTGACGCCGAACACCACTGGAACCACACGGTCCTTGCGCACCGGGGGAAGCTCGCCGACGGGTTCGTCGAAGTACATCACCTTGATCACGCGCAGGTAGTAATAGCCGCCGATCACCGCGCAGATCACGCCCAGTACCGCCAGCCACACCAGTCCGGCATCCAGCGCTGCGCCCAGCACCACCAGCTTGGCCCAGAAGCCCAGGAAAGGCGGCACACCGGCCAGCGAGGCCATGACGCACAGCACCAGCCCGGCCTGCCAGGGGTTGCGTGCATTCAGACCCTTGAAATCATCGATCTTGTCGGCTTCGAAACCCTGCCGCGACAACACCACGATGGCGCCGAACGCCGCGGCCGACATCACCGCATAACTGATGCCATAGAACAACGAGGCGGCATAACCGCGCGCATCGCCGCCGGCCAGACCCAACAGCAGGAAACCCACGTGCGAAACCGTCGAATAGGCCAGCATGCGCTTGAGATTGGTCTGCGCGATGGCGATCACGTTGCCGATCACCAGCGAAGCCGCGGCGAGCCCGGCGAGCATCAGATGCCACTGCTCGGACATCGGACCCACGCCGTTCTCCAGCAGCCGGTAGGCCATGCCGAAGGCGGCCAGCTTGGGGCCGGCGCTGATGAACAAGGTGATCGGCGTCGGCGCGCCCTGATAGACGTCGGGCAGCCACATATGGAAAGGCGCCGCGCCCAGCTTGAACGCCAGACCGGCAACCAGGAACACCACGCCGGTCAGCAGCAGGGCCTTGTCGGCGATCTGGGTGGAGGCGGCATGGATGCCAGCCAGGTCCAGCGTACCGGTGGCGCCGTACACCAGCGACATGCCGTACAGCAGCAACCCCGAAGCGAGCGAGCCAAGCACGATGTACTTCATGCCCGCTTCGGTGGAAAGACCGTTGTCGCGGTCCAGCGCGACCAGCGCGTAGGAGCACAGCGCCAGCAGCTCCAGACCCAGGTAGACCAGCACCATGTTGCCCGCCGATACCAGCATCATCATGCCGGCCGTGGCGAACAGGATCAGCACCGGCACTTCGCCCTGATAGAGCTTGCGCTCGCGCAGGTAGGGCCATGAGTACAGCAGCGACAGCCCGCTCACCAGCAGGATCACCACCTTGCTGACGTCGGCCATCACGTCGCGCACGAACATGCCGTTGAAAACGGTGCCCTGCCCGCCTATACCGCAGGCGACCATGGCCAGCACGCCGGCCAGCAGCGCCAGAGTGAGCGCATGGGTGATCACGCGACGCTGGTTATCCAGGAACAGGTCCAGCATCAACAGCGCGAAAGCGCCGCCGATCAGCACCAGCTCGGGCAGCAACGGCATCAGGTCGGCGGTGGCGGATAACGTCGGCGTGGTCATCATTCTTCCTTACAGCTTGCTGTTGGCGAGCTGCATCGCCAGTTGTGCGATCGAGGGCTCCATGAGGTCGGTCAGCGGCTTCGGCCAGATGCCGATCGCCAGCACGCCCAATGCGAACACACCAAGCACCAGTATTTCCCGACCGTTGAGATCCTTCATTTCCGCCACGTGCGCGTTGGCCACCTCGCCATACATCACCCGCTTCACCAGCCACAGCGTGTAGGCCGCGCCGATGATCAGCGTGGAGGCCGCGGTCAGCGCGAGATACGGATGCTTCTGGAAGCTCGCCACGATGACCATGAACTCGCCGACGAAACCGCTGGTCCCGGGCAGACCGGCATTGGCCATGCCGAAAAACACGAACAGCACCGCAAACCACGGCATCACGTTGGCCACGCCGCCGTAGTCGCGGATCATGCGCGTATGCATGCGGTCGTACAGCACGCCGACGCAGGAGAACATGGCGCCGGAGACGAAACCGTGCGAAATCATCTGCACCATCGCGCCCTGCAGGCCCAGGCGCGCGCCGTCCAGGTTGCCGTAGTCGCGGATCAGGCCGAAGGCGATGAAGATGCCCAGGGTCACGAAGCCCATGTGCGAAACCGACGAATAGGCGATCAGCTTCTTCATATCGTCCTGCACCAGCGCCACTAGGCCCACGTAGACCACGCCGATCAGCGACAGCGCGATCACCAGCCAGGCCCACTCGTGGCCCGCATCGGGCAGGATCGGCAGGGTAAAACGCAGGAAGCCGTATCCGCCGATCTTCAGCATGATCGCCGCCAGGATCACCGAACCTGCGGTCGGCGCCTCCACGTGCGCATCCGGCAACCAGGTGTGCACCGGGAACATCGGCACCTTGACCGCAAAGGCGATCAGGAAGGCGAAGAACAGCCAGGTCTGTTCCTTGGCGTTGAGCGACAACTGGTACAGATCGGCGAACTGGAAGCTGCCGCCTTTGAGGTACAGGTAGATCAACCCGACCAGCATCAGCACCGAGCCGAGGAAGGTGTACAGGAAGAACTTGACCGAAGCGTAGATGCGGCGCGGCCCGCCCCAGACGCCGATGATCAGGAACATCGGAATCAGCATGGCCTCGAAGAACACGTAGAACAGCATGGCGTCGGTCGCGCAGAACACGCCGATCATCATGCCTTCCAGGAACAGGAACGCCGCCACGTACTGGCTCACGCGCTTCTCGATCACCGTCCACGCGCCGATCAGCGCCAGCGCGGTGGTCAACGTGGTCAGCACGATCAGGGCGATGGAAATGCCGTCTGCACCCAGGTTGTAGCCGATATCGTAGGCCGGGATCCACGCGTGCGCTTCCACGAACTGCATGCCCGGATCGGCCGGGTTGATGCCGGTCAGCAGACCGATGCTGGCCACGAAGGTCAGCAGCGCCACACCCAGCGCGGTCCAGCGCGCAGCGCTCGCACGGGCATTGCCCAGCGCGAGGATCAGCGCGCCGCCCAGCATGGGCAGCCAGATCAATACACTCAATAAAGGCCAGTTCGACACGTGTTATTAATCCGTCAGTTCAACGCCGCGGCGTTCATTGCCAAAACTTGATGAGCACGGCCAGCAGTGCAATCAGGCCGAGGATCATCGCGAAGGCGTAGTGGTAGAGGAAACCCGATTGGGTGCGTCGCAACAGGTTGGCGGCCATGTCCACCAGCTTGGCGCTGCCGTTGACCGCGACGCCATCGATCACCTTGCTGTCTATGGCGTTGGAAAGATCGCCCAAGGCCACGCCGCCGCCGGCGAAACCGCCGATCCACAACGTATCCATCCAGTATTTCTTGTCCAGGATGTTGGCCAGGAACGCGCCGACCTTGCTGTGGCGCATGCGCGCCGGCAGTTCGGGCGAAGCAAAGATATAAAGACCGGTGGCTGCGAGGAACCCGGCCAAGGCCAACCAGAATGGCGGCGCCTGCATGCCGTGCCACACGAATCCCCAGGGGCTGTGGAACTCTTCCTTCAGCGCCATCACCGTGTCGCGCGCTGGATCCATGAAATCGATCGCGCCACTGAAGAAGGTCAGCGCCTGACCGGGGATCGTCTCCAAGGCATGATGTCCGTCCCAACCGGTGCCGAACAGCATGGGCCCGATGGTGAAGAAGCCGATCGCGATGGAGGGAATGGCCAGCAGGATCAACGGAACGGTCACCACCCACGGAGATTCATGCGGCTCATGGGCGCCATGACCATGATCGTCGTGCGCGTGGTCGTCATGCGCATGCGCCTCATGGCCGTGGCCGTGATCGTCGTGCGCATCACGGAAACGTTCCTTGCCATGGAAGGTCAGATACAGCAGGCGGAAGCTGTAGAAACTGGTCACGAACACGCCGCCGAGCACCGCCCAATAGCCGTAAGTTGCAACCCAGCTGTGAGCCATGTGCGCGTGGTGCTCGGCTGCCTCGATGATCGTGTCTTTGGAATAGAAGCCGGAGAAGAACGGCGTGCCCACCAGCGCCAGGGTGCCGATCCACATGGTCACGAAGGTGATCGGCATGTACTTGCGCAGGCCGCCCATCTTGCGCATGTCCTGCTCGTGGTGCATGGCGATGATCACCGAGCCCGCGCCCAGGAACAGCAGCGCCTTGAAGAAGGCATGGGTCATCAGGTGGAAGATCGCGGCCGAATAAGCCGATACGCCCAACGCCACGGTCATGTAGCCGAGCTGGGACAGCGTGGAGTACGCCACCACACGCTTGATGTCGTTCTGCACGATGCCGATCAGGCCAGTGAAGAAGGCGGTGGTGGCCCCGATGAACAACACGAAGTTCAGCGCCGTCTCCGACATCTCGAACAGCGGCGACATACGCGCCACCATGAAGATACCCGCCGTGACCATGGTGGCGGCGTGGATCAACGCCGAGATCGGAGTCGGGCCTTCCATCGAGTCCGGCAGCCACACGTGCAACGGCACCTGCGCCGATTTGCCCATCGCACCGATGAACAGGCAGATGCAGATGATGGTCGCCACTTCCCATGGGTGGCCGGTGACGATCGTGGCGGTAACGCCCTTCAGCATGGGCGCATTGGCGAACACGGTCGCGTAATCCAGCGTGCCGAACCAGAACAGCACCGCCGCGATGCCCAGCAGAAAGCCGAAATCGCCAACGCGGTTGACCAGGAAGGCCTTGAGATTGGCGAAGATCGCGCTGGGACGCTTGAACCAGAAACCGATCAGCAGGTACGACACCAGGCCCACCGCCTCCCAGCCGAAGAACAGCTGCAGGAAGTTGTTGCTCATCACCAGCATCAGCATGGAGAAGGTGAACAACGAGATATAGCTGAAGAACCGCTGGTAACCCGGATCGTCGGCCATGTAGCCGATGGTGTAGACGTGCACCAGCAGCGAAACGAAGGTGACCACCACCATCATCATCGCGGTCAGCTTGTCGATCATGAAACCGACATGCCCGGAATAGTTGCCGATCTGGAAGAAGGTGTAGACGTTCTCGTTGAACGGCGCGGCGCCCCCGACCAGCTGGTAAAGCACCCAACCGGACAATGCGCAGCTGACCGCCACGCCCAGGATGGTGACCCAGTGCGCGCCCGCGCGGCCTACCTGCCGCCCGAACAGGCCGGCCACGATGCTTCCCAGCAGGGGCGCCAGCACGATCGCCAGCAGCATGTTCTTGGAGATGATGATTTCCACGCCCGTCATCGGTGCATCAGCCTTTCAAGGAATCGACATCGGTCACGTTGATCGTGCGCCGGGTACGGAACAGGGTGACCAGGATGGCCAGGCCGATCGCGGCTTCCGCAGCGGCCACGGTGAGGATGAAGAACACGAAGATCTGCCCGTCCGGATCGCCGAACTGGCGCGAAAAGGCGATGAAGTTGATGTTCACCGCCAGCAGCATCAGCTCGATGGACATCAACAGCACGATAATGTTCTTGCGGTTGAGAAAGATGCCGGCGACGCTGATGCAGAACAGCACTGCGCCGAGCGCCAGCAGGTGGCCCAGGGCGATCATGGCTTGGTCTCCGGTTCGGCCGGCGGCCGCACGATCAGGGTCTCGCGGGTCGGCGATTCCACCGCTACTTCGATCATGCGCAGGCGATCACCGGCCTTGACCCGCGACTGCTCGGCCGGGTTCTGCGTCTTGCTGCCTTCGCGCTTGCGCAGGGTCAACATTACCGCCGCGATCACCGCCACGGTCAGGATCACCGCGGCGAATTCGAACGGCAGCAGGAATTTGGTGAACAGCGTGCGCGCCAGCCACGCCGTGTTGGAAACGTCCGCCGCTTCGGAAGCCGCGTTGGCCGCGTACGGCACGGCCAGCTTGGCCTTGAATCCGATCAGGGCCAGGATTTCCAGCAGCATGACCACCGCCACCAGCAGGCCGACCGGCAGATAACGGACCCAGCCTTCGCGGATCTTGACGATGTCGATATCCAGCATCATCACCACGAACAGGAACAACACCATCACCGCGCCGACATACACCAGGATCAGCGCCACCCCCAGGAACTCGGCGCCTACCAGCAGCCAGATGCAGGCGATGGAGAAGAACGTCAGGATCAGGCACAGCACCGCATGCACCGGGTTGCGCACGCTGATCACGCCGCCGGCGGCGACTACCGCGACGGCTGCGAATGCGTAGAAGGAAGCGAGCAGCAGATCCATCGTGACCTCAGCGGAAGGCGGCGTCGGCAGCGCGGCGCTCGGCGATCTCGGTTTCCAACCGGTCCCCGATCGCCAGCAGCTGCGGCTTGGTGACGATGTTCTCGCCACGGTTTTCGAAGTGGTATTCCAGGATGTGGGTTTCCACGATGGAATCCACCGGGCAGCTTTCCTCGCAGAAACCGCAGTAGATGCACTTGAACAGATCGATGTCGTAGCGGGTGGTGCGGCGGGTGCCGTCTTCGCGCTTCTCCGAGTCGATGGTGATGGCCAGCGCCGGGCACACCGCTTCGCACAGCTTGCAGGCGATGCAGCGTTCTTCGCCATTGGGGTAGCGGCGCAACGCATGCAGCCCGCGGAAGCGCGGCGACTGCGGGAACTTCTCCATCGGGTACATCACCGTGTACTTCGGCTTGAAGGTGTACTTGAAGGTCAGCCACAGGCCCTGGAGCAGCTCCAGCAGCATCAGGCTCTTGAAGTAGTGGGCAACTTTATTCATCACTCAGACGCCCTTCTCGAACACGCCGAAAAACACCATCAATGCGGTAACCGCGATCCAGGCGATGGTCAGCGGAATGAACACCTTCCAGCCCAGGCGCATGATCTGGTCGTAGCGGTAGCGCGGGAAGCTGGCGCGGAACCAGATGAAGCAGCTGGCGAAGAAACCCACCTTGAGCAATAGCCACGGCCAGCCGCCCTGCCATATCCAGTTCACCCATGGCGATACGTCGCCCGGATTCCAACCCTGCAATGGACTCAGCCAGCCGCCCATGAAGAACAGCGACACCAGGAAGCTGACCAGGATCATGTTGGCGTATTCGGCCAGGAAGAACAGCGAAAACGCCGCGCCCGAATACTCGACCATGTGGCCGGCGACGATTTCCGATTCGCCTTCGGTCACGTCGAACGGTGCGCGGTTGGTCTCGGCCACGCCGGACACCCAGTACACGATGAACAAGGGGAACAACGGCAGCCAGAACCATTCGAACGGACCGTTGTTGCCGGCCTGCGCCATCACGATGTCGCTCAGGTTCATGCTGCCCGCCGCGATCAGCACGCCGACCAGGGCGAAGCCCATCGCGATTTCGTAGCTGACCACCTGCGCGGCCGAACGCATCGCACCCAGGAAGGCGTACTTCGAGTTCGACGCCCAGCCCGCGATGATGATGCCGTACACGCCCAACGAGGTCATGGCCAGCAGATACAGCAGGCCTGCGTTGGCGTTGGACAGCACCAGTTTCGCATCGAAAGGCACCACGGCCCATGCGGCGAAAGCCGGAGCCAGTGTGATCAGCGGCCCAAGGATGTACATGGTCTTCTGTGCCTTGGCAGGCATCAGGACTTCCTTGAACAGCAGTTTGAACACGTCCGCGAAGGCCTGGAAGATGCCCATGCCCACATACATCGGCCCGTGGCGCACGTGCATCCAGCCGATCAGCTTGCGTTCCCAGACCACGTAGAAAGCGACGGCCACGATCACCGGCACTGCGATCAGCAGGATCTTCAGCACGATCCACAACACCACGCCGAAATTGCCCAGCCCGAAGAACCATTCGCGCAGGGGATCGATGGCGTTCAACAGAAGCTCGTTCATGCGCTCACCACCGTCACGCGTCCGGCGCCCAGCGGTGCGGTGGCGCCATGCCCGCTTTCGATCCAGGCCGCACCCTTGGCCACGCGCTTGTCCACGAAGACCGGCAAGGTCGCCGTGCCATCCGGCGCACCGACCTTGGCGACCTGGCCCTGGCTCAGGCCTGCAGCCTGGGCATCGTCCGGGTTCAAGGTAATACGCGGCGAAACATTGAGCGGATGTTCCTGCAGCGCTTGCGCGCGGCGGACCACGCCATCGGTGCGATAGATGGCCGCAGTGGCGGCGAGTTCGAGACCATCGGCCGTCGTAGCCGGAGCCGCAGACTTGGCGATACTGTTCGGCGCAACCGACTTGCCCGCCGCGCGTGCGCCGGCCAGATCGGTGAATTCGAACGCGGGCAGCTGCAGCTCCCCGCCGAGCGCGCGCAACACCCTCCAGCCTTCGCGCGCTTCGCCCGGCAACTTGCCGCCGGCCTGGGTGCGTTGATCGGCGCCATCCAGATTGGTCAGCGTCGCTTCGATTTCCGGCAGCGCGCCGATCGGCAGGATCACGTCGGCCACGTTACGCGTGGACCTGCAGGCGAAGTGGCTGAAGGCCACGACCTTGGCCGCTTTCAAGGCCTTCTGCGCGGCGGCGCCGTCGGCGAAATCCAGGCCGGGTTCGATGCCGTAGATCACATAGGCCGAACGCGGCTCGGCGAACATGCCGGCGACATCGCGCTTGGAGGGCAGCACGCCGTTGCGCGCCAAGCCGACCGCATTGGCGCCTTGGGGAACGCGGCAAAGCGCTGCGCCCGTCGCTGCTGCAAACGCCTTGGCCGCAGCGCGGATCGACGCGGCCTGCGGATGGTTTTCGGCCAGTGCGCCGACGATCAGTACCGGGCGGCTTGCGCCCTTGACCGCTTCCAGCAATGCCGAATCGTTCAACGCGTCGGCGAACTTCGACGGCGGCACGATCTGCTTGCCGGCGAGCGAGAACGCGAAATCGAAGTCGACCGGATTGACCGAATATACCTTCGTCTTGCGCTGCGTGTTGCCCTTGCGGATGCGTTGATGCAGCAGCGGCAGTTCGTGGCGGATGTTGGTTCCGAGCAGAACGATGGCGTCGGCCTGTTCGATTTCTGCCAGCGGCATGGCGAAGGGTTCGGCCACAGCGCCATCGGAGAAATCGCGATTGAAGATGCGGTGATCCAGATTGCCGCTACCCAGCGCTTCGGCCAGACGCGCCAGCAAGCTGCCTTCGTCGTTGGGCGTGGCCGGATGCGCCAGCACGCCCAACGCATCGCCCTGGTTGGCGCGCAGGATTTCGGCGGCGGCAGCCAGGCCTTCGGCCCAGGACACTTCCTTCCAGTCGTTATCGGTACCGCTGTCGCCCACTTTCAGCAACGGCTTGACCGCACGGTCTTCGGCGTACAGGCCCTGGTGCGAATAACGGTCGCGATCCGACAGCCAGCACTCGTTGACCGCTTCGTTGTCGCGCGGCACGGTGCGCAGGATCTCGCCACGGCGCACGTGGGTGAACAGGTTGGAGCCCATCGCATCGTGGTAGCCGATCGACTCGCGCGCGACCAGTTCCCACGGACGGGCGCGGAACTGGAACACCTTGTTGGTAAGTGCGCCAACCGGGCACACGTCCACGACGTTGCCGGACAGCTCGGTGGTCAGCGGCTTGCCATCGTAGGTGCCGATCTGCAGATTCTCGCCACGGTACATGCCGCCCAGTTCGTAGGTGCCGGCAATGTCTGCAGTGAAACGTACGCAGCGGGTGCACTGGATGCAGCGGGTCATCTCGGTGGCGACCAGCGGACCGATGTCCTCGTCCGGCACGACGCGCTTGCGTTCCTGGAAGCGGCTGACCGAACGGCCGTAACCCAGCGACAGATCCTGCAGTTCGCATTCGCCGCCCTGATCGCAGATCGGGCAGTCCAGCGGATGGTTGATCAGCAGGAATTCCATCACGTTGCGCTGCGATTTCAACGCTTTCTCGCTACGCGTGGCGATCTTCATGCCGTCCATCACCGGCGTGGCGCAGGCCGGCGCGGGCTTGGGCATCTTTTCCACTTCCACCAGGCACATGCGGCAGTTGGCGGCGATGGCCAGCTTGTCGTGGTAGCAGAAGCGCGGGATCGGAATGCCGGCCTTGTCGGCGGCCTGGATGATCATCGAGCCCTTGGGCGCGGCCAGCTCTACCCCGTCGATGAAGACGGTGACGTGGTCGGGCGCGAGGTTCGGATTCACTGGTTGGGCGCTCATGCGGCGCGCTCCTGCTCAACACGCTCCAGTTTTTCGTCGACTATCGAACGGCCATTGAGGATGAAATACTCGAACTCGTTCCAGTAATGCCGCAGCATGCCCTGCACCGGCCAGGCAGCCGCTTCGCCGAAGGCGCAGATGGTGTGGCCTTCGATCTGGCCGGCCGAAGCCTTCAACGTATTCAAGTCTTCCAGCGTGGCCTTGCCTTCCACCACGCGCGTGATCATGCGGTACATCCAGCCGGTGCCTTCGCGGCACGGGGTGCACTGGCCGCAGGACTCGGCGTAATAGAAACGCGCGATGCGCTGGCAGGCGCGCACCATGCAGGTGGTTTCGTCCATGACGATGACCGCGCCAGAACCCAGGCCGGAACCGGCTTTCTGGATGCTGTCGTAATCCATGGTCAGACCCATCATGGTCTCGCCGGGCAGCACCGGCATCGAAGAACCGCCAGGAATGACAGCCTTCAGCTTGTGCCCGTTGCGGATGCCGCCGGCCATTTCCAGCAGTTCGGAGAAGGGCGTGCCCAGGCGGATCTCGTAATTGCCCGGACGCGCCACATGGCCGGACACCGAAAAGATCTTCGGGCCGCCGTTGTTGGGCTTGCCCAGGTTGAGGAACCACTCGGCGCCGTTGCGGATGATCGCCGGCACCGAGGCATAGGTCTCGGTGTTGTTGATGGTGGTCGGCTTGCCGTACAGACCGAAGTTGGCCGGAAACGGCGGCTTGAAACGCGGCTGGCCCTTCTTGCCTTCCAGCGATTCCATCAGCGCGGTTTCTTCGCCGCAGATGTAGGCGCCGGCGCCCAGCGCGTTGTAGATGTCGATGTCGATGCCGGAACCCAGCACGTTCTTGCCCAGCCAGCCATGCTTGTAGGCCTCGGCAGTGGCTTCTTCAAGGTGCTCGAACGGCTCGTGGTGGAACTCGCCGCGCAGGTAGTTGTAGGCGGCCGTCGATCCGGTCGCATAGCAGGCGATGGCCATGCCCTCGATCACCGCATGCGGGTTGTAGCGCAGGATGTCGCGGTCTTTGGCGGTGCCGGGCTCGGATTCGTCGGAATTGCAGAGGATGTACTTCTGCATGTCGCCCTTGGGCATGAAGCTCCACTTCAGGCCGGTGGGGAAGCCCGCGCCGCCACGGCCGCGCAGACCGGACTGCTTGACCATCTCGACCACGTCGGCCGGCGCGATCTTCTCTTCGATGATCTTGCGCAGCGCGCTGTAGCCGCCGGTCTTCAGGTAGTTCTCGTACGACCACGGCTTGTCGAAATGCAGCGTGGTGTAGACCACCTGATGCTCTTTCGGGGCGGGACCGACCGGGCCGTAGCCCTCGGAGGCGTGTGGGTGATGTGCCATGCGCTTATTCCAACCCGTCCAGCAGTTCGTCCACCTTCGCGGGCGTGAGCTTCTCGTGGTAGTGGCCGTTGATGACGACCACCGGCGCGCCGCAGCAGGCGGCCACGCATTCTTCTTCGCGCTTCAGGTAGACGCGGCCGTCGGCGGTGGATTGACCCAGCTTGCAGCCGAGCTTCTTTTCCGCATGCGCGACCAGGTCTTCGGCGCCGTTCAACCAGCAGCTGATGTTGGTGCAGAAGGCCACGTTGTTGCGGCCGACCTGCTTGGTCTCGAACATCGAGTAGAAGCTGGCGACTTCGTAGGCCCAGACCGGCGGCAGCTCCAGGTACTTGGCCACGGCGACGATCAATTCGTCGCTGAGCCAGCCTTCGTTCTGTTCCTGCGCGGCGTGCAGGCCTTGCAGCACGGCCGAACGTTTGCGGTCCGGCGGGAACTTGGACAGCCAGTGGTCGATATGCGCGCGCGTCTTGTCGTTCAACGCGACCAACGGATCGACGTCGCGAGCCGCTTCGAAATTACCTGTCGCCCTCATGAGCGAAGCTCCAAGGAAAATGCATTCCGCGCATGGCGAGCCTGTCGAACCATCATCGGTCCACCTCGCCAAAAACAAGATCATAGGTGCCGATCATGGCCACGACGTCCGGCAGCATGTGCCCGCTGACGACATGGTCCATCGACGAAAGATGCGCGAAGCCCGGCGCACGCAGATGCACGCGGAACGGTTTGTTGGCGCCGTCGGAAACCAGATAGCAGCCGAACTCGCCCTTGGGCGCCTCGACCGCGGCGTAGGTTTCGCCCGCAGGCACGCAATAGCCTTCGCTGAACAATTTGAAGTGATGGATCAGCGCTTCCATGTCGTCCTTCATCTCCTCGCGGGACGGCGGAGCGACCTTGAAGTTCTGCACCATCACCGGGCCCGGATTGGCCTTCAACCACTTCACGCATTGGGCGATGATGCGGTTGGACTGGCGCATTTCGGCCATGCGCACCAGGTAGCGGTCGTAGCAGTCGCCATGGGTACCGACCGGGATATCGAAATCGACCGTGTCGTACTTGGCGTACGGCTGCTTCTTGCGCAGGTCCCAGGCGATGCCCGAACCCCGCAGCATCGCGCCGGTCATGCCCCAGGCGCGCGCTTCGTCCGGCGAGATCACGCCGATGCCGACGGTGCGCTGCTTCCAGATGCGGTTGTCGGTGAGCAGGGTTTCGTACTCGTCGACGCGCTTGGGAAATTCGTTGGTGAAGTCTTCGATGAAGTCCAGCAACGTACCTTCGCGCGCGGCATTGAAGCGCTTCAGCGCCTTGCCCTTGCGCCAGGGCGATTCCTTGTACTTGGGCATGTGGTCCGGCAGGTCGCGGTAGACGCCGCCCGGACGGTAGTAGGTGGCGTGCATGCGCGCGCCGCTTACCGCTTCGTAGCAGTCCATCAGCTCTTCGCGCTCGCGGAAGGCGTACAGCATCACCGCCATCGCACCCAGGTCCAGGCCGTTGGAGCCGACCCACATCAGGTGATTCAGGATGCGGGTGATCTCGTCGAACATGGTGCGGATGTACTGCGCACGCTCCGGCGCCTGGATACCCATCAGCCGTTCGATCGCAAGCACGTAGGCGTGCTCGTTGCACATCATCGAAACGTAGTCGAGGCGGTCCATGTAGCCGATCGATTGGTTGAACGGCTTGCTCTCGGCCAGCTTCTCGGTGCCACGGTGCAGCAGGCCGATATGCGGATCGGCGCGGACCACGGTTTCGCCGTCCATTTCCAGGATCAGGCGCAGCACGCCGTGCGCGGCCGGATGCTGGGGGCCGAAGTTCAGCGTGTAATTGCGGATTTCCTGGCGGCTTTCGGCTGCATTGCTGGCGAAGGCGATACCGGATTGCTGGGCGGTCACTTGGCTGGCTCCCTAAGCGCCTGCTCCGACGCGGCAAGCTCACCAGCGGCGGTCGCGTAGCGCGCGTCGTCGCGGATCACGCGCGGTACGCCGACGCGGGGTTCGACCGAGGTCACCGGTTCGTAGATCACGCGCTTCTTCTCTTCGTCGTAGCGGACTTCCACGTTGCCGATCAGCGGGAAATCCTTGCGGAACGGATGGCCCACGAAACCGTAGTCGGTCAGGATGCGGCGCAGGTCCGGATGGCCCTGGTAGAGGATGCCGAACAGGTCGAAGGCCTCGCGCTCGAACCAGTTGGCACCCGGCCAGATATCGGTGACCGAGGCCACCATCGGCAGTTCGTCGTTGGCCGCGTAGCAGCGCACGCGCAACAGACGGTTGTGCCGATAGGAGCGCAGGTGGGCGACGGTGGCGAAGCGATGTTCAGGGCCTTCGCCGCGCGGACGGTTCTCCCAGGTGAAGCGGCCCGGGCCGAAACCCAGCTCCACGCCGCGACTGAAACCTTCGGAAGAGACGTTGGCGGTTTCCCACTCGTCGCTGCCGTAGCCCAGGTAGTCCACGCCGCACAGGTCGACCAGCTGCTCGAAGCCGAAGTCGTCGCGCAGCGAAAGGCAGGCCGCATGCCAGCTGTCGGCGGGCACTTCCAGCGTCACTTCACCACGGGCTTCTGCAATGCCGAGGATCCCGTCCGGGAAACGTGCGTGCAGTTGTTCGATGTAGGTTGCAGCTTGCTCGGCCATGGGGGCGTGGCGTGCTCAGTAATGGGTGAGGGCGATATTCTTATGAAGTTACGATCAGCGGGCGATGGTCTGCGTGCGCCAGATTTTCTTCTGCAGTTGCAGGATGCCGTAGACCAGCGCTTCGGCGGTCGGCGGGCAGCCCGGCACGTAGATGTCGACCGGCACGATGCGATCGCAACCGCGCACGACCGCGTAGGAGTAGTGGTAGTAGCCGCCGCCGTTGGCGCACGAACCCATCGAGATC
>CBFGMR010000009.1:0-123997 GCA_965650035.1 uncultured Pseudoxanthomonas sp.
ACGCGGCATCGACCTTGGCCTCGGCCGTGGCCAGCGGCGAACCGGCTTCCCAGGGGAAGCGGCGCGTGCCCGGACCGAATGGATCGTGGCCGGCGTTGCAAAAGGTATGCCAGTAGCACACCGCAAAGCGCAGATGCTCGGCCATGGTCTTGCCGCCGATGCGCTTGTTGGCGTCGTACACCTTGAAGGCGAGCGGGTTGTTCGAATCGCGGCCTTCGAAGGCGATGCGGCCGATGCCGGGGAAATATTCTTTTGTGCCGATGAAAGGGGAATTGCTCATGGTCTGTCTTCCGTTCTGTTGTGCGAGTGCGTGCTAGGCCGGGTACAGCGTGCGCACGGCATCGAGGTGTTGCAGGAAACGCGCGTAATGCGTCCGGTATTGGCCGACGCGCGCAGGGTCGGGCCGGGTGGAAAGCGCTGGCTCGACAGCGGCATGCCGCAGCACCAGTTCGGGTAAGGGAGTGCTGTCGCCGCTTCCGCGCTGTTGGGACCACAACGCCTGCAACGCGGCGCCGAACGCGGCGCCTTCGGTCTGGCGGGGGACTTCCACCGGCAGATCGAACACATCGGCGATCATCTGCCGCCAGGCGGCGCTCTTGCCGCCACCACCGGTCAGCACGATGGCATCGAACTCCAGGCCCGCCGCGGCAAGCGCGTCGTAGCCGTATTTCAGTGTGTAAGTCGCGCCCTCCATCGCCGCGCGGTAGAAGTTGGCGGGCGTGGCGTTGAGCGGATCCATGCCCAGCATCGCGCCGCGGGCATCAGGCAGGTTCGGCGTGCGTTCGCCATTGAAGAAAGGCAGCAAGGTCAGGCCGCCGGCGCCCGGCGAAGTCTCATCGATCATGGCTTCGCCTTGGGCGACGTTGAAACCGAACAGCCGTGCGATGGTTTCGGTGGCCACCGTGCAGTTCATGGTGCAGATCAACGGCAGCCATCCGCCGGAAGAAGAGCAGAACGCAGCCCAGCCGCCGTTCGCATCCACCACCGGGCGGTCGGCGTAAGCGAACAGGGTTCCGGAAGTGCCCAGGCTCATCGACAGACGGCCGGGCACCACGCAGCCGGTGCCGATGGCGGCCATCATGTTGTCGCCGCCGCCGACGGCGATGCGGACCCTATGCGGCAATCCGAGCGCGTCGGCGATCGCAGGCAGAATGGCGAAGGTGGTGCCCAGTTCGACCAGCGGCGGCAGGCACTGCGAAAGATCGCGATCGGGATCGGTGGCGGCCAGCAACTCGGACGACCACTGGCGCGTGCGCACGTCGAGCCAGCCGGTGCCGGAGGCGTCGCCGGCTTCCATGAAGCGTTCGCCGCTGAGGTAGAAATTGAGATAGTCGTGCGGCAGCAGGATGGTCGCCAGGTCGCGATACACCTCGGGCCGGTGCTGACGCGTCCACGGCAGCTTGGAAGCGGTATAGCCGGGCAGGACGGGATTGCCTGCGATCTCGATGCAGCGCTGCTCTCCGCCGAGCGCCTGCATGATCTGTCCGCATTCGCGTGCGCTGCTGGTATCGCACCACAGCTTGACTGGCGCCAGTACTTCGCCATCGCGACCCAGCGGCACGAACCCGTGCTGTTGCCCGGAGACGCCGATGGCGATAATGGCGGCGCGGGTTGGCGCATCCAGTTGCGCGAAGCAGGCGTGCACGCCCTCGATCCACCACGAAGCCAGCTGCTCGCGGCTGCCGTCTTCGCCGCTGATGAGTTCGAGCGGTGCGCTTGAGGTCGCAACGACTTGTTTGGACTCGGCGTCGTAGACGAGCAGCTTGATGCTTTGGGTTCCCGCGTCGATGCCGGCGTACAGGCTCATGCCGCCACCAGCTTGCCGTCTTGCAGGCGCATGCGGCGCGATTGGCCCGTTTCCAATTCGATGTCCAGACTCTGTTTTCCCAATACCACGTTGTAACGACCGCCGCGTGCGCTGGTAAGCGTGGCCGTGGACAGACGTCCCGCTTTCCAGGCCAGATCCATGCCCGCAGCGCCGCGCACTTTAAGACCGCGCACGGACCCTTCGCGCCAGGCTTGAGGCAGCGCCGGCAACAGGAAGATCGAACCGCCCCAGCTCTGCAGAAGCATTTCGGTGATGCCGGCGGTGCCGCCGAAGTTGCCGTCGATCTGGAACGGCGGATGCGCATCGAACAGGTTCGGATAGGTGCGCTGCGGACCCAACAGCATGCGCAGGATCTTCAGCGCATGCTCGCCGTCGCCCAGCCGCGCCCACAGATTCAAGCGCCAGCCGATGCCCCAGCCGGTGGCGTCGTCGCCACGGATTTCCAGCGACCGTTTGGCAGCCGCAGCGAGTTTCGGCGTATCGCGCAGGTTGATCTGCGAGCTGGGATGCAAGGCGTAAAGATGCGAAACGTGGCGGTGATGGATCTCCGGCACCTGCATGTCCCAATCTTCGCGCCATTCCTGCAGCTGGCCCGCATTGCCGATCCGGTCGGCTGGCAGGTGCTCGCGTAGCTGCCGCAACTGCTGTGCGAAACCGGCATCCACGCCCAGCAGACCGGCAGCCTGAATGCACTGCGCGAACAGATCGCGCAGCAATTGCGAATCCATCGCCGGCCCGGCGCAAAGCGAGGCGCCCTTCGGGTGTATGTTCTCGGGCGACATCGATGGATTGGTGACCATCTCGTCGGTAGCGGGATCGCGGACCAGCACGGCGGCGAAGAACTCGGCGGCGCCTTTGAACAGCGGATAGATCTTGCGCAGATAGGCTTCGTCGCGGCCGTAGTCCCAGCGGTCCCACAACTGTTGCAGCAGCCATGCGCCGCCCATGGGCCACAAGCCCCACTGTGCGCCATCGATGGGACCGGTCTGCCGCCACAGGTCGGTGTTGTGGTGCACCACCCAGCCTGGCGCTCCGTACATTTCCCTGGCCCGGCGCGCGCCTTTTTCCGCCAGATCGAACAGCATGTCCTCCAGCGGCTCCACGCATTCGGGCAATGCATTGGCCTCGCTGGGCCAGTAGTTCATTTCGGTGTTGATGTTGATCGTGTACTTGCTTTCCCACGGCGGGTCCATCAGGTCGTTCCAGATGCCCTGTAGGTTGGCCGGCTGCGTACCGGGGCGCGAACTTGAGATCAGCAGATAGCGGCCGTACTGGTGATAGAGCGCGGCGAGTGCGGGGTCGTTGCCGTCGGCGAAGTGCTCGACGCGTTCGTCGGTGGGCAATCGAACGGCCTCGGTACGGCCCAGGTCGATCGAGACGCGACGGAACAGGCGCTGGTGTTCGGCCACATGCGCTGCGCGCAGGCCTTCAAAACCTCGCTGCTGCGCGGCGGCCAGCTGCCGGCGCGTGATCGCTTCGGGGTCGCCGCCGACATCGTCGTAGCGGCGATAGCTGGTAGCGGCCGTAATCAGCAGCACCACCTCGTCCGCGCCTTCTATTTCCATGCGCTCGCCACGCACCTGCAATGAGCCGCCGCGGGGAATGGCACGCACCCGCGTGGCAAATTTCAGCTTGCCCTCGATGCCGTGCCGCGCCGCATTGTGGCCGCGCAGCAGCAGCGCGCCGTCTTCTGTCGAGACTTCGGTCTGCTGGTCGCTGTCCAGCGATACCCGCAGATCGATGCCGCCGGGACGGTTGGTGGACAAACGCACCACGATGCACTGGTCGACCGGCGAGACGAAGGCTTCGCGCGTGTGCGCCGTTTTCCAGGTCTGGAACTGCGTGCGCGTGATCGCCGTATCCAGATCCAGCTCGCGACGATAGTCGGAGATATCTGGAATATCGCGAAAATCCAGCACCACGTCGGCCAGTGGCTGATAGGGCATCTGCTTGAGCGGCCGCGCCATCATCCTGGCGTTGGCCAGATCTTCGGCTTGCGCGTATTCGCCGGCGAAGATCAGCCGGCGCACTTCCGGCAACGCCTCCAGCGCGCCGGAAGTGTCGGCTTCGTATGGGCCGCCGGCATACAGCGTGTCTTCGTTGAGTTGCAGACGCTCGTGCTCGATGCCGCCCCACACCATCGCGCCTAGGCGCCCGTTGCCCAACGGCAACGCCTCGACCCACCGCGTCGCCGGCCGCCGGTACCAGAGCTTGAGCGCATCGCCATCGGCAATGGCTCCGGCATCCGCATGCACGACCGCGGACGGCAGGCCCGCGATCGCGAGGCCTGCGCCTACTCCCTTGAACAACTCGCGGCGGGTCAGATCGACGCTCATGTCAGTTCGTCTTGGTCGCCTTCACCGTGATCGCCTTGCCGTCGTACTGCACGGCGGTATCGGCGGCCGGCTCCAGCGCACCGGCATCGGCACGCGGGCCGCTGACCCAGCGCACGCGGACTTCGCGCTTGGCCTGCATGCCGGGGAACGCACCCTGGCGCGCACCGATGCTCAGTTCGCCGGTCTTTTCATTCCACTTCAGCGGAATGCGGCTGAACTCGCCCTTCTCGTAGCCGTAGCCCTTGCCATCGTCTTCGTACAGCGAGAATTCGCCGTCGGCGCCCGTATAGACCACCACGGTCAGCGGCGCGTCCTTCTTCTCGTCGACGTATTGCTGCACCGGACCGGTCGGCACGATCGCACCGGCACGCACGAACAGCGGCATGCGCTCCAGCGGCGCGGCCGCTTGCAAGGTTTGGCCGCCGTCGTGGCGCTGGCCGGTGTAGAAGTCGTACCAGGCGCTGCCGGCCGGCAGATAGACCGCACGCTGCGTGGCTTTGAACGCCGTCACCGGAGCCACCAGGAACGCTGGCCCGAACAGGTACTGGTCGTTGATGTCGCGGACCTTGGCGTCGCCCGGGAAATCCATCGCAAGGCTGCGCATCATGCTGCCATCGTGATGGTAGGTATCGCCGGCCAGCGTGTAGACGTAGGGCAGCAGGGTGTAACGCAGGCGGTTGTAGTAGGCCATGCTGGCGTAGTACGGCGTGCCTTCCGGCGCGATGTTCCAGATCTCGCGGTACGGGAACTGGCCGTGCGAGCGGAACAGCGGCACGAACGCGCCGAACTGGTACCAGCGCGTGTTGAGCTCGCGCCATTCCGGCAGATGCGCCGGATCCTGGTTCTCATAGCGCTTCTCCACCGCGAAGCCGCCGATATCGAAGGTCCAGTTCGGCAGGCCCGACATCGACAGATTGACGCCGGCGGAAATCTGATCGCGCATGTCGTCCCAGCGCGAAACGATATCGCCGCTCCATACCGCCACCGCATTGCGCTGGGTGCCGGCATAGCCTTTGCGCGACAGGATGAACACGCGCTTGTCCGGATCGGCCGCACGGTCGCCACGGTATACGCCTTGCGTGTGCGGCAGCGGATAGGAATTGAAGAACTCGGTGGACGGGCCCACCGCCGTCGGCGTGGTGCGCGCTTTGCGCTCGCCGACATCGAGGTTGGAATGCAGATCCGGCTCGTCCGCATCCAGCCACCAGGCGTCGAAGCCCTTGCTGTTGAGCTTCTCGTTGATCTGCCGCCAGTAGATGGCCTGCGCCTTCTCCGAATACGGATCGTAGAAAGAGTTCAGGTAGCCCGCGCCTATCCAATCCTTCTCGCCCACTTCCACATTGCGCTTGTACATGAAGCCGGCGGCATCGAGTTCCTTGTAGTTGGCGGTGGTGGGATAGAACTTGGGCCACACCGAGATCATGATCTGCGCGTGCAGATCGTGGACCTGCTTGACCATGCCGTCGGGATCGGGGAAATGCGTCTTGTCGAAATCGTGCGAACCCCAGGCGTCCTGCGGCCAGTACGACCAGTCGAGCACGATGTTGTCGATGGGCAGCTGGCGCTTGCGGTATTCGGCCAGCGCGCCGACCAGTTCGTCCTGCGTCTTGTAGCGTTCGCGGCTCTGCCAGAATCCGTACGCCCATTTCGGCAGCAGCACCGCTTTGCCGGTCAGCTGGCGATAGCCGGCGATGACCCGATCGGCCGCGCCCTTGCCGTCGCCGTCGCCGGATACGAAGTAGTAGTCGATCATCTGTCCGGCTTCGGACCACAGCGACAAGTCCTTGGCTTCGGCGGCCGGCAAGGGATCGCGATGCAGCAATGCGATGTAGCTGGGGTCGATCAGTTTCCACTCGATCTTCAGCTTGTGGCGCTGGCCCGGCTGCAGGTCCAACGCGAACTCGTGGTGCCACGGGTTCCAGTTCTGGCGCCAGCGGTCGATCACCGGCTTGTCGTCGATCCACAGCTTGGCGTACTCGCTGGAATACAGAGAGAAGGTATGGCGGCCCGGGCTGAGCGCTTCGATCTCGCCCTCCCAGGTCACCTGCATGGGCTGGTCCTTGCTCTTGGCTTCGGCCGGGAAGTTGGCCAGATCCTTGATGTACTGGTAGTTCACCTCGGTTTCGCGGCGCTCGACCTTCTGCACGCCGCCGACCGAATAGCGCGCGGTCAGCGCGCCTTCTTCGCCCTTGGCGTCGTACAGCTTCAGGCTTTTCGGCAGCGGCTGCAGGCCGCGTGGATCGCCCATGCGGGTGATGGCGTTGTTGTCCCACAGCAACCCGTAGTTGCGGCTGGACACCAGGAACGGCACCGCCATGTCCACGTTGTGTTGCAGCAGTTCGACATCGCGGCCTTTCTGGTTCATCCAGCCTTGCTGATGCTGGCCGAAGCCGTAGATGGCTTCGTCATCGGGCGATTCGAAACGTTGGCGGACGCTGAGATAAGGCTTGCCTTCCACTTCCAGCGGAGAAAAACTCCTGCCGCCTTCGACCTCGCTCAGGACCGGTTTGCCCTGCTTGTCCAGGAAGCTGACCCGCCCGCTCTGCAGCGAAATCTCGGCGGTTACTTTGTCCGTGGTCAGGCGCAGCTTGCCGTCGGCGCTGGCGACATCGAACGAGGCGGCCGGTGTTGTGCCGGCCTCGACCCGCATCAGGCTGGGACTGCGTTTGAAATCGCCGTCGGGATCGGCACTGACCCGGATGATGCCGGCATCCACCACCTGCAGGCGCACTGCAGCGGCGCCTTTCTCCGAGGGATGCACAATGACGCCGTTGTCGGTCTTCTCATACGTCTGTCCGGCCTTGCCGCCGCAAGCAGCCAGCAAAGCCAGCAACGGCAGGGTCAGCCCCATTAAATTACGCATCTTCCGCTCCTCTCTTTCGATTCGTGTGGGGCGGGCCCAGGCCCGCCGCTACGGATCCGGCAACGATCGCCGAACGCCGTCAGTACCTTTCACCTGCTCAATTCAATACGTCGCCAACTTGACCTTCAACAACTGGTCTGCACTGGAAAAATTCAATCCGTAATCGGTCTGGTCGCCGTTCCAGACGCGCTGGAACTTCCATTGGTCGTTTTCGTAGGTGCCTTCCTCGACACGGTCGTAGATCTGCCGCGCGGCGACCGCAGGATCGACGGCGACGATGTTGACGCGTGCGTGGTAAGCGGTGACCAGGAATTCATCGGTGCCGGTTTCCGCGATCAACGCTGCACCCGCCGGCTCCGGATTGCCGGGCGCTTCGCCCTGGAACCAGAACTGCGGTACGCCATAAGTGATCACGGCATTCCAGCGGTCGTTGAGCTTGATCGTCTGTACCGGCTGTCCGGCCTGCTCGGCGGTGCCGTGCACCTTGCCCTCGAAGCTCAGTTTGGCCAGCACCCGCGCGGCCGGCCGCACCAGACGATAGTTCAGCGCGAACGGCTCCAGCGATTCCGGCGACATGCGCTTGGCTCCCAGCGGCCAGTTGGAATAGCGCGTGTAGTCGATGCCGAACGGCGACCAGCCGATGGCCTGCTGGCCCAATGCCGCGAAGAAATAACGCGCGAACATCGTGTCGTTGCCGGTTTCGGCCACCAGCAAGGCGTTGTCGGGGCGCGAGTAACGGTCCAGCACAGTGGTGTACTTGTCGTACTCGCGCATGTAGATGTCCGGCGCCAGCAGGTCGATGTTGGGTGCCGCGGCCTTGTAGACGTCCAGCACGTTGTCGGTGGGACCGCCGCTCTCGTATTGTCCGGGCAGGCCGGGAGTGAACGGATCGCGCAATGCCGCATTCACGTACATCGGCAATGGATACTCGGCCTTACCCGCTGCAGCGACCTGATCGATGTAGTGCGCCACATGCCAGGCGTGGAAGAACTCATCGGCATCGTTGCCGAACACCTGCTTCCAGGCGCCGGGCTGTTTGCCCATCTTCCTGATCAGCGCGTCCGGCACCGGCCCCTCGAAGGCCTTCTGCGCCAGCGGCGAGAAATCGCGCGGCGCCCCGTAGGTGCCCGGCTCGTTCTCCGGCTGCACCATGATGACGGTGCGCTGCGGATCGGCCTGCTTCAGGTGACGCATCAGCTGCACAAAGGCTTTTTTGTCGGCTTCCAGCGTTTCCGCAGCCAACGGCGACAGAGAGTTCAATGTCTTGCCGTCGGCGGTAATGACGCGCGGGAAACGCTTGTTGTCCAGCTTGACCCAGGCCGGCGCGTAGTTGGGCCCATTGTTCTTCCAGGTGGCGAACCACAGCAGCACCAGCCGCACCTCATGCTCGCGCGCCTGGGTCAGCAGCGTATCGACGAAGGAGAAATCGAATTTTCCTTCCTTCGGCTCGACCTGTTCCCAGGCGATCGGCACCATTACCGTGTTCGGCTTCAGCACTTCAATGGCGGGCCACACCTTCTCCAGCGCGGCGGGATAGTTGCTGGAGTTGTTCACCTGCGCGCCCATCAGCAGGAACGGCTTGCCGTCCACCAGCAATGCGTGGCGGCCGTTCTCGCTCACCAGCTTGGGAATAGGCGCTTCGGCGGCGCGCGTCTCTTTCGGCGTATCTTTCCCACCCCTCGGCGCTGCGGCCTGTGGCGCATCGGCCGTCTGCGGCGCTTCGGATGCCGGCTTGCATGCAGCCAGGATCGCCAGCGCCGCCAGCACGGCGATCGATCGCAACAGGCGGAGGGCAGTGGTGCCGTTCGGGGTTCGGGTCGTCATCGTGGGGTTCTCCATGTCACCAGGCATCGCTGCGGAACGGCGATGCGGGTAATCCGTCACGGTTGATCAAATCGGCATGTTCGGGGTTGTCGCTCCAGGCGTAGCGCACGGCCTGCGGTTGTGCGACGGCGTCGCTGGTCACCACGACCGCACCGCCCTGAAGGACAGCGCGAGCCGGATGAAAGCGATGGTCGGCGCCAGCCAGCTCGAAACCCTGCGCCTCATTGCCGCCGCCGCGTGCCGCCAACGCACTGGTGGACGGATCGAATTCAACCTTGGCCTCGCGTCCCTTGAACTTGGCCGCGCGATACACCGGCCCGGAATACACCAGCGATTCGCCGTAACTCACGTGACGCGCGGCCAGCGCCAGACGGTGGCCGACTTGCTGCTTGTCCGTCGGGTGGATGTCGTCCGGATTGCCGACGTCGATAGTCACCGCTTGCGCGGTGGCTGGCACAGCCAGCGTGTGCGACTGCGATTCGCGCAGCAGCGCCCAGGGACTGCCGGCGCCGGCGCTTTGACCGGGAACATCCGCGCCGGATTTGAAGTTGGCCAGCTGCACCCACAGGAACGGCAACGCCGGCTGCTTCCAGTCGCCGCGCCATTGCCTGATCATTGCGGCGAACAGATCGCGATAACGGTAAGCATCGGCCGCAGTCGCATTGGCTTCGCCCTGGTACCAGATCACGCCGCGCACGGGATACGGCTGCAACGGCAGGATCATCTGGTTGAACAGCAGTGCGGGGTATTGATTCTTGTCGTCGATCATCGCCAGCGACACCTGCGCCGGACGGAATTTCCACGCGCCGTCCAGTGGCCGCTTCGCCGCGCCTTGAGGTTGCACGAACACTTCGCCGGCATCGCCATGAATGCCGCCGCCACCGCCGAAATCCTGCACCCGCACTGCGACCTGATTGATCCCGGCGCGCAGCGCCTGTGGCGGCACCCGATATTCGCGCGGCAGGTTGTACTGCATGCGGGTTTCTCCCACCTGCCGGCCATTGACCCAGGTGGTGTCGGTATCGTCGATGCGGCCGACGCCCAGCACGATGCCCGCCTTGGCCTCGGCATCGCTCAGGGTGAAGCTGGCGCGATACCAGGCCTCGCCGTCCATGCCGTTGTAGCCGCCGCCTTCCCACAAACCCGGCACCGCGATGCGGTCCCAGTCGCGGTCGTCGAAACCGGCCTGGTTCCAGCGCGAAGTATCGACTCCCTTCTGCGGCCAGCGCGCCAGACGCGTGCGGGTTTCGTTCAACGCGCTTTGGTCGCGCGCCTGCAGTTCGCCCGCTTGCCGTGCGACCGCCTGCGCATCCAATCCCTGCGTGGCGGTATCCATCCAGGCCTCGATGCGGCTACCACCCCAGGTGCTGTCGATGATTCCGATGGGCACGCCCGTCCTGGCCCGCAGTTCGCGCGCGAAGAAATAACCGACCGCCGAGAACGCACCCACCGTCTGTGGCGAAGCCGCTTGCCACTGGCCGCCGGTCAAACGCGCTTCCGGTTTTCCCGACCATGACTTGGGCACTTTGAAATGGCGGATGCGCGTGTCGTCAGCGCTTGCGATTTCCTGTTCCGCGTTCTTGGCCTGCGCAACCGGCCATTCCATGTTCGACTGGCCCGAAGCCAACCACACGTCGCCGACCAGGACATCGCGCACGGTAACGGCATCGCGGCCGTTCTCGCGGATCTTCAGCAGGTAAGGCCCGCCCGCTGCGTGCGCGGGCAGTTCGAGCCGCCACGCGCCATCGCTTGAGGATCTGGCTTCGGCGTTGCGGCCGTCGAGCGAGACTTCGATCTTCGCGCCCGGCGTGGCCCAGCCCCAGACCGGCAGCGGCTGGTCGCGCTGCACCACTGCACCATCGGAAAACAGCAACGGCAGCGTGATCTTCGCCTGCACGGGCTGCACCACCAGCAGCATCAGTCCCAGCCCGACAAAAAGAATGCGTTTCACCGTCCAACCTCCGCGTAATAGTCGTGGATCACCTGCCAAGCCAACTTGCGTTCGCCGCGCTCGGAAAGCAGGCCTTTGCGGTTATAGCCCGCCTGGAACGGGTGCATCCGCACCGGCGAACGGAAGTCCATCATCACCCACGGCGCCGTGCCGCGCAGGAACGGAATCCCCGCCAGCATGCGCAGCTGTTTGCGATAGAAGCCGGCCTGGAACTCCTCGTTCCAGGCGCTGGCCACATCGTCCGCGCCGTGATGGCCGTAACGCGCCTCGGCGCCGAATTCGGTGATCAGCAGCGGCTTGCCGAACGGCTTCCACACGGCCTGCTCGGGTTCGACCGGCCAGGGCGTGTACCAACCGAAGTATTCGTTGATGCCGACCACATCGAGCGAGGCGACCAACGGATCGGAGACGGTCAACGTGCCGCCGTCGAAACCGGGCCCGTAGAACGCCGCGCTGACCAGCCGGGTCGGATCCAGCTGGCGTGCCCGTTGCGCCAGTGCCGAGAGCGCCGCATTGCGCGCAGCACCGGGCGAAGTTTCGTTGGCCACGCCCCACACGATGACCGCGGCGCGATTGCGGTCGCGGCCGATCATTTCGGCCAGCATGGCGTCGAGCTTTTCCTGCATGCCGGCGGCGGCGAAATCGATGCCCTGGTAGACCGGGATCTCCTGCCACAGCAGCAGGCCCATGCGATCGGCCAGGCGCACCAGATGTTCGCTGTGCGGGTAATGCGCCAGACGCACGAAATTGGCGCCCAGTTGTTTGGCCTGCTCCAGCATGCGCTGCGCGTCGGCTCCGGAGTGCGCGCGACGGCCGTCGATCTCTTCGTGGAAATTGACGCCGCGCAGGAACAGCGGCTCGCCATTGAGCAGCAGCACATCGCCACGCACGGCGATGCTGCGGAAACCGATGTCTTCCTCCAGCGACTCTTCCGGCATGGAGACTTGTACGCGGTACAGCTTGGGCCGCGCCGGCGACCACAATGCGAATGGCGCCTCGAAACGCAGCGGCGCGCGACCGCCGGCGCCGGCTTCAGCGCGCACGTCCACGCCCAGTTCGGGAATGCGCACGCGCACCGGTTGCCGCGGTGCGGTACCGGCCAGCTGCACCCAGCCGTCCACCTGCCGCAACGAATCCGGCGCCAGTTGCAGGGAATAGTCCTGGATGTAGGTCGGCGGCGTTTCGACCAGATCCACATCGCGGGTCAGCCCGCCGTAGTTGAACCAATCGAAACCCTGCGCGGGAATGCCGTCCTTGCGACGTTCGTTGTTGACGTGCACCAGCAGGTGGTTCTCGCCTGCCTTCACCCGTGCGGTCAATTCGAACTGGAACGGCGTGAATCCGCCTTCGTGGCTGCCGAGTTTCTCGCCGTTGAGGAACACGTCGGCGCGGTAATTGGCGGCGCCGAAATGGACGAACAGGCGCCGCCCATCGTGGCGGGCGGCATCGTATTCGAACGTCTTGCGATACCACACCGAACCTTCCAGCCAGGTCAGCTCGGGCCGCTGCGTATTGAAATCGCCCGGCACCTCCAGGGTGACGCTGTCGTCGAAGCCGTATTCGAAGAACTGGGTCTTGCCGGTCGCAGTACGGTCCTTCCAGACCGCCTTCCACTCACCGATGCCGTCGCCGTAACCGTCCACCAGCGCCTGCCATTTGCCGTTGAGGCTGCGCCGCTCGCGGCTCTGCAGATTGGTCAACGGCGCGGACGCGGACGTCGCGACGGGCAGGGGATTCTGCGCTTCACTCACGCGATCCTGTGGCCGCGGTGCGTATCCCTGCGCTTTAGCCAGCAACGGTGCGCATGCCAACGGAAAGCACGCCAGCAACGCGACCGCGAGCCGGCGTAGATGCGAGCTGACAGAGTCAGCGCGGATCGCCATATACGATTCCCCGGCCGCCGGTGGCGAAATACACTCTGCCGTACAAGCGTGGATCGCCGGTAACGCGATAGATCTTGCCGTAGCGATGCGCGTCGTCGTCGATGCGCGCCCAATGGCGACCATCGTCGTCCGAACGATACAGACCTGTCTTGCCGGCGATCTGTCCGAACAGATACAGCGCTGGCGTGTCGCTGCCTTCCTTCGGCTTTCCCAATCCCAGCGAATACGCGTTCTCCACGCCGGGTAATCTCTCCAGCTTGCCTGCCGACCAGCGCAACAGACCGTGCCGGGAGGCGGTGAGATAGACCACTCCGCTGTGCAGCGGATCGGGATGCACTTCGGGACGGAACCGATCGCCGAATTCTCCCAACCCGCCCTGCACTTGCTTGAATTCAACGCCGCCGTTGCCGCTGACATACAGCTTGCCGGTAAGGCCGTCGAATCCGTAATAGAGGTCTTCGTCCACGCGATCGGCTTCGATTACGACCGTATCCGTCACGCCCCTGACCTTCTGCCAGCGCCTGCCGAAATCGGCGGTGATCCAGGCACCGGCACTCTTCGGCTGCCAGATGACGCGCTTGCCGTCGGCGGCGAGGGTGATGTGGCCGGCACCCTCGCCTTCCGGCGGTTCGCTGGCAAACAGTTGCCAACTCTTGCCGCCATCCAGCGAGTACGCCGCGCGCACTTCGTTGTTGTTGCGATCGCGCACCGTACCGCTACGGACCACGGTCGACGGCGCCTGGCCGGCGTAGGCGATGCTTTCGCCATTGGTCAAACGAGGACCGGCGAACTGCAAGGGCGGCACGGCCAGGTCATCGTGGCGGAAGCCGTCGATGTCGCCCACCGCACTGAGCAGGTGCGCGCCTTCCGGCGGGCTGATCAGGTCCAGCGGTACGGTTTCTTCCAGATAAGTGTTCTTGAACCACCACTGCACGCGGGACGTGCCGTCGTCGAACTCGGTGAGGTTGCGCGAAGCCCAGATGCCGTAGCCGGTCACGAACATCGCTTCGTCGGAATTGAACGGATCGATTTCGATATCGGCCATCCAGTGCGGACTGGCGTGCGCCGTCCACGGCGACACGCTGTGGTCGAAATCCGAACGCGGGAACAGCGGCTGCCAGGTGACGCCGCCATCGGTGCTGCGGAAGATGTCGTCGTGCGGCCCGTAGCGGGTGAAGGTGCTGGCCAGCAGCGTCTTCGGATTCTGCGGATCCACCGTTACCGCACCCCAGCCGAAACCGTCTTTCTCGGTATCGGTGGATTGCGGCGCCGGCGTGATGTCGGTCCAGGCGCCGGTGGCGGGAACGTACTTCCACACCGCGCCGTCGCTCATCTTGTCCGGACCCGGCAAATCGGCGTAGCTCAAGTAGTAGGTGCCATCGCTGCCGCGGGCCATGTGGTTGGGACGCAATCCGAGCGGCTGCCCTGCCACCGCTTTCCAGTTGCGGCCGGCGTCGTCGGAGACGTAGAGGCTGGTTTCCTGCGTGGAAACGCCCGCGTAGAGTCGCGGCGTCGATTGGCCGGCACCGCCGCTGCCGGCATCGAACTCGACGAACACGATGCCGATCTGCTGGACGCGGTTCCAGCCCTGCGCGCTGGACGCGGGCGAGGTGGCGATGGCCGGAAAGCTCTCTACCTTCGACCAGCGCGCGCCACGGTCTTCGCTGCGCCACAAACCATCGCGGCGGGTGCCGAACAGCAGCACGCGGCCATCGTTGGGATCCACCGCCAACCGCTCGCCGTTGCCACGCGACAATTCATTGCCGCCCAGCTTGAACGGCAAGTCGGTACGCAGGAACGTGCGGCCACGATCCTGCGAACGCAGGATGGCGCCGTTGCCGACCTTCGGATTGGTGTAGGTACCCGCGGCCAGGTAGACACGCTCGGGATCGGAGGGATCGATGGCCAGGCTTTCGATACCAGTCAGATTGACGTCCTCGGCGCCGATCCAATCGGTCAGCGCCACCCAGCGCTTGCCCGCCGCATCCCAGCGGTAGGCGCCGCCGACATCGGTTCGCGCGTAGGCAAGTCCCTTCTCGGCAGGATGGAACACCAGGCCGGTGACAAAGCCGCCGCCACCGATGGCCACGTTGTTCCAGCGATAAGCGACCTCGGCAGCCGGCGAAGCCTGCGCGACGCCCGAGCAAACGAACAGGCACGCCAACAGCGGGCCTGCGAAGAATGCGAACCATCGCCAACCCGTAGCCTTCTGCGGCATCGTCGGTGCAGACCGGATTGCATGCATCGGGAACGATCTCCAGGAAACGGGTGACGCAGGGGACTCGGACGAACCTGCTCTATATGAATGCTCCGGCGCGATGACACGCCTATCGACCAGGACAATGTTTTTGTCGGCTTGATGTGGCTGCGTGGCCCAGATCTTCGCCACCGCTCGTTCTGAATATCGACACCGATCACAACGGCACGACGATCGATGCTTCGCCTAGTTCTCCGGACCTCTTTGGTTGGCTTGAATGTGCGCTGTTAGCGCTAACAAAAAACAGTGCGTGAGCCGAGGCCGCAGCATAGGTGGCGGTGACATTCCATACCAATGAAATATTCGTCCTGATCTATACCACCACCGAATGCTGCGACGCGTCATCCGCGACAACTGCTTGCACGCAATCGTTACGTTGCGCGCACCGACGCACCGGGTCGCTTCACGCATCCGCGCAAGATCGTTGCAGGTATCGGTGACACGCATTGATCGTGTGCAGTCTGCTACCCGAATAGCAAGGAGGGGAGATAAACGCCTCCCCTCCCGCCATCGGACTCAGAACGTCACGCGGAGAGTCGCGGCGTAGCGCGTGTCGTTGACGTACCAGGAGGTGACGCGCTTGCCGGCGCCGTTCTGGTCCATGATCGTGCGCTGTTCGGCGTTGTTGAGATTGTTCATCTCCAGGCCGAGCTGAATGTGGTCGTTGAACTTGTAGAAGATCGAACCATCCAGCTGTCCATAAGCGTCGCTATAGACAGGCAGCTTCCAGGTAATGGCTTGGCCGGCGAGGTTGTTGTTGGTGCCGTTGTAGCCATTGGCCCCCACCGACAGCAGATACTCGCTGCGCCAGTTGTAGGCCAGGCGGATCTGCCAGGGACCCTTCTCGTAGAAGAGAGCGACGTTATAGGAATTCTTGGACAGGCCATCGGCCGGCAGGTCGCCGAACGTAGAGCCATCGGTGTCGCGCGGCACCGCATCGGTCTCGTCCGGCACCTTGGTCGAGCTATCGATGTAGGTGTAGTTGGCCGATATTCCCAGACCGTCGAAAGGCGCCGGCAGGAAGTCGAAGAACTGGGTCCAGCCGATTTCCGCACCCTGGATGCTCGCCGTGCCGATATTGATGGTCTGGGTGACCAGGTATTCGTACTGGTTGCCGTCGGCGCCCGGATAGGGGACCAGTCGCGACTGGTTGCGGAAATAGTCCTTGACGTCCTTCTTGAAGAAGTTGACCCAGGCCATGCCGCCCTTGTCCGGATCGAAGTACCACTCCAGCGACAGATCGAACTGGTTGGCCTTCATCGGCTCCAGGTAGGGGTTGTCGGTGGAACTGCCGGTGAGATCCAGCCTGTCGATCGGCAACAAAGTAGTGCCCACCGGCGGCGTGTAGCCCTGCTCAACGGCGGCGCTCAGCACCTGATAGGCCTGCATGTCGCTGAAAGCCGGCCGGGCGATAGCCTTTGAGGCGGCGAAGCGCAGGATCAGGTTTTCGATGGGCTCCCAACGCATGTTCAGGCTCGGCAGCACGTCGGTGTAGGAGTTTTCGGCCGAGATGGGCTCCGATTCGCCGGCACCCAGATACGGCGCGAGGAGTTGGTTCGGATAGATCAGGAACCCACGGGCGGCATTCTCGGTGCGCACCACGCGCACGCCGACGTTGCCGTCGAAACGCTCGTCGTCCAGCCCGAAATTCAACATGAAATAGCCGCCGGTGGTGGTCTCGCTTTGGACGTTGGTCCACTGCGGATCGGCCAGGTTTCGCGGCGTGATCTGCCCATAACAGCAGGAATAGTACGGAGCGGCGGCTCCATGCAGGTCCTGATAGCTGGTCGGGAAGCCGAGGGCGGTCCCCAGCACAGGCGCATAGAAGGTGCCCGGCGTGTTGGCGTCGCCGCGATAGAAGTTGTCGAACGTATTCTGGTGCACCAGGCTGGAATTGACCGTGCTGTTGAGATCGAGTCCCGGCAAAGCGCCGGCCGGCAGCGCCCAACCTTGCATCCAGGTCTGGAAAATCGGCTGCCAATCGTAGCCGCTGTCGATGGTGGTGGCTTTGCGGTCGGTCAGGCGCACGCCGAACTTGAACGACTTGATGAAGCCGCTGTCGAAGCTGTGCTTGAGGTCGGCGCGCCAGGCCATTTCCGTTGCCTCGTTGTCGTCGCGATGGTCCATGGTGAAACCCCAATAATAATTGGCGGGGTTGCCCGTGAACTGCTCATCGATGCCGATGGATGGCAAGCCACCCAGGGTGACGTCGATATAAGGCACGTTGACGCCCAGCGACACCGTGGAATCCAGGCCCTTGGTGGTGGCCTTGATGTATTGGAAATCGGTCGTCAGCTCGGTGGCGTCGCTGAGCGTCCACTTGGTGCCGAAGGAAAAGTCGGTGGCCTTGGATTTGCGGTGGGAGGCGCGGATGTCCGTTCCCATGGGGATGCCGCCGGCCTGGGTGAGTCGGCCGGAACGGAAGACGTCGCCGTCAAATTCATAAGGCTGGCTCGCATCGAGCGCGACCGTGGTGGGATCGTTCGAGACGAAGATGGCGTCCTCGTTCCAGAGCTCATCGTATTTGCTCTGGAAAGCGGTTGCGTAGAACTCGACGACGTCGCTGGGACGCCACTGCAGGGCGACATAGGCGCCATCGCGCTTGCGCTCGAACTGCAGCGTGCGCCAGTCGGCGCCGCGTGGCAGCCAGAGTGCCTCGTTGACGGAGTCGCCATTCAGGTCGTTGTTGTCGTTCTGAAAGAAAGGCCGCACGAACATGCCGTCGGTGCGGGTAGCCAGTTCCGAATGGGCAATGTCGACCAGGATGCCGACTTTGCCGATGCTGGTGTCCCAGGTGTTGCTGTACAGGCCGGAGTAGGAAGGCTTGTAGTCCTTGACGAAATCGCCGTAGTTCTCGCTGACGCTGCCGCTGATCCTCTGCCCTTCGAAGTCGAAGGGCATGAAGGTACGCAGATCCACGCTGCCGCCCAGGCCGCCCTCGATCATGTCGGCCTTCTGGTTCTTGTAGACGTCGACGCCGGACATCAGTTCCGATGGCACGTCCTGGAAGCTCAGATTGCGGCCGCCGGAGGCGGAGAAGCTGTCGCGGCCGTTGAGTTCGGACCGCACCTGGGTCAGGCCACGGACCTGCACACCGCCGCCTTCGGCCGAGAAATGCTCGGGATCGCCCACCGACAGGAACCGATCGATGGTCACGCCGGGAATGCGCGAAAGCGTCTCGGTAACGCTGCGATCGGGCAACGCGCCGATGTCCTGCGCGGTGACCGAGTCGACGAAGGTGTCCGCGCTGCGCTTGATGTCCTGCGCGCGGTAGATGGAACCACGGATGCCGGTGACGACGACGGCGTCCAGATCGACGGCTTCTTTCGGCTGCGGTTTCGGCTGCGGTTTTGGCTGCGGCTGCGGCTGTGGCTGTGGATCTGGTTGCACCTGCGCATGTGCCTGCGCACTCAGCAAGGCGGCAATGCTCAGCGCGATGAGGGTGTGGGGGAATCGGTTGCGAGTGGAACTACGGCTTGCCGGAGTACGGCTTTGGCGCGTTGACATGGTTGTTCCCTCCCAGGACACCTTGACGAACGATTGGCTGGTTTTTCGGACCCGCGCGCTTTTTTGCGTTCCGGAATCCTGTGCTTGGTTATGTGGTTGCCTGCTTCTGGACGATGCTTCCGGGTCCGACCCCGGCAATTGCCGGTTCCCCGCGCCTTGTTGTCCCCTGTCCTATCGGGGTGGTCGCGGACACCACTCCACCGGTGCCCAACGCTTGCAGGTCTGTGACGTCCGTCTGTTAGCGCTATCACATTGCGACCCGACCGCAGGATAGGGCGCTCTCAACATTCCACACCAATGAAATATTGAGCGGCAGCTATACTTTTTTTGAATACAGAATCGAACGCTTCCGGCATTCAGCCGGTGGAATCGATTACAGGGCCGGGTACAGATGGCGCGCCGTGGCGCGCAGCGCTTCCAGCACGCGTTCGGCGCCGGGAGACAGTTGCTGGTCGCGGCGGCGGATGATGCCGAAGAACTCCATGCGCACGCCCAGCTCTATCGGCAGGACCTGCATTTGCGCAGTCTGCAGGTACGGCGCCACCGATTCGGCAGGTAGCGCGGTCAGCAGATCGCTATGCCGCAGCAGATGGATGATGACCGGCAGCGAGGCGGTCTCGATGATGTTCTGCGGCGGCGTCAGGCCATGTTCCATGAACATCGAATCCAACCGCGTGCGCAGCACGCTGGCGGCAGGCGGCATGATCCAGCCGTATTCGATCAGATCGGCATGGGTCACCACGCCGCGCTGCGTCAACGGATGCCCGGCTCTTACGATCACCGAATGCGGTTCGTCGGCCAGCGGCTCGAACTCCAGATCGCTCGCTCCTTCCGGCCCCAGGATCCGGCCGATCACAATGTCCAGTTGTCCGTCCAGCAGCTTGGCCACCAACGGCCGGCTGTAGTCCATTTCCACGCGAATGAGGATGTCGGGGAAATCGCGTTTCACCGCAGCGATGGCCTGCGGCACCAGGGTGGTGCCCGGATTGACCACCGTGCCGATTGCCGCCTGGCCCATACGGCCGCTGCGCATGGCCGCGATCTCGTCGTGAGCGCGGCCGATTTCCGACAAGGCCGAGCGCGCCCGACGGATCAACACCTGGCCATACCAGGTGGGTTCCACCCCGCGCGCATGGCGCTCGAACAGCGGCACCCCCAGGATCCCTTCCATTTCCGAGAGCAGTTTGGAAGCCGCTGGCTGGGTCATATTGGCCGCCTCGGCCGCTCGCAGCACCGAGCGCTGTTCATACAGGTGCAACAGCAGCAACAGATGGCGGGTCTTGAGCCGTGAAGCGTTGAACCAGCTGGTTGACGGTTGGACCATCGGACTCTCCCGGGAGCGTTCAGCAAGCTATATGCACGGGGAATAGCATATGACGAAAATTTCATTTGTCGTACATAGCTGACCCGGGCAACCCTATGCCACGCTGATCCGGCGTTGCCGTGCCATTCCGTAGGCACCGCTACGAACAACAGTGGAACCGTTATCACGAGTCGCGCGCGGCACCTTCCGGCACAAGGCGGGGGCGCGGGCACCGAACCATCGCTGCGGCCGGGAGGGCCTATGGCGCAAACCGATCCAGGCAAGACGCCCTGGCGCCTTTTGCCGCGGCTCCAATCCGCAGGCGTGCGGCGATGAGCGCGCGGCTGCAAGGCAAGGTAGCGTTGGTCACCGGCGCGGCCAGCGGCATCGGCGCGGCTACCGCGCGCCTGTTCGCGACGCATGGCGCGCAGGTATTCGGCCTGGATCGCAACCCTTCGCCGGAACGCGCAGACAACCCCACCCATCTGATCGCCGATGTCACCGATGCCGAATCGATCGGCGCTGCGGTGGCGCGGATACTGGACCGGCACGGCCGCATCGACGTACTGGTGAACAACGCCGGCGCCGATGTGTTTTCCGAGC
This sequence comes from uncultured Pseudoxanthomonas sp., assembly GCA_965650035.1. Taxonomy (GTDB): domain Bacteria; phylum Pseudomonadota; class Gammaproteobacteria; order Xanthomonadales; family Xanthomonadaceae; genus Pseudoxanthomonas_A. The sequence goes on from CBFGMR010000009.1 coordinate 20,356, forward strand.
CGCTGTCGTTGAGCGATGCCGATTGGGAACACTGCCTGTCGTTGAACCTCAAAGGCGCCTGGAACATGGCGCGCGCCGTGCTGCCGTCGATGCTGGAACAGGGCGCCGGCTCCATCGTCAACATCGCCTCGGTGCATGGCCACAAGATCATTCCCGGTGCGTTCCCCTACCCGGTCGCCAAACACGGTCTGATCGGCCTGACGCGCTCGCTGGGCATCGAATACGCCGCACGCGGCATCCGCGTCAATTCCATTTCGCCCGGCCTGATCCTGGTCCCGCGCATCGAAGCGTGGTTCGCTTCGCAGCCCGACCCGGAAGCCGCGCGCCGCGCACAGACCGAACTGCTGCCGCCCAAACGCATCGGCACGCCGGAAGAAGTCGCGCACACCGCGTTGTTCCTGGCCAGCGACGAAGCGCGCTTCATCAACGCCACCGACATCCTCATCGATGGCGGCCGTTCGCAGCTCTACCACGAGTGAGGCGACCGACCCGCAGATGAGCACCGAGACCGCCACTTCTCCTTTTCGCCTGCCGCTGATCGCTATCCTGCGCGGCATCCACGCGCATGAAGCGCCCGCGCATGTGCTGGCGCTGGTGGAAGAAGGCTACGACGCCATCGAGATCCCGCTCAATTCGCCGGACTGGGCCAGCAGCATCGGCACCGCCGTTCGCGAAGCAGGCCGCAACGTCTGGATAGGCGGCGGCACGGTGCTGCGCGAACACGATGTCGACGTTCTGCACGGACTGGGCGCGCGCTTCATCGTCACACCCAACACCAATCCGGCGGTGATACGCCACGCGGTGCAGCTTGGGCTGCAGGTGGTGGCGGGTTTCGCCACTCCCACCGAAGCCTTCGCCGCGCTCGATGCCGGTGCGCAGATGCTCAAGCTTTTTCCCGCTTCCACTTACGGAACGCAGCATGTACGCGCCTTGCGCGCCGTGCTGCCTCCGGTCCCGCTGTTCGTCGTCGGTGGCGTCACGCCCCTTACCCTTGCCGATTTCCTCTCCGCCGGCAGCGTGGGTGCGGGCATCGGCGGCGAGCTCTACAAACCAGGCCAAGCGGTCGAGCGCACGCGTCAGGGCGCGCGCGCTTTCAAGCAGGCCTATCTGGAATCCATGCCATGAAGATCGTGCGCCTGAGCACCTACCACGCCGCACCGCGATGGTTGTTTTTGAAGATAGAGACCGACGAAGGCATCAGCGGCTGGGGCGAACCGGTCATCGAAGGCCGCGCGCAGACGGTGGAAGCCGCCGTGCATGAATTGTCCGACTACCTGATCGGCAAGGATCCCTCACGCATCAACGATCTTTGGCAGACGCTTTATCGCGGCGGCTTCTATCGCGGCGGCCCGATCCTGATGAGCGCCATCGCCGGCATCGACCAGGCCTTGTGGGACATCAAGGGCAAAGCCCTGGGCGTGCCGGTGTACGAGTTGCTGGGCGGCCGCGTGCGCGACCGCATGAAAACCTACCGCTGGGTAGGCGGCGACCGGCCGGCCGACATCATCGCGCAGATCAAGTCCTACCAGGCCCTGGGCTTCGATACCTTCAAGTTCAACGGCACCGAGGAACTGAAGCTGATCGACAGCCCGCGCAATATCGATGCGGCCGTAGCCAAGGTCGCAGAGATACGCGAAGCGTTCGGCAACACCATCGACTTCGGCGTGGACTTCCATGGCCGCGTCAGCGTGCCGATGGCGCGCGTGCTGCTGCACGAACTGGAACCGCATCGCCCGCTGTTCGTCGAAGAACCGGTGCTGCCCGAGCATGCCGAACACTATCAGCGCCTGGCCGATTCCACCTCCATTCCGCTGGCCGCCGGCGAACGCATGTACTCGCGCTTCGAATTCAAATCGGTGCTGGCCGGCGGCGGCCTGTCGATCCTGCAACCGGACCTTTCCCATGCCGGCGGCATCACCGAATGCTTCAAGATCGCTGCCATGGCCGAAGCCTACGATGTCGGCTTCGCGCCGCATTGCCCACTGGGTCCCGTCGCGCTCGCCGCCTGCTTGCAGATCGATTTCGTCGCCCACAATGCGGTGCTGCAGGAACAGAGCATCGGCATCCATTACAACGGCGACGCCGACCTGCTGGACTACGTGCTCAACAAAGAAGACTTCAGCTGCATCGATGGCAGCATCGCAGCGCTGCCCAAACCCGGCCTTGGCGTGGAGATCGACGAGCAACGGCTGATCCAGGCCAGCCGCAACCCCCCGGCCTGGCGCAATCCTGTCTGGCGCCACGCCGACGGCAGCGTAGCGGAGTGGTGATGCGGTGAACGCCTACGTCGACCTGGATCGCGTCGTTCCCAGCCTGGTCGTGGATAGTCGCTGTGCGCTGGGAGAAAGCGTGCTCTGGTGCGAACGGCGCGCCGCGTTGTTCTGGACCGACATCGATGCCTCGCATTTGTGGATGCATCGGCCGTATGGACGCGCGACCCGGCATTGGGCCTTGCCGGACCGCCTGGGTTCGCTGGCGCTGTGCCAAACCGGCCAGTTGCTGTTGGGGCTGGCCAAGGGTCTGTACCTGGCCGATCCCGACAGCGCGGAGGAAGGAACCCTGGTGCTGGAAAAACTGGCCGATGTGGAGGCCGACAACGCCGAAACCCGCATCAACGACGGCCGCAGCGACCGCAACGGAAATTTCGTCTTCGGCACCAAGAGCGAGCGTGCGGACGGCGCCCCCATCGGAGCGTTCTACCAGTACTCGGGCCAGCACGGTCTGCGCCGGTTGGACCTGCCCGCCGCCGCCATTCCCAACTCGATCTGCTTCAGCGCCGATGGCCGCAGTATGTACTACTGCGATTCGGTCCAGCCGCAGATCCTGTGCTGCGACTATGACTCCAGCGCCGCGGAGGTGTCGGGTTCGCGCGTGTTCGCCGAAGTAGACGCCGTCGGCGCATCGCCCGATGGTTCCATCATCGATGCCGACGGCTATTTGTGGAACGCGCAGTGGGGCGCCAGTCGCATCGTGCGCTATCGCAGCGATGGCCAGGTAGACCGGGTGATGCCGCTACCGGTGAAAAACCCTTCCTGCTGCACCATCGGCGGCGCGGCCTACGACCGTCTGTACGTCAGCAGCGCACGTGTCGACAACAGCGTCCAGGAGTTGGCGCGCACACCCGGTGCCGGAGGAATCTGGCAGATCCCGCTGCCGCGCGCGCTGGGCCTGCCGGAAAGCCGGATAGAGCTTGCATGATCGCTATCGACTGGGGCAGCAGCAGCCTGCGCGCGTACCGCCTGGACGGCGCCGGCGTGGTGATGGAGCAGAAGCGCAGCGATCGCGGCGTACTGGCGTGCGACGGAAATTTCGCAGCGACGCTCGCTCCGCTGATCGCGTCCTGGAACGATGCGGACATCATGTTGTGCGGAATGATCGGCAGCCGCAGCGGTTGGTTCGAGCAGCCTTACCAGGATTGTCCGACCGGCATCGATGAGTTGGCGGCGGCGATGGTGCCGGTGCAGGTGCCGGAATTTCCGCAGCGCAGGCTGTGGTTCGTGCCCGGAGTCGCGGACCGGAATTCGACGGAAGTGCCCGATGTCATGCGCGGCGAGGAAACCCAGGCATGCGCGCTGCTCGATCTGCTACACCAGGGCACTCATGTTCTGTGCCTGCCCGGCACGCATAGCAAGTGGATCACCGTGCGCGACGGAAAAATCGTCGCCATCGCCACCGCCATGACCGGAGAAACCTACGCGGTCATGCGCCGGCATAGCATACTGGGCAAGCTGATGGGCGAGGACGACTTGCGCTTCGACGCTTATGCCTTCGATGCCGGCCTGCGCCGCAGCGCCGACGCCGGCGGACTGTTGCACCACTTGTTCGGCGTACGCACGCTGGGACTGTTCGACCGATTCTCCGAAGCCGCTCTTCCTTCGTATTTGTCGGGCCTGCTGATCGGGCACGAAGTACGCGCCTCCGGATTGTTCTCGCGGACTCCGCGCCCCGCACAAGTGCACCTGATCGGCAACGATCGTTTGATCGACGCCTACGCCAGGGTGCTGGTGGCCTTGGGAGTCGGCGTGCAACGGCATTCCGAAAGCCTGGCGGCCCACGGAATGCATCGCCTGTCGCGGCCTCTGATACCCGCGTAGGAACGCTGGCCTGGCGAAGATTTTCAGCGGTGATCGCTGCGCCGGCGACAGTCAGTGCTCAGCGAGCGAATCGAAGTCCGGCAACGCGCCCCGTTCGCGTACCTCGGCGGCCGTTCCCAGGCGCCTGACATTGCCCTTGGTGCCGTCGAAAGCGGGCCAGGCGGCGAGGCCTTCGCCATTCGGGTCGCCGGTCTTGGCGAAATTGGTCCAATAGCCCACCAGCTCGCGGGCGAGCTGCCGATCGTCGGAGCTCCAGGCACGCGGATCCTGGTCAAGCTGATCGAACATGTAGCGGATTTCGGCACCGTGGCCGGCCCCGCAACCGTAGCTGCACGGTGTCGCGGGTTCGGCGGGCGAATGAACGAAATAATAGACATAGGGCTTGCTCGAGCGCGCCTGCGTCTGCATATCCGCCCAGCGCCACATCCGCCATCCCCAATAATCGCTCGTGAAGCGGAAAATGGACGCCCGCGCTTCCGCATCGTTCGCGGCGGGATACTCCGCCAGCACCCTGGCCGACGGCGCGTGTCCGAGCAACCGGGCGAGCAACGCGCTATGGCCGGCGGCAGTAAAATCGGAGGTGGCGAGGATTTCCGGCGCAAGGTCCCTACCCTCGTCCGCATTCCACCCGACCAGGATCGGCACGTCGTTCTGGCGATGGTTGCGGTACGTCGTCTGCATATCCTCGTTCAGCAGATGATTGTCGACGATCGTCCGCGGCGCCCAGTTTTTGCGGATCAGCGTGTCCGCATCGATCGCGCGCAGATCCGCCAGATGCCCGGCCCCCAGCCCGTGCGCGAACGCCGCCCCTTCGGCTTCTGCCCGCGTCCGATCGAATCTCGAATGCTCGCTGGGATCGAGCGGAAGTCCGGCATTGCCGCTTTGGGCAATGGCGCGCTGGAACAGGCCCTTGGCCAACGGCGAGGCGACCAGCATCGCCACCGACACCGCGCCTGCGGATTCGCCCATGACGGTGACACGACTGGGATCTCCACCGAAGGCCGCGATATTGCGCTGGACCCAACGCAGCGCGGCGATCTGGTCCAGTATCCCCTGGTTGCCGGAAGCCTTGGCTGGCGACTCCGCGCTCAGCTCCGGATGGGTGAAGAAGCCGAATATCCCCAAGCGGTAATTGAGCGTCACGACGATCACGTCCTGCCGCGTCAGCCGGCTTCCGTCCGTGCCCGATTGCGCGCCCGACCCGCCGAAAAAACCACCGCCGTGTATCCACACCATCACCGGCAGTTTGCGCGCTCGCGCCGGTGCCCAGATGTTGAGATAGAGGCAATCCTCGCTCTGCGGTTCCGATATCCAGGGGACGGTCTGCCGACAGACAGGCGAGAAAGCGCGCGCCTCCCGTGTTCCGGTCCACGGCTGAAGCGGTTGCGGCGCCCGCCAGCGTAGCTCGCCGACCGGCGGCGCGGCATAAGGCACACCGAAGAAACGCGTGATCCCATCGGTCTGCGTGCCGGCAATCAAGCCGCCCTCGATCCTGACGGCAGGCGGATGCGGAGCCGGCGTGCGGGCGCTACCCGGGGCCGACGAGAGGCACAGCATCAATGTTGCGGTAATGAGCAATGGACATAGGCATAGACGCATTCTTGTTCCCCATGGTGCCAGTCCCGACGATAGCGAGGCATGGTATCTGACCCGCGTTTTCTGGCCACACGTTACGCCGCGGCGCGAGCCGACAAGCGCACAACGGACGGTCATCGGTCGGCACACGTCGGCAGCATGTCGAGGCAGGCGACGGGTGGCAGTACGGATCGCTTCATTCTGACGGCCGTCCCGGAGCGGAATTTTCGGGTGTATCGAATCGGCGGCGCAATCGGCCGTGCTTCCGCCACAGGGAGATGGACGCGGCAATGTTCATCTGCCCGCACGGAGCTTCACCGAATCCCTCTTGCACGACAAATGAAGTATTGAGTACCTGCCATTCCGTAAGCGAATAGATGCAGCCGGCTGGATTCATGCGCCTCGACTCGTGCAACGAGCACTTTGACGGCGAGCCGGACTGCAAGATCAGCCCGCGCACAGGTTCAACTTTCCGGAATTGTTGCGGCAGCGAAGGGTGCGAGCGCCCTCCAACCAAGGTTCGCATAAAGGTTGCGGCCGTCTGCTGTCGCGACCAGAAGCTGCGGACTTGCAAGGGACTTTCTTGCCGTTCCAAGAGCGATCATCACCGCGACACCCAATCCTTTCCGCCTGTGATCCTGCGCTGTTTCGATTCGATCATAGATGAAGACATCTGCGGTTTCTGCCGCGCATCCGCTTGCGGCCAGATCGCCACCCGGGGCGATGATGCAAGCTCGGGTGACGGGCCCGGCTTTATGAAGATCCATCCTGTATCCCATCGGCAGAGGCTTTGCATCGAGGGTTTCCGCTGCCGCCATCATGAAATAATTCGATGGCTGAATCTCCCAGCGCGCCGGCACCGCATCCCGCAGCTCCTCGTCAGAGCCGCACAGCTTCAAGTAATGTCGTGGAGCCGTAATGTCGCGTGCGATTGCGCGCAATCCCTCGCATAACCGTGGGAACACCCAGCGTTTCACTTCCTTTTCCGAGTGGGTATCTACCCGGAAGCCTTCGCGATCTGGAACAGGGGGCGGGGAACTTCGAGCGATGGAATGCGCTGCCTGCCAGGCGAAGAGGAGCTTTGGATCGACGTAAGAAAGGGTCATAGCTGATCGTCCGTGGTGCTCATTGGGGGGCACATTCTCCGGCGACTTCACTGGTGCGCCGTGCGACTCTCAGCCGCGATGCCTCCGTGGCTTTCAACTAAAGCATTGTCCTGTCTCAGCAGCTAAGACCATAGCTATGAGGCAGGACGAAAGGAAGGCTCAAGCAGACCACGGAAAGAAGAACGCTCCACATATCCACCTCAGTTCATGACCCACCTCGACATCTTGCATCTACCTTTAATGAGGTCCTCTTTGGGTTGGAAGCGCCCCCGGGGTCGAATGGTTTAGCGATGCTACGGTCGAATGGTCATGAACATTGGCAACGGCGTTTTCCGGGGGAAAGTTTCAATCTTCACAGTGGCTATAAACCAACTTCAGTAACGTCGCCTGGCGGGATGGACACGCGGAAGACTCCTTGGACCCAGCGAGAATCCTATGTCGACCAAATCACAATTCATAGCGGCGCTTCACGCCGAAAAACCGGCGCAAGACCACGCCGATGCGCTCAACTTGTATGCCTTTCTCATAGGGAGTTGGCGCGCCGACGTTCTCACCTATGACGGCGCTCCCGCCCCGCATCGTGGCAGCGCCGAGATACATGCTGGCTGGGTATTGGAGGGGCGAGCGGTCCAGGACGTGTGGATGATCCCGCAGAGCGATTTGCGAAAACCGGATATGCCGTCGTTGCCCGTCGCCGGAAACTGGTATGGCTCCACCATGAGAGTCTATGATTCCAACCTCGATGCGTGGCGCATTTTCTGGATGGATCCCGCAACGCAATATTTTGCGCTTCAGATCGGCCGCCGACAGGGCGACCGCATCGTTCAGGTGAGCGACGAAGAGAAAGGGACGCGGGGACGCTGGAGCTTCAGCGACATCACAGAGGACTCCTTTCACTGGCGCGGGGAACAATCTACCGATGGTGGATCGACGTGGACACTGCTCGTGGAAGTCCTCGCGCATCGCACCTCGGCGGGATCCTGAGACGTAGCTCGGCCAGGGCACAGCATTTCGATTTTCCGCGGCTCCGCGCAGCCTTACCAGGGCTACCTGTTGCTTGCCCTCAAAGTGACACAGCGCGTGTTGCGCCATCGGTTATAGGCGAGAGCACCGAAGCTATTCCTCGATGTAAGCCGACAACTCATCCGGCGTGCCATTGGGGAATGACTTTTTGAAGAACTCGAGAAATGCGGACACGCGTGCGTTCAACAGTCGCCGCGACGGGTACAGCGTCCACAGCTCAATATCCGGCCCCTCCACATCCCCCCATTTGACCAGCGTTCCCGCAGCGAGATCGCGAGCCACGAGCGACACCGGGAGGCGTGCGGCACCTACTCCCAAGCGGGTCGCATCCCGAATCATGATGAGGGAAGAGAGTCGAAGCACAGGATCTACGCTGATGCGAGACTGCCCTTCGACAGTTGCGAATTCCCACGCGCTCTGATCGCCCGATCTTCCCACCACAACCGGAACCGCCAGCCCGTTTGCCGGCTTGCCCAGGGCTGGGCTCGCCACGACGACCAGCCTATCCCGCAGGAAGATGCGTCCCACCAGCGTTTCGTCCGGGTTGGGGTTGACCCGGATGACCAGGTCGTAACCCTCTTCAACCATATCGACGGCACGGTCCTCCGTCGTCACCTCCAAGCGAACTTCCGGATATTGCAGTGCGAACTCCGCGGCCAGCTTGCCCATGGCCATATGCGAGAAAAGCAAAGGCGCGCTGATCCTCAGCTTTCCTCGCGGCGTTCCGCCTCCCGAGGCAATGGCGGCCGCCGTCTCTTCCAGTTCGGTAAGCAAAGCCGCAGTCCGCTCGAACAGCGCCTTGCCTTCCTCGGTGAGTTTCAATGCGTGGGCGCCGCGCTCGAACAGTCGGAGATCGAGGGAGGCCTCCAACTCCGCAACGCGGCGGGAGAGCGTCGCCTTCGGTCGATCCGCAGCCCGGGCCGCCCTGCCGAATCCGCCATGCCGGGCCACCAGATTGAAATCAGCAAGAGCCACCAGGTCCATGTGTTCCACCAGTGAGACAGGTGGTCCAATAATAACGGCTATCGTGCCGCCCGTGAATCACCCAGGATGCGCTCACCCCAACCCATCCCGAGTGTTTCCCATGACCATCCTAGTAACCGGCGCCACCGGCAATGTCGGCCGCCAAGTCGTCCAGCAGCTCATCAACCGGGGCGCCGATGTGCGCGCTTTGGTCCGCAATCCTGAAACCGCCAACCTGCCTGCAAGCGTCCGGGTCGTGCAGGGCGACCTGCTGGACGTGGACTCGCTGCGCAGCGCGCTCGACGGCATTTCCACGTTGTTCCTGCTCAATGCCGTAGTCCCCGATGAGTTCACCCAGGCACTGATCGCGCTCAACCTGGCTCGCGAAGCAGGTATCGAGCGGATCGTCTACCTTTCGGTGATCCATAGCGATCTGTACTCGAACGTTCCCCACTTCGCCGGCAAATACGGTGTGGAGCGAATGATCGAGCAGATGGGCCTCAACGCCACCATCCTGCGGCCGGCCTACTTCATGGACAACGAAATCACGATCAAGGACGTGGTAGTCGGATATGGCGTGTATCCCATGCCGATAGGCAGCAAGGGGTTGGCCATGATCGACGCCCGCGACATCGGCGAGATCGCGGCTATCGAACTGCTTCGCCGTGAGCGAGCTGCTGAACCGCTGCCGTTGGAGAAGATCAACCTGGTCGGGCCCGACACGCTGACCGGCGCGGATGCTGCCGGCATCTGGTCCGACGTCCTGGGTCGCGAGGTCGCCTATGGCGGCGACGACACCAAACGCTTTGAAGAAAACCTTCGACAGTTCATGCCGGGCTGGATGGCTTACGACATGCGACTGATGAGCGAGCGATTCCTGAGCGAGGGCATGGTCCCGGAGTCAGGCGATGTGGAACGACTGACCACGCTCCTGGCGCGTCCGCTGCGTACCTATCGCGACTTTGTCTCGGAGATTTCGGCCGCCGCGTGAAGGACGATCCGGTTCACTCAAGTATCGCGAGAATCCGACTTGATCTGTTCCACCGCCACCGTTCCGGTCGGTTCGGATGGCGAGCAAGCGTAACCGGGTAAGCGGAGCGCGCCAGCGAACTGCTCGCCGAGAGGCGGCTCTGATTCCCAATCGATCCAGCCAACAAGCGAGAGCTCCTCTCAGGAGGAGCCTCGCTCCGAAGTCCTGATCCTGTGTCTGCCAATGTCAGCGTTGGTGACTGGTCCGCGGTGACGTCCGCTATCGGCCAGAACAAAATTTTAAGTGCTTGTTTGATGGGCATTCACCGTCAGCATTCAAGCAGGTTTGATGAAGAGGATTGCATTCCTGTAGGATTGATCTCGACGTTTTTTGCTTCAACGCTGGCTAGGGCACCGGGCCAACGTGTTACATCCCTCCGGCGGGCGCTGCCAACCAGTCAATGGAGGGCAACCCGTGCCTGTAATCAATCGCCGCCAACTGCTGCTTGGCAGCCTCTCGCTTCCCTTGCTCACCTTGCCGTCCGCCGGACGCACGCAAGTCCGGACTCCGCGTGCCTCCTTCGAATCGCTTCTGCGGCCCACGGTCCATTCCGGGGGCGAACGCTGGGAACTCATCCGACGCATGTCCCACTACAACGTGCCGGGCGTGGTCGTGGCGATCCTGCGCGACGGACAGGCGATAAACCTGAAAGGCTACGGCTCAAGACTGGCCGGACATGATTTTCCGGTGGGGCCGGACACCCTGTTTTCCGTCGGCTCGGTGAGCAAGATCGCGACTGCGGCGCTTTGCCTGAAACTCGTCGCGCTGGGCAAGCTCGATCTCGATCAAGGCGTCAGTCGCTGGCTGCGCCGCTGGCGTCTTCCGCAAGGACGGGAAGGCGATACCAGCGACATCACTCTGCGAATGCTGCTCTCGCACACCGCCGGCTTCAATGTCCATGGGTTCAAGGATGTGGAACCGTCCGCGCCGTTGCCGTCCCTTCTGCAAACGTTGAACGGCACACCCCCCGCGCTGAACAAACCGTTGGAACGGATCGACCGGGCAGGAAGCCGGTCCCGTTATTCGGGTGGCGGCTACATGGTGGCGCAGGCCGTCATCGAAGATTCGATGGGGCAAAGCTTCGACGCGTTGGCACGTCGGTATCTGTTCGCCCCTCTGCGCATGAGCCGTAGCCGGTTCGATGCAGCCCCTCCGGTCGCTACGGTCGATATCGCCCACGCTCATGACGGTTCCGGCACTCCCGTGGCGCTTCCCCGTGGATGGCAGAGCTTTCCCGAACTCGCGCCCTCCGGGTTGTGGACTTCAGCCCAAGATCTCGCCCGGCTGGTCGAAGCGCTCTGCGCGAGCTATCGCAAGTCCGGAGGTTTTCTGCCGCAAGCACTGGCGATAGACATGATGACCGTGGTTTCCCCCGGCACGTTCGGCCTAGGGCCACGCCTGGCCGGCGAAGGCAGCGCGCGCATCTTCCATCATGCCGGGGCGAACGACAGTTACAAAGCCTATATCGAGGGCAACCTGGACAGCGGCGATGGTCTGGTGATCGTCACCAATGGCGCCAATGGCGACGTCCTGGGCGATGAGATACGCAACGCCGTGTCCGACTCGCTGCAGTGGCCTGGCGACTGGTCGTTGAAAATCAGTCCATTCGCTGCCGCGGATTTGCTCGACGGATTCGTCGGCGCCTACAAGCGGCGAACGGGCCAGAGTTCGGAGCTGATGGGGATTCTGGACACCATCTTCGATATCGAGGATCTAACTGTGCTTCGTACTCCCGATGGCCTGGAACTGCAGGTCAAGGGCAAGCGCAGGTCGCTCAAGCCGGTGAGCAGCAACCGATTCGTAGCGCCCGACTCCTACATTCCGGCCGGAACATTGCAGATCGCATTCAATCGCGGGGCGATGCGCGACGTGCAGAGCCTGACGATCGTCGCGGGGGGCGGTGTTCTTGTCTTCGACAAGTTGTCCGCGCGAGGTCAGGGACCGCATTGACACGCTTGTCCCCTTACACCTGTCCGCTTTCGGCCAGAAGCGGACATTGCCAACGTCGTACTCAGCGGCACGCCGTACACCCCCTGCGAATTTTGGACGTTCGGCTCAGTCGCTCCGCGACACGCGGCTGGCGACGTACTTCCACACCGTGTAGCCAAGGATGATCGTGGCGCTGGCGCCGACAACAGCCAGCGAGCCGACCATGATGAGATCCCGCGGCGCGAATGCCCATAGCGCGGCCCACGCAAGGAATGCCAGCGTCATGGTCCAACCGCCGACGCGCACCACCGCCTGCGCAACGTCGCGTGATGGATGGAGCGGGGCGGCGGTCCGTACAGCATCTTCGGCATGGCATTGCCGAAGGCAGCGAGGGCGAGACCGATGATGATGCCGATCGCACGCTCGACCAGTTCTCCGTCAATCAATCCCTGCTTGCGGGCCAGGGAAAGCAGCAGGCCAGCCCCGATCATTACGGCCGCTAGCTTGAGGGAGAAGAGGATGTGTTTTTTGACTTGGGAATTGGGGTTCTCGTTCATTCGTCGATTCCTTCAAGGGTTTCTTTGGGCTTCGCCTCGCCGGAGTCCGCTGACGCGCGCGCGCCAGTGCCGATGCCGAATAACTGGGTGAAGCCCAGCAACGCGTCCTCCAGCACCGACAACTTCAACTGATAGACGACGCTCGTGCCGATCTTGTTGGACTCGATCAGATCAGCCTCGCGCAGCACCGCAAAATGCGCGGACATGGTCGGTCGCGATACCGGGAAATGTTCCGATAGCTCCCCAGCGGTCATTGGACGCTGGCGGAGCAACTCCAGCACCTTGCGGCGGGTAGGGTCGGCCAGGGCTTTGAAAACGGTGTTCATTGTTGGTATTTAGCTAAATATCTAAATATAAGTCAAGCGAAAAACAAATGGTCGGCTAAGTCATTGTTAATACATGGCAAAACGCCGCGTTCACGAGGTCAGGACTTCGCCTGCCGCGAGCAGCGAGTTGATATCTTGCGCCAAGTGTCCGCTTCGGGTCGGAAGCTGCCACTCGCTACTACATGGGTACCTGAAATATCGATGTCCGCTTCCGGCCAATAGCGGACATTGGATCAGCAAGCCGACGGGATTGCGCCCAAGAAGAACTCTGGCGAGGTGGACGCTGCCTCTGCTTTGCGTGATAGCGCGGGGTCGAGATAACGATCAAATGCTCGCTAAAGGCCCGCCGCCGACGGTGCCATCCACCAAGCGGAGGGTCATGGCAGATTGCCGCACCGCTCGCGATGCCCGTCTTCAGATGTAGGTAGCGGTATATCGCATCGGCATCGAACCGCGCGTTCAGTGGCGCGACGCAATGCTCCCGTTTTTTCCGTCGCGAACACACCTGCGTCGACAGCTAATCCGACTTCGGTTGCGGGCGCGAAACCTGCAGGCCCGCCGCCTGCGCCGCCCGGGTTCCGCATCCGGCATCGAACTCCGACGACGCACCGGAAACGCCAACCCCGCCGATCGCCGTGCCGTCACGGGTAAAGAGCGGCACGCCGCCTTCCATGGTGGCGATCATCGGTGCGGCCGGCGTGTTCCATGTGGCGGTGTCGCGCGTCGAACTCCGGTAGACCGCCGCCGAGCGCCCCTTCCACTGCGCCAGGGCAGCGGCAGCTGGCGAGGCGCCATGGTTGGAGAAGCTCACCAGCTCGCCACTGCCGTCGAAAACCGCGACAGCGACCGCATGGCCGGCCTGTCCGGCATTGGCCAGGCAATGGTCGCGGATGGCGTCCGCTGTCTTGAAGTCGAGGAACGGCCGCATCGTCTGCGCCTGCGATCCCGCGCCTACCAACAAGGTGGCCATAGCAATAAGTCCGGCAGAAACCATCGATGTCATGCTGCTCTCCTGTTGTTGGTCCGGGGTGATGCCCGCTTTCGGCCAAGAGCGGAACATCGAGGCCGAGCAAGTCAGCTGGGGCGAGCGCCATGTTCCGCGGCCGTCCCAACCACTCGCTTGGCGGGCTTACAGCTCCTGCATCTCGCTGTTGGTATTGTCGCGCTTGTCGGTCGGGATCGCTTCCGGCTGCGGCTGGACCGCGGGCTCGGCGGCAGGCGAAGGTTGCAGGTTTGCTCCGGGTTGCTCGGGCACCTCCACATACGGCAGATGCAATGCGTCGCTGGTCATGCGGCGGATCTGGTTGGTTAGCGCCGCGCTCTTGTTCAGTTCCTCGCCGTAGCTAGGCACAATCTCCTTCAGGCGCGTCTTCCAGCCCGCTTCCAACTCCTTCGGGAAAGCCTTGGCTAACACGCTGAGCATGATCGACGGCGAGGTCGATGCACCCGGCGAGGCGCCCAGCAGGGCAGCGATGCTGCCGTCCTTGCCGGTCACGATCTCGGTGCCGAACTGCAAGCTGGTCTTGCCGGTTTCCGGGTCGCGCTTGATGATCTGCACACGCTGGCCGGCGGTGATCAGCCTCCAATCCTCACGCTTTGCCTGCGGATAATATTTGACCAATTCGGCCTGGCGATCTGCGTCGGTCAGTTCGGCCTGCTGCAGCAAGTATTTGACCAGGTCCAGGTTCTCCTCACCCACCTTCATCATGCCGGCCACATTGTCGTGATTGACGGACGAATAGAGATCGAACCAGGAGCCTTCCTTCAGAAACCTGGTGCTGTACAGCGCGAACGGCCCGAACAACACGACGGGCTTGCCTTCCAGCTTGCGCGCGTCGATATGTGGCACCGACATCGGCGGCGAGCCGGTCTCGGCCATGCCATAGACTTTGACTTTGTGACGCTCGGCGATGGCCGGCTTCTGGAATGCCAGGAACTGGCCACCTATCGGGAAGCCGGCGTAGTTCTTCGATTCGGGGATGCCCGATATCTGCAGCAGCTTCAGCGATGCGCCGCCGGCGCCAACGAACACGAAGCGCGTTTTGATTGTTCTTTCTTTGCCATTTTTGAGGTCTTCGACCGTGACATTCCAAGTCTTGTCCTCGTTCTGGCGCAAAGCGGTGACTTCGTGCTGCAGCCGGAGATGGAAGTTCGGGTTGCGCTGCAGGGAGGCCGTCAGCTGGTTGGTGATCACACCGAAGTTCACGTCCGTGCCCAGCGGCATATAGGTGGCGGCCACTTTCTGCGACAGATCACGGCCTTCCATGACCAGCGGGGCCCACTTGCGGATCTGTTCCGGATCGGTGCTGTACTGCATGCCGTAGAACAGAGGGTTTTTGATCAGCGCTTCCTGGCGCTTGCGCAGGAACTCGATGTTCTTATCGCCCCATACGAAACTCATGTGCGGCGTGGAATTGATGAAGTCCGACGGTTGGCGCAGCCGTCCTTGTTTGACCTCGTGTGCCCAGAACTGGCGCGAGACCTCGAACTGTTCGGCGATGCCGACCGCGCGCTTGGTCTCCACCGTGCCGTCGGGCAGCTCGGGCGTGTAGTTCAGCTCGGCAAAGGCCGAGTGGCCGGTGCCGGCGTTGTTCCAGCCGTTGGAACTCTCCAGGCCCACGCCATCCAAGCGCTCAAACAGCTCTACGTTCCAGTCCGGTTGAAGTTCCTGCAGATAGGTAGCCAGCGTGACGCTCATGATGCCGCCGCCTATCAGCACCGCATCGACAGGCTTATCGTTGTCGGCCTTGGGCGCCGAGCCCTCATAGAGCGGCCAGTACAGGAACAATGCGCCTGATACAGCCAGTATCAGCACACAGCCAACCATGATTTTAAGCAGCTTCTTCATAGGGAGATGCCTTGCCATCGAAGGGGGAGAAAATCGTCTGGGGGATGCGCCCGAACTCTATCGAAGGGTGGACTTTGCAGGCGCCAAGGCCAACAGCACGGTCGGCCAAGAACCGTCCGGATGATAGCTCAGCCGGTCTTGCGCATCGCGTGAGGCCACTTCGTGCTGCAGGGTCCGCTCGCCGGTCATGCCGGTTCATGCAAGCGCCGCCCCGACGGATCGAAGGCAAAACTCGGGATCAGGATCGCGCAAAGAGCTCTACTGCAGCGACAGTGCGATGCTCATCCGAACGCGTAGGGATCTCCAGATCAGGATCCCCTGCTATCAGAAGTACAAACTGGGAGGCTGCAAGAGCAGCGTCGTTCGCGTGGCAGCGATCAGCGAATACTTTCTGCAGAAAGCATAGATGCGTGCTATATCGTTGGTGCCACCGTTCAAGATGGATTGTCGGCAGTAGACTGGAGCGCGCCACCATCTGATCGAACGCAAGTGACGCGGGATGCCTGGCTTGGCGAAGCAGTTCGCGCGCCGCATGATTCAGTTGCAAGCGAAGGGTTTTACCTCGCATGTACTCGAGCGTTGGCGGGGGCACTGCATCCAGCCAGTATTCGATGACAGCCTCAAGCAGGGCGGCCTTCCCCCGGAAGTAGGCATATAGGGTCGGCTTGGCTACCCCTGCCCTTTCCGCAACCATACGCATATTGGCGCGGTCGTATCCGACTTCGGCGAACACGTTGCCGGCAGCATGGATAATTCCGTTCCGCTGGTCCTGGCGGTGACTATGCCACCTGTAGCGATGCGAGCTTTCAGCAGTCATCGGCGTGCAGGATGCAAGGCGCATCGCGCGCTCATGCGGCATGTCCTTCGGCGGGCGGATCCTTGCCTTCGGGCTTGATCTTGAACCAGATGGAATACATGGCCGGCAGGAACACCAGGGTCAGAACGGTTCCCGCAAGGGTGCCGCCGATCAGTGTGTAAGCCAGCGTCCCCCAGAACACGGAATGGGTCAGCGGTATGAAGGCCAGGATCGCCGCCATAGCGGTCAATATGACCGGCCGGGCACGCTGTACCGTGGCTTCGACGACGGCGTGGAACGGGGCTAGCCCTTCCTTTACATTGTGGTCAATCTGCCCGATCAGGATCAGCGTGTTCCGCATCAGGATGCCGGACAACGCAATCAGCCCGACGAGCGCATTGATTCCGAACGGCTGTTGGAAGACAAGCAGGGTCGGCACTACGCCGATCAGACCCAATGGACTGGTCAGGAACACCATCACCATTGCGGAGAACGAGCGCACCTGCAAGATCAGAATCAGCAATGTGGCCGCCAGCATGATGGGGAATAACGGCAACATCGCGGTCGTCGCCTTGCCAGACTCTTCTATGGAGCCGGCCTGGTCTATGCGATAGCCGCGCGGAAGCTTGTCAACGATGGGCTTGAGCTGTTGGGTAATGGCCGATGACACGTCCGGCGGCTGCAGGCCGTCGCCGATATCGCCCCGCACTGTGATGGTCGGCACTCGATCGCGACGGCGCATGATCGGTTCCTCCATGCGCACGTCGACCTCGCCCACCTGCGACAGAGGGATGCGCTGGCCGTTTGCGCCAGCGAGGGTGAAATCGGTTATTCGTGCGGGGTCGAGTCGGATCTCGCCTGCCGAACGCGCGACGACTTGCACCGAACGGATATCCTCACGCACAGTGGTGACAGGCACGCCACTCAGCAGAAACTGGAGTTGTTGCGCCACCTCGCTGGAGCTCAGCCCTACGGCCTGCAAGCGGTCCTGCTGCAAGGTGAAATGCAGCGCGGGAGTGCGCACGCCCCAGTCCGTGTTGACCGTGCGCATCATTGGGCTGGCATCCATGACCTGCCGCACCTCGGCCGCGATTTTGCGTAACGTTGCAGGATCAGGACCACTGACTCGATAGGCCACTGGAAATGGCGAGTAAGGGCCGAAAACCAGCTGCGTGACGCGCACTCGCGCCTCCGGCGCCAGACCGGCAGCGACAGCCTGCCGCAGGCGGTGTTTCAGTGCATCACGCTCATCCTGGCTGTCTGTTCGAACCACCACCTTGGCAAATGACGGATCGGGCATTTCTGGACCCACTGAGAAGAAGAACCGTGGCGCGCCTTGGCCAACGTAGGCGGTGACGATCCTGGCTTCCTTCTGTTTGCTCAGCCAAGCTTCGACCTTCGCTGTCGCCAGACTCGTCTGGCTGATCGAGGTGCCATAAGGCATCTGCACTTCGACCAGCACTTCGGGTCGGTCTGAGATGGGGAAGAATTGCTTCTTCACTACGGCCATCCCGAGTATGGCCAGTACAAACAAGCCCACTACCGATCCGGCCGCCAGCCACTTGCGAGCGATGACGCGCCCTAGGATCTGCCGAAAGCGGTTGTAGCGGGGCGTGTCATACATCGCACCGTGCCCACCCTCGACCTTTTTCATGTCGGGCAACATCTTGACGCCCAGGTAGGGCGTGAAGACCACGGCGACCACCCACGACGCGATGAGCGCGGTGCCGACGATCCAGAACATATTGCCGGTGTATTCGCCTGCACTGGAACGGGCAAAGCCATTGGGCATGAAGCCGACAGCGGTGACCAGCGTGCCCGACAGCATCGGCGCGGCCGTGTGGCTCCAGGCATACGCGGACGCTTTGACGCGGCTGTACCCTTCTTCCATTTTCACCACCATCATTTCGATGGCAATGATGGCGTCGTCCACCAGCAAGCCCAGCGCCAGAATGAGGGATCCCAAGGTGATCCGATCGAAGTTCTTGCCGGTTGCGAGCATCACGACGAAGACCGCCGCCAGCGTCAGCGGCACGGCCGCCGCAACGACCAGGCCCACACGCCAGCCCATGCTGACGAAGCACACCAGCATGACGACCAGCAATGCAACGAAGAACTTGACCATGAATTCATCGACTGAGGAGTCGATATTGACGGCCTGGTCCGTGACCTTCGTCAGACTCATGCCCAAGGGTAGTTCGGCACCAATCGCTTCGACTTCTTTCTTGAGTGCTTCACCCAAGTCGAGCCCGTTCCAGCCCTCGCGCATGACCACACCCAGCAACAGGGCAGGCTCACCCCCGCTTCGGATAATGAAGGTCTTCGGATCCTCATAGCCTCGCTCAACCATGGCAATGTCCGACAACTTCAAGGTTCGACCTTGCGCCACAATGGGCGTGTCGCGGATTTTCTGCAGTTCGTCGAATGCACCGTCCAGACGGATGAAGACTTCCGGCCCCTTCGTTTCTACCGAACCGGCCGGCGTCAGCGCGTTCTGGGTGTTGAGAGCTGCAAATACCTGCTGCGGGCTGATGCCGAGAGTTGCCAATCGTTCGTGTGAGAACTCCACATAGATCTTTTCGGGCTGTTCGCCGACGATATTGACCTTCTTGACACCTGGCACGTGCAGGAGCTGCTGGCGGAACCGCTCCGCATCGCGAACCAGCAGGCGTTGCGGTTCGCCCTTCGCCTTCAGCGCGTACAGAGCGAAGGTGACGTCTGCATACTCGTCGTTGACCATCGGGCCAATCACGCCTGCCGGCAAATTCCTTGTCTCATCTCCGACTTTCTTGCGTGCCTGATAGAACTCGTCCTGCACCTTCGCGGGAGGAGTACTGTCGAGCAAGGTCAGTGTCGTGAACGCCAATCCAGGCCTGGTGTAGGTTTCGCTGCGGTCATACCAACGAAGCTCTTGCAATCGCTTCTCGATCTTCTCGGCGACCTGGTCCTGCATCTCCTGCGCTGTGGCGCCGGGCCACGCGGTAATGATGGTCATCACCTTGACTGTGAAGCCCGGGTCCTCGGCTCGGCCCAGTTTGAAGAATGCGGCCAGTCCGGCCACTGAGACCAGGAAAATCAGGAATAACGTGATGGAGCGCTCGCGAACGGCAAGCGCCGACAGATTGAAACGACCTTCGCTCACGGGCTGGATCCTCCGGTCGCTGCACCGGCGTCTTGGCCGGCTCGCACCGGCTCGCCTTCGCGTAACAGATGCGCGCCCAGTGCGACGATCCTGTCGCCTTGCTTGAGCTGACCTGTTATGCGTGCGGAGTCGTCATCCAGGCGCTGGACCACCACCGCCCGCCAACTCACTTTCGCCGGCTGGCCATTGATGACCCACACGCCCGGCCCTTTCCCCGCATCGAACAGGGAACCGATGGGTACCTGCACGCCAGCTTGTGTGGAAGGTGATCCATCCGCAATTTCGATGGTGACGGTGGTGCCCAATGGCGCATTCGCCAGCGCGCCCTCGAGTACATATCGCGCCTCGAAAGTGCGGGTCAGTCGATCCGCGGAATCCGAGAGTTGCCGCAACGTCGCCGGCACGGACATACCGTCATTGCCGAACAGTGTGGCCTGGCCAGTGGAGCCGACTGCGGGGCGCAGAGTCTCCGGCAACTGAATGACCGCTTCGCGACGCCCGGCTTGGGCGATCCGAACCACGACCTGCCCGGCAGCGACTACTTGGCCAGGCTCGGCCAACGCCTCGATCACCACGCCATCGGCATCTGCTAGGAGCGTTGAGTAACGGTTCGCATTTAGGGCGACTTCAGCCTGAGCTGAGGCCGCGCTGAGCTGGGCCTTCGCAGAGTCTGCGGCGGCCTTGCTCTGATCGTAGGCGGATGCTGATATCGCACCAGTCCCCAGCAGGGCGCGATAGCGCGCTTCGTCTCCGATCGCCTGCTGTGCCAGCGCGCGCGCGGCGGCGACCGCTTCCCGCTGCGCATGAGCGGCGAGCTTCAGATCGACCGGATCGATGCGCAAGAGCGGCTGACCCCGTTTGACGGTCTGCCCTGTATCCACGAGCCGTTCCAGCACCTTGCCGGAAACACGGAAGCCCAGGTCGCTCTGAACCCGGGCGGCTACGGTCCCGGTGAAGGAGCGTGACGCAGAAGGTGCACCCTGGACGATGGCAACGCGTACCAACGGTGCTTCGGTCCGGGGATCGGATGGCGGTTTTCCGCCGCATGCGGCCAGCACAAGCGGCAGTGCACAGAGGGCGGTAGAGGCAACGAAGCGGCGCAGGAGCATAAGAGGCCCATCGACGAATTGGTCAGGCCTCGCATCTTGAACCTAGTGACCATATTAGTCAATAGTCACTATCTCTGAATTGTGGAGCTAAATTATGGCGACAGGCTGCGGAGTACCAGACCGGACAACTTCGCCGGCGCCTCGTCCGTGTATTCAAAGCTGTGCTGCAGGAGCAGGGGGTTGAGATAAGGGCGCATGACCAGGTAAATCGCCATCGAGGTTTCATCAATCGGCGTTTTGCGCTCGAAATCCCCTGTCAGCCTGCCTTCCTGCAAGATGTCCTGGAGCAATTTCTGAATGCGTTCTTCATAGGCAACCACGGCCTGCCAGCGCTCGCTGGCCGCTGAACTGGCGATTTCGTAAAGCTTACGATCCCGGAAAAACAGACGCATGCTGGCCTCTACCGCAGTTTTGAACATCCGCCGCAGCTTCTCGGGTGGTCGTTCAGTTTCGTCAACGGCTGCCCTGATCTCGGTTTCGATCTCGCGCAGGCAGTTCGCGCAGATCATCTCGCCAATAGCCTGCTTGGACGGGAAGAACTTGTAGATGTAGGCCTTGGAAAAGCCAATGGCCTTGGCCAGATCGGAGACGGCGGTCTTCTCGTAGCCATACCGGCTGAAGTGCTCGGTGGCCGCGGTAACGATCTGATCGCGCACCTCATGATCGGCCGGACCGCGGGCCGAAACGGGATAAGTGGTGGTTTTTTTCATGGTTGGAGCTTACCTTTTGCTCCGCAGACATACAACGAATGACTATTTCATATATTAGTCACTTCATTTCCGGTTCAAGTCTGGAAGAAGTGCGTGCCTCGCAAACGCACCCTGCATGTTCATTGTCGTAAGCGGCATAACGGCTGAAGTGACGGCCCCGACTCGCCCCTCAACGCGCGCGCCGGGTTCGAGATCCCGATTTCGGATCAGGCTTCGTGATGTCCGCGATTGGCTTGCGGATTCAATCGATCGACGCAACAGAGATAGCCCGCCACGGCGTAATGAGCCTGTCGCTGCGCTCTTCGCCAGCTCGCAAGCGCCATCGCTGCGTCTCCCGCTGTTATGGAACGATTGCTACGAGGCGACGGGCACCCAGGCCGCACCTTGTCGCGCGCTGGCCACCGCGGCCTCGATGAAGGCCATGCCGGCGACGCCGTCGTCGATGCCGGGAAGATCGAGATCATCCGGCGGCGGCTCGCCAGCGACTTCCGCGGCGATCGCACGGAAAGCTTCGCGGTACAGGTTGGCGAAGGCCTCCAGATAGCCTTCCGGATGCCCGGCCGGTATCCGCGTGACGCGTTGCGCGACTTCGCCGACATAGCCGTTGCCGCGGCGCAGGATTTCGCGCGGGCGGTCCGGGTATTTGACGATCAACTCGTTGGGATGTTCCTGCTGCCACTCCAGCGAGGCCTCGCTGCCGTACACGCGCAGGCTCAAGCCGTTCTCTTCGCCCACCGCGATCTGCGAGCTGTGCAGCACGCCGCGCGCGCCGCCTTCGAAGCGCAGCAGCAGATTGCCGTCATCGTCCAGGCGCCGGCCGGGCACGAAGGTGGTGAGTTCTGCGCACAGTTCGGCAATGCGCAAGCCGGTGACGTAGCGCGCCAGGTTTTCCGCGTGCGTGCCGATGTCGCCCATGCACCCGGCCGCGCCGCTGCGCGCCGGGTCGGTGCGCCACGAGGCCTGCTTGTGGCCGCTGCTTTCGATATCGCTCGCCAGCCACCCTTGCGAATACTCCACCACCACCTTGCGCAGCGCGCCGAGTGCACCGCCACGCACCAGCGCGCGCGCCTGTTTCACCATCGCATTGCCGGTGTAGTTGTGGGTCAGCACGAACACCTTTCCGCTGCGCGCGACCGTCTCGCGCAAGGCACGCGCCTCGGCCAGCGTCAACGTGACCGGCTTGTCGCAGACCACGTTGAAGCCGTGCTCCAGGAACAGCGTCGCGGCCGGGAAATGCTGGTCGTTCGGGGTGACGATCACCACGAAGTCCAGCCGTTCGCCGGACGGGCGCGCCGCCTCGGCAACCGCCATGTCGCGATAGCTGCCGTACGCGCGTTCGGCGGACACGAACAGGTCGGCCGCCGAATCGCGCGAGCGCTGCGGATCCGATGAGAACGCGCCGGCGACGAGTTCGGCCTGCCCGTCCATCTGCGCGGCAATCCGGTGCACGGCACCGATGAATGCGCCACGCCCGCCGCCGACCATACCGAAGCGCAGCTTGCGTCCGGTCACGCCATCCCCCCGCGCCCGCGGCCCTCGAAAGCCGCGTCGAACGCCACCGCGCTGGGCGGAAAATCGAGCTGGCGCACGAAGGCCGCAGCCTCGGTGGCGCCGTGCACGCGATCCATGCGCGCGTCCTCCCATTCCACCGACAGCGGGCCGCGATAACCGATGTCGTTCAACGCAACGATGATGTCCTGGAAGCGAACGTCGCCACGCCCGACCGAGCGGAAGTCCCAATTGCGGCGTGCGTCGCCGAAGTCGGTATGGCCGCCGAACACGCCCACGCTGCCGTCGCCGCGCCCCCACCACACGTCCTTCATGTGGACGTTGAAGATGCGCTCGCCGAAGGTGCGCAGGAAACGGATGTAATCCACACCCTGGTAGGCGAAGTGCGAGGGATCGAAATTGAAGCCGAAGCGCGGGTGGTGATCGACCGCTTCCAGTGCGCGCTGCGCGCTGGCGATGTCGAACGCGATCTCGGTGGGATGCACTTCCAGGGCGAAGTTCACGTTGAACGCGTCGAAGGCGTCGAGAATCGGCCGCCAGCGCCGCGCGAAATCATCGAAGCCCTGCTGCAGGTAGGCTTGCGAAGTCGGCGGGAAGGCGTAGACCGCGTGCCAGATCGACGAGCCGGTGAAGCCGGTGACCGTCGCCGGGGAACCGATCGCCGCCGCGCCCGGCCGCGCATCGAAGAACGCGCGCGCGGCTTTGGCCGTGTCGATCATCCGCGCGGCGGCGCGCTGGCGTACGCCTTCCGGCTCGCCGTCGCCCCAGATCTCGGGCGGCAGGATCGCGCGATGACGCTCGTCGATCAGGTCGCAGACCGCCTGCCCGACCAGATGGTTGGCGATTGCGTGACAGCTCAATCCCTGCGCTTGCAGCACGCCCCAGCGCTGATGCACGTAGTCCGGCGAAGCCAGCGCACGTTCGACATCGAAGTGATCGCCCCAGCACGCCAGTTCCAGACCGTCGTAGCCCATGGCAACGGTCTGCTTGGCGAGTTCGTCGAGCGAGAGGTCGGCCCATTGCCCGGTGAAGAGCACGACAGGACGTGGCATATGCGAAGACTCCTGAATTGTCAGGCCCTGCTCCGCGATGGAGCTGAGCGTTGGAACGTAAAGATCACTAGTTCTTGTGTCTCGCTTGGGTCGTCAGGAAATATGGTTGAGATCCAGGCAATAGCATGCAGAGCGTCATGTCAGAGGATCTTGATTTCCTTCAGCCATCCGAGTGCATCAACAGTCCACCTGTCAGTGTCTTTGCCTTGCTTCTTGACTCCAAAAGCATGACCGCCGGTTTGATAGAGCATGAGCTTCACGTTTACTCCAGCCTTCTTCAATTCTCTTTCATACACTTTCGAATAATGAACCGGATCGACCGGATCGTCTTCGGCGTGTATGAGCAGAGTTGGTGGTATGTCCGTTGATATCTCAATGTCGGTATTCAGCTCTTGTGCTGCAATTGCTGTTGGAGTTTTGTTTTTGTGCTCCATCGTCAAGTGCCCTGGATAGACAGGTATCGCGAAGTCGGGGCGACTGCTCACTTGATCGATTTCATCAATGGGGTCATATGCGCGCTTTTTAAAAGCTGTGCTGGAAAGAACGGCCAAATTCCCACCAGCCGAAAACCCCATAACGCCAATTTTATCCGGATCTATATTGTATTTCTTTGAGTTGTATCGAACGATGGAAATCGTCCTTTGAGCGTCTTGCAGCGCCATTGGAATATCCGGCGTATCGTGCTTGCGGGTTTTTGCGTTCCAATTACACCCGGAATTGGGAACTCGATACTTCAAAAGTATGCAGGTGACGCCCGCGTCGGTCAGCCACTTGCATACATCTGCACCGTTGAATCCGATCGTGCTTTTCCGGCCAATCGCAACGCCTTTGTAGCCACCCCCTGGAAAGACGACAATGGCCGCTCGAGCGGAATAATTTTTGGGGGCGTAAAGTAGAAATGCAGGATGGGTAATGACGAGCTGAGGGTTGTTTCTAGCTTCCTCGTCATTGGCGATTATCTTGATCCCCTCCTCCAAAACTTTGGATCCTTCCGGCCATAGCGGTACTTCCTGTGAATAACTCGGCGCAAGCGAAGAATCCGCAGAGGTGCCTCCCGATTGCGTCTGCCTGCCAATGGCGCTGTCTATCGAAGGTCGTTCGCCGCTTGAGGCAAAAATGACCAGTAGAAAGACAACGTTCAGAGTGGGGAGACGGAAGGGATACATCTTGCGTTGCGTCCTTGGACGTGTGTAATTTTGAGGGCTTATCAGCAGGACCTAACTAGGGACCTGATCATGCATCGACGCGTTCGATGCGATAGCCGCCGCGGGCGCGGTCGACCCAATGGACGACGCCGAAGATCAATGCGATCGCGATCGGCAGCACCGCCCATACCGGCAACACGTGCGCGGCGCCGTAGGTATTGTTGATCCAGCCCATGACCGGGCCAGCCACCGCGGTCGAGAACGCGCCGGCGGCGCCGACCGCCGCCAGCGCCAGCGCACCGCCGCGGGGGAAGCGCTCGGAGGTCAGCCCCAGCATCGTCGGCCACCAGAACGCGGTGCCCACCGCGAGCAATGCCGCGGCGGCGAACGCCAGTACCGGCGTATCGGCACGCCCGAACAGCCACAACCCGAGCGCCGCGATCGGCGCCGTCACCGCGATCAGCGTCACCGGCGAGAGCCGATGCGCAAGGCCCCCGCCGAACTGTCGCAGCGCGTACATGATGCCGTTGATCCACACCAGCAGCAGTACGCCGGCCTGCAGCGTACTGTGCATGACCTCGTTGAAGATGTTGCTGACCCATTGCCCCGGGCCGAGCTCGGTGGCAGCGGTCAACCACATGCAGGCGAACACCACCAGGAACAGCGGGCGCTTGAGTTCGCTGTACATGGCAGCGGTGGAAACGCCCGCCGCCTTGCGTTCGGTGTCGGGAAAACGCTGGGCGAAGAACATCGCCGCGTAGATCGCCGACGGCACCAGCATCAACAGCATCTTGGCCTGCCAGCCCAGGCCGAGCTGGGTGAAGCCGAAGGCGAGTACGCCGCCGATTACGATGCCGCCCGGGAACCAGGCATGCAGCTTGACCAGCCGTGCGGTCTTGTTTTCGCGATACAGCGTGGCGATGAGCGGATTGATGCCGGCCTCGACGAAGCCATTGGCGATGCCGATGACCACGGTGGCCGCGAACAGCATGGTGAAATCGGTGGCGAACACGGTGAGCAGCACGCCTGCGATATGCCCCACTGCCGCCAGTTTCAACAGCCGCCCCATGCCCAGCAGATCGCACAGTGTGCCGCCGAACAGGATCGACAGGCCGAAGCCCCAGAACGCGGCGCCGCTGATCCAGCCCAACTGGATCTTGTCGAGCCCGAACGCGAGCTCCAACTCGCCCATGATGTCGCCGCGGATGGCGAAGGACATCGCGGTGGCCAACAGAGCGATGCAACTGGCGACAAACAGGCGCTGCGGGTTCATAGGTTTCTCCGCGGAGGGATCAATGCTTCAGGGCAACACACGAATCTTGATGTTGCGGTAACGCACTTCGCTGTCCGGATCGTGCGCCTGCAGCGCGAAGGTGCCCGAGGATAGCACCCGGCCACTCATGTCGGCCGGCCGCTCCGGTTGCTTCGGCTGCGTGTAGTCGACGATCGGTTTGTCGTCGACGAAGGTGCGGATGCGGCGACCCTCGACGCGGATGCGCAGTGTGAACCAGACATCGTCCTTGGCCGGTGCCTGATAGTTGTCCTTGACCGCATACAGGCCGCCGGTGCGCTTGGGATCGCTCTGGCTGTTGTTGACCTGCACTTCATAGCCTTTGGCCGGCCAACCCTCGTCCTGCCAGGCGGTATGGAAGTAGACGCCGGAATTGGCGCCAGGGCTGGTCATGACTTCGAGCTGCAATTCGAAGTTGCGGAAATCGTGACGATCCACTGCGCCAACGTAGTACAGATGCGAACGCGGACCCCGCACCACGATCGCGCCGTCGTGCACGCTGAACGAACCCGGCGCCTCGCTGGCACGCCAGCCGTCCAGCGTCTTGCCGTCGAACAACGACTGCCAGTCGTGGCGTGCCTGTTCTGCAGCGGCATGTTCTGTAGTTGCCTGTTCCATGGCTGCATGTTCTGCAGCGTGCGCGCTCATGCCACTGGCCAGTGCCAGCAGGCAGGCGCCGAGTAAACGAATGTACATGCGATAGGTCCTCCAGGTAGACCGGCGCACCGCCGGCATGGATCGGCACGATGCCGCAGTCGGCGTGAGTGTCATGCTCATTGCGGCCCCGCTCATGGCGGCACGCGACGCGTGACCGGCGGCATCAGCCCACTCCCACGAGTTTGAGCACTTCCGAAGGCGGACCGTCGAAACTAGCCAATGGCACGTTGCCGACATAGCCCAGGTATTGCCGGCCTTGCGGCGATGTGCAGAACCCGCCGATAGTCAGGTCGCGGTAACGGGCGAAGAATTCCGCGGCCTGTTTGAATTCGGCGCGTGCCTTGGGCAGATAGCAGATGTCGTCGCAGATCGCGCCGCGCTGGCTCGCGCTCGACTCGCCGAAGCTGCGCGAAAAGCGCTGCTCCGCCTGCGCATCCAGCCAGTCGAATCCGGCCAGGATCTGCTTGCGGTCGGCGACCTGCTGCGGATATGGCGCGCTGACCCATTCGTTGATGAAATCCACCACACCGACCGCGACTGCGCCCGGCGCACCCGCATCGGCCGGAACGATCAGGTCGCACAGCGCGGCAGCGATGCGCCGCTGCCGTTCGTCCAGCGTCAGCGGCCAGATCGAACCGGGTCCGTAGACTTTCAGCAGGTCCGGGTCGGTGCCGTAGCCCACGCCCGAAGGCAGCTTGGGCAGCTGCTCGGAACTGCAACCGGTCAGTTGCATCAACGGCAGCGCGGCAGCGCTCAACATCCACTTCAGCGAAGTGCGGCGGTCCATCAAAGCTCCTTGCGGCGCATGCGCGCCAGCATATGGTCGGAGGCGCGCCAGGCCAGCGCCATGATCGTCAGCGTCGGGTTCTTGTCGGCATTGGAGGCGAAGACTGCACCGTCGGTGATGTAGAGATTGTCCACATCCCAGGTGCGGCACCACCGATCCGTGACCGAGGTCTTCGGATCGGCGCCCATGATCGCGCCGCCCAGTTCATGGATGATCGAACCGCCGGGGTCGATGGCCTTGGCGCCGTCGGTTTCCACCTTGCCCTGCACGCGCCCGCCCATCGCCTCGATGATTTCGGCGAAGGTGCGTTGCATGTGCGCGGCCTGGCGTGTCTCGTGTTCGGACCACTGCCAGTGGAAGCGCAGCACCGGGATGCCCCACTTGTCCTTCACCTGCGGGTCGATCTCGCAGTACGAATGCTCGTTCGGAATCATCTCGCCGCGGCCGGCGAAGCCGACGAAGGAACCGTAGTAGCGACGCACGTCTTCCTTGAACTTCTGCCCGTAGCTGCCGCCGGTGAGCCATTCCAGCCCGGCCCCGGTATTCAGGCCGGGCATGCGCCGGCCGCCGCCGAACTCGATGTGGTAGCCGCGTGCGAAACCGAGCTTGCCCGCCAGTTGCTCCTGATAGAGCCACCACGGCGAATACATGTGACCGCCGTCGGCGCCATCCTCGTTGTGCAGCGGCAGGTTCTCCAGCAACGGCACCTGCCCGGTCAGGTCGGTGCCGACGGTGTCCATCAGATAGCGGCCGACCTTGCCGCTGGAGTTGGCCAGACCGTCGGGAAACGACGTGGATTTGGAGTTGAGCAGGATCCGCGCCGTTTCACAGGCGCTGGCCGCGAGTACCACCACGCGCGCGGAGGCTGCGAATTCCTTGCCGCTGGTCCTGTCGATGAAGCGCACGCCGTCGGCCTTGCCGTTCGCGCCCAGCATCACCTCGCGCACCATGGCATCGCAGACGATGTCCAGCCGGCCGGTCGCCAGCGCCGGCGGCAGATGCACGGTGGTCGACTGGTAGTTGGCTCCGGTCGAGCAGCCGCGACCGCAGGGCGTCGCCCACCAGCAGGCTGCGCGGCGCAGCATCGACTCGCGCAGGATGCGCTGCGCCTCCGGGTTGCCCGGATGCAGCTTGGCCGGCAGGTTGTCCGCATCCAGGCGCCGGGTCAGCACCGCGCGGTGGCCGGCAACCACGGGAACGCCCAGGCGCCCGGCGCGCTGCTGCACCAGCAGGTCGCTGACCCTGGGCTTGGGCGGCGGCAGCAATATGCCGGCAGGCGAATCGGGCGTGTTCTCCAGGCCGTCGTTGTCGCCGTACACGCCGATCAGCATCTCGACCTTGTCGTAGTACGGCGCCACATCGGCGTAGCCGATCGGCCAGTCGAAACCCAGGCCGTCGCGGCTGTAGGGCTTGAAATCGTAGGCGCCGTTGCGCAGCGAGATCCGGCCCCAGTGATTGGTGCGGCCGCCGAGCATGCGCGCGCGCCACCAGTCGAACCGGCCGGCATGATCCTCGCGCGCGTTGACGTAGGGCTCGCCGGGCACCTGCCAGCCGCCGTCGATGGTGGCGTCGTAGAAACCGAACGCCTTTTCCGGTGTCGAGGTACCGCGCAGCGGCGCCTGGTCCGGGGTCTGGAACATCGGGGTTTCGCTCGCCGGCGTGTAGTTGCGCCCGGCTTCCAGCATCAGCACCCTGGCACCTTCCATGCACAGCGTGTAGGCGGTCTGGCCACCGGCGGCGCCGGAGCCCACCACGATCACGTCATACGATTGTTTTTTGATGTCGCCCGCAGTTATGAAAGCCACGGCGTCACGCTTTCAGATGGCGAAGATAATCGAAACTCAGCTTCACGCTTTCCAACGGCGCCCGTTCGAAATTCTCCTGCTCCACGAAGTAATGGCGGATGCGCTGCGGATCCATGGCCGCGAACAGTTTTGGCCAGTCCACGCGGCCATTGCCGACCTCGGTGGTCTGGGTATCGACGCGATCGACAACCGTTTTCGCATCCTTGCGCACGTCCTTGATGTGCAGGGACGAAATCCGATCCGCATGGCGCGTGAGGAGCCGTAGCGGATCGGCGCCGGCAGCGGTGACCCAGCCGATGTCGAGTTCCATCGTCACAAGCCTGGCATCGGTCAGCCGCAGCAGTTCGTCATATGCCGTCACGCCGTCGTAGGAGCGGAACTCCATGTTGTGGTTGTGGTAGCCGCAGGCGATGCCCGCCTTGTGCGTGAGCTCGCCGATGCGGTTCAGCTGCTCCGCATTCCATTTCCAGTCGTCCAGGGTCATGCCGGCCGCCAGCGCGTTGCCGTCCTTGAAACGCTCATCGGCGGTCGACGGAAACGAGATCACGAGGTACCGCGAGCCGATTGCCTGCGCGTAGTCGATGCGTTGCTGCAGGTCCTTCTGCGCATCGGCCATGCCGCAGTGCATGCTGGGAGCGGCCAGGTCGTTGTCCCGAAGCATGGCCCGCACTTCGGCGGCGGACTGCTTCGGCACGCCTGCGAACTCGATCTCGCCATAGCCGATCGCGCTAACTGCCTTCAAGGCGGCCGCAAGGTCCTTCGCGACCTCGTCCCGGATCGTCCACAACTGCAGCCCGACCGGCTTGTTCAAAGGCCCGAGCTTTTTTGGGAGCATGGGGTGCGGTGTCGCGGCAAAAGCATTGAGGGAAGTCATCGCGGCAAGCGCCATTGAGCTGTGTTGAAGAAACGCACGTCGGGTCAACATTGTGTTCCCTTGCCCCTTTAGGGTTGCCTCTATATAAGAAAGTATCCGGACCTATATAAGAAAGTATCCGGACCTATATAGGAAAATACCCGGACCGAACTCAACGAACAATGCTGCATCGCGACAACGCATTCGCGTCGTCCATCGCTCGAGAGTCTCCTCGACCGGCGTCTCGATGTTACCGTCTTTTTCGCGGTAGAGTCCGTGATCAAGTTGGCTTGAGGAAGCGCAAGTATGGCGGCCGAGAACAATTCCTTTGACGCAATCGTGGTCGGCACCGGCATCAGCGGGGGGTGGGCCGCAAAAGAGCTGACCGAGAAGGGATTGAAAACCCTGGTGCTCGATCGCGGGCGGATGGTGGAGCATGGCGAGTACCCCACCGCGAACCTGCAGCTCTGGGAACTTCCCTACGGCGGCCGTCCCACGCAACAGGATATCGAGAAGCAATCGGTCGCCAAACGCGGCGGCGTGCTCTCGCAAGCGACCAAGCACTGGTTCGTCAACGATATCGATCATCCCTACATCGAGAAGAAACCTTTCGCCTGGGTGCGCGGCTATCACGTCGGCGGCCGTTCCATCATGTGGGGCAGGCAGTCGTACCGCTGGAGTCCGATGGACTTCGAGGCGAATGCGAAAGAAGGCGTCGCCGTGGACTGGCCCCTCCGCTACGAGGAGCTCGCGCCGTGGTACGACCACGTGGAGAGTTTCATCGGCGTGAGTGGCCAGGCGGAAGGCTACGAGCAACTGCCGGACGGCAAGTTCCTGCCGCCGATGGCGTTGAATTGCGTCGAACTGCACCTCAAGCAGGCGCTTGCCGACAAGCTGGGCCGCGCAATGACCATCGGCAGGACCGCCAATCTCACCGCGCCGCTCGCGCACAGCCCGCAGCGCGGCACCTGCCAGTATCGCAATCTGTGCTGGCGCGGTTGTCCGTTCGGGGCGTACTTCAGCAGCAACTCCAGCACGCTGCCTGCGGCGGAGAAGACCGGAAACATGACGCTGCGTCCCAATTCGATCGTCTACGAGCTCATCCATGACGCGAAGAACGACCGGGCCAGCGGCGTGCGCGTACTGGATGCGGAAACCAACGAGCAGATGGAATTCCACGCCAAGGTGATCTTCCTGTGCGCGTCCACGTTCGGTTCCACGCAGATCCTGATGAATTCCGTCTCCAGCCGGTTTCCGGAGGGTTTCGGCAACGACAGCGGCGAGCTCGGCTGCAACATCATGGACCATCACCTGGGCGTCGGCGCCTCCGCGGTCGTCGAAGGCTTCGAAGACCAGTACTACAGCGGCCAGCGGCCCAACGGCATCTATATTCCGCGATTCGTCAATATCGGCAAAGACAAGCGCTCCTACCTGCGCGGTTTCGGTTACCAGGGCGGCGCGGGCCGGGCAGGATGGACCCGGCTGCTCGAAGATTCCACGCTGGGCGCGGATCTGAAGACGAAGGCCGCACAGCCCGGGCCGTGGGGCGTGGGGTTGGGCGGTTTCGGCGAAACCCTTCCCTATCACGACAATCGCGTCACGATCGATCGCACCCGCAAGGACAAGCATGGGCTGCCCGTGCTGGCGTTCGATGCGGCGATGCGCGAGAACGAACTGAAGATGCGCCAGGACATGGCGGCCGAGGCCGCAACGATGCTGGAAGCCGCGGGATACAAGAATGTCCATTCGTACGATGGCGGCGACGAGCTGGGCATGGGCATCCATGAGATGGGCACCGCGCGCATGGGGCGGGATCCGGAAACCTCCGTGCTCAACGCCTGGAACCAGGTGCACGCCTGCAAGAACGTGTATGTCACCGATGGTTCCTGCATGACCTCCTCGGCGTGCCAGAACCCCTCGCTCACGTACATGGCGTTGACAGCGCGCGCCGCGGACCACGCCGTCCAGGAACTGAAGCGGATGAACCTATGAAGACCGACCTCAACCGCCGCGAAGCGATACGCCGCGTCGCCTTGCTGATGGGCGGCGCCGTTTCGGCGCCGGCTATCCTTGGCGTGCTCGCTGGCTGCTCGGCCGAGCCGGGCACGGATAAGGATGCCGAATGGAAGCCCACATTCCTCACCCAGGCGCAGGTCGGGCTGGTGGCGGAAGTCGCCGAGATCATGATTCCCCGCACCGATACTCCGGGCGCGAAGGATGTCGGTATTCCGGCCTTCATAGACAAGATGTTGAAGGATGCCTATCCGAAAGAGGAGCAGGCGCGCTTCGTCGCGGGACTCGTGGACTTCGAAACCCGGGCCAAGCGCGAACACGGGCGCACCTTCCTTGAGCTGGAACCGGCGCTGCGCGCGGCGCTGGTGAAACAGGTGCATGACCCGGCGGTCGAGGTGGATCGAGCGTCGGACCTTCCCGTCGCCGAGCGGGGCCGTCCTTTCATCCTCATGACTAAAGAGCTCACGTTGCTCGGCTATTTCATGTCCGAACCCGGCGCCACGGAGGTGTTGCAGTACCGCCCGGTTCCGGGTGCGTATCACGCGTGCGTTCCGCTGAAGCAGGCAGGGAAAGGCAAGACTTGGGCCACCGAGGTCAGCTACCGATTCTGATCCCCAATGGGCAGCAGCGGCCAGCGCAGCAGCCTCACATATCGACAGGACTGATGGATGAATTCGAATTCCAGACTCATCGCGCGATCCGGCTGCTGCGCGCTCCTTCTCGCCTCGCTGTTCGCGGGCGAGGTGGCGGCGGACACTCCTGCCGAGAAGGAGGAATGGATCGCGCTGTTCAACGGCCGCGATCTCGACGGGTGGACACCGAAGATCGCCGGTCACGCGTTGGGGGACAACTTCGCAAACACATTCCGTGTCGAAGACGGGCTGCTCAAGGTGCGCTACGACCGGTACGAGTCCTTCGGCAAGAAGTTCGGCCACCTCTTCTACAAGGATCCGTTTTCCTACTATCGCCTGGTGGTGGAATACCGCTTCGTCGGTGAGCAGGCGCCGCATGGCCCCGGGGACTGGGCCTTGCGCAACAGCGGCGCGATGCTGCATTCGCCGCATCCGCGCACGATGGGGCGCGATCAGGACTTTCCCATTTCCATCGAGGTGCAGTTCCTCGGCGGCCTGAGCGACGGCAAGGCGCGCTCGACCATGAACCTGTGCACGCCGGGAACGGAGGTCGTGTATCAGGGTTCGATCTATCCCGAGCATTGCCTCAACTCCGCTTCCAAGACCTTCGACGGCGACCAGTGGGTCCGCGCCGAGGTGCTGGTACTGGGCAGCGGACAGATCACCCATTTCGTCAATGGCGAGGAAGTGCTGGAGTATGCGTTGCCTCAGTTCGGCGGTGGCGCCGTGTCGGATTTCGATCCCGCCGCCAAGCCTGATGGGAAACTGATCGAAGGCGGCTACATTTCGCTGCAGAGCGAATCGCATCCGATCGACTTCCGCAAGGTGGAACTGCTCAACCTTGCCGGCTGCATGGACCGCAGCGCAAGCAATTACAAGCGCTACCACGTCAAATCGGTGCCTGAAAGCTGTGTCTATGCGAAAGGCTCGAAACCCGAAAAATAGCACCGGCATTGTTCATGAACTGCTGATCCGTGGTGGCGACGCCGCAAGTCCGGTACGGTTCTCAGCCGGCATCCTGGCTCACTGCAGTTCGTTACCCGGGATCGCGGTCGACGGCGCCCGATGGGTCGACTGCGCTGAAACCCTCTTCTGCACGTATGGGCTTGAACACCTCTGGAATCCGGAGCGATTCATTCGAGAGAGCACTCCGTCCTCCTATCCGCTTACGGAATGGCAGGCGTTCAATATTTCATTGGTCGAATCGGGTCGGTCAGGGGAAGCTTGACGCAGACATCCCGACTTCTGACGCTTGCCGCGCCGCCGTCCCATTGCTCCTCGCAATCGGTCGCCATCCGCAAGAACATCCAGACGGATAGCCCCGGGAATCGGCGATAGAAGTTTTCCGGAGGAGAGAAGCATGGCCTTGCCCCCCGCATCGACGGCCGGAAACGGCGCGTCCGCTGCTTCAGCCACCCAGCGATCAGCGCTGGCACTGCTTGCCAGCCTGTTCTTCATGTGGGGTTTCATCACCGTCATCAACAACACGCTGCTGCCGCATCTGCGCTCGGTGTTCGAGCTGAGCTACATGCAGACGACTTTGATCGAGTCGGTGTGGTTCATTGCGTACTTCTTTGCGTCCCTGCCTGCTGCGAAGCTGATCGAGCGTATCGGTTACAAGCGATCGATGGTGGTCGGGCTTTTGATCATGGCCGCGGGCGCATTGCTGATGATCCCTGCGGCCCGTATCCCGTCTTATGGGGTGGTGCTCACGGCACTGTTCGTCATCGCCTCGGGCATCACCCTGTTACAGGTAGCAGCCAATCCTTACGTAGCCGTTCTGGGTCCGCCGCAGACCGCTTCGGCGCGGCTGAACCTGGTACAGGCATTCAATTCCATGGGAACGACATTCGCTCCCCTGTTCGGCGGTTACCTGATTCTGAGTCGCAGCGCATCGGGTAACGTCGAGGCTGGCGCGGCGGCGCTATCGTTCGAGCAACGGATGGCCGACGCGCAGTCGGTGCAGCTGCCTTACCTCATTGTCGCCGTGGTCCTGGTGATCCTTGCGGTTGTTATCGCGCGGTACAAACTACCCGATCTGAATACCTCGGCCCGCAGGCACGATGCGTTGGAACGCAAACGTCACTCCCTATGGCGCCATCGCAATCTCGTATTGGGCATCCCGGCGATCTTCATCTACCTGATCGCCGAAATAGGCGTCAGCAATCTGTTCATCAATTTCGTATCGATGCCGGAGATCGGCGGGCTTACCCATACGCAGGCATCGCATTATCTGTTCCTGCTGTGGGGCGGCATGATGGTCGGCCGCTTTGTCGGCAGTCAGTTGATGCGCAAATTCGCAGCCGAGAAAGTGCTTGCCTGGTCGAGTATCGGCGCATTCGTCGTGATGACCTTGACCGTGGTGACCAGTGGTCCGCTGGCCATGTGGAGCCTCATCTCGGTCGGGCTGTTCCATTCGATCATGTTCCCCACCATCTTTACGCTCGGCATCCGGGGTCTTGGGCCGTTGACCGAGGAAGGCTCGGGATTATTGATCATGGCCATTGCCGGCGGCGCGCTCGTCGTCGTGCAAGGACAGCTTGCCGATGCTTTCGGGCTGCAGATGTCGTTCATTCTCACTGCGGTGTGCGAGCTCTACGTGCTGTTCTATGCGGTTTGGGGGTGCACGCCGACCCATGCCGAACGCGAGCAGTCGCTCAGTTCGTGACGCTGCGTATGGGTTTCCAGAACCAGGAAAGGCGACAGGCAACATCACGACAAGATCGGCCGTCAGGGCACGGCGCCTGACGGCGGCGCCGGAGATCGGCCAAGCAACTCTTGCAGCAGGGGCTGCATCTCACGCTGCCAGATCGCGTAGCCTTTCGCGTTCGGGTGCAGCAGGTCGGGCATCACGTCCTTCGACAGCGTGCCGTCGGGGTCGGTCAGCGCGGCGTTGATATTCAGAAAGTACACGCTGCGCGCGTCGGCCTCGCTGGCGATGATGCGGTTGACGCGTTCGTTGATGGCGCGCAGGGGGTCGGCCGATTGTTCGCCGCGCGGGAAGACGGCGAGCAGCAGCACCTTGGTGTCCGGCGAGCGCTGGCGGATTTCGTCGATCAGACGCTTGATGCCGGCTGCCGTGGTCGCGGGGTCCTCGGCACGGTGGCCGGTGTTGTTGGTACCGATCATCAGCACCACTACTTTGGGCGCGAGTCCGTCGAGCTCGCCGTGCTGCAATCGCCACAACACGTTTTCGGTGCGGTCACCGCCAAAGCCAAGGTCCAGCGCGTGGTATCCGGCGTAGTGGCGCTGCCAGACTTCGCGACCTTCCTTCTCCCAGCCCTGAGTGATGGAATCGCCGATGAAGACGAGCTCGGGGCCGTAGCCGGCCGCCACGAGCTTTCGCGCCTCCGCCAGCTTCTCTTCATGGCGCGGCAACCACCAGTCAATGGCCCACGATTCGTTCAACATCGACGGCGTGACCGATTCGGTGCGGTAGTCGGGGCAATCCACGTTGGGTTTGCCGTCGCGCACGAAGCGGACGTTGGCCACGCTGGCGCGGCCGCGGCCGTTGCCTTCGAGTTGGAACGGCGACTTGACCTTGGAGAAGTCCGCGCCCTCCCGCACGAAGCAGGCCATCGCCAGCGATATGTGCTGCCGGCCCTTACCGGCATGCGCGCGCGCCTGCGTCACCAGGTTCACGTTGCGCTCGCAGCCTTTGCCGCAGTCGAGCTTGACCTTGATGCCGCCCTGGGCCATGTCGGCGACGTCCAGATCCAGCTCGAGCGTGCCATCGAGATAGGGACGCAGGTCCAGCGGCTGCGGACTCTCGATGCGCAGCGTGGCAAGCCAGAGGTCTTTCCACTCGAACTGCAGCGTGTTGCGGCGACCGCCGCGCCCTTCGGCGCTGGCGCTCAAGTGGCTGTCGCGCGCGTACTCCGCCGTGGGCCGCGGCGCGACCACGCTGCTGCCGGTCAGTTCGGCCTGGCCCTCCCAGTGGCCGACGGTGATGCGCCAGGCCGAAGCGGGTGCGGGAAGAATGACGAGATCGGTGCCGGCTTTGGCCCGGGCGTCGGCGGCACAGACAACGAGTGACGCGGCGAACAGCAGTTTGGCGATGTGGTTCATGGGAAGGTGGGAGAGGATCGACGGATGGGGGCGAGGTTCAATGAGATGCGCGCAGCACGACGATCGGTTTCGGCAGCAACGCCGGCGCCGAGGAATGGGACGGAGAAGGCTGGGTGATTTAACTGCCTCCGTCCCTCTTCAGGCATCGCGCTCCACCTTGTATTCGATGCGATTCAGGTAGGTCGCTCCCGGCCGCAGGATGGCATCGGGAAACCCGGGGCGGTTGGGCGCGTCCGGATAGGCCGTCGGCTCCAGGCAAATGCCCCGGCCCAACTGCGGATACTCGAGTTGGTTGCCATCGTAAATCTGCAACCCCGGCTGGTTGCTGCTCAGGGTCAGGCGGATGCGACTGTGCGGCGAGAACAGCACGGCGCCGGCTCGGTGATCGGACGTCGCCAGGTAATGGTCGTAACCGCCCGCCAGGTCGAGCTGCGGGTGGTAGCCGGCATCCTCCAGGACGCGGCCATGGCGAAAGTCGAAAGGCGTTCCCGTGACCGATGCGATCTCGCCGGTCGGCAACAACGCACTGTCCGCGACCGGAAGGTAGCGGTCGGCCGAAACCTGCAGCCATTGCGCTGACGCGGGAATGGAAGCATCGCCGGCCAGGTTGAAATAGGCGTGGTTGGTCAGATTCATTGGCGTGGCCGCATCGGTGCTGGCTTGCAGCGTGAGGATCAGCCGCTCGTCGTCGATGCAGAACTCCGCGCGCACCTCGACATTGCCAGGATAGCCCTCTTCGCCATCCGGCGAGTGGTATCCCAGGCAGAGCCGGTCTTCGCTCGCTGAAAGGACGCGCCAGTGCCGACGTCCGAAGCCAAGCGTGCCGCCGTGCAGGTGGTGGGGGGATTGGTTGGCACTGAGTTGATGGCGCGTGCCGTTCAGGGTCAACGCGGCGCCGGCGATACGGTTGGCGTAGCGCCCGGCGATGACGCCGAGGTAGGCGCTATCGCAAAGATAGGCGTCCACGTCGTCGAAACCCAGGATCAGCTCGGTGCGCTTGCCCGTCGCATCGACATGGCTGAGGCTGCGCAGGATCGCGCCGTAATCCAGGATCTGCGCACGCAGCCGACCGGTTCCGATGTCGATGGCGTGGATCGGCGTCCCATCCGCTGCTGCTCCCACTCTCCGTTGCGCCATCGCTGTTCCTGGTTTCAGTCCGTCAGCCGCTGTCATCAGCGGAAAATCCTCTGTGCGAAGTGGTAGAGGTTGTTGGCCCAACTGTCGCCGTCGTGGCCGTGGTCGTCGACGTTCCACACGTGCGGAACCTCGTGCCGCTTCAGGTACGCATGCAGGTCCTGGGAGACGTTGATCAATCCGTCGCGGTTGCCGCATGACAGGTACAGCAACGCGACCCGCTCGCGCGCCGCCTTCGGATCGGGCAGCAATTCCGCCGGTGGCTGGGTGTTGGGAGCTGGGGAAAAGACGCCGACCCAGCCAAACGCGTCGAGATGGCCCAGGCCGAAGTTCAACGCCTGCCCGCCGCCCATCGAGAGTCCGGCGATGGCCCGGTGTTCGCGATCGGCGTAGACCGGATACTTCGCCTCCACGGCGGGGATGAGGAAATCCAGCAAGTCGTGTTCGAACCTGGCGAACCCCGCGGCGTTCTCCGGGGTGAAGACGCGGTCCTCCGGCGGACTGCGGTCGTCCGCCAGCGCGCGGCCATTGGGCATGACGACGATCATCGGCACCGCCTTGCCGTCGGCAATGAGGTTGTCCAGGATCGCGTTGGCACGTACGTAGCCCCGCCATTCGTCCTGGTTGCCGCCGATGCCGTGCAGGAGATAAAGCACCGGATATTTCCGGTCGGCCGAATAGCCTGCCGGCAGATAGATCTGCGCCCGCCGAAGCGTGCCGGTGATGCCCGAATCGTAGGCCAACTCCACCACTTTCCCCTGCGCAACGCCGGAGTGCAAGTCCCGGAAACCAGCCGGCGCATCGGGAAACGCACGCACGTCGTCCGGGGCTAGCACGATGGTTCGGGCGAAGTTGGCGCGCGCCCGTTCGGGAGTGGCCTGCTCATCGGCCCGCGCCAACGAAATGCCGGCAATGGAGAACGAGAGGACACAGGCCATGACGCCGATCAGCTTCATGGGCAGACCTCGGCCTGGGCCGTACCGGAAAATCCTTCGTGCCGTGGCCGATTGCGCATGGCGTTCGTATTCATCGGATTACCGCTTCTCCAGCAGGTCGACGCCGAGCGGCTCCAGGCGCAACGTGCCCGACCAGCGCTTCCCGGAAAGCACGCCGTGCATCGCGTCGTCGATTGCCACGTTCTTGGCCTCACCGGTGGTATTGACGTACAGCACCCTGCCGTCGACCTCGCGCGCGTACACGCCGTCGGGCGTCTTCGGCCCGGGCTCGATACCCAGGCTTGCGTACAACTGCCGATACAGCGGCGCCATGATCTGCGGCTGCGCCGGCGTGGCGACGTAGATCGCGCGTCCCTTGCCGAACCTGTTGAGTGTGATCGAGGGCGGTGCGCCTTCGACGTTCGTGAGGCGCGCCAGTACTTCCGCCGTCGAGGGTTCGAGCACTTCGTAGTAACCGATGTCGCCCGTGATTTCTTTGCCATTGATCTTGGTCGCTACCGCACCGGCGTTGTAGAACTCATTGGTACGCAGACCGAAGACGTCGATCAGTCGTCCGGGAAGCGGCGTGTCGTACCACTGGTTGTTTTCGTTCACCTTGGCCGAATACGCGGTCATGATGACGGTGCCGCCTTCGGCGACGAAGCTGCGCAAATTGTCGGCCGCCGCTTTATCCAGCAGGTAGAGGCCCGGCACGATCACCAGCGAATACCGGCTAAGGTCTTCGTGGCCGATATTGATGACGGCGATGTCGATATTGTCCTTGAACAGAGGCTCGTAGGCGTTGTGCGCCTGTTTGAGGTACGCCGTATTGATGTACTGCTTGACCGTGTTCGACGGTCCCTTCGGTTCGGAAGCGATGACGTTGTCGAACGAATAGGCGATGGCCACCTTCGGTTGGGTCATCCGCGGGAAGCCCAGCTTCTCCAGCCTGGAGAATTCCTGCGCGATGGTGGCGAATTCACCGAGCTTCCACGAGGGCCGGTCGTCGTGATCGACAAGCCCGAACAACGCCTGCTCTTCACCGCCGTGATGACTGTGATAAGTCCACGCCAGTGCGGCCTGCGCGCCGATCAGCAGCCCGAAATGCGCCCACATACGCGCGCGGCCTTTGGTGCCGTAATACCCGCCGCCGCCGGCGGTGAATTCGTTGAACCAGATCGGGGTCGACAGGCCGCCCTTCGTCATCGTCGCTTCGAAGGCCGCGCCGAGCGGCTCGCCGGGATAGAAGCCCATCGCGCCGTAACTCACGTAATCGCGGTAGGTCGACAGATAATCGAAACCCTTGCGCCCGGCGCTGTCCCAGAGGTTGGAGATGGCCGGCTTGTCGGGCGTGTTTTTCCCGCGGATCGCTTCCAGGTCCCGCAGCGTGCCGATGGTCACCTCGGACCAGTAGCGCCGCAGATCGAGTTGGCGCTCGAAGGGTCCGGGACCGTCCGCGTACGGCAGCCGGACCTCGTCCCAGGTGTTGAGGTGGCGCGACCAGCGCTGCGTGGCCCAGGCCTTGTTCAGGGCCTCGATGCTGCCGTATTTTTTCTTCAACCAGCCGATGAAGCGCAGACGGTCCGCTTCGGAGTACGAGATGAAGCCGTTGCCGATTTCGTTGTTGTAGCCGATCGCGAACAGCGCCGGATGCTTGGCGTAGCGCCTGGTCAGCGTGTCGGCCATGCGTGCGAGCAGGCGCTTGTAGTCCGGGTCGCTGATGTTGTCCATGTAGCGCTCGGCCGCGTCGAGCTGCACGCCGTTCTGGGTAACGATGTCGACGCCCGGGTACTTGTGGTGCAGCCATATCGGCGCCGGCTGGCCGGGGATGTCGAGAATGACCTTGATGCCGGCGGCATGCATCTGATCCATGATCCAGTCGAAGGTCTCGAACTCGAACCGGCCTTCGGCGGGCTCGAAGTAATCCCACGACAGGTCGCCCATGCGCACGACTTTGAAACCGGCCTGCTTCATGCGTGCGATATCGCGCGTCACCTGCTCGCGGCTGCGATCGACGGATTGATAGTTCGTGCCTACGAACAGTTGCCCGGCGCCGGGCCAGTCAGGGTGGTTCTCGGCGCTTTGTGCGAGGGCCGCGCCGCCACAGAACGGCGCGAGGGACAGCATCCAGGCGACGACCGTTTTGCGGAACTTCGCGTTCATTGATTCGCAGGTTCCAGTGTCACGGCAGCGCCGCCAGCAGGCGACAAACGCAAGGCGAGCACATCGCGCGCAGTCACGATGCGCTCGCTGCGCCGTACTTCATCGGGCGCCTTACCGTCTTCCCACACCGTCGCGCGGTAATTGCCCGCAGGCAGGAAACTCAACGGCACTTGCGTGGTCCGGGCCTCGTCGGCGGTCATCGCGCCGACGTACCAGTCCGCGCCCGAGCGCCGCGCCAGTGCGATGTCGCGCCCGGGCTCGCCTGAGAGAAAGCGCGTTTCGTCCCAGGTGGTGGGTACGCGCCGCACGAACTCGAAGCCCTCCGCGCCCCGGTATGCCTCGGGAGCGTCGGACACCATCTGCAAGGGACTGTCGTAGACCACGTACATCGCCAGTGCCTGGCCGCGGGTGGTCTGGGTCAGCGGCATCACGGCGCGCACCTCGAACTTGGCCGGCGCGACGTGGCGGAAGCCGCCCGGCGTGTAGTCCATCGGGCCTGCGAGCATGCGCGTGTACGGCAGCATCAGGTTGTGCCGCGGGGTGACGCGCTTGTCCATCTTGTTCCATTCGGCGCCCAGCACGCCTTCCTGGGTGATGTAGTTGGGATAGCTGCGCTGCAGCCCGGCCGGCACGTAGGCGCCGTGCAGGTCCAGCAGCAGGTGGCGTTGGGCGGTCGCGGCGGCGAGGCGCTGGTAGAAGGCGACCATCTGCTGGTCGTCGCGGTCCATGAAGTCGACCTTGACGCCCTTGATGCCCCAGCGCGCGTAGGTGTCGAGCACTTCGTCCATGCGCGGCTCCAGGTGCTGCCAGTGCACCCACAGCAGCAGGCCGACGCCCTTGTCGGCGGCGTAGCGCACCAGCGCCGGCATGTCGATGCCGGTGGCGGCGCGGGTGATGTCGGTCTCCGGCCGCGCCTCGCAGCAGGGGCCGGCGCCGAGGGACCAGCCGGCGTCGATCAGGTAGTAGGGAAAACCGGACTCCGCCGCGAAGTCGATGAAGCGACGGTAGGTGGCCGTGTCCGGTTTCACGCCTTCCAGCGGCCCGGACCACCAGTCCCACGCGGCCTTGCCGGGCTTGACCCAACTGAAGTCGCCTTCCGCAGCCGGGTTGAGATTGCCGATCAGGTGCGAGGCGATCATGTCGCCCGGCCGGTTGCCCAACATCACCACGCGCCAGGCGGTACGCAGGCCGCCGTCGGAGACGAAAGCCGGCCCGGGCCGCTTCGGCACCGATGACAGCCGCACGCGCAGCGCGTCGCCTTCGCGCCGCAGCGAAGCGCCGGTATAGCCCTGCAAGTACGCCTGGGTGATCGCGAACGAGGCCTTGCCCGACGCAGCCGTACATACCAATGGCACGTCGTAGGACTTGTCCGGCAACAGTTTCGAAACCGCCAGCCGTTCGAACAGCATCTCGTGCGAGCCGTTGACTTCGGTTGCCAGGCACTGCGGATCGCCGGCGAGCACGAAAGCCGTGCGCTCGTCTTTCAACCGCACCGGCGCCGGATCGTCGATGCGATAGCGAAATGCGACGCCGTCGTCGTAGGCACGCACGTCGAGGATGAGCCGGCGCGCGTTCGCACCCGTTTCGCGGAACGTCAGCGTGGTGCCGCGGTAATGGTCGCGCGCCACCGATGCCTTGGTCGCGATCAGCGGGATTTCGCGGTCCACCTCGATGTCTTCGCGACGCTCGAGCGTCAGGGCGCCGAACGCGGGCGCGCCATCGAGTTCCAGCCCCAGCGGAGAAGCGGCGACGACGGTTTCCCCGCGCCACAGCACCGAGAAGCGGCTGGCATCGTCCTCGATGCGGATCTCCGCCTGGCCGGCCGGCGACGGAATCGCCACCTGCCCCGCGACGGCCGAACCTGCCGCCAACGCCCAGACCGCAACAACCATTCCCGCGAGTGCTTTCATCAGCGTTCCCTCTTGTAGAAATAGAGCCGGTCGCGCGACCACGGCCGCTGTGACGTACTGCTGGATCCTGTCTGCACGCGCACTGCGGCGCGCTCCTGCGATACCTGCGATACCTGCGGCGCGGTCACGTACAACAGGCCGCGGCCGGTGCCGCTCACGTAGATGCGTCCGTAGATGTTCTGATCGGCCGCCATCACGCCGATGCCGCCGAACTGATGCGCGTCATCGTTGAAGCGAGCCCAGGTGACGCCGGCGTCCTCGGAGCGGTACACGCCCCACACGCCGTTCACCACGCCCACCACGTAGACCGCGGCCGAGTACGCCGCACCAGGCGCTGCCTTGCCCAATGCCACCAAGGTGGCGCCTTGAACGTCAGGCCACGGGTTGCTGCCCATGATCGACGCAAACTGGCTCAGCTTCGTCCAGGTCGCTCCCGAATCCACCGAGCGATACACGGCGTTTCCGTCGGCCAGCCAGAGCTCGCCCTCGGCGTTGGGGTTGACCGCCAGCGAGGTGTTCGCGAAGTAGTTGGGGGCCAGGCCTGCGGCCACCGAGCCTTGGCTCAGCGTGAACGTGTGGCCGCCATCCGTCGACACGTAGACCTTGCCCGGCGTGCCCCACCAGTGGCCGCCGGAATCGTAGGCATAGACCTTGTTCGGGTTCTTGCGGTCTGCGACCAGGTGGTA
Source organism: uncultured Pseudoxanthomonas sp. (assembly GCA_965650035.1). Taxonomy (GTDB): domain Bacteria; phylum Pseudomonadota; class Gammaproteobacteria; order Xanthomonadales; family Xanthomonadaceae; genus Pseudoxanthomonas_A. The sequence continues at coordinate 64,204 of CBFGMR010000009.1, forward strand.
GGCGCGGGGGAAGATGGTGTTGATCGCGGGCAGATTGGTCGGCACCCAGGTGGCGCCGTTGTCTGTGGTGTAGGACGGCACCGAGTTGCCGGGCGCCCAGACCGCCTTGTTGCGCGCGGTGATGGCGATGCTCGCTTCCCCACCCTTGTTTTCCGCGACGCCCGGCGGGTAGGTGGCGAACTGGGCCCAGGTGTTGCCGCCGTCGCCGGACCACACGCCGTAGCCGGTACTGGTGCCCAGGACGACGCCGATGGTGGCCATGTACTGCGGGTCGGACCACGCCATGTCGGCGGCGAAGCCGTTGCTCCAGCTAGTGGCCGGCGTCAGCGTCGGCTTGGTCGCGAGGTTGGTGTGCACCCAGGTGCCGACGTCGCCCATACCGTTGATCACGGTGTACGTTGCGCCGGCCGGAGGCGTGGCGAGGCCCAGGACGGCGGTCTCCTCAAGGCCGTCGATCGCCTCGTTCCAGCTCGGCGTGGCCGAGGAGGCGTTGCGGGTTTCCCAGATGCCGCCGCCATGCACATGCAACACACGGTCGGGGTTGGACGGATCGATCTCGACATCGTCGGGCCAGCCCCAGAAGGCGCCGTCGGCCGGCGTACGCGGCATGGTGGCCGCGATCTCGCGCCAGGTTTGGCCGCCGTCGCTGGACAACTGGACGGCTTGCTGGCCGCTGTAGTTGCCCCAGGAGTTGGTCACGCCCAGTGCGATGCGGGTGCTCGCGCCGGTGCCGGAGACGGACAGGCCGCCGAGCCCGAGACCTGTCCCCGTCCCCCCGCTGTTCGGGTCCTTCAGCAAGGTCCAGTTGTTGCCGTCGAATTTGTAGAGCCGGGCGGGGCCGCCTGCGCCTGGCCCGGAGTCCTTGGTGAACACGACATAGAACATGCCGTCCGCGGCTCGCACCATGTGCGGGATGTGGTAGCCGGAGATCGGGGTCGTGACCGGCGTCCATGAGGTGCCGCCGTTGCTGGACTTGTACAGGTTCGAGGCCAGGCCTGCTGTCTGGACGTAGTCCGGGGCGATTGGCGCGTAAATCGTCTGCGTGGCCGAGCCGCTGCCCCTGGTGCCGGTGTCGTAGACGACCGTCTCGACGCCCATCGCGCTGTTCATGCCCAAGGCATTGATCTGGTCCTGGGTCAACTTCGCGGACGACAGCGATGTGACCTGCGCCCAGGTGAGGCCCGAGTCGTTGCTCTTCCACAGGCCGGCCGTGCGCGTGGCGTAGAACAGCGTCGACGGCCTGTTGGGGTCGACCATCAGGCGTTCGCCGATGGCGCGGCCGGGATTGTTGCCGCCCAGGGGGAAGGGCAGGCCGACGTAGGTCCACTGGTCACCGCGGTTGCTGGAGAGATACAGGCGGCCGTTGCCTTCGGCCGTGTACATGCCGGCGGCCATGTAGACAAGCTGGTCGTTGTTCGGATCGACGGCGATGCTTTCGACGCCGTGGTACCGGGCCTCGGCTGCACCGAAGCCCAGACCATCGGTGATGGGCGTCCAGGACGACGCGCCCTGGTTCCAGCGGTAGGCGCCACCAATGTCGGTGCGCGCGTACAGCAGGTTGGCGGTGGTCGGATGGAAGACGAGGCCGGTGACGTAGCCGCCACCGCCGAACTTCACGCTGTTCCAAGTCTTGTAGCCCATCAGTCTCGCTGGGAGTGGGCCTGCCATTACCCGCTGCGGCGTCGCAGCGGCTGCGGCTTTGGGCGTGGGCGCGGGAGGTGACGACGTTGTGCCGCCACAGGCCGCCAGGCCGAACAGAACGGACAGGGCCACCATGCCCCGCAGATATTGTTGTGTCATCGCTTAGTCCCCTTCGATGCGGCAGATGCGTAATGGTTCGAGATCGCGCCGTAGACTGTCCCGCTGTCGCGGCAATCCCCGCGAATGCCTTCATATGCGGTGTTTTTTAAACCAGACCGTTGCCACGAATCTTCAGGACTATGGCGATCGATCCAGCCAGTCCTTCGGGCAGGCGCACTTCCAATCCCTTGCTGCTGCGCTCGAACGGCAGGCTTTCCGCCGAACCCAGTGCCTCGATGCGGTCGATGGCGCCGGGTGCCAGCGCCGACTCCTCGGCCAGCGCCTGGATGCGCAGCGCGCCATCGCGCGGCCAGCCCATCGCGATGGCATAGAGCGCGCCGCCCTTGGCGGTGAAGCGGATGTCTGCGGCGGTGAAAGGCTGCGAGGTGTGTTCGCTGAACATGCCGCCCGCCACGCGCGTAGGTCCTTCGCCGAAAGTGCGCCAGGGCCGCGTACCGTGGATCGCTTCGCTGTTGCGCCCCATCCAGGCAGCGATTTCACCGAGAATTTTCCGCTCGTCCGCGTCGACCGTGCCGTCGCCGCGCACCGGTACCGACAGCAGCAGGTTGCCGTTCTTCGAAACGATATCGCACAGGCGATGGATCACCGTGGTCGCCGACTTGTACTGATGGTTGTCGAAGATCGAACGGTCGTAGTGCCAGTCGCCCAGGCAGGTGTCGGTCTGCCAGGGCAGCGGCTCGATGCCTTCGCGGAAGCCCCGCTCCACATCCTCCACCAGGCCGGCCCGCCGTTCGGCAGGCAGCACCTTGGCGTTGATCACCGCTTCCAGCTTGCCGCCATGCCAGGCCATGCTGGCGTTGTAGTAGTGGGCGGCGATGTCCAGTCCTGCCTGACCCAACGGCAGACCGGAGTTATCGAAATAGACCAGGTCGGGCCGGTAGCTATCGATCAAGTCGCGGCAGCGCAGGAACCATTGACGCGTGAACGCGGGGTTCTGCAGTGGCGCCTTCTCGTCCCAGACGCGGTCGTTCTGCTCGTGCCATTCGTTCGCTGTACGAATGGTGGTGATGCCGTCGGGCATCACTATGTTGCGTCCGGTGTAGAGCGCCTGCGGATCCATCCCCTGCCACCAGGTGCCACGGCCATCGGCTTTCGTCAGCCGGTAGGCATCGTAGCGCTGGCCGGCGAGCGGTCCTTCCGGATCGTAACCGTAGGCCGTCTGGAACCAGTGCCAGGCGTGCGCCGAATGGTTGCTGACGCCGAAGCGCAAGCCGCGTGCGCGCGCCGCCTTCGCCCAGGTGCCGACGATATCGCGCTTGGGTCCCACCCGGACGGTGTTCCAACCGTGGTGTTTGGAGTCGTAGCAATCCTGATTGTCGTGATGGTTGGCCAGTGCGACGAAGTAGCGCGCGCCGGCGTTCACGTACAGGTCCATCAATGCGTCAGGATCCCAGTTCTCCGCTTTCCAGCGGTTCTGGATTTCCCTGAAGCCGGTCTTGGTGGGATGGCCGTAGTTCTGCAGATGGTGGTCGTATTGGCGGTGGCCCTGGAGGTACATGTTGCGGGCGTACCAATCTCCCGCTTCGGGCACGCACTGCGCGCTCCAGTGCGCCCAGATGCCGAACTTGGCGTCGCGGAACCAGTCGGGCGTGCGGTAACCGTCCACCAGCGAATCCCAACTCGGCGAGAAGTCGGGCGCAAGCGCCGCGGCGCTTGCGCCCCACAACGGAAGCGACGCCGCTGCGGCCGTGGATTGAATGAATGACCGACGAGATAGTTTCATGGGCACGGGGGAATCTCGGATAGTCGGATGTCAGGAACTTCCACCACGGCCTAGTGGGCGGCAGCGAGGGTGGCCTGCGCCTTCCGGTGAAAGTGCATTCGCTGCAAGGCAGCACGCTTGATTCTGCGGGCTTGACGCATATGCCACAAATGCCTAAAAAATCATTATCGATATACGAATCGATATAGCGGAGCGGAACGCCGCCTGCGCCAAGAAGGTGCTGAACATAGGAGAATCGGCTGGCTAGGGCGGTTTTCTGGTTCAAGCAGTAACGAAATGACTTCGTCATCCCAGCGGCTTTCAACAGCGAAGCTGGTCAAGCTGGGATGACGAGCTCTTTATGAGCTGCCGCCGCCGCCCGCCCCCCGGCCGGACCATGAAAAATGCATCGCTGGGTGACCGCCACGTGCTGACAGCAACCGGGCCCTGGGGTGTTCGAATCCATATTCGAATGAATATAGAAGCCGGCGATATTGTTATTTTTTAAGCATCGATATGCCTTGTAGCATCGCGCCGTAACGCACCGTCGCATTAGCGGCTCTGGTTCCGCTTCTTTTCCGCGGCTCGCTTCTTCATCCATGAATGCGCCCGAAAAGCCGCATCGGCGCAGCAGGTGCAGTTCGAGGCATGCAGTGGTTTCTGGCTCAAAGCGTCGGTGTTCCTGGCGTGTTCGACAGCGCCAAGTCATCGGCAACGCAACATCCAGCGGGAGAACCACTATGAGAATGATTCCGGCCATGAAACGACGCATTGCGGCAACACTGTTTCTTGCAATAGCCGCATCGCCTGCCTGGGCGGAAGTCCGCAACCTGTCGCAGGACTGGCGCTTCCACGCCGGAGAGGCCGCAGGTGCGGAGCGGACTGCCTTCGACGACCGCTCCTGGAAACGCATGGCGGTGCCTCACGATTTCTCGATCATGGACAAAGCGGATGGGAAGCCCCCGTTCGACCGGGATACCCCCAGCGGCCAGGATTCGGGCTACCTGCCCGGCGGCATCGGCTGGTATCGCCGGGATCTGGTTCTCTCGCCGACCGAGGCTTCCCGCATCGTGCGGCTGGACTTCGAAGCCGTGTACATGGACGCCGACATCTGGGTAAACGGCGAACACCTCAAGAAGCACCGCTACGGTTACACCGCCTTTACCGTCGATCTGGCCGGCAAGGTGCGCGCCGGCAGCAACGTCGTTGTCGTGCGCGTCGATCATGCTGATCCGTCTTCGCGCTGGTATGCGGGCTCTGGGTTGATCAGGCCGGTCGCGTTGGAACTCCTGGATCCGGTCCACATCGAGCCCGAGAGCGTATTCGTCTCCACTCCGGTGGCGACCGAAGACCGCGGCGTGGTCGCGGTGAGCACCGCCATCGCCAACCGATCCACCAAGACGCAGTCGGTCGAATGGATATCCAAAGTGGTTACGGCCAGCGGCGAAACGATTGCCGAAGGCAGGCAGACGCATGCGCTGCCTGCCGGTGCGCGCACAGAACGCTCGCAGGAACTGGTCGTGGCCAATCCGCGTCTGTGGTCGCCGGATTCCCCTGCTCTCTACACGCTGGTGCAGGAGATACGCATCGGCGGGGCGACCGTCGATGAGAGGCGAACCCGCTTCGGAATCCGTGCGATCTCCCTGGACGCCGACAAAGGTCTGCGCATCAACGGCCAGCGGGTATTGCTGCGCGGCGGCAACATCCACCACGACAACTACATGATCGGCGCCGCAGGCGCGCCCGACGCGGACGCCCGCAAGGTCGCCCTGATGAAGGCCGCCGGCTACAACGCCATTCGCAACGCACACAATCCGGCCAGCCAAGCCACGCTCGACGCTGCAGACGAACTGGGCATGCTGGTCATCGATGAAGCGTTCGACAGCTGGAACAAGAGCAAGAAGCCACAGGACTATTCGCGCTTCTTCGCCGAAGACTGGTCGCAGGACATCGACAGCATGGTCGTCAGCGGCCGCAACCATCCCAGCGTGCTGTTCTGGAGCATCGGCAACGAGATCCCCGAAGACGGCACGGCCCAGGGAGTCGAGACGGCCCGCAAGCTCGCCGAGCGCGTGCGCATGCTCGATCCCACGCGGCCCGTCACCCAGGCCATCAACGCCGACCCACCGAGGAGCACCACCCAGGCCACGGAACTGGACGTCGTCGGCTACAACTATCACGCCCACATCTTCGACAAGGAGCATGAGCAGCTTCCCAAGCTGACGAAGTACACCTCCGAATCCTTGTCGAAGGATCTCTTCCCCTACTGGCGCGCGGTCGAAAGCAAGCCGTGGGTGATCGGGGACTTCGTCTGGACTGCGGTGGACTACCTGGGCGAATCCGGCATCGGCTGGATGGGGTACAGCCAGGATTGGCAGAAACTCGGTCCCTACCCTTGGCACCTGGCGTATAGCGGCGAGATCGATGCGACCGGGCGCCTGCGCCCGGCGGCCTACTACCGCCAGGTCGTCTGGAAGACCGGCGTCACGCCGATCTCCGCCTTCGTCCGGCAGCCCAAGGGCACCGAGGACTTGCCCGACCGCCACTTGTATCCGATCACGCCGCCGCACCTCGACTGGTCGCTGGAAGACGTCCATCCCAGCTGGACGTGGCCGGGGCAGGAAGGCAAGCGCCAGGAGGTACTGGTCTATTCCGAATTGCCGGAAGTGGAACTGTTCCTCAACGGCAAGAGCCTCGGTCGCAAATCCGTCGGCGTGGAAAGCGAATACAAGGCCGCTTACGACGTGCCTTACGCGCCGGGTCGGCTGCTCGCCGTGGGCTATCGCGACGGGCGCGAAGCCGCGCGCTGGGAACTGCGCACGGCAAGCCAACCCGCAGCCGCCGCAGTATCGGTGGACCGGCAGCAACTCAAGGCCAATGGCGAGGACCTGGCCTACGTCGCCGTGGAACTGCACGACGCCGACGGCACACCCCTCTATTCCCGCAAGGACGACAGAAAAGTACGCGTGCGCGTGAGCGGAGCGGGAACGCTGGCCGGCATCGGCAACGGGAATCCTGTGGATGTTTCCAGCTTCCAGTCCGGTGAACGCACGACCTTCCACGGGCGGGTGGTCGCCGTCGTCCGCGCTGGCGCCCAAGCCGGCCCCATCGTCGTCGACATCGAGACCGAAGGCCTGCCCTCCCGCCAAGTGCGGCTGAACGCGGTCGCGCCGCAACCGTTTTGAACGGACCGGTTCCCGGCCGCAGCGCGCGGCCGGTACTTTTAAGGAAGGACAACGGCGACGCCTGATGCCGCAACGCGCGATTCGCTGAAGCGTGCGAGCGACAGCCTCCGATGGCGGCTATCGGCTGCGGATCCTACGTCGATGCGCGGCCAGAGAGTGCACTCATTTGCGCCCGTTGCGCCGGTTTCGCGCACACCCGATCGAAGATTCGGTAGCTCCCCTCGTAGAGAAGCAGCGGAAGCAGCCAACTCAGCCAGAGCAATGTCGCGATTATTGCCGGCGACGGTACCAGTTCCATCGCCACCAGCGCTTCAAGAAGTATCCGGAAAGTGATCGGAGAGAGCGTCACCAGATAATTGCGGATCATCCAGTGCCGGTGCGGCGGCACCCGGCCACGGTGGATGGCGGCCAGCGCGACCAGGGCGGTCGTCAACCACGCGAGTGCGGTAGCGGCGAACGCCGTGCGGATTTCGAAGGGCGCCGGTGAAGTAGCGATCAGTCCTGTGGCACCTGCGCAGGCGATGAGCATGCCAATCATGTAGATCCGGCCCGTCCGGCGATGCAGGCGCGGATACGTCCGCGGCCACCGGGTCAGGAACTGAAGCGGCCCCAGGACAATGGTCAGCGCCCCGCCCGCAAGATGGGTCCACAGCCAAGCCCTTCGCGACCAGAACATGGTGTAGGCACCGGGATCCAGATGGTGGTACTTGCCATAGACGGTCAGCAGGAAGTTGACGCTGACCGCCCCGAGGGCAAGCCACACGATGGCCCAGCCAACGCGCCGGACAAGGCGAACGCGGGTCGGCAAAACGGCATCCCGGAACGAGTAACCCATAGGTGCCTCAGGCTCGTGTCTGGCCAAAGGATACAGGGCGGCGGCGATTTGATTGAACCGTGCCTCACGGCGCCGGAGACAGCTCGGCTTTTGGTTGCGGATTCAATCGAGCGGCGGTCTCAGACGATCGGTGGACAGCTTCGCAATCTCCCAGAACACCAGTGCGTCGCCGGTAGCTCGGGCAGACAGCATTGCGCCGTGTATCGATGCCATGAACATGGAGGCCTCCGCCGACGGGGTGTCGGACAGTTGCATGCTGCCCTTCGACTTCCCTTCCTCCATGTTGGACGCAACCCATGCGTGGAGGTCTTTGAAGTGCCCTTTGACTTCATCTGCGACCTCGGCAGGAACAGCCGGAAGTTCCGCCGCCAGCAGAGCGCAAATGCAAATCGGAGGATTCGATCCTTCAATGCATTCCGCCCAGAAACGACAGTAGGCAACAAGCCGCTCCAGGGGATCAGGGGTTAGTTGATCAAGTGACCGCAGGCCACGCCGCGTTGCGTCCCGATGGAGAGCGACCGTTGCCTTCACCAGATCCGATTTGGTAGGGAAGTGATGGTGAATGCTGGCTTTTCTTACCTCCACCAACTCGGCAATATCTGCGTAGCTGAAGCCGTTGTACCCGCCCGACGCCAATAGCTCGTTCGTTCGTCGAATGATCTCCAGAGCTTTGGGCGAATACTGCAACTGCGGATCCGGGCGGGATGAGGTCATTGATTCTCTGCCTTGCTTTGAACGGCTTTCCGCTTGTACAGCGCATACACCTGCAAAGGGATGCCAACTATCAGCGCCAGAAACAGCGCGCCCTGCACACCGAGCAGAAGCGGGTCTTTCAGATCGGTCACGAGCGGATTGCCGACAGGCAGTCTCCGCAAACTTTCACTGACGGTGGGGACCATCAACAGGAAGACGCTGATGCTGAGTGAAATCGTCTCAATGTACTTCCCGAATCGCTTCGCCGCCGACCACCTTGAGATGCCATAGCCCAGAAGAAGCACCACAAGCGTGACGGTCGCAACGATCGAGCTTATGGGCTGATGCGCAATCGGATAGACCGTGAGCACTCCCAGCAACATGAACCAGAAGTACGCCCGGCCCGCCTTGGTGTCAGGAAGGATGCGTCCATGCCTGACAAGCATGTAAGCGGCAAGAGGTATGGCAGGGAGGCTTCCCAGCGTGTGAAGCCAGCCAAGAGGAGAAATACCCATGGGGTCATTACCAACCAATCGAAGGAGAATTTAGACTACCTACCAGTAGGTAGATTGTCAACTGCCCAGCCAGTCGCCTGCCAGGCGCCTCCCACTGATCAAGTCCAAGCCCGTCTGCGTAATCTGCTTTGACGGATCCGTCTCCTCGGACCGGCTTAGCTGGGGGGCCGCTTTAGGTCGGAAGTGGACATCGGTTCTGGCTTCGGAAGTGACTGCCAATGGCCAGAAGCGGTCAATCGGGGCCTCTACAGAACCTCCTTGCATCCGACGCCTGGAGCATATATGATGGCCATAATATGAAAAAATCCACCATCAGCTCCAAAGAGGCCACCCACGACCGTATCGTCGACGCTGCGGCGCGCGCGATCCGGCGTAGCGGCTACAACGGCACCGGCGTAGCCGGCATCATGAAAGACGCCGGCCTGACCCACGGCGGCTTCTACGCCCATTTCGCCTCACGTGAAGCGATGCTTGCCGAAGCGGCCGATCGCGCCGGCAGCGAGGCCATCGTACTGATGGAACAGGTCGCCGCCTCCGTTCCGCCGCAACAGGCGTTGCAGGCCATGATGCAGGCCTATCTGTCGGAAGCGCATTTAAACAGCATCGAAACCGGGTGCGCGACCGCCGCGCTCGGTTCCGAGATGCCGCGTCAGGTGCCCGCGGTACGGCGTGCCGCTACGCGCCGCATCAAGGAGATGATCGACCTGGTCGCCCGCCAGTCGCCCGACTGGGGGCAGCCGGGCGCACATGAGCGCGCCCTCTTCGCCGTTGCGACGATGGTAGGCGCATTGGTGCTGGCACGTGCCGTCGACGAACCCAAACTTTCCGATGCGCTGCGCGAGGCAGCGCTGAAGCACCTTACCCCCACCCAGTCCTGACCCTTCCTGTAGCAGGGTCTTTTATCTTGTCCATTAATATGATGATCATCATACAAAAAAATACACCGCATCCTCAGGCCATCGGCCATCGCCGCCGGCCATTGCGCACGTCATCGTCTCTCACTGAAAAGGCTCTCCAATGAAGATCACAGGCTCCATCGCGCTCGTCACGGGCGCCTCCTCCGGCATCGGCCAAGCCACCGCCGAGCGACTCGCGAAGGCCGGCTACAAGGTCTACGGCACCAGCAGACGCGGTACGCAGGAGAGCCCGCGATCGTTCCACATGCTGCCGCTCGACGTGACCAGCGACGAATCGGTCGAGGCCACCGTGGGTGAACTCATTCGCCTGGAAGGCCGCATCGACCTGCTGGTGAACAATGCCGGCTTCGGCGTTGCGCCCGGCGGAGCGGAAGAGAGCTCGATCGAGCAGGCCAAGGCGATTTTCGACACCAACTTCTTCGGGCTTATCCGCATGACCCGCGCCGTCGTGCCTCACATGCGACGCCAAGGGAACGGCCGCATCATCAACATCGGCTCGGTGCTCGGCTTTCTTCCGCTGCCCTACGGAGCTCTCTACGCTGCCACCAAGCATGCGGTCGAAGGCTATTCGGAGTCGCTCGATCACGAGTTGCGCACCAGAGGAATCAGGGTCTCGGTGATCGAGCCCGCCTACACGAAGACGCAGTTCGACGCGAACCTTCTGGCTCCCGATTCCAAGCTCGACGAGTATCGCGAAGTCCGCGCGCTCCAGGACGAAGTATTAAAGGAGGTGATGGCGGCTGCCGACGATCCGACGGTAGTGGCCGATGTCGTGCTGAAGGCAGCTGGCGCCGCGCATCCGCAGCTCCGCTACACGGCCGGCAAGCTCGCCGCGCGCCTGCGGCTGCTTCGCAGGTTTGCGCCGGCTGCCGTGATGGACGGCGGGATCAGAAAGAGCCTGCGACTTCATGGCAGGCAGAATGCAGACACGCACAAGCTCCAGCAGACATCGGATAAAACATCATGAAGGCATTCCTTATCGATCGGTACGGCAAGAAGGATCCGATGCGGCTTGGTGAAACACCGCTACCCGAACTTCGGGACGACGATGTTCTGATCGAGGTCCACGCCGCAGGCCTGAACCTGCTGGACTCCAAGATAAAGGGCGGCGAGTTCAAACTGATCCTGCCTTACCGCATGCCGCTGGTGCTGGGCCATGACGTTGCCGGGGTGGTGACCCGCGTTGGATCGCGGGTGCGTCAATTCAAAGTGGGGGACGAAGTCTATTCTCGGCCGCCCGACCACCGTATCGGTACGTTTGCGGAGTTCATTGCCGTGAATGAAAACGATGTCGCGCTCAAACCCAAGAACATCACCATGGAAGAAGCGGCATCGATTCCACTGGTGGCTTTGACGGCTTGGCAGACGCTGGTGGAGAAAGCCAATCTGAAGAAGGGTCAGAAGGTCTTCATCCAGGCGGGCTCGGGCGGCGTGGGTACCTTCGCCATCCAGTTGGCCAAGCATCTGGGCGCAACCATCGCCACGACAACGAGCACTGTCAACGTCTCGCTGGTCAAGGGCCTGGGTGCGGACGTCGTCATCGACTACAAGACCCAAGACTTCGAGAATGTCCTGCGCGACTACGACGTGGTACTGAACAGCCAGGATGGCAAGACGCTGGAAAAATCCCTTCGGGTGCTCAAGCGCGGCGGGAAGCTCATCTCCATTTCCGGGCCGCCCGATCCGGAGTTCGGCAAGGAAATCGCCGCGCCCGGGTTCGTGAAGCTGGTCCTGCGGCTGCTGAGCTCAGGCGTCAGACGAAGGGCGAAAAGCCGAGGCATCGGCTACTCGTTCCTCTTCATGAAGGCGAACGGCAGTCAATTGCGCGAGATCACCCGGCTCATCGAAGCAGGCGCCCTCCGTCCGGTGATCGACAAGGTCTTCCCCTTCGAGTCCACCAACGAGGCCCTGGCCTACGTCGAATCAGGCCGCGCGAAGGGCAAGGTCGTCGTCAAGATCAAGTGAGGCCGGTTTTCTCCTCCCTCTTCGGGGTTTCCTCGGAGACGTCGCGGCTATTCCTCCAGCGGCACGGCGCTGTCGCCCATCGATTCCTCTAGCTCAAACCGCAACGCCCATCTCGGTGAGCGACGCCGGGAACGAAGCGGATTGCCGTCGTGCGCTCTGTTCGATGGTGGGGTAGTCCAGGTCCAGGGCGCGGATACGGGTGGTCATGAAATCGATGAACACCCGAATCCGCTTGGGCAGCTGCTGGCGACTCAAGTAGCACAAATAATGCCCGCGATCGTCGGGCACGATGTGGGTAAGGCATGCCACCAGGCTTCCGGCGCGCAACGCATCGCAGACCTGGTACGCCGCCAACTGGGCCAACCCCTGTCCGCCGAGCACCGCATGCATCGCCAATGAAGGGTCGTTGACGACGATGTCCGCGTTCGGGGTAATGCTGTGTGCATGGCCGTCGATTTTGAAATCCCAGGACTGCAGCCGGCCATTCGCCAGGCGTTGGTTGATGCAGGCATGCGCAGCCAAATCGTCGACGGACTCCGGCAGGCCGTGCCGGCGGACGTAATCGGGTGATGCGCAAACCTGCAGCCGCATGGGGATCAGTTGCTTGGCGATGACCTGGCTATCTTCCAGGCGACCGTCGCGAAAGGCGACGTCGACCCGGTCGGTCGCCAGATCGATCGCACGCTCTTCCAGCAGCAGCTCCAGCGCTACTGCCGGGAAGCGCACCCGGAACTCCGCCAGCAGTGGCGCGACCACCTTGCGGCCGAATCCATGAGGAGCGCTGATCTTCAACTGTCCTTGTGGCGGACCCTCGCGCAAGTCGCGCATTTCTTCCAGGGCCTGCAGGATCCGCTCGACGCCGGGCCGGCAATGCTCATAGAACAGCTCGCCCTCGCGGGTGATCGCGGTACTGCGCGTCGTACGCAGGAAAAGCCGCGTGCCGAGTTGACCTTCCAGCTTCTGCACGCTCCGGCTGACCGCAGAGCGGCCAATACCCAGCCGGTCCGCGGCTCGGGAGAAACTGCCCTCATTGGCCACAGCTATGAAGGCGACCACGCCCGCATAGCTGGCCGACAAGCTGGAGGTCAGCGGATCGCGGTGGTCGACCGGGTCCCTGGGTAGCGAGATGTTTGACATGGTGCCCTCGTGTCGTTGGCGCGGCCCACTGAAATTGCCGGTAGTACCGCCTGCGCGGTATCCCAGTACAGGTCAGTCATCGGCCCCTCGATCCGGGGTGTTGGCTTGGAGTCGAATGACGCGGCGGCCGTAGCGCCGGGCATCGATCGAGAAAGCGCCGGCGCCGATCAGCGCGATCGCCGCGCAGCCGCCGATATGGCCCGCAAGGAGCAGTTGCTGGGCCGGACCGGAGACGGCCAGTGCAACGGCAGCCGCGATGCCGAGAAACAGAGCAACCAACCGAGTCGCAAACCCGATCGCCAATAGCAGAGCCGCCAGTCCCGCGGCCAGATGAAGAAGAGGGGCGCTTACGGGAATTTCCGATAACGCCGCCGCGACGCCGAAGGCGACAAAGGCGTAGCACATGCGAACGAACAACAAGGCGAACCCGACGGCGCCATCGGGGTAGCGGTATACGTATTTTGTCATCCATCGACGATATAGCCATGTCGCCCTTCCGCTAAGCCCCGACCAGGGGATGTCGCAGCGCCTCTATCGAGGGGTAGGATGTTCGAGTCCAGGCGGCAAACTACGAAGCGGGCTTGTTGGCCGAAGCCGAGAAACGGGTGAAAGCGACAGTGTGGCTACTCAGAATCCTGCTGTTTGCCGTTTTGGCGGCTCTGCCTTTGGCGACATCAGCGAAGGAACCCCGTCGCCTTGCGCACTATTCGCACCAACGCTGGATCGAGGGAAGCGAAGCGCCGGCGCCGGTGCTGGCCATGGCGCAAGGACGGGACGGCTTCCTCTGGCTCGCGACGGGAGAGGGATTGTTCCGATTCGACGGAGTCCGGTTCGAGCGGGTCGACGCCGAAGGCAGCGACCAGAAACACGATCAGCCGAGCGCGTTGTTGGTGACGAGGAACGGCGATGTCTGGACCAACTTCGAGACATCGCGCCGCTTTGCGGTCTACCGGCACGGCGCACTGCGCATCCTCGACGCACCGGCTGCTCCGAGTCGCATCGTGGCGATGGCGGAAGGCGCCGATGGTGCGATCTGGGCGCTGACGGCGAACTACGATGCCGAAGTGCTGCGTTTCCACAACGGGCGCTGGCGAACGTACAACGCGGCCGACGGTCTTCCGCTAACCAATGCCGCGAACATGCTGGTGGCGGCCGATGGTACGGTTTGGATCGCATGTGGTGCTGCGGTCGTACGTTTGCCGCCGGGCGCCATGCGGTTCGAAATCTATCGGGAGGCTCTCGACACCAGGGTTTCCCAGGATCCGTCCGGCCGCATATGGCTCTCCGAGAAGCGCGGAAGCTATCCCATCACAGGGCCCGGCGGGCGCGGATCGCCGGCCGCGCTGCGTGCGCCCTACCGCACCGGCAACGCGCAAATTCGCGGCGCGCCGCTACTCGATCACGAGGGGAGTCTCTGGATCGCGACGCGCTACGACGGCGTACAACGTCTCGCGACGCCGAGTGCTTCTCTTGAGAGTGGCGGTGCCGAGACAGAATCCTTCACGAGCCGCGAGGGACTGTCTTCGGATGTGACGAACCAGGTACTGGAAGACCGGGAAGGAAACATCTGGATCGGCACCGAGGGGGGCCTGGACAAGTTCCGGCCCGCTACGCTGATCGCCGAACCCGCGCTTGCGTCTCCCGCCGCCTATGGCGACAAACTTCTGGATGCGTCCGATGGAAGCGTCTATATCGGTCAAGCGCGAACGATCTATCGTGTCAGGCCCGGCGGGGTACCAGAGCCGTTCTTGCGCACCGTCGCCGAGCCGCAGAGCCTGTGCGAAGCGCCGGACGGCGCTATCTGGATCGGCTTGCAAACGCAGATCGTCGTCTGGGCGAACGGCGGCGTCCGCCAGACGATCGAACGCCCCGACAAGGCCGCCAATCACAACATCATCTACGACTGCGCTTTCGATGCGGATGGCGACTATTGGATATCCGCCGCCGGGGGCGGCGTACACCAATACCGGCGCGGGCAATGGGAAGAGGTTTTGGAACCGGGCGATCGAGCCGATTTTTATCCGACGACGATGGTCCGAACGCCGCGAGGCGGCGTGGTCGTCCAAACGGGAGACAGATTGGTTTGGATTGAGCATTCCGGACGGGCTTCCACACGTCTCGACTTCGGAACAAGCGATCTCAAGGTGCTCACGCTCTACTCTTCCGGAGACTATGTTTTCGCCGCTGGCGCTTTCGGACTGTCCCGATTCCGCGCGGGACAGGTCCAAACCGTGTGGGCCGCTGAAGTGTCCCCGGGCAGCCGCATCAACGGGATAGTGCGGACTCCGGAAGGCGATACCTGGCTGGCATATCCGAAGTCGTTGGTCCGGATCCGGCCGCGAGACCTCGAACGCGCATTCTCCGACAAGGTGTTTTCGGTGCCGACGTTGTCGCTCGGCCGCGGCGACGGGCTGATCAGCCGCCCGCATTCGCACTCGCAGGGGTCCATGGTGCGCGGGGGCGACGGCCGATTGTGGATCGCGACCGAAACCGGAACGCTATGGATGGACCCCGCGCGCATCGTCCGCAATGCGTTGCCGCCGAACCTTGCGATCAAATCGATAACAGGCGATGGCCGCGCATACCGCGATCCGACGACGCTGAAGCTGTCGGCGGCGACGGCCAATATTGAAATAGACTTCGCAGTGTTGAGTTTTTCCGATCCCGGCCGCGTACGCGCCCGTTACAGGCTCGAAGGCTTCGACCGGGATTGGGTCGATCCAGGCGCGAGGCGGCAGGCGTTCTACACGAACCTTCCGCCGGGCAAGTACAAGTTCCGCGTCATCGCCGCCAACAACGATGGCGTATGGAACCGGACCGGCGCGACCCTCGACTTCGAGATTCCACCCACCTTCGTTCAATCGGTGTGGTTCCTTCTGCTGTGCTCCGGGCTGGCGCTCGCTTCGCTGTGGTTCTTGTATCGGCTGCGCGTGGCGCAGATCGCGCATCGCATCCGCAGCCGGCTGGAGGAAAGAATCAAGGAGCGCGAACGAATCGCGCGCGAGCTTCACGATACCTTGCTGCAAGGCGTCCAAGGCCTGATCCTCCGTTTTCAGGCGGTCGCGGACCGGATTCCGGCCGAGGAGAAGTCGCGCGGGCAACTGGAGGCGGCGCTGGCGACGGCCGACGATGTGGTGGTGGACGCGCGTAACCGCGTGCGCGATCTGCGCGGCGTCGAAGGCACGAACGATCTTTGCGCCATCGTCGAGCAGCTTGTGTCCGCCGCGCCGTTCGATCCGCCGATCCCTGTTCGCATCGTCGTCGAGGGAAAGCCGCGGCCCTTGCATCCGCTTGTCGCCGCGGAGATCACCAGGATCGTGCGCGAGGCCTTGTTCAACATCGCCCACCACGCACGCGCGTCGTCCGCCGAAGTGGACATTGGCTTCGAGGCTCGGCATTTGGCCATACGCGTACGGGATGACGGCATCGGAATTCCGGAGCACGTGCTGGCGCGTGGTCACAAGGAAGGGCATTTCGGCATGATCGGCATGCGCGAGCGGGCCGAAAGGATCGGCGCCGATATCACGATCAGCGGCAGCCCCGGAGACGGCTCCGAGATTACACTGACCATGCCGGCCGAGCTGGCGTTCGCGAAACGCAGGGCGCGCCGGCGAATCCGCCTGCCGCGTTTCCTGCAGAGGAGTCCGGCCGATGAATGACCCGAAGATCCGCGTTCTCGTCGTCGACGACCATCCCGTGCTCCGCGACGGCGTCGCCGCGATTCTGGAGAACCAGACCGACATGACCATGGTCGGCGAAGCGCGTGACGGGAGCGAAGCTATCGAGCGTTTTCGCGCGTTGCGCCCGGACGTGACGCTGATGGACCTGCAGATGCCGGGCATGAACGGCGTCGATGCGATCGTCGCGATCCGCTCCGAGCAACCCGGCGCCAGGATCATCGTGCTCACCACTTACGCGGGCGATGTGCAGGCGGTTCGCGCGTTGAAGGCGGGCGCGACCGGGTATCTGCTGAAGAGTAGCCTGCGGACCGAGTTGATCGATGCGATTCGCAACGTCCATCGCGGCCAGCGCCACGTCCACCGCGATGTAGCCGACGAGATCGCGCTTCATGTGGTAGACGAGGCTTTAACCGAACGTGAAATCGCCATCCTCAGGCTCGTGTCGATCGGGAAAGCGAACAAACAGGTGGCCTCAGAACTTGGTTTGTCCGAGGAGACGGTCAAAGGGCACCTGAAGAGCATCTTCTCCAAGCTGGACGTCGCCGACCGTACGCACGCCGTCACGGTAGCGGCGCGGCGCGGCATTATCGAGCTTTGAGCCACCCTGCTTCTGTCATGTCGGTTTTCCGTTGGTTCGAAATCCCGGCGTAGAAGGAGCCGCGGTCCGTTTTCGGATTCGTGGAATAAAGGGGGGGCATCCAGGTACGGGGAGGAGGGACCCGGATGACCGGACACTGCCGGCTTCTAGGCTCCAACGAGCTCGGCCACGGCAGCGGCAAAAGCCTGGGGCGCCTCCTGAGGCAGGTTATGACCGACATCCGGGACTATCCGGTGCACACGACTCGCGGTGAACCGAAACGCGGTCGCTTTGCCGTCGTTCGCCGTGACGACGCCGTCCCCGCTGCCGTCCAGGGTGATGGCCGGCACTGCTATCGAAGGTAGCTGGCTGAGCCGTTCCTGAAGTTGTGAGTAGCGCCTGTCTCCAGGCACAAGTCCAAAACGATGCCGATAAGAATGAATGACGATATCGACGAAGTCCGGGCCGTCGAAGGCCGCTGCCGCGCGTTCGAACGTAACGTCGCTGAATCTCCAGTTGGGCGACCATTGCGTCCACAACGTGCGCGCGATCTCTCGCCGGTACTGCTGCAATCCGGCTCTTCCCCGCTCCTGATGAAAGTAGTACTGGTACCACAGGGGAACTTCCCCCTTCGGCGGTACCGGTCGCTGCGATGCGGCGATGTCCTGGATCAGATAACTGTTGACGCAGACCAAACCTGTGCAGCGTTCAGGGAAGAGCGCGGCGGAGACGCACGCTGCCCTGCCGCCCCAGTCGTAGCCCGCCACCACCGCCCGCTCCACTCCAAGCGCATCCATGAGCGCGATAAGGTCGGCACCGAGGGCGGCCTGTTCACCCGATCTCATAGTGCCGGCATCCAGGAATCTCGTAGGCGCATAGCCGCGGAGATAGGGCACGATGACGCGCATGCCGCGGGATGCCAGCATCGGTGCCACCTCCACATAGCTGTGGATATCGTAGGGAAAACCGTGCAGAAGCATTGCGACCGGCCCATCCCTCGGGCCCGTTTCGTAATAGGCGATATTGAGCACGCCGGCATCGACGTATCTCAATGGCTTCAGGCGCGTCAATGGCAACCCGTCACCGGCGTGGGCCGGTGGGCTACCGGCAATGGTTGCACCCATCGTGTGGCTGAGCATCGGCGTGGCTAGCGCTGCAAGCGGGGAGAGTGCCGCTGTGGCAACCGCGCGCTCCAGAAAACGACGACGATTCGGATCGAGTTCGATTGTCATGGTAATTCCTGTTCATGGCGGAATACTCGTCCCGCACGCGCGAGACCCGCAACATCGTCGACTGGAATGAATCGAGAGCTGCAGGACCCCCAGCGCGAAAGGGTTACTTGGATCGCGCGGCCATCAGGATCAGGTCCGCGACGGCTTGGGGATGCGACACCATCACGACATGGGAAGCGCCGGGCACCACGACCGTCTTCTTCGAACTCGCACGTTCGGCCATGAAACCGAGCGCGGCCGCTGGAATGTTCTTGTCCTGGTCGCCATAAACAAACCACGAAGGGATCCGCTTCCAGGCCATTGCACCGGCGGCAGGTTCATTGAGCGCCGCTTCGGTCACCGGGCGCTGCGACGCCGCCATGAGCTTCGCATCGGCCCCGGACACGTCTGCGGCGAACTGGCCGTGGAACTTGTCCTGACGGATATACAGGTCATTTCCGCCATCCGGGAGTGCGACCGGCGGAGCAAGTGCCGAGCCGAGGCTACTGCCGGGAAATTTTCCCGAAAGCCCCGCCGCGGTCTCTCCCGCTTCCGCTGCGAATGCGGCGACAAAGACCAGTCCCTTGATGTTCCGGTTGGAATCGGCGGCCTCGCCTATCACCAGCCCACCATACGAGTGGCCCACCAGCACGACCGGCGTCTTGATGGAGCCGACGATATCGTCCAGATACTGGGCATCGCCCTTGACGCTTCGCAACGGATTGGCGACGGCAACCACGGGATAGCCCTGCTTCTGCAGGATTGCGACCACGCCGTTCCACGAAGAGGATTCGGCGAATGCGCCATGCACCAGGACGATAGTCGGCTTATCCGATTGCGCGGCGGCAACCGGGCTGAACATCGCGGAGAGGATCAGGACCAGGCTTGCAATTGACTTGTTCATGCTGTTTTCCTTGTGGGGGATTGTTAGCGCGTGCGAATCGTTAGAAGCGGCATGCGCTGAATCTATCTGCGTTTCATGGACGTGGCCGGCGTCATTGCCCTATGAAGTCCAGCAGATCCTTGTTCAAACGCTCCTTGTGCGTTTCCGCAATACCGTGCGGTGCGCCCGCATACTCGATCAATTTCGCGCCCTTGATCAGTTTCGCCGAGGCACGGCCCGCTGCATCGATTGGGACGATCTGATCGTCATCGCCATGGATCACCAGGGTGGGCACGTCGATCCGCTTGAGATCCTCGGTGAAATCCGTTGCCGAAAAAGCCGCGATCGAATCGTAGGTGTTCTTGTGCCCGCCCATCAGGGCCTGCATCAAGAACGAATTGATCAGTCCTTGTGACGCCTTTGCGCCTGGACGATTGAATCCGTAGAACGGACCGGACACGAATTCCAGATAGAACTGCGAACGATTCTCCAGCGAAGCCTTGCGCGAAGCATCGAAGACCTCGACAGGTAGCCCGCCCGGATTGGATGGCGTCTTCAACATAAGCGGCGGCACTGCGCTGACCAGCACTACCTTGCTTACGCGGCCGGTTCCGTGGCGTCCGACGTAGCGCGCGACCTCGCCGCCACCGGTCGAGAATCCGACCAGCACGGCATTCTTGATATCCAGCGTTTCGATCACGGTCGCCAGATCGTCAGCGTAATGGTCCATGTCGTTGCCGTCCCAGGGCTGACTGGAACGGCCATGGCCACGGCGATCATGGGCGATGACGCGATAGCCCTTCGAAGCCAGGAACATCATCTGCGATTCCCAACTGTCCGAGCTCAGAGGCCAGCCATGACTGAAGATCACCGGCTGGCCGCTGCCCCAATCCTTGTAGTAGATCTGAGTGCCATCCTTCATGGTCATGTAGTTTGAGATGTGGGACACAGCGCTGGCAGCGTGTGGCTTAGAGGTCGGTGCGGGGGCCGAACCGTCGCTCACGGCCTGAGCGGGATTGCTTGCCATGGCAAGCGCGGCTGCGGAGATGAAGCTGGTCAGACTTTTCATTTTCGATATCTCACGGTGGGGGAGGGATTTGTTTCACTATTGGCCACGGGCTATCCGTGTTCTTCGCAACTAGTGTGTACGGGCCAGGGGATCGGGGTGGTGGACATGCGGAATCCGGACCGAGCCGGACAGATAGCCATCGAGCCAGTCCCTGAAATAGGTTCTGGCGATCAATGCGTGCGCTCCGGGTGTGAGCGTGCGGTCGTCCAGGATCGCGTTGTAGTAGCTCGCGGTCTGGTCCGCGATGACCGCCCTGTTGTCCTGATAGCTGTACATCACCCATTGAACGAGATCGCATAACCGGTAGGACTCCGGTCCGGCAATCTCGATGGTTGCGCGCGATGGCGGCGCGGCCACCAGTTCGGCCAGAAGATCGGCGACGTCGTCCGCCGCAACCGGTTGCACCAGGGCAGGCGATAGGTGGACGTTCTCCTCACCACTGCCGGGCGGAATGATGTTGGCCATGAATTCGAAGAACTGCGTCGATTGCACGATGGTGTGGGGGACATTCGAGTTCCTGACGAGGCTTTCTTGAATTTCCTTCGCACGGAAATAGCCGCTGGCCTGCAGGCGCTGCGTGCCGACGACCGAAAGCGCAAGGTGATGGGAAACGCCAGCGATTTCACCAGCCGCAAGCAGCTGTCGACTCGACTCCCTGAAGAACTCGGTGACCTCCGGTTCTTCGAACGACGGCGCATTGGTCACGTCGACCACGGTGTGCGCTCCGCTCAGCGCCTCCTTCAATCCTTCGCCTGTGACAGTGTCGACCCCGGACCTTCTTGAAGCCGCTATCGCCCCATACCCACGGGACCTGAGCCTAGCCACGAGCCTGGCGCCGACAAGGCCATTTCCGCCAGCCACTACGACTTTCATGTTTCGGACTCCTCTCGAAATCACATCACGATGGGGTTGGACGGAAGGGCATTGGCTGGCAGGCCGATTTCACCGAGAAGTTCTCTCAGATCGATTTCAATGGAGGCGCATATCTGCGAGATCGGCACGTCATTCGCTCCACCCTCGAACGGGTTGGAACTGCTTTCCCCCACCTGATCCAGCGCGGCGTACATCCAGCAAATGAGTACGCTCAAGGGGATGGCTAGCCAGACCATGTGACCTGCCATCGCACCGCCGACGACCTGGTTCATGCGCTCCAGCTCGCCGATCATTCCCAGCGGCAGCAGGACGCACAGAATCCTGACGAATATCGCACCGACTATCGCGTATTGCCGCGGGTACGGATAGTTCTTGATCCGCTCACTTTTCGCTTGCTGGTCGTGGAATTCCTTGAGTATTTTCTGCAATTCGATGAAGACATTGGCCGGGATAGTTCCTGCACTGAACATGTCCCCGAGCGCCTCGCTTTGCAGGCCGAGCACCTGCGTGGCCTTTCCGTTGGCGATGAGAATCCGTCTTGTCTCTTCTGTAGACACGTACTTCGCTATTTCCGCTTCCAGGACATTCTCTTTCTCAGGAACTTCATAGTGCTTCCTGTACTCGGCATTGGGTGCCTTCTTGAGCGTTTCCCAGGCCTTGCTGTCGCGCATCTGGTAACGCAGCGCCGTCAACCACGCCAGATGGCGATAGACCAGATGTCTTGAATCCTTGGCGTCGATCAGGAAATCCCTGCTCATCGAGCCCCAGAGACGGCTCATCGCTGCAATCGAAGCCCAGATCTGTTGCGCTTCCCAGATCCTGTTGTAGGTTTGCGCATTCTTGAACCCGGCCATCAGGGCGACCGTCGTGCCCAGGAGGAATACGATCCCCCAAGGAATGGACAACCACTTGAAGCCAAAGACCTGGTAGAGCCCGACCAGCACGACGTTGAGGACAATCAGTACGTACAACGAGCGCCTGGTCCAGGCGATGAATTCCGCAAATTTGTAGGATCTACCGGCGTACATGCTTTTTGGTTTCCTGATGAGGGTCGCGACTGATACCGCTGATTCCGAGTGATGCATGTCTATCGAAGGACTTCACCCGCAGCTTCTGCGTCGATTCGATCGGGCGGGGTACGGGGTTTTTCTATTCCAAAATGGGTGTAGACCCAGAGGAATCCGAAGTAGCCGAAATAGACGCATGCCAGGAAGCGGCCGAACCAGTTCTCGATGGCATTGGCTGGCACGTCCGGACCAAGCCATGCAGGGATCAGTTCGGCCGTGACGCCGGCGCCGACCGCACCCAGCAGCACAAACGAAAGGGCAAAAACGACGAGGGCGATCCTGAATCCCCTACCGCGGTAGCGGATTGATCGGACCTTTCCGCGATCGATCCAAGGCAGCAGGAACAGCACTGCGATGGCCCCAAACATGGTGACCACGCCGCTGAGCTTGTGCGGAACGACCCGCAGCATTGCGTAGTAAGGCGTGTAGTACCAAACCGGCTTGATGTGTGCCGGCGTTACCAATGGGTTGGCTTCTGTGAAATTGTCGTGCTCCAGGAACCAGCCACTCAATGCGGGTGCGTAGAAGACGATGAAGGCCGCCACCAGCAGAAACAGGAATACGCTGAGCGTGTCCTCGACGGTGTAGTACGGATGGAAAGGGATGGCGTCCAGTGGAACTCCGTCCGACCGGGTCTTTTCGTTTATTTCGATGCCTTCCGGGTTGTTCGAGCCCACTTCGTGCAGCGCAAGGATGTGCAGCGTCACCAGTAGCAACAGGGTCAGCGGCAGCGCGATCACGTGCAGGGCGAAGAAGCGGTTGAGCGTGGCGTCGCCGGGCAGGTAATCGCCCATGATCCATTCGGTCAGGCCGTTGCCGATGACTGGAATGGCGCCGAACAGCGAGATGATGACCTTGGCGCCCCAGAACGACATCTGTCCCCAGGGCAGCACATAGCCCATGAAGGCCTCGGCCATGAGCACCAGGAACACCAGCATGCCCAGGATCCACACCAGTTCGCGCGGCTTCTTGTACGAGCCATACATCAGGCCGCGGAACATGTGGATATACACCACCACGAAAAACAGGGAAGCGCCGGTGCTGTGCATGTAGCGGATCAGCCAGCCCCACTCCACATCGCGCATGATGTATTCGACCGACGAGAACGCTTCGGCCGCATTGGGCTTGTAGAACATGGTCAGGAAGATGCCGGTGGCGACCTGATTGACCAGAACCAGCAACGCGAACACACCGAAGTAGTACCAGATGTTCAGGTTCTTCGGCGTGTAGTAGCCCGTCGTATGCGAGGCCAGGAACGACAGCACCGGCAACCGCTCTTCGGTCCACGCCAGGAAGCGGTTCTTCGGATAGATGCGGACAAATTTGACTGCCATATCGCAATCTCCTCTCGATGAATCCGCGGGATTGGGTCCCGGTTCCCGGCTCTAATTCCTATTTCTATTCGAGCGCGTCTTCTTCATTGGCGATCGCCGCGAACACGCCTGCATCGGCGTACATCCGTTCCAGGAAGCGCGAAAGGTTCTTGAACGGTTCCAGAGATATGTTTTTCCCGACCGCCCAGCGCAACATGACGAACAGGTAGGGATCGGCGACCGACCGGGTTCCCACCAGCCAGTCCTTTCCTTCGAGCTGGCGATCCAGGCGCTGCAGGTGGACGGCGATCTGCAATCGCGCCTGGTCGCCCAATGCTTCCGCCAACAATTCGTCGGGCAGGAAACGTGCCGGGGAGAAGATTGGCTTGAACGCCCCGTGCACATCGGAGTTGAGGTAGGCCAGCCAACGCATTACTTCTGCGCGGCCACGGGTACTTCCGTCGCCCAAGAGGGCCGCCTCCGGTCGCTGTTCGGCGATGTATCCGAGGATCGCGGCGTTCTCCGTCAGCATGAAATCGTCATGCGCAAGCAACGGCACGTTGCCGTTCGGATTCATCGCCAGATACTCATCTGACTTGATTGACTCTCGGCTCATACGCAAGGCTTCATGCGCGATGCCGGTCCACTTCAGAACGATGTGGTCTGCCAAGGAACAGGCGCCTGGGAAGTAATAGAGCTTCATTGGTTTTTCCAAGAAATGGGGTGGCGCTTCTCTTGCCGGGGCTTCTTGTCCGCCGTCTCGCCGTGTCGCTGATCGGAATTCCGCGGGGACACCGCGCCGACGTGGGTTGTCCCGTGCACGAACGGATGGAAAGTGCACGCCCGTTACAGCCTCCTCAACGAACTGACATCCGTCTTCTTCGTTACGGCGGACAAGAAGCATTGACGCTTTGCAATTCAGTCCACGGGTATGAAGACGGGCGCGCCCTGGTCCTTCAACAGGAAGACCAGAAATTTGGCCGGTTGGCTGGCACTGGCATTGCGGCCCACCGTATGAAGGTCGTCAGGACCCTCATAAAAGGTTTGCCCCGGCAGGAGAGTGGTTTCCTTACCACCCTTCACCGCCATCACGATGGAACCTTCGAGCACGTAGATGAAGCCGTGGGCATCGTGCCGGTGAACCGGATCGGCGCCACCGGGGGGATATTCAACGGTGATCATCAGCACCTCCTTGCCTGGATGATCCTTCAATGCCTGCGTCATCAACGGAGTGACTTTCGGCTCCAGCGCCTTCGTCATCTGCCCGGCGACGGCCATCCCGGACATCAGGAGCAGCAGCGAACCGAAGATTAGTGCGGGTGCTTGCATGATCGTTTCCTCTTTCTCTGGTAGCGCGGCGTTGTTGGATGCGGAGGTTCGCCTGGAGAATCCAGGCGGTTGCCCGCATCAGTTCAGGTTGGCCTTGTCTAATCCGTACGCTTTGTCGTAAGCACCGGGCACGGTTTTGAAACCGACGTTCACCCGGTTCCAGGCATTGATCGCCATCACTAGGAAAGTAAGATCGGAAATTTCCTTCTCCGACAGCTGGCCGCGAACGCGGTCGTAGAGTTCGTCCGGAACGCCTTGCGCGGGCAATTGCGTCAGCACTTCGGTCCAGGCCAGGGCGGCGCGTTCGCGCGGAATGAACAGCGTGGAATCGCGCCACGCCGCAACGTGGTACAGGCGCAAGGGGCGTTCGCCGTGGAGGGTTGCTTGCTTGACGTGCATGTCCAGGCAGAAAGAGCAGCCATTGATCTGCGAAGCGCGGATCACGACCAGGTCGCGAATGGATTCTTCGATGGCCGAATCCTTCATGGCCAGGTTGAATTCGACGAACTTCTTGAAGAGTTCCGGGGATTGCTTCTGATAGTCGATGCGCTGCGTCATGGCAAGTTCTCTGTGGGGGAGGAGTCTGGATGGGGCAACGTGGAAGTCGTCGTTCCTCGTTGCAAACAGACTAGGGTCGCGTTCCGGACGGCGGTAGACCTGGCTACGGACGCATCGTGTTGTTCGGCGCGCAACAATTCGTGCGCGTCTTCGTCGAAGACCTCTCTCTCGGCAAAAGAAGCCGCGAAGACCGACGAGTCTGAAGCCCGGATCTCGATTGGTGCGTAATAGGCAACACCGTGAATCCAGCGGGACACCTACCGGCCCATTCCTGGGAAGCCATACGATTCCACCTACGTCCGGAGCGGATTCGTCGCTCCGCCGTTCCGCCCCTTGCATCGTCGACACCTGCCGGGGCGATCCATCCGCTTGAAGAGGTGAAACATGAAGATCGTCGTAATCGGTGGTACCGGCCTTATCGGCAGCAAGGTCGTCGCGCGCCTGGCCCAGCAGGGCCATGAAGTACTGGCCGCTGCGCCTTCCTCGGGCGTTAATACGCTGACCGGCGAAGGACTGGATGAGGCCATGGCCGGCACCCGCGTGGTGATCGACCTGGCCAACTCGCCGTCGTTCGAGGACCAGGCAGTCCTGGACTTCTTCCAGACTGCGGGACGCAACCTCGCGGCCGCCGAGACCAAGGCGGGCGTCGCGCACCATATCGCTCTGTCGGTGGTCGGCACCGACAAGCTGTCGGCCAGCGGTTACTTCCGCGGCAAGATCGCCCAGGAACGGCTGATCAAGGAATCCGGGATTCCCTACACCATCATCCATTCCACCCAGTTCTACGAATTCCTGCCCAGCATCATCAAGGCAGGCACCGACGGCGACACGGTTCGGCTCTCCCCTGCCTTCGTGCAGCCCATCGTGTCCGACGACGTGGCCGACGCGGTGGCACGCGTTGCATTAGGGGCGCCGGCCAATGGCGTCGTCGAGATAGCCGGTCCGGAGCGCGAACATCTTTCGAAACTTGCGCAGCGACTGATGACCATCACCCAGGATCAGAGAACACTGGTTTCCGATGTCCATGCGCCCTACTTCGGCGCCGAACTGGAGCCAGATACGTTGGTTCCTGCCGATGGCGCATGGTTGGGAAAGATCGGTTTCGAGGGTTGGCTACGCAGTTCGGAATTCGAGCGTTTCGCCCCTGGGCAGTGAGTGCGGAAGGATCGATCACGCAAGCTTCGGCTTTAGATATCCACGCCGGCCGATCCAGGGGACTACGATGAGACGACTGCGCCGACCACCCACCAGTCTCCTGGATAAATTCCATGGCGATGAGGTGCAAGAGCTTTATACCGGTACGGTGGTGGTCACCGGCGGCGAAGCAGCGCATGGACGCGCGTCGGGCATCGCACGGTCGCAGGACGGAGAACTGGAACTGCACCTGCGCCTGCCCAAGGAGCTGGGAGGCGACGGCGGCGGAACCAATCCGGAGCAGCTGCTTGCCGCTGGATACGCTGCCTGTTTCCACGGCGCACTCAGCCTGCTGGCGGCACGGCACGGGTTGGACACTCCGGACGCCACCATAACCGCCTCGGTGACGTTCGGCAGGGACCCGGTCGACGGCCTGTTTCTGCTTTCCTCCGAAATCCGTGTTGCGCTGCCTGGCGTTGATCGCATCTTGGCGGAAGAGCTGCTACGCAGTACTGAACGGAATTGCCCGTACACGAAGATGTTCCGCCAAGGCATCGAGAGCGTGGTGACTCTGGCGCCATAGCGCGTCGACTTATCCTGAAGCACCTCAAAGAATGCACTTTGGACGCTTCGCATCGGATACGCCAACTATCAGTCCCAGGGCTCTCTCCGGTGAGCGACTCATTCCTTCAAGTAGTCGGGCAGCGAGTCTTTGCCATCCGTGTTTCCATTGATCTGAAAAATACGACGCTGCGACCACGAGTCGCGAACGAGCAGATAGTCATCGCTGGCTTCGTCCCGCAACGGATCGAGCGCCATCAGGCGCGTGCGCATGTCCACCAGGCTCAATGCCGTCAAACCAATGCGGACCTTGTCTGCCTCTACATGGGACACCGGTTGCAAGGGCGAATCTCCCGCGATCCCGAATGCGTCGCGCACGGTGCTGGGGCCGAAGAAGGGCAGCTCGAGATAGCGGGAGCGCTTCCAGCCCCAAGCGGCCAAGGTCTGACCGAAATCTTCTTCCCGCTCGGGCATCTTCATGCGGCTGGCCGGATCAAAGAGCCCGACTACCCCGACCGTGCTATTGACGAGAAACCGTCCTATCGCCTGGGCCGAGTGCTTGACCTTGCCTTGGAGCAGCGCATTCACCGCAGTGGCCGGCTCGCCCAGATTGTCAAAGAAGTTGCTCACTCCAGAGCGCACCGGCGCTGGCACGACTTTTACATAAGCCCTGGCCACAGGCCGCGCCACTGACCGATCGACCGCGTTATTGAACCGATGCATTTTCCGGTTATACCGCTCCCATGGATCATGGATCCCAACCTCTCCGGCCGACATCTCAAGGCCCTCACCCTTCTTATCACCCCCCGACTCCAAGGATTTGGCCGCTACCCTTGTCTCATCGTGCTCCACATCGACTCGGTCAGGAGCCGCTGGCACCAAGTCAGCTGCAATCGGCTGCGCCGCGGGCGCAGGGTCTGAGACGATCACCGACGCTGGAGTGTCAGCTTGGGCAAGCGCCGAGCGAGGCTGCTTTTCGGCAACCGTTGCGCAACCCACCAAGCTCGCTACCAGCCCCAAACTCAGCAGCACCTTCCACGCCACGCGCGTCATGACGCTAGTCCGATCAGGCTCAACCAAGCCGAGCGCGTGCCCAGAACCAGAGAAATCAACACGAACAACCCTGCCACCCTACGCAGCCATTTGGCGGGGGAATTGCGTTTTCTGCTTACCAAGGGGGGAGGCAAGTCGGGCAAGTTCTGCAATATCAGCAGATGACGGCTCTTGCGCAAATCGTGTGCATTCCGAGTGTTGTAGGTGTGCATATCAGGGGTCTCGAAGCGGTGGGGACGCTTTTCTGCTGCTCATTTCCCCGGCCTGAATATTCACCAGCCAAGGGGGGCGTTGCCAATTCATCGAACCGACACCACATCGCGCGATAGTTCTCCCCACCAGCCGCCGCCTAGTGCGCGAAACAGCGTCGACAGGGCGATCTGTCGTTGGGTATGAACTTCAATCAAGGCAATCCGACTGGAATAGTCGGTGCGCTGTGCGTCTAGAAAGCGGAGGTGGTCGTCCAGCCCCCCGCGATAGCGCGCTTCGGATAGCAGCATTGCGTTGCCCGATGCGACAGCCACTTCCGCCAGTGCAATCTCCTCACGCCTTAGCGTGTCAGTGGCTGCCAGTGCATCGGAGACTTCGCGGAAGGCGACCTGAATGGAATACTCATAAGCGGCCACGGCGATGTCTTTACGGACATGGGCCAGATCCAGATTTACTCGGTTCGCACCGCCACTGAAGATAGGCAAGATAATCTGAGGTGTGAATGACCACGAACGTGTGCCAGAGCCGAAGAGACCTGAGAGCTCGGGGCTGCTGCTGCTCAATGAGCCTGTCAGTGAGATGCGCGGAAAGAAAGCGGCGCGGGCAGCGCCTATGTTGGCGTTGCGTGCTTTTAGCAGGTGTTCGGCCGAGCGGATATCGGGACGACGCATCAACAGCGTTGACGGCGTTCCCGGTGCGATCTCCTGCACCAGGAGAAGACGATCGCTATACATCTTCGGCAGGCGCTCACTGATATTGGAAACTCCAACGAGCAAAGACAAAGCGTTGGATGACTGCCGAAACTCGCGATCAATTCTTTCCCGATCCGCTTTAACCTGGTCGCGGAGGCCAATGGCTTCTTGATAGTCCAGCTCGTTGATAAAGCCCCGCGCGCGCAACTGCGCCAAGAGTGTCAAGGAAGTCTCGTGCGCCTCAAGGGCCTGGGTGGCGATGGCATAGCGGTGCTGCGCGCCATCGCGGGTCAGAAACGCTTGGATAACTTCGGCCACCAAGCTGATTTCAGTCGAGTGCCCCGCCCGCTCCGTGGCTAGATACTCTTCCAAAGAAGCTTCGGAAAGGTTCCGCACTCGTCCGAAAAGATCAAGCTCAAACGTGGTAAGTCCAATGCCAACTTGATAGCTGCTCTCTACAGGCGAGGATTCACCCATCCGCTGACGCGTCGCAGTTGCGTCCAATGACACATGGGGCAATCGATCAGCCCACTGGATCCGATACTGTGCTCTGGCGGCTTCTACATTAAGCAGGGTCTGGCGTAGATCTCTATTATTGGCCAGCGCCAGGTCAATTAGATGTCTAAGCGATTGATCTTCAACAAAAGACTGCCAATCCAGTCGCGGAGCCGTATCGCTGCTTGCCTGGCCCTGCGTGCCGTCTGTCCACATTTCCGGCACAGGCGCTGGGGGCCGCTCGTAAGACGGAGCCAGTGAGCAGCCCATCAGAAGGCTCAATACGAGCGCACCCACAAGCCCTGGTTGAATCACTTGAATGCACGCGCGCATCGGAGGCTCGGATGGTTTCGGTGAACAATTCCGCGCCAAATGCCGGGCGCTGGATCCAAGGCCCCCGCGAGGGGGCAGGTCAGGGGATCTAGAAGCCGCGTGAGAAACCGACGAAGAGGAAGAAGGCGCCGTCTGTATCTTTCTCGATCAACGGACTATCGCTGATCTCATCGGGCAGGAAGTTGTAGTCAGCAAAACCAATAAACGACCACTTCTCACCAATCGGACGGAAGTAAGACACGCCAACACTTGGAATGACGACCGAGCCGGGCTTGTAATTCACCACGCCCCGCGCTACCTCTTTATCAAGCGTGCCGTAGTAGTAGTTGGCCGTATCCTTCGACAGCCACTTGGCGGCCACATTCGGGCTCAGCTCTCCTTTGCCGACTTCAAACCCATAGCTGTATTGCAAAGAAACCTCCTGTCCACTGCTGGTATTGGTGGCATCGGCCAAGATCTCTGTTTCCAGCTCGCCGAAGCCACCCTTCCATTTGGCGCTCAGACCCAGATCCAAACCACCATCACGATCTTCAAGCAGTCGGTAGTCGATCCCGTTCGCCACGAGCTCAGTCCTACCCAGATCCGCGACCTCGAAGCCATCAAACTTGTACTTTGCAATTGCCGCCAACTCGAAAGAGTCGTTATCAATGAACCGCCAGCCAGCCGTTAGACCCCTTAGGTAGAACTTCTCGCCCTCAAAGCCCACAAATGGAATCGGCTGCACATCTGTCCCCTCGCCGGCGTATGCACTGTCTTTGATGATCGCCCCGATACCCAAGCTCCAGCGCGGGGGGCCTTGTTGCGGACCATCCTCTTCCGGGAAGGCCTGTTCCGGATCTGCAGACTGAGCCAGGGTGGTCAACGGCAAAGTGGACAGCAATACGGACAGTAGAAGTTTCTTCATCGGACACCGGGCCTCTTCAATGATGGGGATTTGTCCTTTGCGAGCGCTCCGTGCTTGCACGGCTCGCTGCAACCAACCCCAACAGAATGACGAGGCGATGTCGTCCAAATGTCGCGTGATCTGCCAATTGCGCTGAACGACGGCTGTCTACCCTTGAAAATCGATGGCGCTTTCCCTTACATCCAAAGCCGCGCGCGTGCCGCCGGGGGCGGCCTGCTCAATCGTAAGTTTCCAGTTAAACCGGTCGCAGATTCTTCCAATGAGAAATAGCCCCAAACCTTGCCCACGAATGGGCACAGACTGGCGCAAGCTGTCGCGGTATCTACGCGCCGCCTCAACGGGGTTGAAGCCACTTCCCGAGTCGGTGACCGAAATTACGAAGCTCTCAAGAGACAACTCGACCTCTCCATCCTCTGTGCTCTCCACCGCATTACGGATCAAATTACTCACCGCAATGCGAACCATGGCCTCCGGAGCTGCAATAAAAGTCGACTCGATTACACCAGTGCGCAGCCTTGCCGGCTTATCGCCCAGTAGATGCTCATGGTCGGCCAATACCCTGGGCAGCAGATCGTGCAGGGCGGTAATCTCTGGCGTCCCCGCCTGGTTCGAAGGCTCACGGGCGAGATAAAGCAGGGCTACCATCGTTTCCGACAGATCTTCCACGGCATGCTCGATCCGCATCAGCACGGGCGCGGACGCATCGGACAACGAGAGCTGTTTGAGCACGTCTACCGCCCCTGCGATCACGGCAATAGGCGTCCGAAATTCATGGCTGGCTTGATCGAGCAAACTGCGTTCGCGCTCGATGAACTGCTCTACCCGCTCCAAGTGCGCATTGCTCGCCTGGGCAATGACCTGAATCTCCTGTCTTTGGTAGGTCGTAGGTAGGCGTCCGCCAGGCGCACCAGGCACAATCGCCTGCATGCGCCGGGCCAGGTCTCTTACAGGCCGGACAAGATTCAGATGCAGCCAGAAAATGAGCCCGCCAATGAACAACACGAGAAACGCCGCCCAAACTCCCGTGACCACCGCATCCTGATTCTGTTGATCTTCAAGCTGGGCTATATCAATGACCGTGATAAGCCGGCCCGGAGGAAGATCTACAACCAGGGCGTGGAAGCTGTCCTGATCATCGAACGAATCGTCCTCAGTGAACGTGCTAACACCGGTGAAAAAAGAGCCCGCCTCGGTCGAGTAAAGGCCTGGGGGATGATCAACCAAGTAGCTGGGCGCCCGTGAGGCGCCAAGTGATTTGTCGACGTACCACGATCGAACGATTCCGGAGTGGGGAAGCGCATCATTCGGATGCTCCCGCAACTGCTTGGCGTGTTCAGCCGATGTTTCCCTGAGAAGGTTTACCCAGAATTTGTGCTCAATCAAAGATTGACTGTTGAAACTCTGGATGGTCAGTGCTGCCATCATTGCCAGCCCGAAGAAAATCAAAGCCACACTGGTCCACCAGTGAACACTGCGTGGCGTGCTGATAAGCGCAGTGAGCCTACTCATTTTCACAGATCCTATAGCCGGAACCCGAAACGGTATGCAGAAGCGGTTTGTCCGTCGCCGTATCGATTTCCCGGCGCAGCACGTAGATATGCGAGCGCAATAGATCGCTATCGGGCACGATGTCGCCCCATCCGGCACGCTCCAAGCGGGCCCTGTTGACGACGTTCGGGCTTTCCCGCATCAAAAGCTCCAGGAGGCGGCGGCCAATCCGGGAAATTGCCACATTCCGATCACCTCGACGCACTTGTAGTTTCCGCATGTCGAAATGCAGATCCCCCACGATAAGAACGTCATCTGGTGCCGCCGCCCGTCTCAGACGACTCACCACTGAGCGCAATCGAATCTCGATCTCCGGCAATGCTACCGGTTTGACGAGATAGTCATCCAAACCGGATTCGAAACCATCGATCTTGTCCGCCAAATGATCCCGCGCCGTTAGCATGATGATAGGCACCTTCTTCTTCGCCTCTTTTCTGATACGACGAAGCACTGTCAGGCCATCGAGCCTGGGCAAGTTCCAATCCAGCAGGATCGCGTCATAGTCTTTCGAGGACGCCAGGTGCAACCCGGATAGTCCATCGGGAGCAGCGTCGAGCAGATGCCCGCAAGCGGCCAGGTAGTCATACACGTTCGCGGCCAACTGAGCGTTGTCTTCGATGATTAAGATCGACAAGGGTTCCTTGTTTATTCTTTTTCCGTTTGTCATATGTTTTGATCCTTGATCACACCAACCCGGCCAAGCCGCCCGCTACAAATTTCACCACGACCCAGACCGCTATGAATGCAGCGTCAGCGGATGGAGTGCAACAGTAGCTTGAGCTGCATAGAAGCACGCGCACGCCTGTAGTGCCACCCTACCCGTTCTCCTCAATAAGTGCTTTGAACGCACTCGGCGTGATTACCTGGAGAAATAATGAAAGAACGCATGACCAGTCAAAGCCCGTCTTCATGACGCACACCCAAGGTCGCCAAGAAGCTCATGCCAAGCGCTCCGCGGTTCCAGCCACCGGTTTGCCCGTGGAGATACCCGAACGAGCCTTCATTGCCCCGATCGCGTCGTCGATGTAGCTATATGCCACCGGTATTACCAGCAAGCAGAGCGCGGTCGAGGTGATCAAGCCTCCAATCACACCGATGGCCATGGGCGAGCGAAAGCTGGCATCGGCACCCAAGCCCAATGCAATGGGCAACATGCCCGCGCCCATTGCGATAGTCGTCATGATGATGGGGCGGGCACGCTTGCGGCAAGCATCGATGATTCCGGCCGACCGTTCCATGCCATGATCCCGCCGCGCGATGATGATGTAATCCACGAGCAAGATGGCGTTTTTGGTGGTGATGCCCATCAACATGATCAAACCGATCATCGATGGCATCGACAGCGAGGAACCTGTCAGTTTCAGGGCCAGGAAGGCACCAGGCACGGATAGCACCAGAGCCACTATGACGGTAAGTGGTTGAGCGAAATCCTTCAGCAGCAGCACTAGCACCATGTACACACATAACACGCCAGCGAGCATGGCAATACCAAACCCAACGGCCAACTCGTCCATCTCCTCGGCATCACCCGTGGCCGTAATCGTGACCCCTTTGGGCAGGTTGTTGAGGCTGGGCAGTTGGCTGGCCGCTTCCTCTACATCGCCCAATGGCAGTCCGTTTAGCTCAACAGTGAGATCGATGTTGCGTGCCCGGTTATAACGAGTCAGTTCTGATGGCCCGCTCAGGATTTGCAGGCCTGCCACGCTTTCCAACGGCACCGGCCCGCGCGCCCCAGGCACGGGTAGTCGGCGCAAGGTTTCAAGGTCGTCGCGACCACTGTCGGCCAATCTCACTACGATCGGAACTTGACGCTCGCTAAGATTGAGCTTCGACAATGCTTGGCTGTAATCGCCAGAGGTAGCGACGCGAAGAGTTTCGGCAATGGCTGCGGAGGTAACGCCCAGATCCGCAGCGCGTGCAAAATCAGGACGGACGATCAACTCCGGCCGCACCAAGCTCGCCGAGGAAGTAACCGCGCCAATACCTGGGATCGTCCTGAGCTCTCGCTCAACCAGCGCTGCTTGTTGAGCGAGAAGCTCACCATCCTCTGACGATAAAGCAAGCGAGTAGCCCTCGCCCATCCCCTCCATGCCAACGCTCACGCGCGCCCCAGGCACGACAGACAAGGCATTGCGGAGCTGGCCCTCAAGGCCTTGGCGGTCTAGCCCTCCACGCTCACTTCGAGAAGCGAGGTTCATCGTCAACACGGCAGTCCCAACGCCTCTGCTGGATCCTGCGGACTCTTCGTCGTCATCAGGTCCTGACGCGCTTGAGCTGCCGCCAATGGCGGTGTAAACCGATACCACGTGCGGGTTCTTGGCTATAACACCGCGCGCAATCTCGGCCAGGGCGCGCGTTTGGGCGATGGTGCTGCCTGGTGGCAGCGACAACGTCGCCTGCGTCTGATCGCCGTCGTCGGCAGGAATGAACTCCCCTGGCAGCGTCGAGGCGATGGCAATGCCACCCAAGATCAGGACGGTAGCCGCCGCTACCGTCGCACCGCGATGATTTAAACACCACCGCACAGAACGAATGTAGGTTTCGAGCCACCGCGGCGGCCGGGGTGTCTTTTCAGGTGCCTTCAACATGTAGGCAGCCATCGTAGGGGTGAGCATTCGCGCGACCACCAAAGAGAAGAACACCGCAACGGCCGCAGTCCAGCCAAATTGGACAAAGTATTTCCCTACGATCCCGCCCATTAAGGAAGTTGGAAGAAACACCGCAATCAGCGTGAACGTTGTGGCAATCACCGCCAGTCCGATTTCTCTGGCAGCCTCGGTCGAGGCCTGCATGGGTGATTTACCCATCAGCAGGTGCCTTTCTATATTCTCAATTTCTACAATCGCATCATCCACCAGCACACCAACCACCAAAGACAGGGACAGAAGTGAGACTGTGTTGAGCGTAAATCCCATCAAGTACATTGCGGCAAACGTAGGAATTGCCGAAAGTGGCAGTGCCACCGCCGCGATAAAAGTGGCCCGCCAGTCGCGCAGGAAGAAGAACACCACAATTACGGCGAGCACGGCACCTTCCAGCAGCAGCGCCATCGAGCCGCGGTAATTGTCCACAATGGGATCAACTGAATTGACCGCTTCGACGAATACTATCTCCGGATGCGCGGCTTTCAATTCTTCTACCGCCGCCTGCGCCGCTTCGGCTACCTCGATCTCGCCGGCCCCCTTGGCCCGTATGACTTCGAAGCCCACCGCCGGCTTGCCGTTGAATAGCGCCATCGATCTAGGCTCGGCGATGGTGTCGGACACCGTGGCGACCTGATCCAATCGGATCCGGCGCCCATCGCCCAGCGAGATATCCAAACCCGAGATTTCTTGCGCTGTGGCGAGCGTGGCGATCGTGCGCACCGACTGCTCGCCTCCACCGACTTCTACCCGCCCGCCGGAGGCCTCCTGCTGCAGCTCGGCGAGCTGGCGGGAGATATCTGCTGCGCTCGCATTCAAGGCAAGCAGCTGGTCTGGTTCCAAGGAGACGCGCACTTCCCGATCAACGCCACCCACGCGCGACACCGCACCGATGCCTGTTATAGACAGCAGACGCTTACGCACTTCATTGTCAATGAACCAAGACAGTGCTTCGGCATCCAGACGCGTGGAAGTGAGTGTGTAAGTCATAACTGGTGAGGCGGCCAGCGTGCTCCTGGTGATCACCGGGTCTCGCAGATCGGCAGGCAGCTCGGACCGAGTGCTCGCTACCGCGTCTCGCACATCGTCCATCGCTTCCTGCACTGGCTTATCAAGCAGGAACTCGGCCGTGATCGTAGCCGTGCCGTCCGTCAGGGTGCTACTGATGTGTCGGATTTTTGGAATGTTGGCCACGGCATCTTCGATCTTGCGCGCCACGTCGCTCTCCATCTGAGGCGGCGAAGCCCCGGGCAACTCGGCCGTAACGGTGATGATCGGAAAATCGATGTCCGGAAAGTTCTGCACCTTCATTGCCAAGAAGCCGCCAATCCCGCCCACGGTCAACAAGATAAAGAGCAGGGTGACGGCGACTGGATTATGGATTGACCATGTTGATACGTTGAGGTTCATGGGATGCCCGCCGTCTGCGTCAAAGCTTGGGCGGGTGCTCGCACTACCTTGACCGTGTCCCCTTCGCTGAGGAAGCTCAGCCCTGAGGCGACAATGGGTTCGGAAGCTGCCAGTCCATCGGTGATTTCCACTTGATCACCCACGCGCCGGCCGATCGAGACCTTGGTCATCAGGATTTTGGACAAGGGATCCAGGCGCATGACAAAGCCAAACCCATCGCGTAGCAGCACCGCTTGCTGGGGCACCGTCAATGCCTGCCCTTGTCCTACCTCAATAAAGCCGCGAGCGAACGCGCCAGCACGGACAGGGCTATTTGCCGGCAAATCCACATAGACCAACCCGTTGTGAGTCTGGGTGTCTATAGAAGGCGCCACCATTCTCAGGCGACCTTGGATAGGTGCTTGGCCCTGAACACTGATCTGGGCAAGTTGTCCTGGCGCAAGCGAGGCCATGTCCGCCATCGCCACGGTGCCTCGCCATTCCAGGCGGCCATCCTTGATCAGGCGAAATAGCTCTTGCCCGCCGGGCATTACGGCACCCACGGTGGCGGTGCGCGCGGTGATGATCCCATCACTCGGCGCCAGCACGCGGGTCTGTGCAAGCCGGAGGCGATTCCGCTGCTTGACCGCTTTGGCCGCCTCCAGCCTTGCCAAGGCCGTCCGAGCCGCCACCACATACTGGTTGACCTGCTGGGCGGACATGGCGCCCGAGGCGTCCAGGCCCTCTGCCCGCCCAGCATTGGCCTGGGCCTCGGCGAGTTGCGCCTCGGCCTGCGCTACGGCAGCCTGCGCCTCGGCGAGCTCGGCCGCGACCATTTCCGGCTTGAAAACAGCCAATACTTGTCCGCGGCGAACCCGGTCGCCTACATTGACCTTGACCTCAATAAGCTGCAAACCCTCTGCCTCGGTGCCTACGCTCGCTTCCTGCCAAGGGGCGATGTTGCCGCTTGCCGCAATCCGTTGGGGGAGCACGGAGAGTTGCG
Source organism: uncultured Pseudoxanthomonas sp. (assembly GCA_965650035.1). Taxonomy (GTDB): domain Bacteria; phylum Pseudomonadota; class Gammaproteobacteria; order Xanthomonadales; family Xanthomonadaceae; genus Pseudoxanthomonas_A. Next base: position 101,498 of record CBFGMR010000009.1, read on the forward strand.
CTCGCGTCATGGCCACGGTCAGCACGGGCGTTGCAGCGACCGTCTTGGGGGCGACGTCGCTTCTGAGCCGGAAATACAGCGCTATCAGCACCGCAACAACGACAATCGCCGCTCCAATTAGGGCGGTCCTGCTTTTCTTTCTATCCACTAAGAGTCCTTATCAGGGCCATCACGCACGACTTCTGACCGTGGGCGAATCCGGGTCTTCGCGGATGATTGACCTTGAATGTCGTGGAAATGTCGCGCCGCTGTGATCGGCGGGACCCGGGCTGCAACCACCAGGACATGGGTGTTTCGCTAAATGCAAGCGCAGCCCCAGGCCGTCTGAATAGTGCGGATCCCTATAACGGTCTGATAACCAAGAGCCGACCTAGTTACGACATCGAGCCCCTAGCTTGCTCGGCACGTCTCAATCGTGTCGAACCATGCTCCCCTCAGCCACCACTCGCAAAACAGCCCCCCGCGATGCCTCGGCCTTCGGCGCTGCTCGCAACGTCGAGTCCAGGTCGGCCACCTCCCTTTTTCATGCGGCGCGATCGTCCTATCTCGCCGTATTGACCTTCAAACGACCAGTGGTCAGTAGCGAGCTCATGATACTTATGAGCAGCATCACCTTCTCCGTTCTCTTCAATAAAGCATTCTGGTCAAGCGCTGTGCCAAGCCCCTGGATGCAATGGAAGCTCGCACTCTCGCTCTTCTTGATTCTCACCGCGCTGCACTGCCTCCTTCTTGGGGTCCTCGTGAATCGTTGGATCGCAAAACCAGTGTTGACCGTTTTGCTGCTCACCACCGCACTGGCTGCTCATTTCATGAGCACCTATGGCATCTACCTGGACGCAGACATGCTGCGCAATGTGCTGAATACCGACACCAAAGAATCGGGGGAGCTGATGACGATAAGCTTGCTCGTTCCCGTCGCACTGGCATTACTTCCAGCAGCACTACTTTGGTGGACGAAGATCAAGAGGCGAAGTATCGCCCGAGCGAGCTTGGTGCGCTTGGCCTTTCTGGCAACGTCTGTGGTCGTGATACTGGTTGGTGTGTTCCTCTCCTCACGCGATTTAAGCTCGTTGCTGCGCAACCAGCGCGAGATCCGCTACCTCGTTGCGCCCGCGAACTACCTGGTTGCTTTGTCCAAGGTGTTGCTGGCTGCACCACCCGGCAAGAGAGCACCGCTCCTGCCGATTGGAGAGGATGCAGTGCAAAAGCCGTCGGCAATGGTCAGGAAGCCGCGGTTGGTCGTGCTGGTCGTGGGTGAGACGGTTCGCGCGCAGAACTGGGGCCTCAGCGGCTATGCCAGGCAGACGACACCCCGACTATCCAGGATTCCTGGTTTGGTTAACTTCAATGATGTTGTTGCCTGCGGCAGCAGCACCGAAGTTTCACTTCCTTGCATGTTCTCTCCATATGGACGGGCGAACTACGATCAAAAGAAGATTCGCAGCCACCAATCATTACTTCACGTGCTCAACCGCGGCGGAGTTAGACCCCTATGGATTGACAATCAGTCAGGTTGCAAGGGAGTCTGTGCCGACCTTCCGTATCTGCATGTCGGCGATGAGCAAGACCCCGCGCTCTGCAACGGCACTCGCTGCCTCGATGAAGTTCTAATAAAGACCTTGGCATCCCACCTCGCCCCGGCCAAGGGCGATCGACTGGTTGTATTGCATCAATTGGGAAATCACGGTCCCAACTACTTCGAAAGGTATCCCGACCGCTTCAAGCGTTTCATGCCTTCGTGCGAGAACCCTGATCTAGGTAAGTGCACTGTTGGCAGTATCGTCAACGCTTACGACAATGCAGTGCTCTACACAGACCATTTTCTGGCTGAAATAATCTCTCTGCTTGAGGGGCAGTCCCACTACGACGCGGCGATGATCTATGTTTCCGACCACGGCGAATCTCTAGGTGAGAACGGATTGTTCCTGCACGGCATGCCCTATGCCATAGCCCCAGATGAGCAACTTGAAGTGCCAATGGTTGTTTGGCTTTCGCGTGCATTTCTACAAACCGAAGCCATTGAAGGGGATTGCCTTCAAAGTGTTGCCAACCGACCCGTAAGCCATGACAACTTATTCTCTTCCATCCTAGGTCTGCTCGACATAGAGACCACGCTCTATTCCCCACATTTGGACGTATTTCAATCCTGCCGAACTCGTCAGGATTGATTCTCACAGACAGTAGGCGGAAGTTGTCAAATCGTTCAAAAGCGATGCCTCAGGCGTTCCCCAAAGAATCCGCGCGGCCAAGCACACATTCCTCTGTCATACGATTGCTTTCAACAAGCTCGGGCGCTTTTGTACTCAGCTGGGCAGCCACCTTCGTCGTTGCCGAGCCCGGCGGATCGAACCACGCTCCGTTCATCGCGATTCGGCGTTTTTCATCTGCACTTGTTTCCTTGGCCGGGGTTGCCGCGCGGCGTACTGCACCAGACGCGGGTTCGGGTCTTGGACGATGATCGGCCTTGGATGCCGTGGAAATTTCGCGCCTCACCAAACTCAAGGCGCGCGCACGAGATGAATCGGTCGAGAAAATGCTTGGCACAAGTAGCCGCATCGCGGCGTGCCGGTCGTAACCATCCGTCAAGAACGGTTCGGACCGAATAAAGCCCGGGTGCGCATCGCGCAGTGGCTCGAACGCGTCACCCGCCCGGTAATGAACGACGCGCGATACGAACGTACGACGCCGAATCCGGATTGAAGTGGTGCTTAGAGGGCCCGGTGCCCTTTACTGTTTTTGCGTGACCGGATCGGGCGGGCCTTCCGGCTCCGGCGGGGGCGGTGCGTCGGCCGGAGTGCCGGGCAAGTAGAACGTCACGCGGTCGAATAGGCGGCGGTAGAAGTCCTGGTTCTGCACGGTATTGCTGCCGACCCGCACCAGGTTGGCGTTGCTGGCGCCGATGGGGATCGGCAGCGACACCGAGCCGATCATGCTCACGCCGACGCTGGCCGAATTGGACTGCGACTTGAGGGCGTAAAGATCCTGCACGGCGTTGATGAAGACGATCGAACCACCATCGGACTGCGGCACGCAGGTCGTGAGCACCTTGAGCTGCGTGTGCACATCGGCCTGGGGCTGGAAGTTCTTGATTGCCTCCACCGTGCCCGGGGCCATCTTGCCGATCACATAGCCCTGCCCCAGCAACGCGCGCCTGGTGGCTTCGCAGGCAGTGGACGGCGGCACCGTATAACTCCGCGAATAGGTGTCTTCGGCACCGAAGGTCTCGCCCAAGGGCGCCGGCTCTTCTTTTTTAGTCTGGCTTGAGCCGCAGGCGGTCAGCGATGCCACCAGGATGAGCGCGAGTGCGACGGATCGGGAGAACGAGTTGGCGGACGACATGGAAATATCCGGCTTTCAGGATAACGCCCGAGTGTAGCCACGGCGCGTGCAAGACACCTGAACGCGGCATCACGTGAAACAAATGAAATGGCGACGCATGGTTCGCTCAGGGCCGGAAGGCGCCGCTGAATTGAGACTGCTCAGGCCCGCCTCCCACCCAGGTGGGGTTTTCGGGCCTTGATACGTCTTGTTCCCCAGCAATCCCTGTTTTGACCGGCGGCACAAGGAGCAGACGTGGAAGCCCGAGAACTACTGCGCGCGGACGAGTTCCGCTATCGCCGTCTTCGCCTGGAAGCGGCCAACGAGACTTCCTGGCAACGCACCGGTGCGCTGCAGAAAGAGCTCGAGCTTTTCGAGCAAAGCGACGATGGCGCCATTGCCGCCTACGATGCACAAGGCACTCGTGTCTGGGGCGCCTTTCATGAAAGGCACCTGGTCGGAGCTGTCGGCTTGTCGCTGGTCCCGCACAGTGCAGGCATGCGGCAGCTCTGGCTATGGGGACTGTATGTCACACCCCGGTTCCGCGGCACGCCAGCCTCGCGCTGCCTGATGACCGTCGTCCAGGACTGGAGCGAGCAGCACTTTCCCGGCGCCGTCATCACCGGTGCCTATCACCGCGACAACCGCCATGCCCGGCAGTGGGTCGAACGCTTCGGGTTCCGACCCTCTCCCCGGCAGGCCGAAGCAAAGCGCACCGGCCTGATCACGGCCGGGGAAGTGGTGGTGGAGTGCAACAGCCGCAGCGTCCGGCAGGTTCATAGCCATGCATAAGAATGGTCTGCGGCTGTTTGCGCTTGTGTGGAAGGAACCATAAGTTGGCTGCCTGGCGAAGAAGCTGACATCCCCCTTCACCGAACCGATAAGTAAACCCGACCCCGTTCTTGGAGGTTCACTTTGGGTCGGTAGCGGACGCTGCCGGGACCAGACCGGTCGCGTGGTAGTCAGTGGCCGCTAACGGCCATCAGCTGCCACTCGAAGGAATCATGCCAATCGACCTCAGCCATACTTCGGCTAGCCGCGGCCAGTCGGTGATCGGGAATTTCGATCGGCGCAGACCGAATGCATGGCCTCCTCCTGCGTAGATGTGCATCTCTGCAGGCACTCCGGCCTTCCGAAGCGCGGCGTAGTAGACCAGCGACTGATTCACGCCATCCGTGTAGTCGTCTTGCGCCTGCAGCAGGAACGTCGGCGGAGCGTCGCCGGAAACCGGAACGTTCGGGTTCAACTTGTCGTCATTGGTTGCAAGGCGCCCCGGGTAAACGGCGATAGCGAAGTCCGGCCGGGCGCTTTCCTTATCGGCAGCGTCTACGGGTGAATACAGGCGGCTCTTGAATCGCGTACTGGTCTGCGCCACCAGGTAGCCGCCGGCCGAGAAGCCCACAACGCCTACTTTGTGCGGGTCGATATTCCATTCCCTGGCGTGAAACCGCACCATCCCTATCGCTCTTTGTGCGTCTTCCAGCGCCAAAGTGGATTCCGTATAAAGGTCTGGATAGCAACCACATCGCCAGCTGTAAGGCGCGCTGGGGACACGATATTTCAACAGCACGCACGTAATTCCCTGATCGTTCAACCAGTCGCAGACCTCAGTGCCTTCAAGGTCCATAGCCAACACCTGGAAGCCGCCACCCGGAAACACCACGGCGGCGGTTCCCGTATTCCTCTTTTTAGGCGCATAGACCGTGATGGTAGGGCGGGTCACATTGGTAATCGCCTTCCATGGTCTGCCCGCGACCATAGGGTCCGTTCTGGACGTCTCGATTTCCGGGCCCGGTACGGGCTGAGCATCCGGGGCTGTTCCAGGCCACAACGGCAATTGCGTATGTCCGCCGGCAGGTTCCCAACCCACTGATTGCGCATGTGCGCCTCCGCTCAGGCCCAGCAGAAATAGAACAGTCGTCCACACTCTCACGGCCCCATCTCTCCATGGGCGATCACGCCCGCATCATTTAGAAACAACGCTAGCAGAACTCGTCCTGCTTGCGCGGATGCAGAGTCACGCGCCGATGGCCGCGTGGCCGTCTGCTTTCGGCCAATGACAGACACGCGATCGCGTAGACGGGCCGTGTGAACGCACTTAACGAATGCCCTTCCTATCTATGCAAGCATCCGCCGACCGGGCCCACCTCGCGAGCTGCCACCCCGTCGACGGGCGGCCGGTCCTGCAACTTGGTTCCACCCAACTGGAGATCTGCAGATGCAAAAGTTCGCTTCCTGGGCCAAACGCGGCCTGCTCGTGCTTTCCCCGCTTCCGCTCGTTTTCGCCATGACCGCTTCTGCGGTCGGACCCGCCGACAACATGTCCCCTACCCTTCGTGCCGCGATGCAGCGTGACCTGGGCCTGACGTCGGCCCAGCTGTCGCAATACCTGAAGATCGAACGTCTCGCGGAGCTGCAATCCAAGCAACTGGCCACGGCGCAGGGCCGCAAGTTCGCCGGCAGCTGGATCGAGCGCCAGACCGATGGCACCTTCAAACTGGTGGTCGCGACCACCTCCGGTTTCCCGCAGAAAGGCCCCGCCGGCGTCGAGTTCCGCACCGCGCGCAACCCCATCGCCGACCTGGCCGCCTCCAAGGCCCAGCTCGACACGATGGTCGAGCGCGGCGGCAAGGTGCCGAACGGCGTGTACAGCTGGTACGTCGACCTGCCGAGCAACACCCTGGTGGTCGGCATCGGCAAGGGCAAAGAGAACGCTGGCATCGACTTCATCGCCGCCAGCGGCGCCAATGCCGACCATGTGCGCTTCGTCGTCGAGGAAGAGCAGGCCAGCAAGCGCGCCGCGCTGAAGGGCGGCCTTGGCTACCTGCGCAATCCGGGTGACGGCTACCTGTATGCCTGCTCGATCGGTTTCAACGCCCTCAAGGGCAGCACGCCGGTCTACGTGAGCGCGGGGCACTGCGGCGACTCCGGCGAGCCGGTGTATCAGGAACTCAGCCCGCAGTGGACGCTCGGGCCGCAGATCGGCACGTTCACCGCATCGAGCTTTCCGCAGCCCGGCCAATCCGGCCCCGACTATTCCTATGTGACGATTTCCGGCAGCAACACGCAGGTGGCGAGCGTCTACGGCTGGACCACCGCCGATGTCGTCGTCAAGGGCAGCACCGCCGGCGGCGTCGGCACGGCGATCTGCCGCTCCGGCCGCACCTCGGGCTGGAAGTGCGGGACCATCGACCAGGTGGACGTGAGCGTCAACTACAGCACCGGCGAAACCATCACGCACGTCAACCGCACTACGGCCTGCTCCGAAGGCGGCGACTCCGGCGGCTCGTTCATCACCGGTCCCGGCCAGGCGCAGGGCGTGCTTTCGGGCGGAAGCGGTAGCTGCAAGGGCAAACTCCCGAACAACCGCACCCGCAGCTACTTCCAGCCGCTCAACCCGATCCTGTCGGCCTATGGGCTCACGCTGAAGACCGGTTGATTCCATTGCGCACCGCAAATGGAAACGCCCCGGTTTCCCCGGGGCGTTTTTGTATGGGGAAAACAGGGAAGAAAACGGGGTCAGGTTTACTTATCAGAGCCGTGTCGAAGGGGACGTCAGCTTCGCCAGGCGGCCAACTTATCGCTCCTGCACAACACATTGTGGGAGGAACCATAAGTTGGCCGCCCTTGTGAGGCACGAGTTGGCCGCCTGGCGAAGAAGCTGACGTCCCCTTCATGGACCCGATAAGTAAACCCGACCCCGTTCTTGAAGACACCCATAAGCGGCCGCTCAATCCTGCGTTCGGCCCGGTTGCAACGAAACGGCTGACCGTATCGCAACCTCATGCATCCGTGCCAGCCAATAGCCAGCAGCCGAACACTGGGCCGGCGCTGAAGCCGGTTTCCGGCTCGATGCGCACGCGCAAGATCTTCCCTTTCGTCGTGGCGGCAGGCAACGGGTAGTCGGCATCGACGAAACGGATGCCGCGGTCGCCGTCCAGCACTTCGTCGGCCACCGGATATCCGTTGGCGAGGATGCGGAAGCGTCGCCGATGCTCGCCTCCCCAGTAGCGCAACCGCAATTTCAACGGACCGGGCCGGCTTTGCAGATCGAATTCGACGAATCCTCCGCTGCGCGCATCGCGTCCTTTCCGTCGCCGGTACTCGACGCTGTAGGACAGCTCGCTGCGCAGTGCATGCGCCTTTTCCGAAGCCTCTTCGCCCAGTTCGATCCGATCAACCGCGTCGGCATCCATTTGCGCCATGGCCTTGGCCTCGGCTGCTTGCCCCGTTTGTTTTCCCCGCCACGCCTGTGGAGGGAGGTGTTCGAAATAGACCGCGCTGCGCCGGTCGTGCTGTGCATAGTACGGCGCGAAAGCCAACGGTCCCGGATGCACCACCCCGGTCGCCAGATAGCGCCCGGCGACGTCCTGCGGTGCGAATCCCGCCAGGACATCGCCTTCGGCCACCAGCACCGGATCGACTCGTGTCCCATAGGGTTCTTCCGTAGAACCCAGATCGGCCGCCATCACCAACGGACCGCGCATCACCGACACAACCTCCGGATCGTCGCTCTGTTCCAGGCGCAACGGCATCGGCAATTCCAGGGTCAGCATGTCGCCTGCGCGCCAGCGGCGGCGCAGGCGCGCGTAACCGTCGGCCAATTCTGCGCGGACGGGCTTGCCGTTGAGCGCAAGTCGCCACGACTGCGCCCAGCCGGGGATCCGCAGCGCAATGCGCTGCGCCGCTTCCGGCGCCGCCGTTATGCGCAGGCGGGTCTCGCCACCCAAAGGCAGGTCGCTGTCCAGCTCCATTTGCAGACCGGAAGGGCTGTCGTCCAGGCTCGAAGGAATAAAGAGATTGACGAACAAGGTTCCGTCCTTGTCGTCGCGCCAATAGATCGAATCGCCGAACTGGGCGTGGCTCTCCATGCCGGAACCGACGCAGCACCAGAAATCGCCGAACGGAGTGGAAAACTCGCGCTTGGCCCCGGCCATCAGCGGCATCATGTAGGCGAACATGCCGGTGCCCGGATGCTGCTGCGCCATGATGTGGTTGAGCAAAGTGCGTTCGTAGTAGTCGAAATAAGCGGCCCGTGGCGTCCAGCGATACAGGTGCCGGGTCAGCTTCAGCATGTTGTAGCTGTTGCAGTGCTCGCAGGTCTGTTCGGTGACGAACTTGGAGATCGTATCCGGCGCCTGGAAGTATTCGCGGTCGGCGTTGCCGCCGATCACATAGGTATGGTGCGCGGTGACCGTAAGCCAGAAGAAACGCGCAGCCGCCGCGGGCTCTGGATCGCCGGTCAGTTCGAACTGGCGGGCCATGCCGATCAGTTTCGGAATCTGTGTGTTGGCGTGCAGCCGGTCGAGTTTGTCCTGCTGCGCGGCCAGCGGGTCCATGACCTCGCGGTGGCGCAGGCGTTTGGCCAACCGGAACCAGCGCGGATCGCCGGTGCGGCCATAGAGTTCGGCGAAGGATTCGTTGAGCCCACCGAACTCGCACGACAGCACCCGCTGCATCTGCGCATCGTCCAGTTGCGCGAACACCGCATCGAGGTAATTGCCCAAACGCACCGCTACCTCGAGCGCATGCGCATTGCCGCAATGCACGTGCGCGTCCAGCAGGCCTGCGAACAGCTTATGCCAGGTATACAGCGGCGCCCAACTTCCATTCAGGCTGAAGGGCTGAGTTTCGACCCTACCCTGCCTGAGGTCATCGAAGACCGCGCGCCCGCTTTCGATCTTTCCATCGTGGTTCTTGCGGGTGAAACCGGCCACATAACCATCGGCGGATTGGGCCTGGCACAACGCCAGTTCGGCGACGATGTAATCCGCACGCGACAGGCATTCGGTGTCGCCGGTCTGCGCGTGCATCAGCGATAGCGCGCTGAGATAGTGCCCGAGCGTATGCCCGGCAATGGTATCCGCTTCCCAGCCGCCATAGACGGGTGCCTTCGGCTTCAGCCCGGCGTATTGGCGGAAATTGTGCAGCAGGCGATCCGGCTCCAACTGCAGCATGTAGCGCCGGTTGGTTTGCAGCGAATCCAGGAACATCGACGGTTTCAGCCGTACGTTGCGTAGCGGGACCGCCCGTGCCCGTTGCGGTACGGATGCGGCCGCTTCGAGCGGGAAGCCGACGAAGCCGGCCGCCGACGCCATGGCGCTCCAGGCGAGGAAACGCCGTCTCGAAAGGCTGATGGTCATGCAGTGAATCCTCGTTTTCCTGCCGACAGTGGCAGAAACGCGTGGCAGCAGCAAAACGCGAGCCGCCCAAGCGAACGGGCGGCTTGCGTTGGCGGTGAGTCAGAACGTTACCGTGACCCGTGCCCACCAGTAGCGGCCGAGCACATCGTAGGTGGTCACGTCGGTATTACCGTTGTTGGCGTTATTGTTGTAGAACAAGGGCGGCTGTTTGTCGCCCAGATTGTCCACGCCCACGTCGACGCGGGTATGCCAGTCGCTGAAGTCGTAGCCGCCCTGCAGATTATGGTACGCATACGAGCCGATCCCGCGTTCGACCGCCGGCAGCGCCGAATCGGCGGAGAGATTCTGCCTTGCGTCGGTGCTGCCGATCGAGGTGTGCCCCACGTAGCGGATACGCCAGGCGGCGCTCCATGGCCCCTGCTTCCAGGTCAACGTGCCCAGCGCGCGGATGCGCGGGAAATTGCCATAGGAATAGGTGTACTTGCCCGCGCTGTGGATCACCACGGTTCCCGGGTCGGTGGGATCGGGATTAATGTCGTAACGCGCCACATAGGTGCCGTTGAGGCTTGCGTTGAAGCTGCCCCAGCGCGTATCGGGCAGACGATAGTTCGCGCCGAAATCCACGCCCTTTGTCCACAACTGGCCCAGGTTCACCGTCGGCTCGCCGATGTAGTAGATGGTGCCGTTGCCGTTGCGGTGGATCAGAGGGCAGAACGCGCTGGCGGAATTGGCGTAGCACTGGTTGAGCACGGTCTGTGCCGATACCGTGGCAATGGTGTCCACCAGATTGATGCGCCATACATCGGCGCTCAGCGAAAGTCCTTCCAGCCACTTCGGGTCGTAGACCACACCGAAATCGTAGGACTTTCCGGTTTCGGGCTTGAGGCCATCGTAGCCGGCCACCAGCGCGCCGGAAGTGCGTCCGGAAACCTGTGGATCGGCCTGCTGATAGCTGCCGTCCGTCGGCACGTTGGCGCAGGCTACGTCATTGCCGCCGGTATAGCCGTTGCAGGGATCGATGGCAGAAGCGGCATCGCCGCCGATGCCGGCGTACAGCTCGTTGATATTGGGCGCGCGGAACACCTCCGACACGGTGCCGCGCAGCAGCAGGTTTTCGATCGGTCGCCATTCCAGCGCCAGTTTGCTGTTAGTGGTGCTTCCTACCGAATCGTAATCCGAGAAACGCGTGCCGATGGAGAGGTTCAGGGCGTGCGCGAAAGGCTTGTCGGCCAGCAACGGAATCAAGGTTTCGGCATAGGCCTCCTTCACATTGAAACTGCCGTTCAGCACCGTGGTGCAGAACTCGACAACGCCGCACAGACCTTCCAGATCGGCCACGGCCAGATCGTCGGTCTTGGTCGAGGTGCTTTCCTTGCGATAGGACAAGCCGACCGCGAGATTGACTGTCCCGGCGGGAAGGTCGAACAGATTGCCGTTGGCGTTGGCTTCGAACTGCTTGACGGTGTAGGTGCTGGTGCTGATCGGATTGACGACCATCGCTTTCAGCGCCTCCACGGTGGCCGGATCGTTGGTGTTGAAGATGTCGATCGGAGTGCAGCCGGCTATGGCCGCGCCCGCAGCGCCGCACTTGACTATCCCATCGCTGTCCAGGAAAGAGGGCCCGACGGCCTGATTGAACGCAGCGTAATTCAGGAAGCCGTTGTTGATCGACTTCTGCCGGACCTGGCCATAGTTGAAATTGGCGTCCCATTGCCAGGAGCTTTCACCGAAACCGCCACGCAGGCCGGCGTTGGTCTGCAGATTGTAGGTGTTGTATTCGTACTGGCGATTGCCCAGCGAAACCAGGCGTGTATTGAAAGTGTTGTAGGTAGTGCCGGTGGCCCGATCGGCGCCGAAATTTATTCCGAAGGGGTTGTAGTAGCTATTTTCCGACACCAGGAAATTGTCGCCGATGGCGAAGATCGGCACCGGTGCGATGATCGATGCCGAATGGGTCTTGGTGAAATAGGCGTTGCCGTAGGCTTCGACGTTGTCGGTCAGGCGGAAGCTGCCCAGCACGAAGGCGTTGGTGCGCTCCTGCGGTGTCTGCAACAGGTTGAAGGGCTGGTAGTTGTAGGAATCCGCCGTGGCGTCGTAGCAATGGTAATCGCCTTGGTCGGTCGGGCCGCTGCCGGTGGCAGAATCGAGGGTGACGCGCGAGCAACCGGCGCTGGCGGCCAGGGCTGCGGCTTCGGCGGAACCGTCGTTGAAGCTGATCGTACCGAAGGGAGTCGCCGAAGAGCCTTGTTTAACAGCCTCTCCATTGACCAGATTCAGCGCGTCCTTGGAGAACGCGCGTTGCGCAGCCGATACTTCGTCGATCTTGTGGTAGGACACGCCACCGACCACACTGGCCCTATCCCAGGCATGTCCGGCGGTGAACGAATAGTTGCGCCGGGTGCCGTCGCCACGCGAAGTCTGACCGAAGTCGGCGCTGGCCTGCACGCCTTCGAAGCGGTCGCGCAGAATGAAATTGACCACGCCGCCGATGGCGTCGGAGCCGTAGACGGCGGACGCGCCGTCGCCCAGCACTTCGACGCGCTCGACCATAGCGGCCGGAATGCTGTTGATATCGTTGTAGGCTAGACGCACGCCATTGACCAGCACCAAGGTACGCTTCTCACCCAGGCCGCGTAGCGAGACCGCGGACGCACCGGTGCCGCCGCCGTTGTTGACGTTGGGGTTGGTGGCGTTGCCGGCGATGGCGGGCAACTCCTGGATCAGATCGCCCAGCGTCGCCTTGCCGGTGGCCTCGATGGCCTCGCGGCCGATGGTAGTGACCGGATTGGCGGTCTCGGTATCGACGCGACGGATGCGGGAGCCGGTGACGGTGACGCTGTCGAGAGTGGTGGCGTCGCCAGCGCTCTCCGCAGTCGGCGTTTCCTGCGCCTGCGCCGAGCAGGTGGCGACTAGTATCAGTGCGACGACAATGGCCCGGACCAACGGTGCATGGGGGCGCGGAATGGCCAGGAACGGTGTCCCGCGATGACGACAGCGGGAAGGAGAAAGCATTACTTCGGCGGATCGCATGGGTGTCTCCTCAGACGGAATCGATGGGGGCGGATACGGATTCGTGGGGTAAGAGCGCCCGTGCCGGCTTGCGCCAGCGCAAGAAACGCCTGGATTCGCCGCGTCTGAACGGGTGACGGCGGCGCGGAAAACCTTTTCGTCTGCTCGCCGGGCACTCGCGCGCGGCCGGACGGGCATTGCCTGATTCACCGGTGGAGAAAGATGTAGCGCTACGGATCGCTCCGTGCGCTTCCCTGGAGCGTCGCCGGCCGCATCCGGCGCTATCGCCGGTGCCACCGTCCACCAAAAAGCATTTATTATTCTGCGTCACCTCCGGCTTTGTTCAGACGCGCGGTTCGCTGAACGGAAACGCGACATCGTGCTCACCGTCTTACACGTCCGCATGTCACGCATGCGTCATGGATCCGGCCTACCCTCATCCTGCATGCACAATGACCAATGCGTCTTGTCGCAATTGTCGTTTTCGGGTGCGGAATACAGCATGTTTTTATCCGCTGCCAGCATTGCGGGGCACAGACCTTCCCAGCGGATCGGCCGCTCTTAATGCCGTGGCGGGGCGTTGCGAAAACCTCTCCACACGCAGATTCATTCAGGCATAGGTGGCCTGCACCGCCACGCGCGTTCCAGCGCGCCCCGCGATGTGCAGTGCGTCACTATTTCTTCCGGCTAACGCCACTTCCTTGCCGTCCACCGTGGCTCCGAGCAGGCGCTTTCCCGCGGGCAAGCGCAAACTGAGCCAGATGCTATCGGGCGCGCCGGATGGCAAGTCGACTTGGCCTTCGATGCGCTGAACCCGCGCATTGGCGCGCAACTGGAAACCGACCTTGCCCCAGCGCGTGGGCGCACCAGAGATCCCGATGGTCTCGCCGCTGGCCAGCCATTCGCGCGGTACAGCGCGCGCCAGATGCAGCTGTTCACCGGTACTGTCTTCGAATACCAGCATCCAGCGCAGCAGCAGCGGAATGGTCAACTGCGCCGGCATGCAGAACAGCGGCATGCCGCCGGTGATGCCGCTCACCTCGCCCGCCGTCCAACCGCCGCGCGTGTGCACGTGATAGCGGTGGGCGTACAGGAACAGCAGGTATTCCTCGATCCGGTCCAGGCGCAGTAATTGCTGCGCATAACCGTAGGAAATGAAACCGAGCAGGTCGCGCGCATCCTTGCTCGGCGGCGCGATGTTGGCGACCACACCCAGGCTGGTGCCGCCGTGACCGCGTACGCAGTCGATCACCAAGTTCGCCAGATCGTCGGGCAACACATCGGCCTGCAACAGTTCGGCATAGACGCGGTGCGGCCATCCCTGCTCACTGGGATTTTCCTGCAGCAGCGACTGGCGGAACGTCAGCTTCACGCCCGGCAGCGGGCCGATGTAAGGCGGCTTCAGATCGCGACGGACATTGGCACGCAGCGTGCGCTCGGTCTGCGCAGTCAGGCGTTGCGACCGCTGGTTCCAACGCCGCGCGGTCGCCGGTGCGTCCACACCGCCGATATGCGTCCACACCGGCGCGATATCGGCCAAGCCGCGCGCGGCCAACGCGCTGTTGGCGTAGTAGGGCTTCCACCACAGCGTGGGATCGGGGAACAGGCAGGCGTCGGATTCGTTCCAGCCATGTATCAGGCCGTGGCCCGGCGCATCGGATGGCAGCGCCAGGCTCTGGTCGTGCAATTCTTCCAGGATTTGCGCGGTGGCTTCTATCTTGCCGCGATGCTTGCGCAGCAGCGGCGCATCGCCGGTGTAGTGCAGATAGCGCGCCATCAGCGACAGGATCAGGCCGAACTGCCCGGTCTCAGGCCCGCGCATGTTGGGCATGCCGTCGGGCTGCACGAAATCGGTGAAGTAGCCGTCCAGTACCGCCGCGGCCTGGTCGAAGCGGCCCCACTCCAGATTGGCGTACAGCGAACTGGTGAAGGTGTCCTGGAACCCGTCGTACTCGTTACCGTAATAGTCGCGATCCACCGCACCATACTTGGGATAAGTACCGCCAGGACGCACTACCAGTTCACGGGCAAAAGCAAAGCGCGCCATGTCGTTCCAGCTCGGATCCGGCAGACTGGCTTCGACGGTGCCGGCAAGCAGGTCCTGCCAGTAACCCGCGAACGCCAGCAGCCCGCGATAGAAATCCTCGGCCGTCGCAGCCCCCCGCCGCGGCAGATAATCGGGATAGCTGTGCGTGTACACCGTCTTCAGCGCCTTGCCGTTCTCCACCAGCACGGTGCGGTGCCAGGTCTGGACGACGAAACGATCCTCGGCGCGTACGTCGGCGAATACCAACAGGTCGTAGTGGCGGTGGGCCGACACCGGCATCACCTTGTGCACCGCCGGCATCCAGCCGCCCAACAGTCCTTCATGCCTGCGCTTGATCAGCGCGACTTCGCCGAGTTGAGCGAAGGCATGCTCCGGACGCCAGGTGCGGCTGCGTCCATTGGGCAGGATGGGCATGGTATCGACGGCTTCACGCGTACCGACGAAGGTGGTCCAAGGCCAGCGCCCATCATGATCCTTGGGATCCAGCAGCGACGCTGGCGGCGGTGCGGCATCGCGCACTTCTTCCGCCGACGGATCGCCGTTCCGCAACAAGTGGTCGGCCAGCAGGTCGGCGTCGGCCAGCGCCACGTCGGCGAGTTTCATGCCGAAATACGGCGGCTTGTCGCTGGGAAACGCCGCTTCCGTGCGCTTGCCCAGGGTCGCCATGCCATCGGCGCAGACGAAACTGATCGCACCGTCCGGCGTACGCAGATCCTCGTACACGGTCCAATCGGCGCCTTCGTCACGGAACGCGCAGACACGGGTGTGGCCTAGCAGCGCGCCTTCCGTCAAAGGCCGCAGCACGGGCCTGGGCAGCTTCGCAATTGCAGCGGACGCCGCCACGCTATCGGCGGAGAAGCCGACCCCGGCTACTGCGGTAGTAGCGGTCAATCCATGCTGCAGAAACCGTCTTCTGTCCACTCCCACGCTCCCGAACTTCCATCCGATATCCGGCCATGCTGCGGCAAGCACCTGGCAGTGTCTTGTTCGCTACCTGGCGCATACGTGCGGAATTCCGCACAGCCAAAAAGACGCTGGATCAGTAAGTGTCCACGGTGACCTTCAGCACGTACGGATCGCGAGCGCGGAAATTGAACCCGTAATCCGTCTCATCGCCGTTCAACCAGCGCACGGTCTGCCATTTTCCGTCCACGTAGCGGCCCTGTTCGACCTTCAGCAATTGCCCGTATCTGCCGTCGGCGGCGTCGCGCTGGAATTCCACCCGTCCCTGCAGTCCGGTGACCAGGAACACTTCCGGTTCCAACTGGACCACCAGCACGCGACCGGTGTGGTCGGGCGTGCCCGGCAGGATCGCCGGCGCATCGCCCCACATCGGCGCGCCGAACGAAACGCGCGCCTGCCAGGGACCGAAGCGCAGGCTCTGCTGCGGAGTGCCCGGTTTTTCCACCGCCGCCTGCAAGCGTCCCTCGAACGCGGCGCTGGCCAGCGTCCGCTGCATCGGCGCCAGCAGTCCGAAGCCGGCGGCGTGCGCTTCGATCGCGGCGCGGTTCTCCGGCGTGTCTTCGTTGCCGTCGATGCCGAACACCGAGAACCCCAATCCGCCTTTGCCAAGCACATAGAAGTGATACGGCGCGGTGGCGGCCTCGAAACCGGTTTCCGAAACCCAGACCGGGTTGTCCGGCCGCGCGTATTGGTCCACGACTTTGGTGTATTCGTTGTAGTCGCTGGTATAGATGTCGGTGCCGATGAAGTCGACCGACGGCGTGGCCGCGCGCCACAGATCGAACACGTTCCAGGTCGCGCCGCCGCTGGGGTAGTCCAGCCCCGGATGGATCTTGCCTTTGTAGCGAAGCCATGTGTTCACATACAGCGGCAATGGATATTCGGCTTTGCCCGCCGCCGCCACCTGTTCGATATAGATGGCGTTGCTGTAGGCGCTGAATGCTTCGGCGGCGCCTGCGCCGAAAACTTCGGTCCAGGTACCGGCAGGCTTGGACAGCGCGCGGGTCGCCGCTTCCGGTACCCGGCCGCGGAAATCGCGCTCGCCGGCTTCGCCGTGGTCGCGCACAGTGCCGATCGCGCCGGGCTCGTTCTGCACCTGCACCAGGATCACGGTGTAGGTGCCTTCGTCCACCTTGCGCAGATGGCGCATCAACGCGGCGAAAGCGCGGCTGTCGGCGTCCCGGTTGGCCTGCGCGTGCGGCGAGAGAACATCCACTGGTGCGCCGTTGGCATCGAGCATGCGCGGATACGTCGCACGGTCTCGCTTGATCCAGTCCGGCACGTAGTGCATCTGGCCGTTCTTCCAGGTGCCGAACCACAGCAACGCAAGGCGCAGGCCGCGCGCGCGCGCCTGCGCGATCAACGCATCGACGTTGGTGTAGTCGTAACGGCCGGGCTCCGGCTCGAACTGTTCCCAGTACACCGGCGCTTCCACCGTGTTGGCGTGCAGCGCCTCCGCCTGCTCCAGCGCCTGCGGCAGCACTTGCGGCCATGCGCTTGAGTTGTGCAGTTGCGCCGCCATGATGCTGTACGGCGCGCCGTCGACAAATAAGGCATGACGCCCGTTTTCGCTGACGTAGCGCGGCATCTCGCGCGTAGCCGCATGCGCGGCCACGCCCAGCGACAGGCTCAGCATTGCCGCTAGCCAGACACCACCCCGCCGCCTCACGTCACCGGCTCCTGCCGCCCGGCCAGCTTGCTGTGACGGATACCATAGGAGAAATAGACCACGCAGCCGATGCCCAGCCAGATCAGGAAACGCTCATAGGTGATCGTCGGCAGGCCCCAGATCAGCCAGGCTGAAAAACCGATGCCGATCAGCGGCACCAGCGGCACCAGCGGGGTACGGAACGGCCGCTGCAGCTCGGGTCGCTTCCAGCGCAGCACCATCACCGAAGAGCAGATCACGATGAAGGCGCCAAGAACGCCGATGTTGACCAGCTTGGCCAGTTCGTCCAGCGGGAAGAAGCCGGCGGCGACCGCGGTGACCAGGCCGATCAGCACGGTGGTGCGGTGCGGAGTGCGCCAGGTCGGATGCACCTTGGCGAACCAACCCGGCAGCAAACCGTCGCGCGACAGTGCGAACCAGATCCGCGCCCCGGCCAGCAGGTTGGCGAAGATCACGCTGGTGATGCCGCAGATCGACGCCAGCGAGATGGCGATCATCACCTTGGGTTGGCCGATGGCGGTGAAGGCATGGGCCACCGGCGCGTCGTTGTCGAGCGTGGTGTACGGCACGATCCCGGTCAGCACCAGGCAGATGGCGAAATACAAAAGCATCGCGATGCTCAGCGACAGGATCACCGCACGAGGCAGATCGCGCTGCGGATCGATGGCTTCCTCGGCAGCGGTGGTCATCATCTCGTAGCCGAACACGGCGAAGAACACCACCGCCGCACCGGTGACTACGCCGTGCATGCCGAACGGCATGAAGGGATGCCAGCGCGCCGGATCGACGAAGGCGACGCCGGCCGCCACGATCAGTACTGCAGCGCCGATCTTGATCGCCACGATCGAGGTGTTGAAGCGCGCGCCCCACTCCATCCGCATCGCCAGCAACGCGGTGATCAGAACCGAGATCAGAACCGCCGGCAGATTGATGAAGCGGCCGGGCGCCGAGCCATAGGCGCCCTGCGCCCATAGCGGCAGGTGCACGCCGCCGGCATCCAGCAGCGCCTGCACGTAACCCGACCAGCCTACCGCCACCACCGCCGCGATCAGCGCGAATTCCAACAGCAGGTCCCAGCCGATCATCCAGCCGGCGAACTCTCCCAGCACCGCGTAGCCGTAGGTATAAGCGCTGCCGCTGACTGGAATCAGCCCAGCGAATTCGGCGTAGCACAGCGCCGCAGCGGCGCTGGCGATACCGGCTATCAGAAACGACAGCACCACCGCCGGCCCGGCCTGGGTCGCAGCGACGGTACCGGTCAGCACGAAGATGCCGACGCCGATGATTCCGCCCAGGCCGATCGCGGTCAGTTGCCATAGCCCGAGTACGCGGCGCAACTCGCCCCGATTCCGCACTTCGCTCTGCATCGTCTCCACGGATTTCCGGCGGATCATGTCATTCAGCAAGCCCATAGCGTTCTCTCTCGGTAAGGCCGTCCTGGCGGTGGAAATGCGGTATGCCTGAAAGCTATTTCTCGTCCTTTTCCGGCCAGGGCGACTTGCCGCCTTCGGCGATGAAGCGATCAATGCGCTGTTCGAATACCGGCAACGGCACCGAACCCTGGGCCAATACCGCATCGTGGAAGTTGCGCAGGTCGAACTTGGCGGCAAGCGCCTGCTCGGATTTTTCGCGCAGCCGGAGAATGGTCAGTTCGCCCAGATAGTAGGACAGCGCCTGTCCGGGCCAGGCGATGTAGCGGTCCACCTCGGTGGTGACCTCGTGCTCGCTCAACGCCGTGTTGTCGCGCAGGAACGCCAGCGCCTGCTCGCGGCTCCAGCCGAGGTGGTGCACGCCGGTATCAATCACCAGTCGCGCCGCGCGCCACATTTGATAGGTCAGGTAGCCGAAGCGGTCGTAAGGCGTGTCGTACATGCCCATTTCGATGCCCAGGTATTCGGAATACAGCGCCCAGCCTTCGCCGTATGCGGAGATGTAGGCGTAGCGGCGGAAATCCGGCATCGCGTCCTGCTCCGCGGCCAGCGACATCTGCAGCGAATGCCCAGGCGAGGATTCATGCAGGGTCAGCGCGGTGAGGTTGTAAAGCGGCCGCGACGGCAGATTGTAGGTGTTGACCAGGTAGGTGGTCGGTCCGCCACGACCGCCGGTGTAGAACGGCGCCAGGTCGGGCGGCACCGGCTCGATCGCGAAGCGCTGACGCGGCAGGTGGCCGACGTACTCGCCGATCTTTCCGTCCACGCGCTTGGCGATCCAGGAGGCGCGCATCAACAGTTCTTCGGCGGTCTTGGGATAGAACTTCGGATCGGTGCGCAGGTAATGCAGGAAATCGGCGAAGTCTCCCTTGAAGCCGACCTGCGCGATCACCTCATCCATTTCTGCGCGTAACCGGGCCACTTCCTTCAGTCCCAGCGCATGGATTTCGTCCGCGCTCATGTCCAGCGTTGTGAATTCGCGGATCTGCGCCTGGTAATAGGCTTTACCGTCGGGCATGGTTTCGGCGGCCAGGCTGGTCCGCGCTTGCGGGGTGTAGTCCTGGCGGATGAAGGCCAGCAGCTTGGCGTAGGCGGGAATCACCTTTCCTTCGATTGCTTGCAACGCCTGTCCGCGCAATTGGGCCTGTTCGGCCGCGGAAATTCCGGATGGCATCCGCTTGAACGGCGTGTAGAACAGGTTGGCTTCGCCCTTGGCGTCGATCACTTCGGCAATGGATTGGTCGCGCCCTTTCAGCGTCACTTGCGGCACGCTGAAGCCGCGCGCCAGACCGGCGCGCATGTTGTCGATCTGCTCATCGAAATAGCGCGGAATGTCGGCCAGCTGCGCCAGATAGGACCGATAGCTTTCGGCGTCGCGCAGCGGCTTGCGCGCCGTGAAGCTCAGGTTGGTCCAGAAAGCGCTGTCGCTGTTGAAAGGCATTTCCCAGGCGTGGAACCGTTGCCGGTCGAGCAGCACTTCTATCTGGTTGCGATAGACCTGATAGTTCACCTGTTCCTGCTCCGGCAGCGCCGAAACCGCAATGGCATCGAGTTGCCGCAGCACGTCCTGCCAGTAGCGCGTACGCTCGGCCTGGGTGGCGGGATCGACTTTCGGCAAATGGTCTGCCGTCCTTCCCTCGCTATCTTCGTCGTCGGCGCCGGCGAACTGCGTTTGCCGCCAGTCCCATTCGCGCTCGTACAGCGCCTTGAAGCGCTTCACTGCGGCTGGAGCGGATTCGGCGGCGACGGCGACATCGCCAGCCATCGTCATGCCTGCGAGCAGGACAAAGCCGATCAAGAATCTGTTCATGAGAGTGCCCCTCTGGTCTTCGTCGCGATAGGCGTCGTGGGCAGGGAGTGAAT
Source organism: uncultured Pseudoxanthomonas sp. (assembly GCA_965650035.1). Taxonomy (GTDB): domain Bacteria; phylum Pseudomonadota; class Gammaproteobacteria; order Xanthomonadales; family Xanthomonadaceae; genus Pseudoxanthomonas_A. The sequence continues at coordinate 121,940 of CBFGMR010000009.1, forward strand.
CAACTTCATCGCGCACTCTCCGGGAAGCATCACAGGGTCAAAGGAATGGCCGGTCGATCGCCGGCGAGGGCGGGGTGAACCAGGCGGCACCGTCTTCGGTTACGTAAAAGTGGTCCTCCAGACGCACGCCGAAGCGGCCCGGCACGACGATCATCGGTTCGTTGCTGCAGCACATGCCCGGCGCCAACCGCGTTCCATTGCCGCGTACCAGGTACGGCGTTTCGTGGATGCTCATGCCGCAGCCATGACCGGTGCGGTGCGGCAATCCCGGTAATCGGTAGTCCGGGCCCAGGCCGGCGCGCTCGAGCACCTCGCGCGCGGCGCGATCCACCGACTCGCAGGTGACGCCGGGCCGCACGGCGGCGAAGGCAGCCTGCTGCGCGGCCTGCTCCAACCCCCAGATCTGCCGCTGGTCCGCATCGGCGTCACCGAAAATCCAGGTGCGGGTGATATCGGAGTGATAGCCCTGCACGGTGCAGCCGGTATCGATCAACACCAGCTCGCCTTCGCGCAGATGCTGCACACCGGGAATGCCATGCGGAAACGCAGTGGCCTGGCCGAACTGGACGATGCAGAAAGTGGAACCGTCGTCGGCTCCCAGCGCGCGATGCGCGGTGTCGATGAAGCGCACCAGTTCATCGGTGCCGATACCTTCGCGCGCCAGCCCGGCGGCCAGGCGATGCACCTGCAGGGTCATATCGCAGGCCTGCTGCATCAGCGCCAGTTCGGCCGGCGATTTGCGCATGCGGCAACCATCGACGATGGCGCTCGCATCGACCACGCTGGCCGCGCCGAGATGACCGCCCAGGCCGACGGAAATCGCGAAAGCCGCGCCGGGATCGAGCGCAAGCGTGCGTGCGCCTTGTTCGCGCATGGTTTTCGCCACCAGCGCGTAAGGGTCCTCATGTTCTTCCCACAACCGCTTCTCGACCGGAATCTTCAGAACCGCGTCGAGCGAGCCTTCCTCGAACGCCGGGCAGATCAGGAACGGATCGCCTGACGGCGTCAGCAACATCGCCACCAACCGCTCGCTGGCGCCCCAGGGCACACCGGCGAAATAGCGCAGCGATGCGCCGGCGCCGATCAGCAGCGCGTCCGCATTTTGTGCGCGCAGCAGACCGCGTGCCTGTTCCAGTCGCCGCTGGTATTCGCCGGACCCGATCGGCGGCGCGCGGTGCGGCCAGGGCGCGAGCTGCGCCATGGCCTGCATCGAACTCAATCCGCCAATTTGCCGAGCCGTGCTCATGACGTCGCTCCGATATCATCGGTGGTCCAGCGACCATCGATCGACCGCTGCACATCGCCGGGATTCCGATCGCGCAACTCGAGCGGCAACAGCGCATCGGGTACGCTGTCGTAGCTGTGCAGTGCGGTGAAGCGGCGGATCGCCGCCGGCATGCCGACCGAGGTGAAACCCGGATGGCCGGTGCTGGGGAAAGGGCCGCCATGATTCATCGCCGCACTGACCGCCACGCCGGTCGGCATCTTGCTGGCGATCAGGCGACCCACGCGCGGACGCAATGCCGCAGCGACGGCCGTCCAGGCGGCATCGTCGTCGCCACTGGCTGCGCGATAGAGCGTGCCGGTCAGGTTGCCTTCGAACGTACGGGCCAACGTGGCCATTTCTTCGAATCCGGCTGCGCGCACCAGCAGGCTGACCGGTCCGAAGGCTTCGGTCTGCAAGGCCTGGGGATTCGCCAGGAAAGTCGCTGCATCCACACTCAGCAGGGTGGGCGAACAGCGGTAGCCGGGACCTTCGGCCGCAGCGCCGCCGGCCAGCACTCGCGCACCGGCCTCGCGCAGCGTCCGTACGCCCTGTTGCAGATGATCGAGCACGCTCTGGGAGAACAGCATGCTGGGCGCTGCCGCGGCGAAATGCGCACTGACCACGGATACGAAGGCATCACCCGCTGCGCCTTCCGGCACGATCACGATGCCGGGATTGGTGCAGAACTGACCGCCGCCCAACGTGCAGGAAGCGAAGAACTCCTGCGCCAGCGCCTCGCCGCGTTCGGCCAGCGCGCCGGGCAACAGGAACACCGGATTGACGCTGGATAG
>CBFGMR010000010.1:0-103305 GCA_965650035.1 uncultured Pseudoxanthomonas sp.
AACTGGGGACCTACCGCTTACAAGGCGGTTGCTCTACCAACTGAGCTATGCCGGCATGGCAGACGCGCGGAACCACACGGAATATAGGAGTGTGTGAGGAAAACCGCGGACGCGGATTCTACCGCAGCAGGGCGCAATCGAGCGAACGCGATTGCGATGCGCTGGCTCCGCTCCGCAACCCGGATGCGGTAACGCCGGCAGCGGCGGCGACATCCAGCCACCATTGCGCTGCGCTTTCGTCGCCCAGGGGTTGCAGCTGCGCATCGAACCCGGCCGCCCGCAGCGCGGACTGGCGGCGCTCGGCGCCTTCGCGGCTGCGGTAGCGCCCCAGGGCGATGCCATTGGTTTGCGGGCCGCTGTTGATCACCAGATAGTCGTCGAAGCCCCCTGCGCCGATGCGCTGGGCAAGCGCCTGGGCCGCTTCGCGATCGGCCTGGGGCGGCAGGACCACGTTGTAGCCCTGCGCTGCCTTGCCGGGAGCTTCGCGCGGAGTGCTGCGAGTGGCCTGACTGCCGATGCGCGCTGCCGCCGCCCTGGCCGCGGCCTGGTCGGCGAACGGTCCCATGCTGAAACACTGCGCAGGCGTGGCGGGTTCCGCCGTAGCCGTAGCCGTGGCAGCAGGCGGCACAGACACCGGCGATGGTGCAGGCGCAGGAGCGGTGGGTGTTTTGGTTTCGCTGAGCAATTGCAGTCCGGGTACGCCCGCCGGTTGCGTCGGAAGGGCCGGGGGAAGCGGCTCGGGGCGGGAAATCCACCAGGCGGCGACGCCCACATTCAACACGATTAGCAGGACTATCAGGGCGCGGATCAGCATTCGGTGGTTCCAGGAGCCGTGCCGACGCGGGACCACAGGGCCAGTCCTTCCAGGACCAGTGCGGGCGCGCGAAGCGCATCGGGAAAATGTGGGGCGAGCATGTCAGCACCGCCGCCATGCAGCAACAGGACGGGGGCCCCGCCCAGCATCCGCGTCGCCTGGGCCAGGCTGCGGTCGATCAGGCCCAGTGCGGCCCCTTCGCAACCCGACGCCAGGGCATCGGCTGTGTCGGATGCGAATTCCCGATAGTCGCCGCCTTCCAGCGGAAGCTGCGCGGCGGCCTGATGCAGCGCCTGGCGCATGAGGCCGGGCGAAGGTCCGATGCGTCCGCCGCGATGCAGGCCCTCGCGATCCAGCAGATCGAGGGTCAACGCGGTACCGACGCCTGCGATCAACCACGGGCCCGCCCCGCGCCCGTGCGCAGCAAGCAGGGCGAGGAATCTGTCCACTCCCAGTCGCGCGGGTTCGGCATAGGCAATGCGCATGCCCGCCAGTCGGGCGCTACTGCGCGCCAGTGAAATGCGGCGGAACCGCTGGGTCAGAACTTCCACCACCACGGCAGTCAGTGCGGGCGAGGCCACACTGGCAAGGCAGGCCGAATCCGCATTTTCGGCCAGCAGCCGCTGTAATTGCTGGGCGAATGTGCCCGGCTCGTGCGCCAGCGCAACCACTTCACCCAGACTGCCGTCGTCATGCAGCGGCGCGCACTTCAGGCGTGTATTCCCCAGGTCGAACAACCATCGGCTCATTGCGCCCTCACGCTGACTTCCCCCGCATGGAAAACACGTTCTTCGCCGTCGATGCGCACGCGCAGCGCGCCGTCTTCGGCGATACCGGCGGCGATGCCGGTCTGGGAGGCCCCGGCCAGATGCACGGCCACTTCGCGTCCCGTCAACGCATCGAAACGTGCGTAGCGCGCCAGGAACGGAGCCAATCCCTCGGCATCGAACTGATCCAGCGCTGGCACCAGATGGGTGAGCAATCGCGCGGCAATCGCGTTGCGCGACGGTGTCCGATCGCCAAGAGTAGTCAGATCGGTCCACGGTTGGTCCAGCGTCGCGGCCATGGCGTCTGGCATGTGCACGTTGAGGCCCAGCCCGACCACCGCGCGCACCGGCCCAGCGTGCTCACCGCCGCCTTCCACCAGCAATCCGCCGAGTTTGCACCCCTCCACTACCAAGTCGTTCGGCCATTTCAGACGCACGCCCGGATAGCCCGATTCGTGCAGCGCTTCGGCCGCGGCCACGCCTGCGACGAGGCTCAAACCGCCGAGCCGCGCCAACCCCCCGGAGAACTGCCGCGAAAGCGACAGATAAAGGTGCGCGGCCAAGGGCGAGGCCCATGTTTTTCCGCGCCGCCCGCGTCCCCCGGTCTGGCGCTCTGCTATCAATACCGCCACGCCGTGCGCAGGAGTTTCGCGACGCAGCAGTTCACTATTGGTGGAATCCAGCGACCAGGCGATCTCCAACGAAGCGACGCCGGCGCGCACGAACGGCGGAAGCGCGCCGATGATGGCTTCGGCCTGCAGCAGTTCGAGCGGGTGGCGCAGGGTATAGCCGCGACCGGCCTGCGCATCGATTTCCACACCGGCTTCGCGCAGGGCCTCGATGCGCTTCCACATGGCCGCACGGGTCAATCCCGCCTCCTGCGCCAGCGCATCGCCCGATACCGGGCCGGCGATGAGCCGCTGCAGGATTGCGCGTTCGCCGCTCATGCGGGCCTGCGCGACAGGCGCACGCGTTCGAAACGCGATTCGGAACCCGGCAGGTACGCGATAAGAATCAGCACAAAAGACAGAATGAATGCGGGCATATCGCAATTATGCGCGAGATGGACGGCCCGTCAGAGCGACGGCGATGGCTGCACGGCGGCAATCGAGGCGCCCTGCCCGGCATGCACACCGAAGGTGGCCGGCTGAGCGCGTCGACAACCCGGCATGCCTCGCGATCAAGGGCCGGCGCAGGATGACGACGATTATGCTGCGCCGCGACAACCGATAGTCGGCAAGGAAGAGGAGCCAACCGCCGGCGGGCCAGGAACCGCGCTATAGTTCGCGCGGTCAGTAATGTCCGCCAGACAGGAGTCTCCCATGCTGCGCCTCAGCCTAGCCTTGTTGTTGATCTGCGCCAGCGCACATGCCCTGGCCCAGAACGGACGTAATGCGCCGCCCAATCCCGGTGCCTGCCAGGAAACCGAGGCGGTCGCTCGCGATGACGCGGCACAGGCCGGCGCTGCGCATCCCAAGGCCAGCGCCACGCGCAACAAGTACGCCAAGCCCGCTTCGGCTTCCCCGGGCGGCGGTGGCGGCGGTAGCGATGACGACGCCCTGCAGCGCGTGCGCGGATCCAAGTGGCACAGTTTCCTGCCGGGCATGTTCCGCTGATCGGATCGTGGTTCGGCTGGCCCAAGCGCCGGCCCCATTCTGTCGACACCGCACTCTGGGCTGAAACCCGTCGCTCCGTTCCCCTATTGCACGGACTGGACGCCGCCCGCGACGCCGTCCTGCAGTCGCTGGTAGCGCGTTTCCTGCACGAGAAAACCATCACCCCGCTCGCCGGCCTGACCCTGGACGCATCGGCGCGCATGCAGTTGGCGGCGCTTTGTTGCCTGCCCTTGATGGAGTTCGGAGAGCAGGGACTGCGCGGCTGGTCGCAGCTGTTGATCTACCCGGATGCTTTTCGGGTGCAGCGCAGCCACCTGGATGCCGCAGGCGTGCTGCACGAGTTCGAGGACGAACTTACCGGCGAATCCTGGGAAGCCGGCCCGCTGGTCCTGTCCTGGGCCGACGTGCAGGCCGACCTGGCCGATCCCTTCGCCGGCTTCTGCGTGGCCATCCACGAAATGGCGCACAAGCTCGACGCGCTGGATGGCGCGATGGACGGCACACCGCCGCTGCCGCGCGCCTGGCAACGCGAATGGGCTGCGGATTTCCAGCGCCAGTACGATGCGTTCTGCGAAGAAGTGGATAGTGGAGGCGACACCGTCATCGATGCCTACGCTGCGGAATCGCCGGAAGAATTCTTCGCCGTGACCAGCGAATACCATTTCTCCGCGCCCGAGTTGCTGCTGGCGGAAATGCCGCAAGTAGCCGCGCATCTCCAACGTTTCTACGGCCTCGCGCGACACCCGTAGGAGCGCCCCATGGGCGCGAGATTTTTCAAGAAAGGCTCGCGCCCATGGGGCGCTCCTACAAAAATTATTGCACCTGCCTACAAACCCTGCGGCAGGACAACTTCGAAGCGCGCTCCGCCCAGCTCCTGCGAACGCGTCACCTGCAGCTCGCCGCGATAGCCGCGTACCAGATCCTGCACGATCGCCAGGCCAATGCCGTGCCCTTGCACGCGTTCGTCGCCGCGCACGCCGCGCTGCAGAATATGCGCAACGTCTTCATCGGCGATTCCGGGACCATCGTCGTCCACCGCCAGCAGCAAACCGGCACGTCGGTTGCCCACGGTCTTGGTGGGCGTGGCGGTCAGCAGCACGCGCGAGCGCGCCCACTTGAACGCGTTCTCCAGCAGGTTGCCCATCAGTTCCTGCAGGTCGCCCGGTTCGCCGTGGAAGCGTGCGTCCGGATGGATATCGAATTCGCAGATCACGCCCTTGGCGGCATAGACCTTTTCCAGGCCGCGCACGATTTCTTCGGCGTTGGACTCGATGGGCACCGGCGCGGCGAACAGGGCATGGCCGCTCGAAGCCGCGCGCGCCAATTGATAGGACACCAGATTGTTCATGCGCTTCAGCTGCGTATCCAGTTCATCGCGCAGCGCGATGGCGTGGGTGCCTTCGTCCAGCTGCGAACGCAGTACCGCCAGCGGCGTCTTCAGACTGTGGGCAAGGTCGGCCAGCGTATTGCGCTGACGGTCCAGATTCTCGCGCTCGCTTTCGATGAAGGCATTGATGCTTTCGGTCAGCGGCTCCAGCTCGCGCGGGTGCCGCTCGGTCATGCGGCTGGCCTGTCCGCGTTGCACGCGGGTCAGTTCGTTGATCACGCGCTGCAATGGCCGCAGGCTCCAGTTGAGCACCGCTACCTGCAGCAGTAACAGGAACGCGCCCGCTGCTCCCAGATACACCCACAAGGCGCCGCGAAAAGTACGCAGCTGCGCACCCAGCACGCGCGAATCCTCCGACACGTAGATCGAATACGGAAACTCGCCTTCCGGCGCGCGGTTGGCGTAGATGGTGCCCAATCCGAAGCGATACACGCCGCCTTCGTTGCCGTCGATCTGCCGCATCGGCACCGGGCCTTCGAAGGTTTCCTGCAGCGGCTTGAGCATGGCGGTCGCCGGCAAGGTAGGGCCCAGGGTGGAATCGGAACCCCAGCGCTCGTTGGGCAGCACTACCTCGGCGTAAAGGCCGCTACCGGGCTGGGTGAAACGCGGATCGACCGGCAGTTCGGGCGGAATCAGGGTGCCGTCGCGGCCGAATTCCAGCTTGTTGGCATAGGAAATCGCATAGCCCTTCAGGCGATTGCGCAAGTTGAGTTCGGCAGTGCTGACGAAGGCGCGGTCCAGCGCGTAGCCGGCCAGGAACAGGAAAGCGAGCAAGCCCACGCTGGCGGCAAGCAACTGCCGGGCGCGCAAAGAACGCGGGCGCCATCCCTGAAAAGGATCGCGCCCGCCTTGTACTGCACCCACGTCCGCCGCGCGCGGGGGCATCAGCCCTCGTGGTTGCGCGGGATGGCGAAGCGGTAGCCGCGGCCGCGTACGGTCTCGATCGGCTTCAGTTCGCCTTCCGGATCCAGTTTCTTGCGCAGGCGGCCGATGAAGACCTCCAGCACGTTGGAGTCGCGGTCGAAGTCCTGCTGGTAGATGTGCTCGGTCAGATCGGCCTTGGACACCAGCTCGCCCGCGTGCATCATCAGATATTCCAGCACCTTGTATTCGTAGCTGGTCAGGTCGATGTTGCCACCGTTGACGCTGACCGTCTGCGCGGCCAGATCCAGCGCGACCGGGCCGCATTCCAGAGTGGGCTTGCTCCAGCCGGCGGCGCGGCGCAGCAGCGCGTTGACGCGTGCCAGCAGCTCTTCCACATGGAAGGGCTTGACCAGATAGTCGTCGGCGCCCTGCTTGAGGCCTTCCACTTTGTCCTGCCAGCTGGAACGCGCGGTCAGGATCAGCACGGGGAATTTCTTGCCCTCGTCGCGCAATGCCTTGATCAGCTCCATGCCGGACATCTTGGGCAGGCCCAGATCGATGATACCCACATCGAACGGCACTTCGCGGCCCATGTACAGGCCTTCCTCGCCATCTTGCGCCGCATCCACGGCAAAGCCTTCGCGTTTGAGGCGCGCAGCAAGGGTTTCGCGGAGGGGGGCTTCATCTTCGACCAGCAAAATACGCATGGACACTCCTGTGACTACTAGAACTGGCGGCCAGCAGGCCCCCGGGTAGGGAACATCTTACGGTCGGCGGGGGTTGTCGCCGCGTGCACGCGGCGGCGCATCCTCGCGCGGAAAGCCACGGTCGCGATCACGAGCATTGCCTCGGCGCTGCGGATCGTCGTCCATGAAGCGGACGCGGCCACGATCGTCCATGACCTTGACCCGGTTGATCTCGCGGCCGTCGTACTGCACCCGTTCGGCGCCCAGAATCTGGCCGCCGGTCTCGCGTTGCGCGCGGCGCACCGAATCAGACAACGAAGCGGGATTGCGCTCCGGCGGCATCATGTTTTGGCGCGGCGGCGGCTCAGGACGCGGCGGCGGCTCTTGCTGCCCCGATTGAGCCCACGCGCCTGCCGCCACACCGGATAGGGCGAGCAATGCGCAGGCGGACAGCAGAAAGCGGGACAAGAATCTCATAACGGAATCGTAACGGTTTTCGGCTTCCCTGAATGAACGGGAGCCGACGCGGCCTAGTGGTTGATTAGGAAATGGATTCTGGCGCCGGGCGGTGAATTCGATCTGAATTTATCCACAGCCCGATTCGGCGCGTTCAGGTTCCTGGCTGCTCAGAAAACCTCGGCCACGCAGCAGCGGAGCGAGCCCCCGGCAGCCTCGATGGCCTCCAACGGCACGGCGCGCGGGGCAAAACCGGCTTCCCGCAAACGGCTGCGGGTACCCGGTGTCAGGGATGCCTCCGCGCCTGCGCTCATCCAGACCGACGCCTTGGACAACGCTATGGCATTACCTGCGAAGGCGGCGTGTTCGGCCGGCGACAGGAAAATACCGTGGGGCGCATACAGCCCGGCTATGGCTTCGGGCACGGCGGCATCGGCGAATCCGCCCGCGCAAACCAGGGCCGCACGGCCGGCCAGCACCGCCAGCACCACGTTGGCGTGGTATTCGCCGGGCGCCAGATCGAACATCAAGGTGGCGCGCAGGCCAAAGGCTTCGTGCAGCAGTGCGGCGCCTTCCTCGTCGCAGCGTTCGGACAGTCCGCAGAAGCCAAGGCCCCGCGCGCGGTCGATAACCAGCGCGCCGGTGAGTTCGCATGGATGCGGTTGCACCGACAGGTCGATTTCCTCGTAGCCCAGCAGATCGGTAAAGAAGCCGCGGATATCGTGGCGCGCGGCTTCGCGCTGACGTATTTCGTGGCGCATGCGCCCCACCACCAACCGGCCCGGTGCGGTGGCGAAGACATTATTGGGAAACAGGGCGTCGGGCGTGGCCGGATCGCCGCTGAAGCACAGCACCGGCAACTCCGACGCCAGTGCGCGCTGCAGCTCCCGGTGTTGCGCCTGCGCCGCGCCCGCATCGAAAGCAGCTGCCTGCGCCATGTACAGGTTGTCGCGCGCCGATTGATCGGCCCGCGCAAACCCGTCCGGCGCCACCAGGAAGGCCGCACGCGCGGTGGCCGGGCCGAAATCGGGGGCGCTCTGATGCCCAAACTCCAGGAAGGCAGAAGTGTCGCGAGTAAGCATACGGATGCCTTTTTAACCACCGAAGCGGAAAGACTATCCCAGGACAAGGCTCCAGTTCGGCCTCTTGCTTTGAAGATCCTGCATTTTCAATTTCGATGCGTCCGGCAAACCGGTTTCAAGGATGGCCATGGCTGTGCGCTCCATTACAACCTGGGTGCCGCCGTCACTAACCTGTGTCTAGTCTTCAAGTATCAGGTACTCGCCTTGCGTTCCGGCCCGCTTGGGAGTCTTACCTACCTTCACGCAAAGCGCGTTGTCTTTTCCGCACCGGGTCAGACTGCCTGATTGGGTTGCGTGCAGAATGTCGGCGCCAAATTCCGCTCGCTCCAACTCTCGCATGTTCTTCCAGACGAGGTAACTACTGCCCCCGGCTGCAAGCAGCGAACCTATAGTCAGGGCTATCAGGCCCTTCCAGACGAGCAGGCTCTGGGTTCGCGCCAAAACCCTGTGTTGCTCCCGCATCATTTCTGCCGACGATTTTGCGCTGGCGGCGCTTTGCTGCAGCTCCGCGTTGAACTGATGCACCGCCTGACCAGTGCCCTGCACGACGACATCGTGTGCTTGCTCGCCGACCAATCGTACCGCCTGACCCACGAATTGCTCGACATCAACATTGAATCGTTGCCTGCCTTGGTCCAACGCGCTCGCACTGCTCTCGATCCGCTGTACCGCTGCGGCGTTTCTTGCGTCCAGCTGATTGGCGATGGCCGCCAACTTGACCAGCAACTGCTTGACTTCGTCGAGGTTCGAATCCATTCGTCTGTCCCTTGCGCTCTTCTAATACGTCACATCCGCATGGAATGCGGCTTCTGTGCAGGTGCCTCCGGCACTTGCTGCGCCAACAGCGGTTGCGCCTCGACCTGTTGCGCCTGTTCGTAGGCTTTGACTTCCTGCTGCCAGGATTGGCCTGCGGCTGAATCAAGAAACTGGTTGGTCGCCGCTTGCGATTCTTTCAGCGTGACTGCGTTATCAACATGCAGAGTTGCTGCGTAGAGTTGGTCGATGCTGGCGTCGAGCGGGCGGGGCTTCGATTGGACCTGAGCCGCGGGCCGCTGTTGCGGGTGGTCTACGGGAATCCAGGACTCAATGTCCTGCGGAAGCTTCGGCGTCGGCGCTATCGGCACGGCACGAAATTCCAGTTGCTCCTCCAACTCGGAATTGATCGGCTGGCGCGTGGCGCAGTCCCGGATCTCGCCCCGCTGGCAGAGCACGGAAGGACCCAGCTCATTGTGGCGGTCGCGAACGCCGTCGCGGTAACCGAAAGTGGTGTACAGCCCACCCATGTGCTGCTCCGACCGATGAATCACGCTCATGGCAGGATCGTCCGGCACCGCCCGCTTCTGCAAGAATGGCTTGTCGCTTAACGCATTCAAATAGTCCACGCCCAGGTTGAAACTGCGGACGCCCAGACCATTGTGCCGGTAAGTATCGCCGATATCGCTATGGCACCCGGCAACGGTCAAGTTGAGCGACGTCATGCCATCGCTCCAACCCGCCGGAATATGATTGGTGGACTTGAACGGATCCCGGGCCTCGTTCTCGGCCGTGATCTGCAGCACCGATACCACCGAAGGCGGCAAGCGTCGGTCGTGCTCTTTCACCCCAGTCGCCACCGGGTCATAGAGCAGCACGGCCTGAATTGTTTTGCCCGGCGCCACCAAAGGAGGATTGCTGTACTTGACCTGCGTAACCAGATCCTCGCCATCCCGTACAACTCTGGCGCCTCGCGGATCCTGGATACCACGCTCCTCAATCATGCGAGCAAGCGCCGCAACCTCCTCCGCACCCCGACTGAAACCGATGCCCGCCACACGGATTTGTGCCTGGGGGTCTTCATCTATCCACTTTTTGGCTTGCTCACAGAACTGCATATATGCAGTTTCCACGCGCCTCTCAAAGGTAAATCCTGAAAAGCCATCGATATTGCGCGTTACCGGGTTGTCTTGAGTAAAAGTACCTTCAACGTAACCCGTGGCGATGTTAGGCGACCCGGATAGCTCGATCTGCTTGTGGATCTTTGCAACCACGCTCCAGTTCTCTGGTGCGTCGTTCGACATACTGTTTCCAGTGCCGTCCAACGCAGCAACATAAAGTCGCTCATGCGGATTGGCAGCCTTCTGCAGCACCGGCACCTGCATCTTTCCGATTAATTCTTCAGCCTGCCGGTAACTATTAAGATCACTTTCATTCGCAAGTGGAGCGTCGACTCCATCAGGCTTGTTGTCTATCGTACCCATCCCTAGTACTCCTTAGCTCAATAGGTGCGGCTAAACACTTTGATCAAATCATCGCGATAGTCGCTGTGTGGCCTATCGGCAAACCTTGGTTCCTTCAAGAAAATCATCGCCCGCATGTAAATGTTGATGGTTCTATCATTGACCTCAAGGATGATTTCCGGGGTGGGGACATAGCTGGTTTCTGAAATATCCACACGTGCCACGTTGTGGCGAATAAGTTTGTCCTTGAATATCTCTCCAATATCGATTTCGGCCCTAAGAGGCGTGCCGTCCTTGGATTTCCAAGTAACGACGGCTGGTGGTGGGAAGTTGGGGATGGGACCACGGCCTGCCGTGAGCAGCTTCTCCAAAGGTATTCCATAAGATTCAACGGAAGGCCTGGGCTCGTCCGATCCATGAGGGAAGCCTCGATACAAAATCTCACAGCTTTGAGTATCGAAACACTGCACCCCGAAATTATGGGCAATAAACCATAGCGGCCAATCGGCCACGGTACCCGTATAGGGCCCGTGCCCGGATGGCGGCGTCGTGTTGGTAGATGAAGACATGGCCGATTGGCATCCTGTTGATAACAAGCAAAGCAGCAGAACGATCGATGCAAGCTGCTGCTCACTGGAAAATATTCTCATCTTTGCGTCCTGCACCCGCATCCTAAGACGAACCTGCTTCATCCCGCATTATTGAGAAGCGGCACTATTGTCGGCCTTGCACTGCTGCAGGGAGGCAACCAGCTTATCCGCAAGCTTTCCCAGCCGATTCTCCAATGCGATTTCCGCTTCAGTGGTGTCGGATGCTTCCACATCCCCAAGCACCGCAACCTCGAACCGATTGGATCCTTTTACGAAAATTCTATGCGCCGAGTGCAAACGTTGCCCTTCGCGCCCACCAGAGTAAAAACCTCTGGACAAAGGAAAAGGTCCGGCAGGAGTGTTTTCCGCGATATCGGTAAGCTGCAGGCGTATCACTGGACCCCAGGCGGACTTCCCTGTTTCCATCCTATATCTATTGCCTGGAGGATCCGTGTTGACGGTACGTGCTGCGCGGTGTTCGTTGTCCAGCAGCGCCGCAAAATCCTGGGCTTCCGAACGTCCTTTCGGCACGGTAGAGGTGACGATGAAAGCTAGTATCGGGCCCTTGTAGGTGGCTCGAAAATAGGAAATTGCGTTCCCGTTTAGCAGACCTTCGTCTAGACGAGTAACAAATCCCGGATCGGGAAAATCAACGCAATACACATCTAAAAATGAATGGCGGCCGGGCCACCCGTTTCCCTCGAGAGTCACGCCACTAGGTCCATACGAGAATTCGTACTCAGCCGCTGCCAAACCCTGGGGAGCAAACATAATCGCTGCAGCAAGAAGCGCTGAGCCAAAACCGGATAGAGATAGCAAGAACCGACGTCCTGCCAGCCCAAAGTACAACAACGGCCTGGTCAGCACGGAACGAGTTGCTCCAGAACATCTTTCCATAATGGCATCCTGCCGATTAGTCGAGTTCAATTTAGGCCATCAGCGGGCGACGTTCAACTCACATTTGCTTCCAACCCGTAAGCCCGGCTGTAGCCAATCAGCGGCTTCGCTCACACTCATGTTACTGGGCTCACATCTAAAGCAGCTGCTTGCGAAGTCAACCAGAACCTTGCAATAAAAAAGCCCCGCGAGTGCGGGGCTTCTGTGGTGGGATGGAATGGCGATCAGATGCCCATCGTGCGCCGCTGCTCGCTTTCCTGCTGTGCTTGCGGCTGATTCTGCGTTTCCTGCTGCACTTGCGCCGTGCTTTTTTCGATCGGCTCGGCGGTGGCCTGTGCCTTGTCCATATAGACACGGCGGTTGGCCGGATCACCGGGTTCGCCTTGCACCAGGAATACGCCGCTGCCGTTGGTGTTGGGCAGCACATGGTCGATCCGGGTCAGGCCGCTGGCCTTGGCTTCGAACACGCCGGCCGCCGCTGCGTTCTCCAGATCCTGTCGGCTCTTGAACGCCTGCGGGCCGAGTTGTTCCATGCCCTTGACCGTCTGTTGGAACAGCGCATTGTCCGGATGGCGCGTATCGGAAAGCAGCGGCGCTTCCCGGGATTTCTTCAACGCTTCCAGAGTCTGGGGTCCGACCAAGCCATCGGCCTTCAAGCCATGGGCTTGCTGGTAAGCCTGCAAGGATTCCTTGGTACGGTCGCCGAAACTGCCGTCTTCCTTCAGCGGACGGCCTTCCTTGTCGCGATAGCCGTAGCTGTTCAAGGTGTCTTGCAGTTTGCGGATTTCGTCGTTCTTTTCGTCGTGCTTCACCGCACCGTCGGCTTGCTGCGGTTGCGGCTTCGTTTGTCCTTGCGTCTGTGTCTGGTGTTGCGTTTGCTGCTTGTCCTGCAGCAGCGTCCGCGCCTCGGCCAGCGGGTCCGTTGCGTAGAGCTTTACTCCATTGGCCTGCTTTCGCTCCAGGTACCTGTCCAGCGAACTCAATTCCACGCCTTCGCCACCGCGCGACTGGCTGATCATCAGCTCGCCGCTCTTGGGATCCTTCACCACCATGGTGATGTGATCGATGCCTTTGTAGCGGCCACCGTCCCACTTGGTGGGGCCGTTGTCCTCGCCGATGATCATGCCTTCCTTCAGCACGTCGCGGGTGACCGCCTTGCCTTCGATCATCACCCCAGAGCGCGCTTGCGCTTTATCGACGATCATCGCTGCGCCGTCGGTACCGGGTTTGAACAGCTCTCCTTTGTCGAACACCACACGACCGGCCTTCGCGTTTATCTCGGCCATCGTCGCATTCTGCATGGTCGTCACCCAGCCCGAGCAATCCACATAGCCCTGATCCGGGTGCTTGCCGTCGACGCCCGGGTATTTTCCGCTCATGGCGTACTTCACATGATCGTATTTCACGCTCAGGTCGTGGGCGGCGGTCAGCGCGATTCCTGTTGCCGGGGCAGTCTGCGTAGGCGTGGTCTGCGTCGGTGTGCTCTGAACCGGAGTGCTCTGGCGCGCATCGGTCGTCGGCTCTATCCCCTTTTCCGGAATGCGTACCCGATCGAACTTCGTATCCCAGTACTGCGTGAACGTCGTCGCCATGTCGCGATCCGACATGGTTCTGAAATCGGCGTATTTCTGGCCCGTCACCGCTTCGAAATCGCGGGAACTGACGTTGTTGAGAATCTTGCTGCGCGTATCTTGACGGCCGAACTCGCCTGTAGCGATGGCAGTCTGTACGGATCTATAACCCGCCGCGCCCTGCTGGTGCGCCAGGTACATATCCAAACCATCGGGTTCGGGCTTGCCTGACAAGTAGGGGCGACCATCGTTCGCATGTCGATTGACCAATGCGTTTCGATTATCCAGGTACAAGCGGGCTGCCGCATCGGTGTTGACCACGGCATCCAATTCACGGCCGCGGATGCCATATTGATCCGCCGTGTCCGGAACGAACTGGAATAACCCCTTGGCCCCATGTGTCCCACGCGAGACCTGTTCGTCGAACGTACCTCCGGTCTCTATATAGGCGAACCGCATGAAATCGTCGCGCGGGATGTTCCTTTCCTGCGCTTCCCGTTCGATGATGTCCAGTACTTCCTTCTTGCTGTAATCCTGCGCCATGCTTGGCTCTCCTTTTTCAGGTTGATTTGCGGCACGAATTGCCGCGATGCGTCAACCGGATCCGTCCCTGGATCCTATGCAGTCAGTCAACAGTTGCTCTGCTTCTTGGGTCTTACTGGTACTGCTTCTTCTCCGGATCGTAACGATACTCATAGGTATCGCCAGAACCCAGTGTCCGCACCTTTCCAGCGGAAACAGTCTCCGTTCCACTGCGCTGCACTTTCAACAAGGGGAGGTTGCTTCCTTCTCGCGGTTCGAAGCTCAGCGTTCCGGTACTCTTCGCGCAGGCCTGCTTCGCACCTGGTGTTTCATCGCAGGCGGCACCGTTGTCGGTACCAATCACGATGTTCCCGAGGTAGTCCCAACGCTTTTCGTCTATCTTCAACTCGTGTGGATTGAACAAAAGCAGGTCGAATGTATTGACCTGAACGCCCGTAGCCAGATACCAGGTCGGCAGAGCTAGCAGAAGCTTGCCATCGGGGGTTCGGAAGGTCTGCGGTTTACGCGTCTCGTCGATCTCGTTGCCTTTCTCGTACGCCCCAAACTCACCAACATCACGATCCGAGCCCTGGAAAGTCCAGGGATTTTCGGTCCCCGGCGCAGTCAGCACGAATGTGGATTGAGTAATGGTCGCTTTCGTCTCTGGCGCCGGGTCGCTTTCCTTTTCGGCTTTGCTGAACTTGAACGGCGTGTCGTAAGCGAAGCCGGTGTAGTACTGCTTACCGTCCAATTCGAACCGATAACCGTACCAGTACGTCGTCCAGCTGCCGTTTTCGACTTCATACGACAGGGCGCCATCGCCGTCTTTCTGATAGATGAAATACAGCACGCTGCTGGCCGACGGCGGCTGGACTTCGGCTACTTTCTGGGATTCGTTGTTCATGACTGGGACTTCCTTATCGGTCGGCTGGACGGGGGGATTGACTGCCTTCCCGGGGGCGTTCTCGGGCGTCTTAGCGTTACAGGCGCCTATCAGCAGCACCATCAGCATAAGGAGAAGTTTTCTTCCGTGTTTCATTGTAATTCCGACTCCATAGTTGGCATCAGTGTTTCCAGAATTTTGAGGGAAAACACTGGGTGACGCCCCTGCAGATATGTACAAGAATGCGGCCGCAACGCGCTTCCGCCGCTTCAATACAGACCAATTCGCCCTATCGATTGCGGACGGGCACGTCGAAAGGAGGGGCATAATATTCCAGCTTTACCAAGGGCATGGTACCTGCCGCATCCCGATAAGGTTTTCCTGTGAAGGTCTTCTCATAAACGCATCGGACCCCTTGCTTTTTGCAGGAGGCGAGAACGTCATTTTTTGCCTTTCTCGGCGTCGCACCCCAACCAGACCATAGTGTTCCGTCCGATGCACGCGCGATCGCAATCGATGAATTGCTACCAGCTTTTGCAATAGTACAGCCTTCACTCATCGCTACTGCACAGAGCCTCAACGCCCCTTCTTTCGCCTCTTCCTCAGAACGAGCATTCCATATCGCCCAGACATCGGAAGCATCGGGATGCCACGCCACGGCAACATAATTGCTCGCCCAATAATAGTTATATTGCTGAGTTCGGGGGCCAGATTGTTGTGGTTCAGGCTCATCAACGTGTATGCAAACGGGAATTGAGACCAGCCCGCTATTGCCTCCTCCGGTCATACCAACCTGCTGCTCTCCCGGACCAGCTCCGGCCGGACAAAGATAGTTTTGTGCCGACGCCGATTCTGAGGCCAAACCCATCGCCAACATGGCCAAAATAATTCCAATCCCAAAACGCAGCATGCCTATCCTCCTTGGCTAAATCGACATCGAACGTCGTTGTTCGCGCTCTTGTTGCTGGGTATGTACTGCAGTCGCTGCCTCTTGCTGCGTCTGCGCTGTACTTTTTTCGATAGGCTCTGCCGCCGCTTGCGCCTTGTCCAGGTGGACGCGATGATGGGCGGGATCGTTGGGTGCGCCCTGCACTGCGAACAGACCTGTGCCGTTAGTGCTCTGCAGGACATGATCGATCCGCGTCAGACCGCTGGCCTTGGCTTCGAACACCGTCGCGCCTGCTGCGTTCTCCAGTTCCTGTCGATTCTTGAATGCTTGGGGGCCAAGTTGTTCCAGGCCTTTGACTGCCTGTTGGAACAACGCGCTGTCCGGATGGCGCGGATCGGAAAGAAGAGGGGCGGCTTGTGATTTCTTCAGCGCTTCCAAAGTCTGCGGACCCACTACGCCATCGGCCTTCAGTCCGTGCGCTTTCTGATAGGCCTGCACCGCTTCCTTGGTGCGGTCACCAAAGCCACCATCCTCACGTAGCGCGCGGCCGTCCTTGTCGTGGTAGCCGTAGTTGTTCAGGGTGTCTTGTAGCTTGCGGATATCTTCACTTTTTTCGCCATGCTTTAACATCCCATCGGACATAGAGCCGGGCTGCGTCGATGGGTTCTTCGTCTGGTTGCTATGTTGCGCATCTTTCACAACGGTCAAGTCGTTTGCCAATGCAACCAAATCAGCTTTCTCGTTCTTGGCTCGCTCCAACAACCCTGGCCAGAGGCTGGGCGATTTACTAAACAGCTGACTGTTGTGAGCGATTTTGTAGTCCTGCACAGCTTCAACAATATCCTTGTCGGACAGCTGGGACAGCTCGTAATTCTTTCCGAACTTTTCCTCTAACCCTTTTGAGAAAATGCCCGGCGTCAGATTTCTGAATTGAACCGAGGTGCTCCACAGCGCGTCCTGCACTGCTGGGCCTCGACCGGAAAGATCCAGTCCCCTGGCGGTCAATTTGTCGTTTTGGATATCGAAATGAGTAGCTTTGATGAATTCATGCTGGTCTTTGGCGAAACCAGGATCAGTTTTTGCAAGATCGCGCCATTTGGCATCGAACGCAGGAGTTGCGGGGGTTAGATCTTTGAACTGGTCCTTGTAGGGCGACTGATCCAAATATTCTTGCAACGTCCCCATTTTTGTGGAGAGCTGATAGGAACCATAGGAAACCCCGCCGCGGTCACCTCTTCCTGTAGAGATCGTCGCCGCCCCACGACCACCGGTTTCATACTTGGTTGAAGTCTGACCAAGATTCCAATCTTCGTTCGCCATCGCCACGTCCTCCATTACATGTCAATAAAGTCGCAAATCACGTGCTCTTTCTGAGCATAGCGCCAGCAGTCAACCCGCCATTGCTTCCAGCTCTTCCGCGCGTTTCGCGGTCATTTCCAAGAAGCAATCGTTCGCTTCAATTCGTTGTCCTTGTCCTTCTTCACTGGCGTCCCACCCGCATTTCGAATCTCGTTCCGCAAGCCATAGCTTTTGGCTTGATTCCAGCTCGATCTTCTTGCTTCCTTCTGATGCTTCCAGTAAGCGACGATATACGCCATTCAAGCGTGAATCCTGATATTCGAATTCCTCTTCTATGCACGCCTGCATCTCCGGTACAACACCTCCTGATGCCTTAATGCACTCGCCATATGAACTGCGCAACATGGAAACGTCTCCACTTGAGGGTTGATCGTGCTGGGTGTCTTTCGGAGCTGACTCGACGGCAGATTGTTGCATAGCAGCAGCGGAAGGGCTGGCGGCAAGCTCAGGGACGCTCTCGGGCGTCTTCGCATTACAAGCGCCGATCAGCATCAAGATCGGCACAATGAGAAACTTTCTTCCATGTTCCATGGTGACCTCAATCCTCCATGCTGCTTCTAGAATTTCTTGAAATTAGGTTTAGTGCAATCCGAGTAAACAATTCGACAGTTAGCGCCGGCGCGTGAATTGCACTCCGAAAGAGCTAGTTGACTGGCGACTTCAATCGTCGGTCCGCTCTGCGTGGTCACGCTAGCTCCCACCACCGAAGGCCAAGCCACTACTCCACATTGGTTGTGGTATGACGTGACTTCACACTGTTTTGCACCATGCTTTGCGCAAAGTCTGGCTGCCTCACGCTTGGCTTCACGCTCAGTTCTCTTGCCCACTGCTGTTCCCATGTCTCCAACTACCGGGTCGACTGCAATTGCACCCCATGTAGTTTCCCACTTGCCTAGTGGTTTCGGAGAGCTTGGATTGGTTTGAGCCTGACTGCCATCTGTCCCTTGTTCAGCAGGTTCTCTTATACATCTGGGGTCATTCCAAGCCGCGCCTACCGGACAAGTGTATTTTGTGTCTCCGACTACATACTGAGCAAACGCGCTATCGGCAACAAGCAACAAGCATATAGTCAACGCAGCCTTCCATTTCATAACATCTCCTCCACATCTTTACTGTTAAACACTTGTCAACTTATCAGTGGACTTTAGAATTCGGCCTCATTATCGGAAACTCTCGAAAACTGGTTTACTACATTTGGAATAGACAATTTTGCATGCGCCTCCGCTACTCCGGGCACATTTTTGCAAGGCCGAATCATTGGCAGCATCAGTTGAATGGCCACCATCGGCTGTTACCTTGGCGCCAACTGACGATGGCCAATCCAATGCGCTGCATTGATTTGAGTACACGAGCAGAAGCTCGCACTCTTTTGCACCATGCAGCTTGCATCGTTCTTCAGCAAGGCGCTTCGCTTTATTTTTTTGCTGCTCTCCACTAGTAGCTCAATCTTGTAGAACCGGCTTCGTACAATCGGAATATACGATCTCACATTCTCCACTTCCGCTCTTGGCGCCGCACGCAGAAAGCGCCAGTTTACTTGCCACCTCAATAGAGGGACCACTTTGCGTAATCGCCGCGCCACCAACAGCCTGCCCATTCTCTGACGCCCACGCAATAACCGCGCATTGATGCTTATATGCTAGTTGCAGATCACATTTAGCGCTTCCCAATGCCTCACACTTTGATACGGCCTCACGTGTAGCTTCACGTTTTGAGTATTTTCCGACCGATGTTCCCACATCGCCGCCGCCGCCTCGACTCATTGCTATTGCGCCCCACGTAAGCTTCCATTGACGTGATGGCGGGTTTGGCAAAGTTTCCATGTTCGCTCCCTCGCCAATAGGTTGCCGAGTACATCTTGGATCATTCCAATTCGTACCGACTGGACATGTGTAGTGGTATCCACCTATGTCGTATTGTGCGATTGCATTTCCACTAATCGCGAGCAGGAAAATGAGTACGAATAGCTTCACGTTCATATGAACCTCTGTCGCTCCTATTAGCGTAAGCAGCTTGATTTTATATTTCACAACCCACGCTGACTGGATCTCATCTCAGGGAGATCACAACTAAGAACTCGCGTCACTATTCTTGCTAGGGCCTTGAGCTGCCAATCCACGCTGCCCGACGGAGCCCTCTACTTGGGCTTGGCCAGCAATTCTTGGGCCAGAATTTGGCGTGTATGACGCAGTAGATGTCTGCGTTGTTGGCTGAGGCGGTGGCAGGTAACCGGGCTGACCAGGCTGTCTGCCGGATACATCGCGCATTCCACCCCCAGTCGCACCACCACTCATACCAAATACCGATCCAGGCATGAAATGCCCCATCGTCCCCTGGAAGAACGCAGCCGCCATCGGCGGCGCACTGATGATCAGCATGGTGAGAATCAAACCCAGGCCGCCCTGCTGCATCGCGCGGCTGGTAATGCCCTCGGTGCCTGCACCGCCCATCAGGTCGCCCACCAGATCGCCGGCCCAGAACGAACCTGCAACTGCGATCACCATATCCATGGCCAGCGTCACCATCACACTCAATACCGCCAACGAGAACATCGTGCCGATGCCGTAGTAGAGCCACTTGCCGAACAACTGCTTGGTCTGCTCGAACAGCAGGCAGAGGATGAACAACGGCCCCAGGCCCACGAACAGCGCCATGGCGATCTTGTTCAGCAACAGCATGGTGCCGGCGGTGACTGCCGGTCCGCCCGCGCCGATGCCGGTGAACCACATGGCCCGGTCTTTCTTGTCGTTGAGGATTTCGTCCCCGCCGACATCCAGCGAATCGATGCTGGTGAGCGCGATCTGCATCAGCGCCAGGCTTCTGTCGATACTGTCGTAAGGATCGTCGTCCTCGCCGGTAACGGTCTGGGTGATCACCGAACTCAAGCCTTCGGTCAACGTGTTGTAGATCGAAGTCGAACCGGCCGCCGCCCCAATGGCGATACCCACGATCAGCGAAGCGCGCAGCGAATTGGTGACCAGCGCCATCATCGAGTCGCGCGACTGCCCGGTCACGATGCGGTAACCCTGGATCAGCACCCAGATAGTCAAAAGAGAGAGGGCGGCAAACCCAAGGATGCCTGCCGTTCGCTCCAGCAGGTTGCCCATGAACTCGCCGATTTCATCGCGCAAGAATTCGTTGATCTGCTGGAAGAAGACCATGTTGCTGGCTTCTGTCCCGAGACCCTGCGCTTTCTGCACCCCTGCCAACAGATCTTGCATCGTGCCCACTGTATTGCCCCTATAGATTCCGTCCCACACACAGGCAGATATCTGCCTGCGGTTCCAACAATACCCAGTCCAACCGACTTTTCATCTCGCATTTCGTTATTGCCGGAACGCCAGACAGCCCGCAATACGATGCGGGCTGTCCGGTCTTACATAAACGCAGATGCTTTAACGATCACGTTTGCGGGCGACATCAAGCGCCAGGCCCAAGCTTGCGCCACGTACCAGACCCGCCACCAGAGTGCCGTCCTTTTTGCGGCCTTCCAAGGCCTCGTCCGTACTTCTGGCTTGTTCTTGCTGCAAGGAAACAACTACGCTTTGATAGGCATCCAGCGTGGTTTTCGCATTCTGCATATCCAGCTGTGTGCGAGCCTGGAGAGATGCGATCTTGTTGGTGTTGTCCTGCAGCCTGCCGGGCTCGTCCTTTCTGATGCCTGCGCGCTCGGCGTAGATCGCCTCCAGCTCCTTGGTGCGCTTTTCTTCCAGTTCAAGCACATCGACCAACTGGTTGTACTGGTCGTTCTGGTAACGGACGATGCTCTTGCAGATGGCACGTTGACCTGGGACGGGTGCCTTCTTCACTTCCGGGCAAGCGCTCTCCTCATTCAAATGACGGTCGCGCCGCGCCGGCAGTTCCGCCTTCTTCCCGGGCTTGCCGTTGTAGCCGCCGGTAGCGCCGATCTGAAGCTGACGCATCTGCTCAAGCTGTGCGTCGTACTGCTCCTTCAGCTTGTCGTACTGCTCCTTCAACTTCGTGAGCTGGTCCACCTGCTCGCTGTAGTCGGCCAGCCAGCCCAACTTCGTCAAGAGCGTATGCGGTAGATCCACCACCGGCATTGCACTGGCCGCGCCGACCGCCAGTCCGCAGCCAAGCACCAGCCCGCTGGCGAAGTTGACGTACCTGGATTTCGCTTGCTTGGAACCTGCTGCTTTCTTCACGTTCATTCCTCACCTCCGTTATGAGCTGGTACCACCCTGACAATTACACCCCGGCCTGAACCGGGCCGTACAACCTGTTCGACAACCTCGTCACGATCCATATGCACCACCTGTTCTCATGCCTTGGCCATGCCGGTACGCGCGCCCGACCCTGACGGCTTGCCGCCACCCTTTCCTGAACCCTTACGCTGGGCGTAGAACTCGCTGAGCCATTGCTCGGGGCGCAATTCGTTGGACAGGACGCCCTGGCTCCGCGCCTGCTCCTCCAGCACTTCATGCATGATCTCGATGTTGTCGGTGGATGCCGAAATCACCGCCAGCGCATCGTCCATTCCACGCAAATTGAGCTGGCAGACGCTGGACGCATGGCCCTGCTTGACCAGGAAGCAGCGCGAGCGTTCGTCCAGGCTGACCACGACCTGGTATTCGGCCTCGGTCAGCTTCAGACCGTTGATGTAGTCGTCGCGGCTGGCATTGGGATTGGGCAGCAGGATCATGGTTGCGGTCTGCTCGATCAGCGCCGCGGCGATGTCGCTGGCCAGCGCGTCTTCCGGGCTCTGGGTCGCGAAGATGCCCAGACCGTTCTGTTTACGGATGGTCTTCTGCTTGTTCTTGGCGAACTCCTTGAGCCCGCCCTTGCCGTCGAGGATCTTCCAGAATTCGTCCATCACGTAGATCAGGCGACGGCCGTCGATCAGCGCTTCAAGACGGTGCAGCAGATAGTTGATGACCGGCACACGCACTTCGGGATTGTCGATGATGTCGGTGTAGTCGAAGCCGATGATGTTGGCTTTCTGCAGATCGATGGTGTCCACCGGGTTGTCGAAGACCCAACCATGCGAATTGCCCGCGGTCCACTTGCGCATGCGGGCGAACAGCCCGTCGTCGCCCATGTTGGGCAGGCTCTTCTGGAAATTGGTCATGCTGCGCAGGTGCATGGGAGTGTCGAGCATGTTCTCGACCGCGCGGAAGATGTCTTCTTCTTCGCGCGAGGTGTAGCTGGCCTTCCCACCCAGCACCTTCATCAGGTCGGCCAGGAACTGCGTATTGGCATCGTTGCGCTCGCACTGGAACGGATTGAAACCGGTAGGCCGGCCGTTCTCCAGCGCCAGATAATTGCCGCCGCAGGCGCGCACGAAGATTTCGGCGCCGCGGTCCTTGTCGAAGAAGAAAATGGTCGGGGCGGGATCCAGTTTCTGGACCTGGCTGAGCAGGAAGTTGATCAGCGCGGTCTTGCCGGTACCGGACTTGCCGATGACCATGGTATTGGCGATGGCCTTCTCGCCCAACGAGTTCTCCGCCGGATGGGTGGCGTGGAAATTGAAGTAGTAGGGCTGTCCGTTGGTGGTCTGCAGCGTGGTGACGCACTCGCCCCAGGGATTGTTTTCCTTCTTGCCGGACGCGAAGTTGTGCAACGGCGACAGGCCGAGGAAGTTGAGCGAGCTGATATTGGCCAGGCGGGTGCGGTTCTTCCAGTTGCCCGGAATCTGCGAATAGAACGAGGACGCTACCGCCAGGTCTTCCTTGGTGGAGACGAATCCGGCATTGGAAAGTTCCGCGCGCGCGGTGGCGGTGTTCTGCGAGAGCTTTTCCTGGGAATCGGCGTACAGCGCCAAAGTGAAGTGATACTCGCCCAGCACGAAGTTGCCCGAAGCCAGCTGATCCATCGCATGGTCCAGCTCCACGATCTGGCTGACCGCCTTGTCGCCGGAAGAAATCATCATGCCCTTGGTGCGGTCCAGCACCTTGAGCGCATCCTGGCGGCCGATCGGACTGAAGGAGTGGGTTATCACATAATCGAAGTCCAGGTACTTCAGTCCATTGAGAATGCCCGGATAGGTACCGTCGGTGTATTCCTTGATATTGAGGATGGCGCCGAAATGATTGACGCCATTGGGCGTGTTGATGATGAAGTCGCCGGTCTTGTCAGAGAACATGTGCCGGCTGACCGGCAAATAGCCGTTCACCGGCGCGCTGAGCACCGGCACCGGCTCGTCGATGCGGTTCAGCAGATAGCCGAAGAATTCCAAAGCCTCGGAGAACACCACCCCGTTGCTGGCTTCGTACATGCCCAACCGGTAGGGCGAATAATCCTTGAGCACGGCTTCCAGATTGCCCGCCAGCTCCTGGATCTTGGCGATGGCCTGATCCTGTTCGGACTGCAGCTGGGCGATGTTGGTGGATTTTTCCACCAGCCGCTTACCCGTCACCACCGGCCGGTAGATCATGGTCAGGTACAGCTCGTTCTGCATGATCTTCTGCGAGGACAGCGACTCGAAGTAAGCGTCCGACATGTCCTGATTGAAGGCCTGCCCGAACTTGCTGCGGTCGTTGATGCGCCGCTTGCGGCGCACGTCATGCACCCAGAACGCCAGGTTGGCGAAGTCCGGTGCGCGCAGGGTCTGCAGCATGCGGTTGAAGGTGTTGTGCCGGTGCTCGATCTCCCACTCGTCCCGGCCGACGAAAGGCAGCCCGCCCAGATGCCACACCAGCAGGTAATCGCCACCGGTGGTCTTGATCACCGAGGGCGATACGTGGGTGGAGAGCGGGATGAATTCGCTGATGGAGGTGTCGGGTGTGAACATACGTTAGCGGATCATGTGTCAGTGGATCTCGAAATTACGGGAGCACTCGGAAAAAATGGACTGCCAAGCCTAGCGGTCCTTCGCAGGCTTGGCACGGTAGCTGTTGGGCGAGAACACCCACATTCCCGAGTGATGCTTCAGGTTCCTGGCCTTGAACTTGAACTGCAGCCGCAAGCCCAGCATGCGGAAGATCATCTCGTCCCGCCTGGCCATCTGTCGCATGACGAAGATGACCGGTGGCAACAGCATCAAACAGAACATGTTGATGTAGAAGGTCAGCAGGATGCACGTCCCGGCCGCGAGGAAGAACGGCATGTAGGGCACGCCCATGAACATGGCCGGGCGCGTGCAGCCCCTGAACAACACATTCTTATGCATAGAACATGAGGGCGTTGATCAGCATGCCGCCGGCCGGTGCTCCACCTTCTTCAAGCGTGTTGTCGCCCAGCAGCATTCTTGCGATCTGGGCCGCGGCGCCGATCAGAAAGCCGCCGATCAACACCGGCGCCACATCGGAAATTCGCTTGTGGGCGAAGGCGATCTGATAGCCCGCGAATATCACCGCGATGGTGACCACGGCGATCGAGGCGATGTTGAGCAGCGAATTGAGGTTTCCGAAGAACTCCTCGACTCTATCGGTCGCCTCCTGCGCCATGGCCATGCCCGGCATCGCCAGGACGGCGACGAACACCACTGCCATGAGCATCGGCGAGAGGATTTTCTTGGCCTGATCGCTGGAGGCCTTTGGGAATACGGGTTTCATTCGTGTCATCTCCTTGGGTTGATTGCTAAACAAAAACAAGCGGCGGGGGTATCCATGATTCCGCTATTGGGAACGCTAGAAAACGAATGCCGCATCGACCGCGGGCAATTCCGCTGCGGTCGTCTGGGAGACGGCAGGGCCGTCCGCGGCGACAGATACTTGGGCCGGTTGCGCACCGGCCTGCATGCTTTGCAGAACTATGGGCTGCTCCTGCGGAGTGGCCGATACGCGCATCAGGGCGGCCTGCGACGCGTCCGGCACCGCGATGGGCTGGGGCGCAATCTGGCGCGCAGGTGGGGCTGCGGCCGTCGCGGGAGCCTGGGCGGGCGCAGCGTATACGGGATAGCGGGTCACCCCGATCGTGCGCCGCGACGGCTTGCTGACCACGGGAATGGCCTGGCCCTGCGGTGCGCTGGCCGAGCCCGGCGCGGTCTGGCGCATCGAAGCGTAGATCTTCTGCACATAGCCGTGGCGATAGCCGGTAACGAAGTTGCCGGAGTAGTAGCAACTGAACGATTTTCCCCAGTCGCCGCCCGAGCGACCGTAGCACTCGGCCAGAATGCGCGAGCCCGCTTGCAGGTTGGGGCAGACCTCGAAAGCCTTCTCATAGGAGTTGAGGCCGTACTTGCCCAGGTTGTAGCGATTCACCTGGGCTACGCCCAGCGAGAAATTGAAACCGCGGCTCTCCAGCATGCGTACGGTGGCGAGCGCTTCCGGCAGGTTCTTCGGCTGCCGCACCAAGTGCCCGCCGACCACGCCGATGGCATACCGGTTGTGCGAGGATTCTACGCGCACGACGTGATGCATCACCTCCGGCGGAACCGCCAGTTCGGGGCAACTCATTAGCTCCATGCCAGGTAACACCGCGTACTCCTCCGTTACACGCTTATCGCTATCCGACGATCATTCGACAAAGCATGTGGAGTTCCACAGCCTTTCGAGTTCATTGCCGATATCCCTGCGCCCATATTTCATGAGCACCCTAGTGTTGTCAACTTAATGCAGCCGCAAAATTCTGTAGGAAAAAGATTACATATCTACTTGTTGTGTGCCTGCTCTCACCATAAAGGCGTCTGCTATCGGTAGCATTTTCTGTTTCAGGAAAAAAATGCCAACCCAGGTAACCAATCGGCTAGAATTTAGAGACGGCGGACACATTTTTGGCGTTACTCGGCGAACGTTCTCTCCGGATTGAAGTCGATGCCCGTGATGTTGCGCTGGCCCGCGTGAGCCTTGATGTGCACCAGGATGTCGATGGTCATCATGAGCAGGCGCTTGATGATGGCGAACTCCAACCCGGCGCCTTCCGCGGAGGCTTTCACCATCAACGCCAGCTGGTCCCAGGTCTGGGTGGTGCTGCCGGCATGGCAGCTGGTGATGGAGCCCGGATGGCCCGAGGCGCAGTTGCGTATGAAGTAGAAGGATTCGTCGCCGCGCAGCTCGGCCAGGATTATGCGGTCCGGCTTCATGCGCAGGCAGGCTTCCATGCAGCTCTTGGCGGTGACGTTGCTGGTGCTCTGCCCTCCCTTGGAATAGAGCAGGTGCACCGCATTGGGCTGGGTGATGAACAGTTCGCGCGCGTCTTCGATGGTGACCAGGCGCTCATCGGCGGGGATATGGTTGACCAGCGATTTCATGAAGGTGGTCTTGCCGCTGCCGGTGGCGCCGGAAACCACTATGTTCTTCTTGTATAGAACCGCTTTCTTGAAGAACTCGGCGTAGTTGCGCGAATACTTCAGCTCCAGCAGTTCCCGGTCGTGCTCGCCCAGCGTGTGGCCCTGCTCCAGGATCTGGTCGAAGAAACCGTCTTCCTGGTATTGCTGCAGCGATTTGGTGTGCTTGGACGGCAGGCGGATGGTGATGGAAACCTTGCCGGCGTCGCAGGCGGGCGGAATCACGAACTGCGCGCGCTGGCCGGTGGGAAAGGTCAGCGATACGACCGGATCGGTGTCGGTGATGCGCTGGCCGGTATTGCTTTCATTGACCACGGCGGTGCAGAACTGCCGGGCGCGTTCGAAATTCAGGCCCGGCACCTCGATGCGCTGCCAACCTTGCCGGGTTTCCAGATAGATTTCTCCCGGCTTGTTGATGCAGATTTCGGTGACCTCCGGGGAGCTCATGTACTCCAGGATTCCCAGCACTTCGTACTGGTAGTCCAGGAATTGGCTGGAGACCCGCGCTACCGGTGAGTTGTCGATGTCCATGGCATAAGGCCCGCGTCAGTTGCGGGCCAGTACCCCGGTGAAGTCCACGTCCTTGGAAACGTAAACGTTGACTACCGTGCCCTGGTTGATGGTGACCGTGGGCGGACGGTTGATGCTCTTGTCCAGCGCCTGGTTGGCCAGACGTTCCATGGTCCGCGCGGTGCTGCTTTCGAAAGGAGTCTCCAGCACGTTTCCGTTGGAGATGGTGGTGGTACGGGGACCGTTTTCGGCGGCCGCGTAGCTGAAGGCGTCGCTGATCAGGCTGATCATCAGCGCCGATGCGATGCGGCTGCCCCAGTGCGCGTTGTATTTGCCCGGATGGCCGGCACCGCCAAGATTGTCCACGCCGGGGCTGGCCATGTTGACGTCGATGCCGTTGGGAGTGGTGATGCGGTCCCAGATCACAGCGACCCGCGGCCCCGTGGCGCCGGCATTGTTGTATTTGCCGGAAATCTTGGAGCCCTTCGGCAGCAGCAGGCTGCGGCCGTTGATCGAGTAGACCGGCTCGGTGACCACGCACGAGGTGAAGCCAGGTATGTCGGTGACGATGCGGGTTTCAAGCACGCAACGGATGTAGGTGCCGCGAACCAGCAGGGCATCGGGCCGGTAGATGTATTGCGCCGAAGCGACCTCGTCCTGCGGGGGCGGTTGCGCGGCCGCCGGGTTGCCCGTCATGCCGGCAGCCATCATGGCTTGCATATAGGCATCCTTCTTCGCGGCATCGCTGCCGCCTTCACCGCCGCCACTGCCTGCGCCGGCGCCGTTCATCATCCTGCGCTCCATCAAGGTCGGCTCGCGCGGCTGCGATTGCGCTCCGTATCCGTCCGATGGGTAAGCGCTGGGCTGTGCGGGCTCGGGCGGCAGCGGAGGCATCGCCGGTTCGGCGGCGTACTGTTCCATCGGGATCGGCGCGACCGGCTCGGCGCTTTGCGGCTCTGCGTTGCCGGGCAATTCGGGGATCACCACTTTTTCTTCCCGCGGCTTGGCGACTTCGTCCTTGCCGGAGGTAGCGCTCTTGAACATCCATACCGCAGCGACGATCAGCAGCAGGACGATGCCCCCCAGGAACAGCAATGCCTTGCGGTTGAGCTTCTGCAGATCGTTGGACCGCAGCTGCGGGGCGTTCGCGTCGAGATCAGGCGCGGCGCTGCTTTGCTGGTTGGCGTAATAGGGATTGCCGGCTTGCGCGGGCGCCTCCGTATCGCGATTGGGCTGCGGATCCGGATCGCCGTCGTCGTAAGGGCGGCCGGAGGAATTGGGCGGCAAATTCTGGTTCATTGTGCTTTGTTCCTACGCAGGCCGACGACATTCTTGCCGTGCCGGATGACCAAGAAGGGATAGGTGCCGTGCACGATCAGTGTGTTGTTTTCGACCGTGGTGTTGACCACGAAATCTTCGCCGCCTTCGCGTTCGCGGCCGAAGACCGCGGGGAAGTTTCCGGTAGGGAAGGCTTTCAGGTCGCTCATCTTGACGTAGGTGAATTGGCCGTCGTCGTAGACGTTGGTGGGAATCAGCCAGGCCTGCTTGGTACGCGTCGAATAGTCGTAGTCGAAGTTGTAGAGCCTGTCCTTGTCCAGCTTGGTGCTGAGTTGCGGCGCGCTTTCGTCCGCCTCGGCAGCGAACTCGATGTCGTTGGGGTAAGCGAAGGTGATCTTGTATTGCACGCCCGCCTGCTTGGCCTGGCTGAGCGCGGTCCAATCGGTGGCCACGACCTTCAGTTCGAAGATGTAGGAATGGGTGGCGGTGCGGATCACCATGTTGGTGTCCACGTCCACGTTCTTCGGCTTGAGATAGAACACGTTCTCGCGACGTGTCAGGTCCCAGCCGGCGCTGAAACCGGTGCTGAAATCCAGAATCTTCTCGTTGGGGCTCAGCTCGATCTGGGTGGTGATGCCCAGACCGGTGCGCACTTCATAAATGCGGTCCGGCTCGTATTCGTACTGTTGCACGACCTGCGCGCTGGCCGGCAGCGCAGCGCCGATGATCGCCGCATGCAGGATCACTGCCAGGCAATGCTTGCTCAAGCGATTCATTGGTTGATGGCCCCGTTGGCATTGTTGGAATTGGGAGCGGCGGCCGGCGGAGCGGCGGACGCGGGATTGCCTGGCTGGCCCGCCGGGTCGGCGGCCTCGGCGGGTATTGCACCGGCGTCCGCTGGTGGCGCGACAGGCAGCGCGGGATTGGGCGCCTGCGGCAGCGGCTGCGTTTCCGTTTCTTCCGGCGGTGTGGCGGTGAAGCCGCTGTCGTCGTAATCCCTGTCGACGCGGTAATTGGTGACCTGGAATCCGAGCGGATTCTCGATGCGGTATTTTTCTTCCATCTTCAGGTTCGACTTGTAGGTGAACTCCATGGTGGCGATGTTGCTGTCCAGCGGCTTGGCCGTGCCTGACGGCTTGTCATAAAGACTGCGCTGGAAGCGGACGGTCGCGCCCTTGGGCCATGTCTTGGCCGATCCGCCTATGAGCGAAATGCTGAGGATCTTGACCCGCACCGCCTTGTTCTTGCCGTAGACGTTGAACGGGCTGGTGGGGCTTTTCGGGTTGTGCAGGTTGGTATAGACCGCCGCCACGTCCGGCGAGGCCATGGTGTACACCGTGGTGCGGTCGCGCAGGTTCATCAACGCGACGTCGTAGGACTCCCGCGCGAGCAGGAAGTGGGCGACATTGCTGCGATTGACCGCCTCTTTGGTAGTGATGCTGCGATGGTCGGCATCCTGGGTAAGGCGCGCTACCGAGCTGGTGCCGGTATAGGCGTCGGCCATGATCAGGTAGGGCACTTTTTCCTTGAGCGGCAGCATGTAGAAATAGCCCGCCGCCAGGATAAGCGACAGGGCGATGGCGCCCGACGCCACCAACCAGGCCCTGCGCTCGCTACGCCTGGCCATGTCGGCCAGCGTGATCTCGAAATTGACCGCCTTGGAGACCGCGCTGTCGATCTGCGGCGATGAAGCTTTCTTCCCGAACATCAATTTGATTCCTCGAAGCCGCTATGTGAACACCGATGCGAAAACATTCCGGCCATGCTCAGGGTGTGGTCGCCGAAGTGTCTTCGCCGGCCTGGGCCACGCGGACGACGATCTGGTTGTCGCTGGCCGTGACCGATACCTGTTGTCCGGCATAGGCGGCGGTGAGTTGCGAAACCGCCGCCTGCAGGTCGTTGGTCTGGATCTGCGCCACTGGTCCGTACAGCGTGAAATCCGAAGGATGCAGATACGACAAGGTCATTTTCGAGTCGGTCGCCCAGCGTGTAAGCATGTTCTTGAGCGTCCCGTCCATGGGCGAGGAATGGAACACGTAGGACCGGTACAGAGGAATCGCTTCGGCCGACGTCGCGTAACGATTCACTGTTTTCCAGCGGCCGCCGAAATCCGGCGCCGGCCGTGTGGCGCATCCGGACAATGCAACAACCAGCAAGATCAACACGCACCAGCAGCGACCAGCCATATTCTTATGTTTCACGCTTCACCAACGGATGGGATTGAAAGGATCGACCGGCGCGACGATGCCGCTCCGCGGCCGGCATGGCTATGGGAACGACAGGCAAGCGAAAAGCGAGAACGCATGCGGTCTGAGTCCGCAGCGTGTTTTGAAAAGCGAATGGCAAAAGAACGGACCGGACGAGCAAGCCTGTCCTGTCGACAGACGCATCCCGAAACCGCATCGGCAATGACCGCAAAGGAATATCGCGACATTAGTACCCCTACCTCCCTGGCAGAACGCTCCCTGAAAATTTCCCCGTGGATTGCATCCCTATCCAGCTAGCGGAAGGCGATCACGCCTAAGCAGGCGCATGAGCAATCAAGCGGAAAACTAGCTTGATACAACACACATAGTCAAGCACTACTATTGCGCGCATGTTGCATGCGTCGCAGTTCGAAGTAACCGATTGCGAATTTCGTTGACGAAAAAAGAGCGGTCGGCAACGCGGACACTGGAGTTTTCGTGTCGGATTGATGGGTGAATATCGGTAGCGCATAGCTTCCGCACAACCCGAGATATAGGCATTTCAATGCTGAAAATCCATGACCAGCGCCTGCAAGTCATCTTGCGATTCACGACGAAACGCGTAAATGCACAACTGTGCATTAGCTCTCACAAACACGAGATCGATAGTCCAGCGAAGCAACGGAAACCCAACCTTTTTCCATGCCGTTATTTTCACATGTACGCCGCTAATGTGCCGTCGGTCTCTTTTTCAACCGGACACCGCGCATGAAGAAATTCCGCAAAAGAGATTTCCCGACGGACCAGGTACGCCGCTTCCTGGAGCCAGGCCCCATCGTGCTGGTGAGTTCTGCGTGGAAGGAAGAGCGCAACGTCATGACCATGGGCTGGCACATGATGATGGGATTCGAGCCATCGCTATTGGCCTGCTACATCTGGGATGAGAATCACAGTTTTGAAATGATCCGGCGCAGCAAGCAATGTGTGATCAATCTACCCACTCTGGATTTGGTGGATACGGTGGTGGGCATAGGCAACTGCAGCGGTGCCGATACCGACAAGTTCGCGAAATTCGGGCTCGCCGCGCGGCGCGCCAGCAAAGTGGATGCCCCGCTGCTGACGGAATGCCACTCCAACTTCGAGTGTCGGCTATACGACGGCAGCCAGGTGGGCAAGCACGGGCTCTTCATCTGGGAAGTAGTCAAGGCGCACGTCGCGGTCACCCCCGGAATTCCACAGACCGTGCACTACCGCGGTGAAGGAAAATTCATGGTGTCGGGATCGGATATCTCGCGGCGCAGCCGCTTCAAGCCCGGCAATCTGTGAGCTTCATTCGCTGCACCATTCCGCGCGATCCAAGAGGCTCATAGTCCTGCGCCAACAGTCGGCAAGCCATTGGCCCGCTGCTATGCGGTACGTAAAAACGGCTTCGCAACGCCACCTCCATCGCTTCATCGCTTTGCCTGTGCAGCAGGTGCGGCTGCATCCGTGTCTTTGGACGCTGGGGTGGATGCACCGTCGTCGTCCGCACCCGATGGCGGCAAGACTGCGCGTACCAGTTTGGGCGGTGGCGTAGAGGTCCGTACGCAGAGCTGCGGCGACGACGCATAGGCCGCCACAGGCGTGCCCGCCTCGGACAGCGGAGCCAGAAGATGCTGGGGCAACACGACCGTCAGCAACGCGAATAACCAGGCGAGCAGCTTGTGCAGGGAAAACAGGAAGTCGGTAATGCTCATGGTGGCACCCGGCCCGTGTGGAGTGCCGGCGAGAATAGTCGGCACTTTGCCGGTCTTGGCGGCGGCAGCGACGAGACGCGGGATGGCGCGACGAAACCGGCGATTCGGGTACTGGAATCCGCCGTTCGAGTTGGACCGGACTCACGGGAGCGCGGGATCCGGCTCCCGCGGGCGTACCAAATTGGCGGCAGGGCGAGATCGACGCCGTCAAGAATGGCGAATCCATCGCCTCGACCAGGCGCTATGCGCGGTACCGATCAAGCTGCCTGAAGTTGCGTTCTGGCGAAAGCCGCATCCGCGTTTCTTCACACCGGGCAAGCCTCGGCTCGCGCATGTTGGCGGTGCGGCACGAGTTGCCGCAGCAACAGAGGAGAACGGCTTGAATCAGCACAACCCCAATCCCGGAGGACCTTTTCAGCCCCCTGCTCCGAGGCCCGGCGAAACACCGAATCCCGCGCGCGACACGCCGCCATGGCAACCCAGCGATCCGGTGTTCCCTCCCCCGCCCGATCCAGGTGTGGATCCCGAGGGCCCGCAGCCTACCGATCCTGCCCAACCCAGCGGGCCTTAGCAAAACGTCGGCTTTGAGCCGGCTCTTCAAAACAAGGTACGCAACGCCCGCCCAGATGCGGGCGTTGCCTATTCGATGCTGAGGATCGTCGCCGCGTTGCCCGCCAGCTGCAGCGTCGTTCCCAGCGCAATGGTCTTTCCGCTCATCGCATCGCGGCCCCTGCTGTCGGTTTTGATGAATCGGCCGAAGCGTTCCAGCGCCAACGGCGTGGGCCCGGCATTCCGGTTCAAGGCCACCATGACCGTGTTGTCGTTGTCATAGCGGAAGTAGACGTACACGCCATCGGCCGGTGCGAAGTGTTGCAGCTCGCCGTGCTGCACCACCGGCGTATTCCTGCGCCAACGGAGCAATCGACGCAGGTAGTCCTGCGCATCGCGCTCGGCCGCCGACAGACCGGCGCCGGTGAGGGCGTTGTTCGCATCGCCCGCCCAACCGCCGGGCAGGTCGGCGCGGATCTTCCCGTCCTCCCGCTCGCGCGGTCCTTCCATCAGTATTTCCGAGCCGTAGAAGAACTGCGGCGTACCGCGTACGGTGGCGAGGTAGGCCATCGCGATCTTGAACAGAGCGACGTCTCCCTTCACGGTGGCGAGCAGGCGGGTGGTGTCGTGGTTCTCGGCGAATACGACCAGACGGTCCGCATCCGGATACAGGTAATCGTTGGCCAGCGCCTCGTACAGCCGTATCCAGCCCGTATCCCTGCCTTCCGGTTCGTTCAACGCGTCGCGCAACGCGGTGTGGACGGGGAAATCCATCATGCTGGGCATGTGCGGAACGTGGCCGTCCGGATTGACCTTGCCGCGCTGCCAGTGCGCGACCGTGGCAGGATTGGCGCTCCATTCCTCGCCGACCATGCTGAAGTCCGGATACTCGTCCAGCACCGCTTTGCCCCACGCACTGAGGAATTCGGTATCGGCATAGCCGAACGTGTCTTCGCGGATACCGGACAGGCCGGCGTATTCGATCCACCACAGACTGTTCTGGATCAGATAAGTGGCCAGGTGCGGATTGCGCTGATTGAGGTCGGGCATGCCGGGCGAGAACCAGCCTTCCACGAAATCCGCGCGGTCCTGCGGCGCCGCATGCGGATCCTGCACTGTGGTGCGACGATGATTGGTGGGCGCGAATTGGCTGCCATGGTTGATCCAGTCCGGCGCGGGCAGGTCGCGCATCCACCAGTGGCTGGAGCCTATATGGTTGAGCACCACGTCCATGATCAGACCAACGCCTTTGGCGCGCGCGCTGCGTGAAAGCGCGCGGTAGTCCTCGTTGCTGCCGAAGCGCGGATCGACGCGGTACAGATCGGTGATGGCATAGCCGTGATAAGAGAATTCCGGCTGGTCGTTTTCCAGCAGCGGCGTGGGCCAGAGTTGGGTAAAGCCCATGCCGGCGATGTAGTCGATGCTTTTCGAGATGCCCGCTATGTCGCCGCCGTGACGTCCATTGGGCGAAGTGCGATCAGCGGGCTCCCGCATGGCGGCGACAGTGTCGTTGCCGGGGTCGCCATTGGCGAAGCGGTCCGGGACGATCAGGTAGATGGCATCGGAAGCATCGAAGCCCTTGCGCGATGCCGACCCTGGTTCGCGCGCGTCCAGGCGGAATGGACGACGGACGGCCACGCGATCGCCATCGAGGAATTCGATATCGAACGTCCCGGGACTGGCGTTGTTCGCGATCTCCAGCGTGACGAACAGATAGTTGGGGTTTTCCACCCGCTGCACATCGACCACGCTCACGCCAGGCCGGGAGAGCCGGGGCTTCAACGGTCCGATCGCGTTGCCGTGCACCATCAGTTCGACGCGGGAGTGCTTCATCCCCACCCACCAACTGGCCGGTTCCAGGTGATCAATGGCGAAGTCGCGCGCGGACGCCGACGCGCTGAGCATCAGACCGAAACACAAGGCGATCGCTGCTTTCATGCGGTGCTTTTTCCCGAAGGCCGTCGAATGGCGGATGCATCGGCGGGACGCAGCGAGGCTACAAGCCGGAGCCGTTGGCGGGCAATGAATTCGTATGTACTGCGCCGCAACAGTGGCCCGGCGCTTTGCCTCGACGACCCGCAAACAAAAACGGCGGCCTCACGGCCGCCGTCCTTCGTTACTGCAATCGCACTGGACGTACTACTTGCCCTTGCCGTTGCCTTTTTCCTTTCCGCTTCCGTTGCCTTGGCCCTTGTCCTTGTCCTTACCCTTCCCCTTGCCGCCGCGATCGCCACTGTCGTGACCGGACTTTCCCTTTCCATGGTCGGCCGCCGGACGCGGGGCGCTGCCTTTGCCTTGCAATTTGCCAGGACCATGCTTGGACCAGTCGACGTGCACGGCACGGTCGACGACGACCGGATAGCCCCAGCGCCCGTAAGTGGACGCCGTACCGCGCTTCAAGGCATGGAAGGCCGGAGAGCCCGGCTTGATGCCGTAGTGCTTGGCCACGTTGCCCCAGCCCAGGCCGGGATTACGGTCGTACTCGCGCACTACGTTCAAGCACGGAATGCCCAACGAATGGGCCAATGCGCAGGCGTAATAAACGTCGGCCGGCGCCCAGCCGCGGCGATCGAGCAACTCGACGATCAGGCTGCGCGGCGCACCGTAATAACCGGTCATCTCGCCCACGAACGGATCGCGGTAGCGCCGGCCGTAGTCGTTGATCTCGCCTAGACGCGTATCCACCCACACATCGCCGGTACGGATGTTGTAACCCACCGTCTGCGCCGAAGCCGCTGCGCCGATGCCCAGACCCACCGCCAGGGCGGCCGTCAGGCCGATCTTCTTCAATGTCTTCATCACTTGTCCCTCCCTGTGAAAAGTGGGACAAGTGTCGGCGCCGCCGGGTGAATCGAGCCTTACGGAATCGTTATCCGTTCATCGCCCACGGGACGGGGTAAGCGAGCCACCCCGTTCATCCCCTTGTTCTTTATCTCTTAATAAGGAGAACCACCGGCCTGGGAGGAGCCGAGCACGCCGGCTTCGACGGACACGGTATAAGTGGTCCCGCCTGCCGGTATCCAGTTGAGGAGATCGAAACCGTCGCCGGCGGCGATGCGCGCGACGCCGATATTGCGATAGGTCAGCGGCGTCTTGGCTGCACAAACCTGGGGGAGTCCCGGCGCCTGCAGGAAATACACCTTGCCCGAGCCCACCACACTGGCGTAGCCACCGTTCGCCACCAGCAGCGCGGTCATTTCGTCCACGGCGATGCCACGCGGCGCGGCGCTCCAGCCATAGGCCGCCACTCGGCACAGGAAGGCGATGTCGCGGCCCATGCGATCGCGCGCGGCGAAGTGCGGATCTCCTATAACGCCCTGCAGCAACGGCACGCTGGCGAAATCGCGATCGAAAGTCATGTAGCGGTTGAACGGATCCGCCACCGCCTGGCTACTGGTCACGCCCTGACTGGCCTGCGCGGTGTAGACGAACTGCGTCAGCACATTGAGCCCGGCACTGGTTCCACCCACCGGCACGCCCTGCGCGATGCGCGTGTTGAGCGTGGACTGCACCGGTGTGTTCTTCCAGAAGCCGATGTAGTTGGACTGGTCGCCGCCAGCGATCCATACCACCTCGGCCTTGGCGATGATCGCCGCCACCGCCGGCAGATTGGCGGCCGCGGCGCTGGGAATGATCAGCGTGGCCACCGAGTTGGCGTTCGGGCACAGATCGCGCACATACGGATTGTAGGCATCGGTGCCGGTGGCGCGGATCACCAGGAAATCGCCGTTTCCACCCAGGCCGCACAGCCATTGGAAAGCCTGATCGACATCGGTGCCCCCGCCCATCAACGCCACGCCAGGAGTAGTAGCGGGCGCCACGTCGGCGGTATTGCCAACGCGCAGATAGGTATAAGGCGGAGCTTTTGCGGCCAACGCAGGAGCGGCCAGGACGAAAGCGGACAAGAGCACCAGCAGGCAACGCAGCATGGAACACCTCGTAGTTGGAGCAATCCACGCCGGAGTGTGCATAGATCGCCATGACGGTACAAGCTGCGTTGCGGGGTAGTCCATCAGCTATCGTCCGACTCTGTGCGAATCGCCTCGAACAATGCGATCACCATTCGATCAAATGGGAGCGATCCCATACCGCGATCTCGCGGTCTGTGCTTTGTTCGTAAATCGAGAACTTGAGGGTCCTGGATTCGTCGCCGGACAGAAAAAAGCAGGCGGTGTCGCGCGCCAGGGACTCCTTGTCTTTGGCTGGACTCCGCTGCCAGGCCGGTCCCACCCAGAGTACGGGGCGGCCGTTATCGGCGGAGGCATTGATCACCATTCCCGTAGGGATGCCCGCCTCGAGTTTGGCGCGGCACTCCTGCATGCGTGCCGCGGTCCTGACCGGATCGGGCGCCGCAACCTTCGCGGTGGACGCCGGCGTCGCGGCGGGCGTTGTGGGGGCGTCAGCCGCCGGCGAACACCCGCCAAGCAGCAACATCAACGACAGCAGAACCACCCTTCCACCCGCCTCCAGCGCTTCGTCCGAGGCCGAGCACATGCGCGACATCGCATCGCCTGCGGCTTGCCATTGCTTGCTTTCCATACCCTCTCCCTTGCAGTGGCTGCATCCTGACCAAGGCACTCCGATGATTCAAGCCTGCCGCTCAGTCGACCCGCGCAGCGAGTTTCTTCGGCGCCAGTAAACGATAACTGCCGGCCAGCAGATCGGTTACTTCGTCCCAATCGGTATGCACATCGATCGCCATGCCGGCGATATCCGGCCACCACACCGGTTTGAAGAAGGGCGCCTTCGAAAACCGGGGCGCATCGAGCCGTGCGCTGGACCGGAAAGTCAGCACCGTCAACGGCCCTTCGGATTTCGCGGCGCGGGCATAGGCGGGCGGCCAAGCGGATTCGATTGCCAGCACATGAGCGAAATTCTTCTTGCGGATCATCCAGCGGGTACCCACCCAGGCCTGTTCTTCGCAGGCTTCCGGAAACTCCAGGCAGATAGCGCGCAAGCGGGAAACGACTGGTTCGGAGACGGTGGCGTGGGTGTTCACTTCTCTTGCCCTCCGGAGAAACCCGACTGCGACTATAACTTTTGCAGGCAACCTCAAAAAGCTTCGTTTTGCGCAAATTGTCCGCTTGCTGCCCGCCTCTTGGAGCCACCCACCCAATCGGATACGGTCGGACGGACGACTCCGGGGACAAGAACGAAATGACCTACCGACTGTACGCATTGGCTTGCGCCGCCCTGCTGGCGGTCGTCCCTGTCGCCAGAGCCGCCGATACGCCGACGCAGTCCGCGGACATCCTTGCCCGGCAGCAGACGATCCGCGCCGACATGAAGGCCAAGCGGGAGCGCTACGCGAACCTGCCGCGCGATGTGCAGACATCCGTTCTGGCGGACCAGGAAAAACTGGGAAAACTGCTGGAAGGCACAACCGATACTTCGCAGCTCGCCCCTACCGATCAGGCCGAGGTCCGCAGATTGATGGCGCGGATCGAAGCGACCATCAAGAACAACCAGGACCAACGCCTGGTCTGTACGCAGGAGGCGAGGACCGGTAGCAATTACGTCACCCGCGTCTGCCGTACGGCCACCGAGATCCGCGAACGCAAGGAGGCCGACGAGAAGCTGCTCAAAGACGAGAACTCGCGAATCAAGTGCACGAACGCCAACGGCTGCGTCTGAGGCAGCTGCGCCCGCAACCGCCGCCCGCGTCAATTTGCGCCTGGCGGAGCGGGCGACGTTAAACTGTGCCCTGTCTGGGTAGCCAGGCGGCTCACAGGACGGACATGATCAACAACGATGTGATGCGCAGCATCCGCTACATGCTGGATCTCGGCGACGGCAAGGTGGCCGAGATCATCCAGCTGGCCGATGCGGATTTCCCAATAGAAAAGGCGCAGGTGCACGCGTTGCTGAAGAAGGAGGAGGAAGACGGGTTCGCAGTCTGCAGCGACCGCGTGCTCGCGCATTTCCTGGATGGCCTGGTCTTCTACTATCGCGGCCGGGACGAAAGCCTGCCGCCGCGGCCCGTGGAAACGCGGATCACCAACAACGTGGTGCTGAAGAAGTTGCGCGTCGCCTTCCAGCTGAAGGACGTGGACATGCATGAGGTATTCGCTGCGGCGGGGTTCCCCCTCACCAAACCGGAACTCACCGCTCTGTTCCGCCAGGCCGACCATAAGCACTATCGTCCTTGCGGCGACCAGATACTGCGCAATTTCCTCAAGGGATTGACGGTGCGTTTCCGGGGCGACGGGGGAAGGTGACGCCTTGGACACGAAGCGACTTAAAGAATTCTGCGCGCGCCTTCCCGGCGCTGCTGTGCAGTTGCATGGTGAGCCTGCGAATATCCTGGTCTATAGCGTGGATGGAAAGCGCTTCGCCCATTTCAAGACCAGCCAGCCCGAGCAGTGGCGTTTCAGCATCAAGGTTTCATCGGAACGCTTCCTGGAATTGACCGACGTCCCCGGCATCAAACCCGCGCGCTGGCTGGCGCGTTTCCATTGGATCACGATAGTGGACGTGCGCAGCGTGCCGGACGGCTATCTGCGCGAACTGGTGCAATGGTCGTACCGCAAGGCGCTGGATTCGTTGAGCAAGAAGCGCAGGATCGCGCTGCTGTCGTCCGCGTCCTGAAAGCGGTATGCGGATCCACTGCAGGCAGCGTGATGAATCTGTGCGTGAAGGGAAACGAAAGAGACAACAAGCCGGCCACAGGCATGTGCCTGTGACCGGGATCCCTTTTCATGCCATTACAGCTTGTAGCGGAAGCCCAGCATGTACTGGCGACCGTACTCGGTGTATTCCTCGGGGAAGAACAGGCCGAGCTGGTTCGAATCGCTGACTTCGGTGCGGAAAGGTTCGTTGTTCAAGTTGTTGACCTGGAACATCAACGACAGACCGCCCAGCTTGCTGGATTCGGGGAAGTCGTAGCTCACCTGCATATCGATCGTGCGTTCGTTCAGCGTGTAGCGATAGCTGCGCTGACCGAAGATATAGCTGTACTCGCCGCGGTACGGATCGCGGAAGCGCTGACTCACGCGCGCCGAGAACCCGTTTTTCTCGTAGTAAAGCGTGGCATTGGCGACGATCTTCGACAGTCCCGGAAACGTGTCGGTGCCGCTACCCTGGTCCGGACCGTCGGGGTCGATCGACGACTCGGTGTAGGACGCATTGAGCAACAGGCCGAACCCATCCAGCACCGGATGCAGCAGATCGCCACTCAGCGCACTGCCGAACTCCACGCCGCGCATGTAGCCGCCAGTGCCATTGGCCGGGCTGGAGAAGGTGCCCCAGTCAGAAGCCGGTGGCACGGGTCCTTCGTAATCGTAGCCCGCGAAATTCCATGGGATGGTCCGGGTGTAGATATACGAATCCAGGTCTTTGTAAAACACCGCCACCGCCACGTAGCTCGAATTGGATTCGCCAAAGTACTTCTCCACCGACAGGTCCACGGCATTGGCGCGGTAAGGCTCAAGCTGCGGATTCCCACCGCTGCCGGTCCATTCGCCCCTACCATCGGTGACAGCCACCCCGACGCTGCCATACGCACCCATGTCGTTGATGCGTGGGCGCATCAGTTCGCGGGCAGCACCAAAGCGCACATTCCAACCGTTACCGAAATCGGCCACAAGATTCAGGCTGGGCAGGATATCGCCGTACGAAGCACCTCCCGTTCCCGCCACAAGCACATTTTCGTTCTCATGCTGTTCGATAACCACACCGCTCGAGGCTTGTTCGGTGCGAATGTACTGCACGCCCACATTACCGCGCAGGCGCACTGAGTCGGTCAGATCCATATCGAGGTTGGCCTTCGCATAAAACGTGCGAATCTCTTCCTCGATACTCTGGTCCTTCTGCAGGTCGTCGTTGCTCTCGCTCAGATACACGTTGTAGTACCGACCAAGCAGCTCGCGCGGGTCGAAACTGATCACGTTGCCCATACCCGCGAAGCCGAGGCTGGTGGGCGCGGACAGCAGGGAGGGATCGATCAGGGTCGGTTCGCGGTCCGGCAGATCGGCGAAATAGACCTGCGCGCTCTTGTCCTTGGTGCGTTTGCTGAAGTTGAAGCCCACGTCATAGCTGCGCAGGAAATCAGAAGATTCCACCAGGCGGTTCAGGTCCAGCCGGAATGACTTGAGCGTGTCTTTCTGCTGCGAATCCTCCATGCGTCCGTCATGACCCCATACCTGCGGGTCGCTCAGGTAAACCGAATTCGGATCGGACAAATCGGGCAGAGCGTAGTTGGCATAGCCTGCCGTCAACGGAATTTCAAAGTCCACGTCCAGTCCGCCCAGCATGCCTGCGTAGGTCTCCAACGCGGACTGCTCGCGCTCGGCGCGCGAATAGCTGGCATCGGCGGTCAGCGTGTACACATCCCACTTGAACTCATTGTTCCAGCCGATCGCGGACAGCTTGTCTTCGCGCTCGTTATCGTCGTTGCGCACTACAGGCTGGATTCCGCTCAGGGTGCCGCTGGTGACCACCGGTACGCCGTGATACATCGTCGTGTTGGCGGCGGTATAGGTCGCCGCCCCGCCGTTCCACCACGGATCGTTGGTCCACATCGCACCGCGCATCCATTCCTGCTGCTCGAACTTGGAGTGGTACATATCCAGCACACTGTGCCAGGTGTCGTTGGGCTTGAATTCCAGCACCGCCATGACGCCGTCGCGGGTCATGTCTCTGGATTTCACCCAGCCTTCGGCGCCCTGCAAGGCGATCGCATCGGCGGGTTTGGCGCCTTGCGGCGTGCCCCACAAGTCGGTGTTGGCCCACCACCATGATTTATAGTGCTTTTCCTGGAATGGCGAGCTGAGGCGTGCGACGCCGACGGCGACACCGATGGTGTTATCGGCAAACTGGTCCACATAGGAAGCCGAGAGTCGGTAGCCTTTATCCTTGCCCCCCGCCGTCAAGTCGCCGAGTGAGTTGTACTCGCCTTGGCCGCTGAACACGATGCGGCGCTCGCCGAAGTCCAGCGGACGAATGGTCTGCATGTCGACCGTCCCCGAGAGACCCTGCCCCACCAGCGAAGCATCGGGCGTCTTGTAGACGACTACGGCATTGATCAGTTCGGCTGGATACTGGTCGAACTCGACACCGCGGCTATCGCCGGTGCTGACCTGTTCGCGGCCATTGAGCAACGTACCGGCAAACTGCTCGGACATGCCGCGGATGTGGATGACCTGCCCGCGCCCATCAACGCGCTGCATGGTCAGACCCGGCAGGCGCGAGATCGAGTCGGCGATGCTGATGTCGGGCAGCTTGCCGATGTCTTCGGCCGAGATCGCTTCCACGATCGAGCTCGATTCGTTTTTTACCTCCACCGACTTGGCGATACTCTGCCGGATACCCGTCACCACCACCGCATCCAGGGTGTTGACGTCCTGCTCCTGCGCAGGACTCTCATTGGCCGTCGTTGTCTGCTGCTCCTGCGCTTGCGCCCATTGCGCGGCGAACAGTCCCAGACAACAGGCGGTAACCAGAATTCGTTTGCGCGGACCCGCTTGGCGCGCGCTGGAAATCGTCACCGAACCTTTTTTTGCATGAATCATCTGATCTCTCCACCCCGTTGCTGACAGCGCTGTCATATAATCGCTGAAAGCGCTTGTCAACAATCGGTTAAGAATGCGCAGAGTTTTCCGCGTAGATCCCGCGATTGCGAGAGCTTCGATAGCGACAACGCTATCGTTTCGTTGCGACGCAGCACGCAAGCGCGTGCATGTAACGTTACACAACACCTCCTCCGAGGAGAATGGATGAACGTTCCGGACCTTCGTCGCCATGCGCAACCGAGAGCGGTTTTATTGTCTTTCTCATTCGCGCTGATCGGCGCCGCCTGCGCCAGCCAACCGCGATTGCCGGATTCCAGCGCCGCAAGCGGTGCCGCGGAAGTCCAAGCCTGGGTCACCACTGCCGATCACAGTTGGGCGCTGAAGCCCGTGGAAGTGCATGCGGAATCGGCCGATGCGGTGGCAGAGATCCAAGTGGATACCGGCAAGCGGTATCAGCGCATGCTCGGTTTCGGCGCCTCCATCACCGACTCTTCCGCCTGGCTGATCCAACACAAGATGACCTCCGCTCAGCGACAGGCGCTGCTGCAGGAATTGTTCGGGCGCTCGGGTGACGGCATCGGCCTTGAATTCACGCGCTTGACCATCGGCGCATCGGATTTCTCGCGGCACCACTACAGCCTGGACGATCCGCCCAACGGCGAAGCGGATCCGCAACTGCAGCATTTCAGTATCGCCCCCAATCTGTCCGACGTGGTGCCGGTGACGCGCCAGGCGCTTGCGGTCAATCCACGTCTGCAGGTGATGGCGTCACCGTGGAGCGCGCCCGCCTGGATGAAGGACAGCGACAGCCTGATCAAAGGCAGCCTTCGCCCCGAGTATTACGGCGCT
Organism: uncultured Pseudoxanthomonas sp.; assembly: GCA_965650035.1. Classification (GTDB taxonomy): domain Bacteria; phylum Pseudomonadota; class Gammaproteobacteria; order Xanthomonadales; family Xanthomonadaceae; genus Pseudoxanthomonas_A. The sequence goes on from CBFGMR010000010.1 coordinate 42,404, forward strand.
TTCGCTCGCTACCTGCTCAAGTACGTCGACGCTTACGCGGCAGAAGGCATTCCCATCTTCGCGCTTACCGTGCAGAACGAACCCGATTTCGAGCCCGCCGATTACCCGGGCATGCGTCTTAACGCACCGGCACGCGCGCGACTGATAGGCGATCATCTGGGCCCACTGATTGCCGCACGCGGAAAAGGTCCTTTGATTTTCGATTGGGACCACAACTGGGACAAACCCCAGGAACCCGGCGCTGTCTTGTCCGACCCTGCGGCAGGCCCTTACGTAGCTGCGGTGGCTTGGCATTGCTATGGCGGCGACCCTTCCGCGCAGTCGACCGTGCATGCGGCGTTCCCGGACAAGGACGTCTATATGACCGAGTGTTCGGACGGCACCTGGGAACCGGTGCGCAGCGGTGGCCTGCCTCTGCAGGCGAAGCAATTGATCGTGCAGGCCACCCGCGACTGGGCCCGTGGCGTGCTGTTCTGGAACCTGGCCCTCGACGAACGTGGCGGTCCGCATGCGGGCGGCTGCGATACCTGTATCGGAGTGGTGACGATCGACTCGGCAACCGGCCGTGTCAGCCGCAACAACGGCTACTACGCGCTCGCCCACGCCAGCCGCTTCGTGCGCCGCGATGCGTATCGCATCGCTTCCACCGCGACCGGCGACGGACTGGATAACGTCGCTTTTCAGAATACCGATGACGGGTCGGTAGTACTGATCGTCACCAATACCGGCTCCAAACAGCGCGGCTTTTCCGTACGCCAGCAAGAACGGCGCTTCGGCTACACGCTTCCGGCCAAAAGCATAGCCACCTTCCGTTGGCCGGGCTCCGCCAGCCAGCCATGAACGAGAGCAAGCGCGGATATGCCAATCGCCTCTTACGCTGGCAGAATCGCTTGACCCAAACCGGCCGTCCAGGGACTGGTTTACATCAGGAGCGGGACACGGAATATGCGTAGTCGTATCGAGGATGTGGCCGCCGCCGCCGGCGTGTCGATGAAAACGGTCTCGCGCGTGCTCAACCACGAACCCAATGTGCGCGAAGAAACGCGCGATCGCGTCATGCGCGCGGTCGATCAGTTGCAGTACAAGCCGAACCTTTCCGCCCGCAGCCTGGCCGGACAGCGCTCCTGCATGGTGGCGCTCGTCTACAACAATCCCTCGCGCAATTACCTGATGGAGATCCAAAGCGGCATGCTGGAAGCCTGTCGCGTCAACCATTACAACCTGGTCCTGGCTCCCGTGGGTGCGGGCAAGCAACGCATCGCGGACGATATCAAGGGGTTTTTCGAATCCTTCGGTCCCGACGGCGTAGTGCTGATTCCTCCGCTGACCGATAACAGCGTGGTGCTGGATTATCTGGAAGAGCACGAGGTACCGTTCGTCTGCATCGCTCCGCGAAACCCGCAGGCGCGCATCGGCGTGATGATGGAGGAAACCGCTGCCGTGGTGGAGCTCATGGCCGGATTGATAGCGCTGGGGCACAGGCGCATCGGCCACATCAAGGGTCCGCGGTTGCACGGTGCCTGTCAGTGGCGCCACACCGGGTATCGCGAAGCTTTGCGTAAAGCCGGTATCGCCTACGACGCGGCACTGGTGACTCAGGGCGAATTCTCATTCGAGTCGGGCATAGGCGGGGCGAACCGATTGCTCGACCTGGCCGACCCGCCTACCGCGATCTTCGCCGCCAACGACGACATGGCCGCCGGTGTGATCCGCGCGGCCGGCGAGCGCGGGCTGGCCGTGCCGCGCGACTTGTCGGTCTGCGGTTTCGACGACACGCCCATTGCGCGCCATATCTACCCTGCCCTGACCACGGTGCGCCAGCCGACTGCGGAAATGGGCCGGCTCGCGACTCTGCAATTGCTGGAGCGGATCCGTACGCCGGGTGCCGGCCGCATGGTCCACGTCGAACACACCCTGTTGTTCCGCGAATCGACCAGACCGCCGAAGCAACCTGCACCGGTTACGGTACGCTGAGCCCATGCACGCAATTATTGCTGCCGCCGCCGATGCGCTGATCTTCATCCTTCTCGCATGGACGCTATGGCGTTTGCTCGGTCGCTCGATACCGATAGCGGTGATTCCGATCATCATCGGGCTGGTATTGGCGGCCACCGGGGGGTTGCCGGCCTCACTGGGCGTGCCGTCGGTGATTGGCGACAAGATCGGCTGGATCGGCGTGTTGCTGCTGGCCTTTACCGCCGGTCTGGAGACGCGGCAGTCCGCGCATATCGATTCCCCGGCGGATCTACCGGTCGCAGCGCGCAGGCCGGTATTCCGGTTCGTAGCCAGCGCGGCGCTCGCGTTGTTGTTGCCTTTCGTGGTCGGCACACTGGCCGCATACCACTACTTCGCAGCGTTGCCGAACTGGGCGGCGCCTAACGGCGATCGCGCGCTGGGCGCGATCGCCATCGGCTTGTGCGTTGCGGTCAGCGCGTTACCGGTATTGATCGGCATTGTCCGCGAGCTGGGACCACTGCATCGCCCCCTTAGCCAGATGGCAGTACGTATCGCCGTAATCGACGACGCGGTGCTGTGGATCGGCTTGGCCCTGCTTCTGCTGGTCGCCGATGGCAATGCCGCACTGTCCGGTGGATCGTCGCTGCAGTTGTTGGCGCTCGCGGTGCCGGTGGCGATGGTGGCGTTGGGTTCCATGAGCCGCCGCAGGAATTCTGTGCCGCCCGGATGGACGGTCTGGCTGATGCTGCCCCTCTATCTGATAGCCGGTTCCTGGGCGAGTTCGCAGTTGGGTCTGCACGCCTTGCTGGGTGCCTATTTTGCCGGTGCGGTGATTCCGCCTGCATGGGCGCGCCGACTGCCCGTCGAGCGCATCGGCCAGTTCGCGTTGCTCGGTCTGGCTCCTTTGTTTTTCGGGCATAGCGGCCTGAAGATCGATGGGGACGCACTCGGCTGGGCTTCGTTGCAGGCTTCCTTGGCATTGCTGGCCATCTCGGTCGCGGCCAAACTCGCTGCCGTATTGATCTGTCCGCCAGCTTCTCCGTTGTCCCGACGGGAATCGCTGGCCATCGGCGCGCTTCTGCAATGCAAGGGCTTGATGGAGATCGTGGCCGCCACGATCCTGCGCGACAAGGGGCTGCTCTCCGAACATGCCTTCGCAGCCCTGGTCACGCTTGCCGTGCTATCCACTCTTCTCACTGGTCCGTTCTTTCGTTTTCTCTTGAGGCGCAGGGCGGAATTGCCGGAATCGGGCAGTCAATCCATCTGAAATCCTTTTGTAGAGCCGAGAATTCCGAGTCAAAACCTTGTGAAGGAAATTGCGTGGGCCAATGCCTACTATTCCTTTCCCCTGAGTGAGCAGGAGTTCTTATGGAAACCCAGGAACTGCATCGCGGACGATTGATCGACCACATTCAACTCGTAGTGGAAGACCTGGAGGCCAGCCGACGGTTTTACGAAGCCGTATTTGGAGAGCTCAACATTCCCATGGCCGGTTCGGGCAAAGATTTCTTCTGGGCCGACGAGTTGTTCGTCTCCACTCCGGACAGCGAAGCGGCCCAGGGCGAACTTACCGGCCGCCACCACCTGGCCTTTCAAGCGAGGGACCGGACCATGGTCGACGATTTCTACAAGGCCGCATTGAAGAACGGGGGACGCGACAACGGCGCACCCGGCGTGCGCCCCTACCATCCGGGCTACTACGGCGCCTTCGTGCTGGATCCGGACGGCAACAATATAGAAGCCGTGTACCACGGCGAAGCCCAACGAAGCGCGCCTTCGGTCAAGGTGACGTTCTGAATCGTCCTGGTCATCGCGGACTGCGCGCACTCACGCCGTGGTTCACGATGGGTGCCCGTGCTCGACTCGACGCTACCGTGCGCACCAGTCATGGAGTCGTGATGTAGGAGTGCGAGCTGCGGGACTGCGAACCATCGCTTTTCGGTTACGGAACAATGACACTTCATCCTGACGATGCTTGTACTAGACTCCGGATACCTACTGGCCGCTTCGGGTGATCGCATGTCCCTGCTCCTTCGCGCTCCGCGCAAACGCCGCAGTACCGCCAGCAATCGGATCCGGCGGTGGTTGACGATCGGACTGGCGATCGGTTTGCTGGTCTGTGGGCCGGCGATGGCGCAGCCGCTTCGAGTGATGACTTTCAATGTGCGTCTGCTGACGGACAGCGATGGCGCCAACCGCTGGGAAGCCAGGCGTGCGTTGGCAGCGACGATGGTGGCGCAGGAAAATCCCGACCTCATCGGAACGCAAGAGTTGTTCAAGCGCCAAGGCGACGAACTGGTGGCGCGGTTGCCGCAGTACGCGTGGTTCGGTCAGGGTCGCCGTGGCGGCGATGGGGACGAACACATGGGCGTTTTCTATCGCAAGGACCGTCTGCGGGTGCTGGCGACCGGCGATTTCTGGTTGTCCGATACGCCCGAGACGGTGGGCAGCATCAGCTGGGGAAACCTGTACCCGCGCATGGTGACCTGGGCGCGCTTCCAGCGCATCGCCGATGGCGCGACCTTCGTCCTCTACAACACCCACCTTCCCTACCGCGAGGAAGACGAACCCGCCCGCGAACGCGGCGCCGCGCTCATTCTGGCGCGCTTGCGGCAACTGTCGGCCGATGAGCCGGTCATTGTCACCGGCGACTTCAACACCGCGCCGGACGGTCCCACGCATACCCTGTTGACCAGCGTGCTGACCGATGCCTGGACGGCTGCACCGCAACGTCTTGGCCCGCCGGCCACGTTCCACGACTTCACCGGTAAAGCGGACGGGCGCATCGACTGGATCCTGTTCCGCGGACTGCAGGTCAAATCGGCCAAGACCGTAACCACCCACCGCCGCAGCCGCTATCCTTCGGACCATTTCCCGGTGGTGGTGGACTTCGAATTTACCGCCCGAAAGTAGATCGCACGAGGCGGACCTGACGACGGCGGCTGCATTCATCGCCTATGACGCCTGCGCGATAACCGAGCTTCAGTTACGCATCAGGCCGGGAGGGTCGTCGGTCTGCGACGTCGAAGCGGGGTGCGACCAAACCGGTACGGCTTTCGTTCCCCGGTCCATCGGCTCCGGGCATTTGCCGTCGCCTCTGCCGGTGAATCCGCCCGAAGGATTGCAGATCTCGGTTCCGCCCGCGTCGAACAACGGGTTGTACTGATCGCAACAGGGCGAATACAAATAGTAGGCAGCCTGACCATTGTGGGTGATCCGCCAGATGCCGAGCGGCGCGCGATCGGCCGGCAACGCTTCGTACTGCCCGATCTTGACGCGGAGCCATTCGGGCAACGAAGTGGATGATGGCGAAGACTGCGACGTTGAGGCGGCCGAAGAAGAAGGCGACGGTTGCGGACGCGCGTCGCCCGCGGCGCACCCTGCGCACAACGCCGCCAGAAGCAGTGTGATGGTCGGAACAAAGCGGGCAGCGGAATCCAGTCGTTTCATACGTCCCTCATACAAACAGCGATACAGGGATTGTAACGACGGCATGGAAGGGCGGGTGCCGCCCGCCCTTCCCTGATGCAACCGCTGGCCATGGGACTCCGGCGTTGGAACTCAGCGGTAAACGCGCTCGCATTGGCGCTCGACCACGCGGTCGCCCTTCTTTTCCTGGGCGTTGCCCTGCACCTTGCGTCCTATCAGGCCGCCGGCCACCGCACCGCCGACCGTCGCCGCTTTCTTGCCGTTGCCCTTGCCGACCTGATTGCCGAGCAGGCCTCCCACCACCGCGCCGGTGGCGGTGCCCAGGATGCGGTTGGAATCCTTGCTGCTGCGCTGGACCTCGACGTTCTTGCACACCACTTTGCTGCCGTCGTTGAAACGGCGGCCTTCGTCCTGCGGGCCGTATTGCTGCGCGAAGGCGGTGGCCGAGAGCAGCATCGCGCCGGCCAACAGAGTCGTACGTATCGTCTTCATGTCGGAACCTCGCCACTTGGGTACGAAACCGTATTGTTGGTCCGCAATCGACAACGGCACGTGAAAAACGGCCTGTGCGTCGCCGCGTCGCGGGAAAGGTTCAGTTGATGTCGATTTTCGCGGCCCCCGCTCGTCGCAAGAGAAAGCAGCATTCGAAAACCGGCCGCAGAGCGGTCAAGGCGTCCGTTGCCCGACTTTTGAGCATCTGTCATGCCGAAAATGATATTCGTGAGCCTTGCCGTCAGAGACCCCCGATGCCGCAATGGCCTATGACCGATGAGCGTGACCCTTTCCGCCAAGCTCGGTGACGCATGGCAAGAGAGTCAACCATGGTTCCCCACAACAGCGGCTGCGACATACCTGAAGGAGCAAACGTCCGATGACACAGATCACTCTGCTCGCCTGCGCTTGCGGGAAAGTCCAGCTTGAGGCACTACGCGCGCCCATCGTCAGCACCGAGTGCCATTGCAGCAGTTGCCGCGCAGCCGGCGCCAAGCTGGAGGCCGTCGCTGCTTGTTCCATTCTGGAAGCGAACGGCGGAACCCGCTTCATCCTCTACCGCAAGGACAGGGTTCGCTTCCTCAAAGGCGCCGAATTGCTGAGAGAATTCCGCCTGACTTCCCAGTCCCCTACCCGCAGGGTGGTCGCCGGCTGCTGCAGTACGCCGATGTTTCTTGAATTCGAGAACGGCCACTGGCTCAGCCTGTACAGCGGCCTATGGCCACGGGACACTCTGCCGCCGCTCGACTTGCGGACAATGACCAGCGACCTCGCCAACCCCGCGGCGCTTACCGACGATGTGCCGAGCGGAAGACGGCAAACGGCGCTGTTCTACGCCAAGCTTCTTCGTGCGTGGATCGCGATGGGTTTCAAAAGCCCGAGAATCACCGTCAATGGAACTTTCCATGCGGACAATGCTGGATCGATGTGCTGACTCTGCCGGTGGTTTCCGACAGCCCGCGATGCGCAAGGCCGGCGATCCGGCGCGTCTTGCGAACGTCGATCGTCAGGATGATTCGCAGGCCACCGAATCGGACGGCGCGTCGGCAAGCACGCGCGCCGCGTGCGCAGTCTTGCTGGCCCATACATAGATCAGCAGTCCGACCACCGCGGTGGCGGCGCCGACATAGCCGGTCGATGTCCAGCCATAACCGGCGGTGATCGCCATTCCGCCCAACCAGGGCCCCAGCGCATTGGCGGTGTTGAACGCGGCGTGATGCGAAGCCGCCGCCAGCGTCTGCGCATCGCCGGCCACGTCCATCAGCTGCGATTGCAGGATAGGCCCCAGTGCGCCCATCAGTCCTATGGCGACCGTCGCCAGCAGCAAGGTCGGCAGCCACTGCGCCATCAACGGGAACAGCAACAACATCGCCAAGGCCCACGCCAGCACCACCCAGGCGCCACGCAATTTGAAGCGATCGGACAGCCAGCCGCCGGCGAAATTGCCGATCACCCCGCCGACGCCGAACCCCACCAGTCCCAGCGGAATCCACGCCGCCGATACCCGCGTCACTTCCAGCATCGTCGGCGCCAGATAGCTGAAAACGGCGAACATGCCGGCGAAGCCAATCGCGCCGATGCCCAGCGCCTGCCATACCGGCAAACGGTTGAATGCACGCAGTTCGTCCAGCGGTTTGGCCTTGGGACCATCCACATGGGCTGGCAGCCACACCGCCAGCAGCACCGCTGTGGCGACGGCGATCATCGACACCGCAGCGTAGATCCAGCGCCAATCGACCAGCTGCCCCACCCACGTCGCCAGCGGATTGCCGATCAGGATCGCCAGGGTCAGGCCCAGCATCACGATGCTGATTGCACGGCCACGCCGGTGAGGCGGACTGATCGCTACCGCCGTCAACGCCGCCACGCCGAAATAGGCGCCGTGCGGCAGGCCGGCGATGAAGCGGAACAGCAACAGGCTGTGATATGTCGGGCCCAACGCACTGGCGAGGTTGCCAAGCGCGTAGAAGCCCATCAGCGACAGAAGTAATGTCTTGCGTGTCCAACCCGCGCCCAGGATGGCGAGCAATGGCGCCCCCACCACCACGCCCAGCGCGTAGGCGCTGATCAGATGGCCCACTTGCGGCTCGGACACGCCCAGCGAGGCCACCATGTTGGGCATCAGGCCCATGCTGGCGAACTCGCTGGTGCCGATGGCGAAACCGCCCAGGGTCAGCGCGAACAGGATCAGCGCCACTTGGCGCGGCGTCAGATCTGCGTTGGTATTGGGAATGGGGGAAACATAGGCCATACCACATTATGCTGCATCGCAGCAAAGCGGTCGAGCGCGCTGTTGGAACGCTGCATTGAAGCGACGGCCAAGATTCCGCCGAGATCGCCCGCAGAGATCGCCCGCCGAACGGCGATCTCCGCGCAAAAACGCTGCCTCGCTCACTGGTTTTTGTATTCAGCGATGCTGTTCCGCATGCAGCCGCAATACTTCCAGCGTGCCTCTCCAATACAGCTCCATGTGCCGATAGATGCTTTCGGTGGGGAAGCCGGTGATCGCCAAGGTCAGCGAAGTCGCATCGCCCGCGGGCGTCAGGCCGAACCCCAGCGTGGTGTAGTTCGCCTCTTCATCGGCCGGAAGCCGCGATAGCGAACTCAGATGGGTGTAGCCGAGCCGAGCTTGCGGAACGAACTCCAACACCACACCACGGTTCTCGAACGGCACATGGTGATGCCCACGGATCACGATGGGACCGCCTACGTTCCAATCGGTATCTATCCCGATTCCCAATTCCGGTTCGCCCATCCATGCCTTCATCCGTTCGGGAATCACCAGGCTGTCCCAGACAACCTCAATCGGAGCGTCGATGAGGATGGCCTGTTGGAAAGTTTGAGTCATCAGCGAATCGAATAAGGTGCTGTGGGGCGGGCTTCAACCCGCGTTAGGATCGGTTCCAGTCCAAGCTGCATCCTAACGACGGATATCGCTTCGCTCAACCCATCCTACGGCCAAGAGAGGCTTGAACAACTCTTGTTCTGCCCGAGCGTAGCGAGGGATCCGCTGCTTTGCAGGGAAGCAGATCCCTCGCTACGCTCGGGATGACAGTCGAGTTGCTCGCAAGTTCCCTAGTTCCAGTTATCGATCTTGATGTCGTCGGGCGAAGGCCTGCCTTTTCCTGTTTCCACCAGTTCCTTCAGGCTCAACAGGAAGATCGCCCACTTCATGCTGCAGTGCTCGGTGAACTCGACCGCTTCGCGCCAGTTCCTGTGCCCGAAATGGACGATGGTGTAGTCGTCCTGCTGCTCCAGCTTGAAGACCACGTCGGTGCCTATCCATTCTTCCGGCCCCACCGTGCAGCGCCAATGCACCTGCTTGTCAGGATCAAGACTGATCACTTGCATGGTCATGGCACCGATTCGTTCCCCGTCCAGGGTGAGGAATTCGAAGTTGATCGTTTCGCCGGGTTTGGAAACTCCGTTCGTCGCCGTCGTCCACCAACCCGCTACGCCTTCGATCGTCGACAGCGCCGCATAGACCTTCGACAAGGGCGCCTTTATTCCGACGCGATGAATGATGTCGATCATTTTCCTACTCCTTGTTATTGAACTCGAATAAGCGCGATCACGCGGCGACGGCTTTTGGACGGCGCACGGCGCGGACGTTTCCACTGCCTCCACCGCCGCAATAGAAAAGACCGGCGCCGTCCGACTCCAGGCCGCTGATGCCGGTCCCCGACGGCATTTCCAGCCGTTCGAGCACTTCGCCGCTGCCGGGATTTATCCGGCGCAGTTCGCTCTCTTCGCCTTCCCAGGTGCCGTGCCACAGCTCGCCGTCTACCCAGGTCACGCCGGTGACGAAGCGATTGGATTCGATGGTGCGCTTGACCGCACCGGTGTCCGGATCTATCTGGTGAATCTTGCGGTCCCGGTACTGACCCACCCACAGGCTGCCTTCGGCCCAGGTGAGTCCGGAATCGGAGCCATGGCCAGGCGCGGGAATCGAGGACACCACCTTGCCGGTGGCCGCATCGATCTTGTCGATGCGCGCTTCGGCGATCTGATAGAGGTGGGTGCCATCGAACGCGGTGCCGGCGTCGCAGGCGACGTCCAGCGTGCGTGTGGGCTCACCGCTTTCGGGATCGAAGCCGACCAGCTTGGCGCCGGTGGCGGCCCAGACGCGCTGGCCGTCGTGGGTCACGCCGTTCACTTTCCCGCTTTCGCTGAAGGGTCCGTACTCGCGGACGATTTCCGCCGCGCGCGGCGCGGGCTGCTGGGCGGCTTTGTTTGCGGAACTTGTCATCGTTGTCTCCTGAGGCCGCTCTGGATCGGCGGTGTGGGACAACTCTATTCAATCGGCAGCGAAGCAGGGAGTAACAAGATCGTCGTGAATCCCGCCAGCGGCGGGGCCAGCCAGCGACGCGCCCGCGCGCGACCGATCGAGCGCACGCGTTCGGCGGCCTCCAGTTCGACCAGCGCGCGCTGGACCGTACGCTGGCTGTCGCCCAGAGCCAACGCCAGTGCGGAGGTCGACCACGCCGCGCCATCGGAGAGCAACGCCAGCAACGAAGCCTGATCGCCGTCGATCGGTGGCGCCAACACGGCGACGTCCTGCGCGTCGTCGGGAACCAGGATGAAACCTCGAGGCGTGGCTTCGATGCGCGCCATCCCCCGGGCCAACGCGCGCAAGCGGCCGATCTCCACGCGCAAGCGCGCGCGATGCGTGTCATCGGGGCGCCGCGTGCGGAACGCATCTGCGATCAGGCTTTCCCGATCGGCATCGTCCGGCCAGGCTTCGGCAAGCATGCGCGCCAGTGCGAACAGCACTGGCCGACGCGCAAGCGACCGCCATTGCACGCCCGCGCGCAGGCCGCGACGGCAACCGTCGACCACCAGCGCACCGGAGGCCAGCAAGGTCGCGACTTCGTCCAGCCGCAACGCCTGCTCGCCGTTGGCGGACAGGCGCCGGGCGGCGGGACGATCGAGCGTAGTGCGCGCTTCGGCCACTTCGGACAGGAGTGCCGGTACGCGCGCGCGCTCGGCCGCTTCACGCGCTCTGGCCAGCGCCGCCAGCGCCGGGCCGATGCGCAGCGAACGCAGCGCCAATTCCGCCTGGGTCAACTCGGCCACTGCCGCCAGCGCCGGCGGCAAGCCACGCGCATCGATCCGTGCCATGGCGGCTTCGGCATCATGCAGGCGGCCCAACAGCAACAGCCGGCGTGTTGCGATCACGTGCGCCTGCAGCGCATTGGCGTGATCGGCGCGCGCCTCGAGCGTGGCCGACGCCGCCGTCAGCGCGCGTGGCGAACCGCCCAGGTCGCGCATGGCCAGCGCCACCTCTGCTTCGGCAACGACGCAGCGCGCACGCGCCAGCGCTTCGTGCGCGCCGAAGCCGCGCGCGGCGCGGCGCAGCAATTCGCGCGCACGCGGGTGCTCGCCCAGCTGGGCCATGGCGATGCCACGCAGGGCCAGCGCGGGAGGATCTTCGCGCAGGGCGATCCGCTTGAGCGCACCCAGGGCGTCGCCTGCGGAAAGGGCGCGTGCGGCGGCGGCGATCAGGGAATCCATGGCGACAGGCTACACCGCTGTCCCCATGACATCCCGGGAATGAAGAAACCAGGACCGACTTGCGGCTGTTTCCCGAACGAATGCGACGAAGGCAGTCAAGTCGCTTGACTGCCTTCGTCATTCTTCAGAGAGTTTCCGCCCGTTCCGGCGACCGCATCAGTCGAATCTGTACACCACCTCCGCCGCCACTTCGCGACCTACCGGGTTGGCCACGCAGAAGGCGAAGCCGCCGCACCACTTGTCCTGGAAGTGATCGTCCAGAATGTTGTTGACGTAGAGGTTCAGGCGCAGCGCTTCGTTGAACTGGTAGCCGACGCTGGCGTTCCAGTAGATCTTGTCCTGGTTGTAGAAGTCCACCAGCTCGCTCTGCTGTCCGTAACTGATGCTCTGCTCGCCCAGTTCGTTCACACGCAGATCGGTGCAATCGGTGGCCACATCCGGGCGGAAACCGTTGGGTAGTGCAGCGCAACCGCCGTTGCGGTCGCTGCGGGTACCCGCGGTCCAGTCCACGTACAGCACCGCGGTCCAGGGATCCATCGTCCAGGTGGCGCTGGCGCGGCCGCGATAGCGTATCTGCCGATCCTGGTCGCGGGTGTTTTCGAACAGGTCGCCTTCGAACTGGGCGATTTTATAGGTCAGCTGCTGGGTGTAGTTCAGCGCGAAATCGAACGTTCCCCAGTTCGCGGTCTGCCACTGATAGCGCGAAGCCACATCGATGCCGCTCACGCTCTGCTTGGCGCGGTTGATCGGACCGATTTCGACGCGGGTGACGACGCCGTTGGCGTCGCGGGTGACGCGGCTGAGCTGCAGGTCGCACAGCGCCTGGCTGGGCGGAGTGCGGTGCGGCTTGTCGGCGGGCGATTGCCCGGTCAGGCAATAGGCCTCGTCAAGCAGCACCTGGTCGGCGCTGACGTCATCGATCGCATTGTCGATATTGACCCGCCAGTAGTCGGCGCTGAGCGAGAAGCCCTCGAACGCATCCCAGACGAAGCCGTAAGTGAACGAATCGCCGGTTTCGTACAGCAGGTCTTCGGTGCCCTGCCGGGCGATCAGAGGATTGTCGATGTGATACGGGTCGCCATCACCGCCGGGGCAATTGCTGGTCTGCCGGTTGGGATCGGTCAGGCAGGCCAGGTAATCGACCTGATCGGCAACGCTTTCGCTGGGATCGGCGTAGACGAAGTGCATGTCCGGGGCGCGGAAGCTGGTGGCGTAGCTGCTGCGCAGGAGCAAGTTGGAGAACGGACGCCACTCCAGACCCACGTTGTAGGTGGTAGCCGCATCGTCGGCGACGGCGTCGTAGCGATCGTAGCGACCGGCGGTGGACAGCGTCAGGCTCTTGAGCAACGGAATCTTGAATTCCACGCCCGCCGCGTAGCGGTTGCGTTCGCCGCCGCCTGTTTCGATGTTGCCGAACGGTGTGAAGTAAACCGGATTGGTGCCCATGGTGTTCGGGTCGGGGTACAGCTTGTAGCCCTGTTTTGCGGCTTCCAGAACGCCGGCAAAGCCGATTGGACCGGCCCAGCCTTCGAACAGATCGCCGCTGAGCACGAAGCTGCCCTGGGTGAGCCAGGTACGCGCCTTCTTGTCGCCCACCGCACGGACGCTGTCGTAGTCGCTTTGCGACACGGGGTTCCAAAGCCTGTTGTAGTCGGGAGCATGGATTTCCAGGCCGCTCGCCGCGTCGATACCCAGCGATGGGCCCAGGAAGAATTCCGCGGCACGCGCCTCGTGGATGGTCGGGAAGCGTTCCCGCACTTCGTACTCGGCGCGGCCAATCATGACATCCCAGTCGAAGCGGTCGTTGAAGATCCTTCCGCGCAGGCCGGCGTTGACATCCCAGTTCGTTTCCTCCGACAGGGTCAGCGCGCGGTCGACGCCGCCGATCTCGCTCGGTACGAAATAACGCAGCAGGCTGCGCTCCTGGCCGCTGTCGCGGTCTATGTAGTTGGAACTGGCCCAGGCCGGCATGAAGGTGTTGCTCTCGCCGGTGGATTTCCAGTAGCCGGCGGTCGCCCAGGCTTCGACGTTGCCGAACTGCTTGGTGCCGTACAGATAGGCCGAAAGATCCTCGCTGCCGTTGCGCAGGGTCCAGTGTTCGAACACGGCGCGGTGGGCGCATTGCCAGCCGGTATCGGTCTGCGAGCCGTCGAAATCGTTGTACAGGATGCGGTTGTGCAGGAAGAAGTCGCCGTCGAATTGCTCGCAGGCACCCTCCGGCGGCATCAGCCGTTGACCGTTGGTCGCGTCGAACAAACGGATGCCGACGCTGGGGGTATTGGTCGCCACGCCCTGCTGCACGCCACCGTAGTTCCAGGTGCGGCGCGGCCCGTCGAATTCCGAATCCATCCACGGCCGGTCGTGCGCCCACAGCGGCTTGCGGTTGAAGTACTGCACGGTGTAGGCCACGCTCCAATCTTCGCCGTGCCTGCCGCCGGACCAGGAAACGTCGGTCACCGCGCGTCCGCCCTCGGTGGTGGTGCCGTAGCGCGCACGCAGGGTGTCGCCGTCGATGTCCTTCTTCAGGATGACGTTGACCACGCCGGCCACCGCGTCGGAGCCGTAGATCGCAGAGGCGCCGCTGGTAAGCACCTCGATGCGGTCGACGATGCCGGTGGGGATGTTGTTGTAGTTGGCGAAGTTGCTCTTGCCCGTATAAGGCATGGGGTAGTCGGCCACGCGGTGGCCGTTGATCAGCAGCAGGCTGCGGCCGGGGCCCAGGTTGCGCAGGTTGAGCGGACTGGCGTTGACCGAACTCTGGCCCCAGTCGTAGTCGTTCTGCACGGTGCCGGTGACTTCGGTCAGCGAGCTGAGCGCTTCGTAGATGGTGGTGAAGCCTTCCTTCCTGATCTGATCGCCGGTGATGACCGTCACTGGCGCGGGGCCTTCGACTTCCGCGCGCTTGATGCGCGAGCCGGTGACCGTGATCGCGTCGAGCGTCTTGGCGCTTTTGCCGGACTCGGTGGGAGCAGGTTCGGTCTGGGCGGGGTCGACCGTCGTCTGTTCTGCCGGTGGTGGCTGCTGTGTCTGCTCCTGGGCCAGCGCCGCGAACGACGGGAACAGCGCCAATGCGAGCGCGCTCGCCAAGGCGTTGCGGTGAAAAATTGAGTACTGCATGGAGCCCCCTCCTGATGTTGAATTGGCTAATGGTCCGACCGCGATGGACAGACTTGGATTTCAGAACCACCGCGTTCGCTTCGGCTTGCCGAGGATGTCAGCCGTGTGACATCGATCCCTCAGTGCGACCATACGCGACAAAATCGATCTAAATATGCGGCTTGGATCACCATTTTAGAACGATCTAAAAAAGTGTTTTTCTTGAAGGCCATCGAAGCGATTCGCAGAAATCATTCCAATCACGCGACGTAGACGGACAGGACGTGCAATCTATGTCGTTGCGCCGCATTCGATGCCTTGTTTTTTTACGCCGCCTCTCACCAGCGCGGCCGGCATGCGGCGGCCTGGAACGATGTTTTGGCAATCCGCACCGGCGTACGGGCGAATATCGAAAATCCAAATTACGTTTCGCTCGCGCTTCTGCGCCATCGCCTCCTTCCCCTGGTTTCCAGCGACTGCCTCGGAGGAAAAATGTCCAAGAACAAGCCTGAGACCGTTGCAGTGGGTCCTATTGAGCTGGGATTCCGCGCTGCAGGCACCAACGAAAATCCAGCGCTCGTTCTGTTGCATGGCTGGCCGCACTGCAGCGCTCTCTATGAGGGAGTCCTTGAGGAACTGGCGGCGGACAGGTTCGTTCTGGCGTTCGATCTGCCCGCAGTGGGCGCTTCACGCGGCGCACCATCGTCGGCAGAGAAGACCGCATTGGCCGATATCGTCTTGCAAGCCGCTGAAACGCTGGGCGCCAGGTCCATCGCGATCGCCGGACTGGATATCGGCGGCATGATCGCCTTCGCTGCGGCACGCGACCACGCCGATCGCATCGCCGGCGCTGTCGTCATGAATACCGTGATCCCCGGCCTGGATCCCTGGTCCAGATTGATCGCCGATCCACGCATCTGGCATTTCGCCTTTCATGCCATTCCCGGGTTGCCCGAAACCATGGTGGCCGGCCGCGAGCGCCCGTATTTCGATTTTTTCATCGACATTCTGGCTGGAGACCCCAAAAAGATAACCGAGCCTATGCGCGCGGCATTTGTCGATGCGTACACGCGGCCGGACGCGCTGAAGGCGGGATTCGATTGGTATCGTTCCCTTGAACCCGACGCCGAACGGAATGCGGTAGCGAAGTCGATACGCACGCCCATGCTGTACCTCCGCGGCGACGCGGATGCGAAACAGATCGACGACTACCTGCAGGGCCTCAGGCATGCCGGTGTTTCGGAACTGGAGCATGCGGTGATTCCGGGCGGCGAGTTTTCGCCACTGGAAGCGCCAAAGGAGTTCGTGGCAACGCTGGGAAATTTCTGTCGACGCTGCGATGCGTCTATTGGCCGGTGAGGAAACCAACCCGGCCTATGCTCTTGTCCAACCCGTATTGACTGTGGTGGTCGTGGCACCGGCGTTCAGAGCTATCAGGATGATTCGCTGAGCTGTGGCGAATAGGCGAAGGTCGCTTTGACGCGTTTGGACACCAGGAAGTACGGCACCCAGACCAGCATCGCCAGGGCCGCGCGAACCAGTACGGCGAGGCTCTCGTAGCCGGTCCCTTGGCCCGCAATCGAGGGGACCTGCGCCGCCAGGAAATAATTGGCGGCAGCCACCGCGAAACTTGCCATCAACAAGCCGATGGAAAACTTCGGGGCATACGAGGAACGGACGACCAGCAACGCAAGAGCGATCATGGCCATGGCGCCAATGACGATATGGCCGGCCAGTTCGAAAAGAAGGACGCGTTCCCACAGGGGATGGTAGGCAGGCGAATCCGGACTGGTAAGCGCATGCCAGTTGTCGCCGCTAAACAGGGGCAGGAAAGTGGAAGCGATCAGGAAGCCGATCCTGACAATCTTCAGAATCACAAATCCGGTGAAGAGCAGCAGCCATCCCCACAGGCCGTCCAACTCGTTTACTTCTTCGTCCACTTCAGCCCCCCGGCCTTTTCCCACCCGCCTAGTGTGCCCGATGAGACAGCAGACCGCGTTAAACCAAGGGGAGAAATTCGTGTTGAGGGGAGAAAATCAGGCCGGCACCGGCGGCAATGGGGGCGCATCCAGTCCCTTGAACGGATCGCGCCACGCGTCGATGGCTTCAAGCTGGCCATACCACCGCTTGAGCGACGGGTATTCGCTCAGCGGCAGTCCTGCGACGTCGTTGAAGGGCAGGAACGCGGCCATCCGGAAGTCGGCATAGGACACCGACTCCCCAACCACCCATGCCCGCCTGGAAAGCTCGGCATCGAGGATTGCAGCAGCCGTGCCGAAGCGCCTCAAACCCTCCTCCACCTGCTGCTGATCCAACGGGCCAAGCCCGTACCGCTGCTTTGTGCCGCGTTCGAAATGCACCATGTCGCAGGCTCTGGCGAAATTCTCCTTGCCCCAACTGATCCATTGCACCATCTCCGGCTCGTCGTCGTCGGTGCGCCAGAAATCCGAACGCATGTCGCGCGACAGCCGGCAGGCGATCGCGTCGGCTTCCCAGAGGTTCTTGCCCGGGACCACCAGTATGGGCAACAGCAAATTCGGATTCAGCGCGCGATACCGCTCGCTTTGGCCCGGAGCCTGCGGCGCGGCGAACTCGAACTCGACTTCAGCTTCCAGGTGGCGTGCCACCGCCACTGCAAGGCGTGGGTTGGGGTTGCGGCTGAAGAGCAGTTTCATTGCGTGTGGTCCTTCGAAACAGAGGCCAGGAGGCACGAAAGAAAATGCATTCTGAGCCAGTCTGGTCAGTCGTGCGTTTCCCCGGACAAGGGAGTCGCGCGCATCGATGCTCTCTCCTGAAACGCGTCGACCCACGCCGCCAAACGCGGACGCCCGGCCCGGAAGTCCGGAAGCTCGCGGAACTCCAACCAGCTCAAGGTCGTCGCCAGCGCGATATGCCCCACGTGGACCGGGGAGTCGGCATCCAGCTCCCGCTCCAACCAGTCATAGCTGGTCGTCAGCTTTTCCACATAGCCATCGCGCAACGGCGCGTAGCGCAACGGCTCCGGGCGGCGCACCGTTTCCCAGCGCACCGCGATGCCGGCATCGGCCATGCCTTGCGCAATGGCCTGAACCTTCAGCGCCTGCCATCGTGTTTCCCCATGGCCCGGTATCAGCGCGGGCCCGTCATGCAAGGTGTCCAGGTAAGCGCAGATGACGTCCGAGTCGAAGATCGGCGCCATGCCCGGGCGTAAAAGCACCGGAACTTTTCCCAATGGATTCTCGCCGAACACCTGCTCGTTTCGCTGGGTCGGGCTTGTTTCATGATGCACGACCTCGATCCGGCCGGCGATTCCGGCCTCATGAGCGAACACGAGTGCTTTACGCGCATACGGAGAATGGGTCTGGTACAGGAGCTTCATAGGTCTCTCTTGGATGGATCATGCTTTGAAAGGGCGGCTTTGAAAGGGCGGCTTTGAAAGGGCGGCTTTGGAAGGGCGGCTTTGGAAGGGCCGGGTCATTCCGAAGATACAGTCGCCGCTTCATGAAGAAGATGCGCCACCACCGCCGTGATCCGCTTGGCGGTCGGCAGGTGCAGGAACTCGTTCGGACCATGGGCATTGGACTGCGGCCCCAGTACGCCGGTAACCACGAACTGCGCGTCCGGGAAGCGCTCACCCAGCATCGCCAGGAAGGGTATTCCCCCACCTCCTCCGATCAGCGCGGCAGGATATCCGAACGCGTTGCGTGAGGCCGTGTCCAGGCTGGCCTGCAACCAAGGCTTCATCGGACGCGCATTCCAGCCCTTCGATGCCTGATCGATCTGGAAAGTCACTTCGCTGCCATACGGAGGATCTGTCTCCAGCAGCGATTTCATACGGTGGGCCGCCGCGTCGGGATCGACGGTCGGCGGCAATCGCAGACTGAGCTTGAGCGCTGTAGCCGGCTGCATGACTGCCGCGGCATCGATCACGGCCGGCAGACCGTCCAGGCCGGTGACGGCGAGTTGAGGACGCCATGTCCGATTCAAGGCGAGTTCGGCGAGGTCGTCGGTCACCGGACGCGCGTCGGGCACAAACGGCAGCAGGCCGAACAGGCCGTCGCCCAATGCAGTGGCCGCAGCGCCTGCCTGCAGCATCCTTGCCTCTGGTATGAGGGTATGGAAGTCCGCTACGACCTCTCCTGTTTGCGGATTTTCGAGCCGCGACAGCAGATGGCGGGCAATCCGGAAACTCGCCGGCACAATGCCCGACGCCTCGCCCGAATGTATGCCTTCCCGCAGCACCCGGACCGTCAACGTGCCGGCGGCTTGCCCGCGCAAGGAGGTGGTCAGCCAAAGTTGGTCGTAATTTCCGCAGCCCGCATCGAGCGCCACGATCACCGCCGGGACGCCGAGCCGGAGAGCCAGATGCTCCACGTAGTACGGTAGGTCGGCGCTGCCGGACTCCTCGCATGCCTCGATCATGAGGATGCAGCGAGCATGCGGCAGATTCTGCTCGCGTAATGCCAGCAGGGCGGTGATCGCGCTGAACAGAGCATAGCCATCGTCGGCTCCACCACGGCCATACAGCCGGTCGCCTTCCAGGTTCGGCATCCATGCGCTTCGGCCCGCGCTCCACCCGTCCATCGCAGGCTGCTTGTCGAGATGGCCGTAAATCAGCACCGGCGCTCGCACCTCGCCGGGTACGTCCACCAGAAGCAGCGGCGTGCGCCCGGGCAGACGGACGACTTCGACCGTAGCGCCCGTTAACGCATCGATTCGCGCACGCATCCATTCGACCATCAGCTCCACTGCCTGGTCCATGTGCCCGCTGCCGGCCCAATCCGGATCGAACGCGGGCGATTCGCAGGGGATGGCGATGTATTCAAGCAACGCGGGCATGACGTCGGTCTCCCACGTATGCTCGACGAAGCCCCTGAGACGATTGAGATCCACTAGCCGGCCTCCAGATGGAAACTGGAATGCTAGGGGCACAAGCGCGGTTGTTTCGCGCGATTTCCGGTCCTGTTTTGCGGTTTTTCCCCGATCGCCAAAGGTAGAGTGCGTTGCAATGGAACTAGACCGCTTCGACCGCCAGCTGCTCAACCTGATCCAGGAGGACGCGTCCCGCACCGCGGAGCAATTGGCCGAACAGGTGCACCTCTCGCCTTCTGCGGTACAGCGGCGCCTGCGCCGCATGCGCGCGCAGGGGGTTATCGCCCGGGAAACCGTGATCCTGGATCCCAACAAGATCGGCCGCCCCACTTTCTTCGTCGTCTCGCTGCAAGTCGAGCGGGAGCGGCCCGAGCTCCTGTCGCAACTGCGCGTGTGGCTGACCGCGCAGGACCATATCCAGCAGGCTTTCTATGTGACCGGGGAAGCCGACTTCGTCTTGATCATCACCGCGCCCGATACCGAGACCTACGACGCGCTCATGTCGCGCCTGGTCAGCGAGAACCCCAACGTGCATCGCTTTACGACCAATGTCGCGCTTGGCGTGGTCAAGCGTGGGCTGACCATTCCTGTGCCGCTCGATGTCGACTAGCGCCGGCTGATCCAGCGGCGGCCTTCCGTGGATGCGCCGTTTGCCTGCATCGACGGCGCGCCGATTGCGGCCATTCGGCACGGCCTGTCGGCAACACTGGCCGCATGAACGACCTCTCACCCGATCTGCCTGAAATCCACCGCCTGTGGCCGGACTATCGCCCCACTCCATTGATCGATCTGCCCGAGCTTGCGCGCATGGCGGAAGTGGGACGCGTCCTGGTGAAAGTCGAGGCGGCGCGTCCCCTTGGCAACTTCAAGGTGCTGGGAGGAATGGTCGCGGGGTTACGGGCGCTTGCGCGATACGCCAGCGTCGAGTTGGCGGATCTGCTCGATAGCCGGTCTTCGCAGGCGTCACTGCCGCGGCTTATCTGCGCCAGCGACGGCAATCATGGCTTGGCCGTAGCTGCCGCGGCGCAACGGGTTGGCGCCCAGGCTTCGATCTTTCTGCCGGTAAGCGTCAGCCCCGCACGCGCACGCCGCATCGAAGCCTGCGGTGGCGAGATCGTCTGGGTGCGCGGAACCTATGACGACGCCGTGGGCGCAGCCGCGGCAACCGCGGCGCTCGGCGGCAGTTTGTTGATCGCGGACACCAGCGCCGATCCAAACGACCCGGTGATCAGGGACGTAATGGCCGGCTACGCGTTGATGGCACAGGAGCTTGGTTCGCAGTTTCGGGACGACATCAGAGACTCCCCCAGCCATTTATTCGTTCAAGCCGGCGTGGGTGGACTCGCGGCCGCGTTGGCGGATGGGTTGAAGGAAGTGATGCGGGCACCAGGCCGAGTCGTGGTGGTTGAACCGGAATCGGCCGCGTGCGTGACGCGGGGCCTGGCCCTTGGACGTCCGGAGCGCGTACCGGGCGATCTGGGCACGTCGGCCGAGATGCTGTCGTGCGGCGTCGCTTCGGCTACGGCGCTGGAAATTCTGCGCCGGCACAATGTGGGAACCGTGCTGGTCGGGGAGCACGGATTGAATAATGCGAAGGATATTCTTCTACATACCGGCGGGCCTCAGACCACGGAGTCGGGAGCGGCGGGCCTGGCAGGGTTGCTTCGTGTCGCACGAGACCCACATCTGCGCTCGCTTTACGAACTGACCGTAACGAGCCGCGTATTGCTGGTGGCGACAGAAGGGCCTTCACCACAGACCGCATAGGGTGAGTGTTGACCCGCCAGCCGGGAGTTGGGCAGGTGTGCAGCCATTAAAATGGTTTTAACCCACCTTACGCAGGTTGTTGTCGAAAGCGGCTTGCAGAGCCACGCTGTCGCCCACAAGCGCGCCACGCATTCGCTCTTCGGTCAACGGCCGTATGACCCAGGCAAACCGGGCTCGCCATGCGCTCTCCAAGTTTGCGATGGCGACGAAATAGGACGGTCCCGGTCCCACGCAATAGAAGAAGCCGGTCGTCGGAGAGGCTCCAAGATCCTGTCCCGTACTCTCCAGGACTTCCTTCACCACCCGCATCTTGGCCCCTGTTACCGATCCTTCCGGAGTCTGGAAGACGAGCGCAGCGAATGAGTCGCGCATGGATCGGTTCGCTTTCAGACTGAAGTAGAGTGCCACCGCCAAGACGGCCGCGAATGCGGACCAGAACACCGCCGTGAAGAATGAGTCCATCGATCAGCGCCAAGAGGGGTGGAAAGGCAGTTTACCGTTGGTGGTCTCGTTATTTCGCGGCACCCACGGTCCGAACCACGTTGTGTCCGAGTCTGATGAATATCCAGTTGCCTGCAAGCGATCCGTGTAGACCATCCCCGGCGGTCAATCGCGGTACTCGACGCCGCACGAATGCTTCGAGCCCAAGGGCCCCCTTGCCCTCTAGGAACACGTACTTCGACCCTGTTCTCCGCCGTCCTTTGCGTCACGCGTGTGACATAAGCGATTCCTAGACTCCCGCATAGCGGGTGGCATGGGCCACGACGGGACCTCCGACATCGAAATTTTCCTGTGGAGCGTGTTCGCCATAGTAATGGGCTCAGTCCTGGTGGCCGGCGTGTCGGTGGTGATCGTCGCCACGCGCGAGAACCGCATCTATTCCGCCGAAGCCAATATCTGGCGGCGCCTTGAATACAGCGGCGTTCCGATTCAAGCCGAGATCGAGTCGCTCAAACGCTCGGAGCATGGATTGACGCGCGGCGGCACGCATGGCCAGAAGGTGCATGCGGTCGAACTCTCGCTAAAGGTATTCGAGGACGCAGGCTCTTCGTACTCCGCAGCGGTGCGCACGCTCATCGATGATGCGCTGCTGCCGCAGTTCTGCGTAGCCGGTACCCAGGTGCATCTTCTGCGCGATCCCGGCGATGCGTCCATCCTGGCGGTAAACCGTGCGCGTACGCCGCTTGAGATTCCATCTGCCGGCAGCTGATCGCGGGTGGAGGAATCGTGGGGAAGACGACGCAGCGGCGTCGATGACGCTTTCGTTCCGTGAAACGCGATTTCTCGTCAGCATACGGGTTCTTAACGATGGCGGGAGTAAGACTTCGATCCCGCAACATCGCGTCCGGAAAATTATTTCCGCAATCTGGAAAGGGATCGGCATGAACGACAGTCAGCTCAAACAGCCGCCGGTTGCAAAGACGGGCATGCTTATCCGCAAGCCTGTTGCCGAAGTGTTTGCGGCTTTCATCGACCCGGAGGTCACGACCAGATTCTGGTTCACCAGGAGCAGTGGCCGACTTGAAGCGGGCAAACAGGTCAAATGGGAATGGGAGATGTATGGTGCGTCGACGCAAGTGGCGGTCAAGGCGATCGAGCCCGACAAGCGCATCGTCATCGAGTGGGACGGTTATAGCGGCCGCACCACCGTGGAATGGAAGTTCGCGCCGCAATCAGGTGGCACGACTTTCGTCAGCATCGCCGAATCCGGCTGGACCGGCGACGCCGACGAGCTTGTTCAGTATGTGTCCAGTGCAGGCCAAGGATTCACATGGACGCTGGCGGGCCTCAAAGCGCTTCTTGAGCACGGCATCGAGTTGAATCTGGTAGCGGATCGTTTTCCGAACGGGCCGCAGGATCCGTATCCCGATCAATGATCGTGATGGAGCGCTGGGTTGGTGAAGCCAACCCAGCCTACGGTCCTTACCGCAGCCTCACCGCCGGAAAATCCACGGGCACCGAGAACGCGACGTTGACGTAGTTCGTGAACAGATTGAGCGCCACATGCGCCAGGATCTCGACGGTCTCTTCGTCGCCGTAGCCGGCAGAGCGCAACGCCTGCACATCGGCATCGGCGATCTGGCCCCGGTTTTCAACCACAGCGAGCGCGAAAGCGAGCGCAGCGGCGGTCTTGGGATCTTCGGATTTTCCTTCCTGGGCGGCCGTCATCTCCCGGCTTTCCGCACCCGCCTTGCGGCCAAGCGCCGTATGCGCGGCAAGGCAGTATTCGCACGAATTGCGATTCGCAATGGCCACCGCGATCTGTTCGCCGAGTTTGGCGGGAATCACGCCGGCGCCCAGAGCGGCAAATGAGCCCCACATGCTCTTCAAAGCAGCGGGAGAGTTGGCGACCGTCTTGAACATGTTCGGCGTGGCGCCGAAGGCTGCGTGGATGTCCGACAAGATGGCTTTGCGATCGGCGGTAGTGTCGTTTGGATTGACGAGAGGGATACGGGACATGCTGATGGCTCCAGTTGGGATAGGGGCGCTCGGTGAGCGCCTGATTGCCATCTTAGGGAGCCAGTTAGGACTTTAAGTTGTGTTTTGTCTTTAAAACATGTCTAATCGTCCCGCATGAAGCCAGCCACGCCTGCGCGCCCCCTACAGTCAATCGATCGCCTGACCTCTCTGCTGGACAGGTTTCGGGTAAGAGCATCGCTGTTCCATACGGGGCCATTGTGCGGACTCCGCGTTTTCGAAGAAGCGCCAGGCCAGGCTTTCATGCATGTGCTACGGCGCGGCGAAATGGAAGTGCGTCATCAAGGTGCGCAAGGTCTGGTGCGAACGCATCTTGTGCGTCCAACGCTGTTGCTGCTCCCCAGACCCGTCTATCACGAACTCGTCAATCCGCCGGTCGATGGGCCCGACTTCACATGCGCCACGCTGGATTTCGATGGAGGAGACCGGAACCCTATCGTGCAGTCTCTTCCGCCGGCAGTGCTGATCCCTCTGGATGAGATGGAGGGAATAGAACCCACCCTTGCGTTGCTGTTCTCCGAGGCCGACAGAACACGTTGCGGGTCACGGCTTCTGGTCGATCGACTTTTTGAGGTCGTGTTGATACAGGTCTTGCGGTGGATCATCGATCACCCGACCGAAGCGGGCGTCACGCAGGGAATGATGATGGGGCTTTCCGATCCCCGTCTGGCAAAATCACTGGTTGCGTTGCACGCAACTCCGCAACAGGATTGGTCCCTGGAACGCATGGCGTCCGTCGCCGGCATGTCGCGGAGTGCTTTCGCGGCCGCCTTCAAGTCCGCGACGGGAACGACACCTGCGGCTTACCTGCTGGATTGGCGGTTGAGCGTGGCGACGTCGATGCTGCGAGCGGGTCGTTCGGTGAAGCAGATCGCAATCGACCTCGGCTTCGCGGACGCTGCAACTTTGTCCAAAGCATTCCGCAGGCGGATAGGGTCGTCTCCCCGCAGCTGGCGCTGACAGTTCATTCGAGCAGAATCCGCATCGGGGAACTGGCCAGGAGCGCCTTCCGCCGGTGGCGAAGGAGTCATGGTTTGAAACGGATATTTACTCCGGCCCCTTTTTGCCCCTTTTTGGCGGCTTCGGCCAGACCGGATTGTTGGCGCATGAGCGATGGGCTTGAGCCTGCCCTGCGGCACTACGTGCGTTGCAGAACGAAACGGCCCAATCGCACCGAAAGGTGAAACAGGGAGAGTCCGATAAAGTAGATGGTGAGCAGCAGTCCAAAGGGATTGCAGACCAGGAATGGGATTTGCGGCTGCCAACCTTTCAGGTAGGCGTGCAGCAACGCCAGGCCGATGGCCCAGGCGGTCAAAGCCGCCAGCGGCGTGGAAGCCGCCATCCACGCATGCAATCTGTCGAAGCCGGTGGTCTCTTCGTCGAATAGCGAGCGAGCGGACCAGCCGACGCCCATGGCACCGCCGGCACTGCATAGCAGGCACATCATGTAATCGGCGGCGGGCAGGAAGGCGGGCGCGCCCGAGCGGTAGCCCCGTGACAGGAGGTAGACGGTGCCGGCCGCCAGGATCAGTGCAAGCGCCACCATGCAGAGCCGCCAGGCTTTCCAGGTGCGTCCCAGTAGCGAGTTCCCGGCCGGATATTCGTCCGCGTTGGCCTGGCGCGCGGCGAAATTCACTTGCGAGAAATCGGCTTCTTTGCGGTCCGGGTTTTCTATGGTCATGGCAGCCTCCCCAGGCTCCAACGCATGTCGGCGATGGTACCGCTTTGTTCAAGCCAGTCCAGGTGGGCAACGGTGCGCTTCGGTTATTCGGGCTGCGCTGGGTTGATGAAGCCAACCCAGGCTACGGCCCTAATGGAGCTACTTTGCCTCGAAAGTCATGTCTATCCGGTGAGTACCGGAAACGGATGACGACACACCCGGGCCAAATTTAATGGGCCCAAGTTCGACTTTCAGGCCAGTGCTCCCCGAAGACACGACATCAAAACCTATCGAAGTCGATACTTCATTCAACCGCAGCGCCGGGTCGCCGCCCGGCACAATGAGTTGCTTCGAGACAGCGGATGCATTCTTAAAGGCTTGCCTGAGTTCAGTCCCTAGATCCGGAGCCCGCGACAACAGAAGATTCCGGCCCGGTGGGGCGATCTTCACGACCAAGGATTGGCTCGTAGTCACTTCCGTTTTGGCTTTAGCCGACAACACAAGCACTTCAATCCCGCCCTCGACCGCCTTGCTTTTCTTCACCAGCACGATGATCGAAACGGATTTCAACCGCAGACCACTTTCGTCTATCCCTGCAGCTTCATCCTTCCAAGCGGCCTCAACAGTTCCCGCCAGCGCGGCAACGTCCAGAGGCATATCAACCACCTTGGGCTGTCCCATTGTCGCGCAACCTCCCAATGTCGCGACTAGAAGCAATGCAATTGTCGAACTGCGCATGTCAGCTCTCCTCATGTTGTTAAATTCAAATGGTTGCTGTCTATTCGACGAATCGCGTACCTAAGGCTCCTTCCACACGGCTGCAGGAACGGTTCCCACTTGAATCGCAGCCTCATAGTTGGTGATACCTGCGTTCCCGGCGGCCTGCTGGATGTAGTCTCTCGTGGACTTAAGTGCGCCATCCTCAGTTACGCCGGCCGTGTACTGCGTATAAAAAGTCGTGGTCAAACTGAGTCTCTTGAAATTCTTTGAAAGCAAGAATTCGTAGAATTTCTTTCTTGCCTCGTCAGACACATTCTTATTCAGATCAATAGTTAGCATTACGTAGGCAGTCATGCTGATTCCTTTGGCCCGATAACGGTTTTGAGCAGCGGCCTGCGGCAACCCCGTCCCGAATCATCAAATATCCATCGGTCGCGTTGCTTTCATCCCAGAACTGGAAAGCAAAGTAGTTACGCCGGTGCCGCTCCCCGATGACGCACTTATGATCTGGTGCGCGTCCTATTGTCCGGAACAGATTTGACGTTATTTTCCCCGATGTTCTTCAACACGTTGCGCGTGCAGACACTTTCACGTGCAAACCCCTGGAGCTCATGGGAGCACCTGGCGTGAGCGAGCGCAACGTAAATACTTCACAGCCGGACACTTTCGCTACGCTTGCGATATGTTTATCTCTCTACAGGTAGTACTTCCAGTAGAGAAAAGAGTGGTTCTAAGCAGCGTTCGCGCGCCGTGGAAAAGTTTTTGACTCGGGAAGAGAGGAAGAATTTCGCCAGCAGAAAGATGGGTTGGTGAAGCTAACTCTGCTTATAGCCTTCCACGGCTTGGGCGATAGTGGTGGCGGCGATCTGGTCGGCGGTTTCGGCTAGTTGGGTGAAGCAGTGGGCCGGGCCGGCGCGGGGCAGGATGAGGTGGTCGGGGTTGAGGATTTCGGGTTGGCTGAGTTCGGCCAGCAGGTGCAGGTGGTGGCGGAGGGATTGCAGTTGTTGGTGGGCTTCTTCCGGCAGGAAATAGCCGGGCTCGCATGGCGTTCCTTGGCGCATGACGGTCTCCTTTCTTGTTCGCGATGGAATGCCTAGCGCGTACGCGCGCAAGGTGTCGGGAGGTTCGAAACCGCATATCGCCGGCGGGCATATTCCCCTTGCGGGTGTTGTATTCAGCCGCCCTCCCGACGCGGAACGTTGCGCCGGTAGCACCCAAGACGCGGGCACAAAAAACCCACCAGATTGACGGAGGTGGGTACCGCGATATGAGGAGTTTCGACGCTCCTTGGACACGAGTTTGCGAAGGTACGGATGTCGCGTCAACTCACATTTGCAGTGAAATGCGGTTGTACCCAAAGAAGGGAAACGGCGCCGTAATCAGTTAGCTGCCGCCGATTACGTCTGATCTGCCAAAGGATCTCACAGATCATGGAAGGCGGGTCGAAACCCGCCCTACATGAACCCCGATTTGCGTAGGGCGGGTCTTTTACCCGCCTTCCGGGAGTCCGCCCTCCAGGAGTTGAACAAATGAAGAGGTAGCAAGCGGTTCTAACCGACCTTGCGCGTTTCATTGTGCTTAAAAGACAAGGTACTAAGCATTCAACAATTCAACGTCAGCTTCCTTGGATTCACCTCAGTTTCGGCATGCGCGGCTGCAGAACTCGGCGATACTTTATTCCAAGCACTCGTTTCATCGATTTCAACTGGTTCTGGTAGCCTGAAATCTTGCTCAAGAAATCCACTTTCTGCCTTCTCTCCTCTTCAAGTCTCATACCCAGAAGAATCTCAAGAAAAATGGCACGGCATTCGCCAATGTATTTTGCGTCCTTCTTTCGGAGCATATTTTCTAGTGACCTGGTCGAATCGTTGAAGGCATTGAAGGCAACGATCGATTTACTGAACTCATCTAGAAAATCTCCATCTTTCAACGATCTTGAACGCTCCACCATTGTTGAAAACCTGTCCAATGTCTGCCTGATAACTTCTTGCGAGCGCTCAGTAGCGGCAAAGAGATTTGACACTTGTTGCGAGTAAAAGTCCTCGCGACGCTTCAAATCCGCCTCGAACAATACTTTCTGCTTACTAAGGTCGGATCTATACGCTTCGAGATTTTTGGCTGCCTCCTGATCGAACGCAAGCCTCTCATCCTGCAGTCGTTTGACCAGCTCTTGTTGCTGATTGCTAGCTCTGTACAAATGAAACGTCGCGATTATCGAGCTCACAAAAGCCAGAGCGCCACTCGCTAGCCCGGAGTAAATAAGCACTTCAGTTGTCATGGACAAAATCCCTCTTAACGACGAGAATCGGCGGCTAAATTCGAGAGGATATTCTGCTAAAGGTTACGCCCAAACCATTCCAGTGACTTTCGATACACAGGCATCTTTATTTCATAAATATCTAAATAGCTAATTTCTACAGTTAAGTGCTGAAGTGATTTACGGACATCTGCTGAGAACATATTCTGAGTTAAATCAGAAGATTCGTAGTCCAGCTCAAGCAAGCGAATCTCTCCATCCGGACGCAAGCTTCTCCCATCAATTTTCCCCACAAAGAACGTCCATCCATCTGGTGCGTCCGGCATAAACTCTACAACTGTACTGAGTGATTTGTTGCCAGGCTTCTTAACGCGGAAACTCCGAATGATTAAGGGCCCCGCACCGTTATTGCACAGCACAACCCTTATGCTCCCGTCCATGTCTCGCAACTGAATTTCAGCCAGAGGCCGTACGGAAAGACGGTTGTGCTCGCGCTGTATCTTGGCAGACCATAGAGCAATAAATAGTGCAACCACTGACACTACTACAGCCGAAATGCTCGCAATAACTCCGACAGCGTCTGACGGCATTCCCAAAACTTCGCTCATATAATCCCTGGTTTCTCAAGAACAAAAATTGTCACAGGATGTAGAAATGAAGAAACATGGTCGAGATACTCAAACGGGTTTATCACTCAAGCCCCCAGCCGTGTTTCAGCACCCTGCGTAATTAGTACATGTCCATTTCTTTAACTACAGACGCTCTAAAAAACCAGCTATCAGAAATAAGAACCAGAATAATCATCCCGATTCTTTTCTCGGCGCGTTCAGATCATTTCTTTACAAACGGGAACTTATTCTTAATGTTCGAGTTGAAGTAAGTTCCTTTGGAGTCAGCACTCATAAGGCCCTCATACTCGTTTTCTGGAACGCCTGAGTATTCATACACAGAACCATTGTTGAACTCAATTTCAAGAGCTTGACTCTCTACTTCATAGCCAACTGCGCGGATATTGCTTGAAGTGACTGACGTGCGTTCCATGGTGTTGTCTCCTTAGGATAAAAATTAGTGTTTCGGTTTCTCCCCAGCACTTGGATCTTGCTTACGCCAGGCCTCGACCAAGGCCTTGTAATCTTCATTTACAACCGGTTCCGTCCATCCGCCAGCCCTTATGCGCTTGCCATCACTGCCCTTTGGCACCACGACCATAGGATCATCGCTTTCGGGTCTACGGCCTTCTGGAGGCCGATCTATGATTGCGCGTATCGGCATACTGACAGCTTCACCGACGACTAATGCTTCACCAGTTCGGAGAATTGGAAGCATTGAGAAAAGCCCTTTTAGATTGTCTGACGCACATGACGTTACCTGTGAACGATCTATATCATTCGTCAGACGCAAGGCGATTACAGTTCCGCACTGTGAAAGAATGGTGGTATCCACCTCAGACGGCCGTTGACTAACCAGCATCAAACCAACACCATACTTTCGACCTTCCTTTGCAATCCTCCGCGCTGCAACCGCAGCTCGATTTTTTGCTTGAGGGCCAAGATATACATGCGCTTCTTCAAGAACCACAAGCAGTGGGCGCTCACGACCACCCTCTTGCTTTAATCTCCCCCAGAATATTGCGTCATATAGAATCCTCAAAACCGCCCCAACCAAATCATCGACAACAGCAGTAGGAATTCCTGATAAATCGAACACCGAGATGGGTTTATCAGCCCCGATCCACTCTGCAAGTAGTTCATCAAGATCAGCATCTGTTGTGCCTTCTTTGTCCGGTGACCATCGACCTGGGCGAAACAGGAATTTCATTCGAGGATCACGAAGCTTTCCTTCTAAGCTATCGATATGTGCTCTCGGAAGATCACCGTGAAGCCCTGCATAAACTTTCTCGGCTCCGGCTTCGGTTGTGATCGGACGAAATCGCGGCCGAATAAGTTGGTCACCGTCGCCAACAGCTTTTACCGCCGGATTGCCATCCTCCATGTAGGTCCGTGTAGCTTCAGTCTGATTTTGGTTTTTGCTTACACTGTGAGTAGCACAATGCAACGAGTGCAAATCGTGCCAGAGCTGATAAACGGAGAACGGTAAAGGAGTATCGACAGTAATTTCTGTATCTGAAAGATCATGGGCTGTGCCGGCCGCCTTTGATGCACGCTTGCTTGTAAGCAACTTTTCCTGCAGCAAGGTTAAAGGCGCTCCAGTAACCGAACCCATTGCCAAAGAAATAAACTCGTCGGCAGTAAGTGCCCAGAATGGAACATGCAGTTCGCGCTCCTTTTGGGCCGCATTAGCTCCAACTCGAAATACCCGCGCTTGATCTCCAAATGCTTTCGCGTACTCGCCGTGAAGGTCGAATAGCACGACACGCGCGGACTTGAAGCGGTTCTGATCTGAAACCGACCCTAGCAGGCTAGCGACTGCATTCGATTTCCCAGAGCCAGTGCTCCCCACCACGGCAGAGTGACGAGTAACAAGGCGATTCATATCCAGATAGGCATGGATTGACTCAGCGCTTACAACGCGACCGATAGCGACATGCGCATCGTCGTCTCCAGGCGCATAGATAGTTTTCAGATCCGACTCGGTAACTATATGGACCGAATCGCCGATAGAAGGATACTGCGCGATACCGCGCTCGAACATTGTTCCTCGGCGCCCTTGACCGACCAATTCAATCCTGAGCCATCGGTTTCCGAACTGGGGCGCGAGCTCAGGCGGTCCAGGAGCAGCCCCAGCACCCACCTGAGATATCACTCCATACAGGTCGACGTATCCAGATGGAATACGGACAAACCCCCCAACTTGTCCGACCCGGTATGCCTCGCCGTTTACAAAGAGGAGTCCACCGGGCGTGCTCTCCGCAAGCTTCACACTTACACTGGAGCCGTTGACATCCTCCACGCTTCCAAGCCGCGAGGGATCTGGATTAGACGGCTGGCTGGACATCGTGCGTACTCCCGCCGCAAAGCTCCTCAAGGAAGAGACCAAAGTAATGAAAATCGCCTAGACGACTGCGCGGTTGCTGTTCCTTCACCCCATCTCCTCTATCCACCTCCTCTTCAGAAAGCCAAGGCTTGTGCTCGTAGCCGCCGGCAGTTCCAGGGCGATACCTCCCCACCCGCGTCCCGACGACTGCCCCATCCCAAGCGAGAACCGTGAGATTGCTCTGCTTCACCGCATAGTCTATGGCTCTTGAGTGCTCATCAAGCCCGGAATACATCAGAGCGAAACACTGTGCATTGCGATTTCCTCGCAGCCCATCAAGCAGAACTTCATTCAAATGATCGTCGAGAAATGAGTACCCGCATACCACCAGCCTTGGAGCATCCTTCCCATGGAAAAAGGCTCTTAGTCGATCAAGCATAGCGAGGTAAGGCATGCGACGACTTTGGTCATATTTCAGATGAGATGGAAAGATCATGACCTTTCCTACTGCCGCTTCACGCGTTACCCGAACGACACGTGCGACCTTGACTCCATTGACAAGCTCATCGCTCTTCTCCCAGTTGATAGATCCGTGAAGCTTCCACAATCTCGTCCACCTGGAAGGAATCACATCGTGTTCGATGGATGCCAAATCAAACCATGGCTTGTGCGAGCCAACGAAACCATCAAAATGCGGAAGTGGATGCTGTTCAAATGCTTGCTCAAAAAGCACATCATAATTGGGTGTAAATATTTCAGCTGGTGAATTACGATGTACACCTCCAATCCAAGATGCGAAGCGATTGTAAGCATTACGATAAACAGGTAGTGGCTTCCGCATTTCCGTAGCGATCAGGGCACAGATCTTTTCATCAAGATCGCTCAAATTTTTCTTAGTCATTCCCAGGATCTCTGCGCTTCCCCGGCGATTCGCCAAAGTACGCAGCTCAGTTAGAACGTCTTCTACCGTCGGATCCTTTCCATCTGTTAGCTTGCATTCCTCGCATAGTGCATCCCAATTATCTTTAAACTTCGATGCAGCCCCCAAGTCTTTATCGCTTGCCAGCAAGCCAGCGGCGATTCGCTTAGTCAGCTCTACTACCGCCGGAATCAATACAACACTAGTTTTTCCTTCCGCATCGTAGATTCCGAGTGGACACCCCGCTCCCAGAAAGCAGCCAATGCGCTGCTTGTCGTCTTGAAGTATCTGCCTCAGGTTTCGCGCTTGTTGTGCTACATCATGGATAGCAGGTAGTGCCACCTTCGTTACAGCAGATGTATTGGTAGGCGCCTCCGCAGTTACTTGGTCTGCGCTTGAGTTCTTGACCACAGCTGTCACCTTCCCTTAGATCTTGACGTTTCTGTTCAAACTTCGATGAATAACAACTACACGCTTGCTTTCATACGAACGTAGTGTTCATCACTCAATAGAGCGATTAGCCAGGATGAGGCCAACGGCCGTACCCCGGAGGATCGTGTAGTTCCGCATGAAGAACTCTGGGTGAGCTTGGTTTACCCCGGCTACGCTGACGCCAACCACCGAAGGCGAGTTAAAACCCGCCCTACTTTAAATGGGTTCTATTTGCTCTGCTTCTTGCCATTCTTAGCTGCGTAGTCAGCAAAGTCTGTCAGGGACAATCCGTACCAGTCTTTGCCGTTCTTCGGAGACCAAAGCACGCCGCTCGGCTTGACTCGAATGTGCCCTACAACCTTTCCTTCCGCATTAACAATGGTGTGCTCCTCGAACTTTTTTGGTGCGAAAGAGTTGACGCGCTTACTTGTGATTTTCTTTGAAGCCATGAAATTCCCCTTTTTTGATTTAAACGAGTAGCCCGGGCAAGGCAAAAGGCCGCACCCGGAGGAACGTGGAGTTTTGGTGTGGAGCGCCCTCCGGCCGCGCTGGTGTGCCCCCCCCAGCTACTTCCAGTGTCCTGTGTCCATGTACTCCCCTCTCCCAAGCCATGGGAGCACCGGCGGCAAACGAGCACAACGTAAATAATTCACACCGGGCGGCAGAGCAACCTTTTTTGCCATAGATGACAGAAATTCCGCGTAGGGCGGGATCTAGTTCTTTTCGGAGTTGCTCAGGCATAGAGCCATTTAAAACGGTTTTAACCCCGTCTTAAGCGCCCCGCCCGTCATCCCCAGGCCGGCTGCCCAGCCTCCAGCGGAATACACCCCTCCCACCGCCCCGGCACCAACACAAACCGCGTCGCCTGCGTCATCCCGATTTCCGAAGTGAAATAGGAATGCAACGCCAATCCACGCGCAACAGCAAACCAATGCTTGTCCCCCGCCTGCTGCGCCGCCGCATCAATCTCCCCCAGCAACTGCTCCCGCTGCCCCTGCGTCATCGCATCGAAACCGGCAACCCCACGCGCTCGGCAAACAGCACGCAACTCCTGCAACCCCTCCGCCACCCGCTGCTGCACCTCCACCGGTTGGCACTCACTGAGTAGCATGAACATCGTCGCCCCCACCCCAGCCGCCGCCGCACCCGGCGAAGCCGCCGTCGTAGGCAACAACGTATCTGCGATATGGCCCAACAGCGCCTCATCATCCAGCCGCAACCCTTTCGGCGCCGCCTTCTGATCTTCGGGCGCACACCCCGTCAACACGGCAGGCACGATCAACGCCCCGCCTAACAGCGCCGACGCCGTCTTCAACGCCTCGCGTCGCGTCATCGAAATCATCAACGGCTTCCGCTCGTTCACAGGTTCTGCCTCCCCAACTCCTCGACCGCATGATTCGCCGCGCGCGCCGTCAGCGCCATATACAACAGCGAAGGCGTCTGGTTGCCGGTGGAAGTCATGCAGGCGCCATCGGTGACGAACACGTTGGGGCACGCGTGCAACTGATTCCAACGGTTGAGCAGCGAAGTCTTCGGATCGCTGCCCATCCGGCACCCGCCCATCTCGTGGATGTCGCGCCCCGGCGACCAGCTGTTGTCCACCGTCTTGATATCGCGACAGCCCGCGACCTCCAGCATGGCGGCAGCCTGCGTGCGCCAGTCGCGGATCATGCGCTCGTCGTTGTCGTCGTATCCCACCGAAGTGACCAGAAGCGGGATGCCCCACTCGTCCTTCTGCGTTTCGTGCAGGCGCACGTGATTGGCTTCCTTGGGAATCGTCTCGCCCTGCAGATACATATAGATCTCCCACGGCCCGACCTGCGTCTGCGCATCCTTGAACGCACCACCCAGGCGTTGCGGCGTCTCTACCCCGCGCCCGCGCGAGGCACCGGTGAAGGTGGTGTAGCCGCCGACGAAATCCATGTCCTGTTTCCCCAGATTGCGGAAATTGGGGATGATGCATTCCGACGGCCTGCGGCCATAGTGGTAGCGATCCTCGAAGCCGTCGAACTTGCCGCCGCCCGAAGCGCGGTAGTTCTGGAAGGCGACGTACTTGCCCAGCAGACCGCTGTCGTTGCCCAGCCCGTGCGGAAAGCGCGCCGAAACCGAGTTGAGCAGGATCAACGTCGTGTTCAGCGCCGACGCGTTGGCGAAGATGATGCGGGCGCGGTACTCGGTGACGACATGGGTGTTGGCGTCGATCACGCGCACGCCCGTCGCCTTGCCCTTGGCCTCGTCATAAAGGATGGAATGCACCACCGCGTGCGGGCGCAGGGTCAGGTTGCCGGTCTTCTCCGCCCACGGCAGCGTGGAAGAGTTGGAACTGAAGTAACCGCCGTAGGGACAACCGCGCATGCACAGGTTGCGCGCCATGCACGAGCCGCGGCCCTGTTGCGCGTGGATTTCCTGCGGTTGGGTGAGATGAGCGAAGCGACCGTGCACCACATAGCGATTGCCGTAGTGCGTGCGGATGCTGTCGCTGAGGTGCTTCTCGACGCAGGTCATTTCGAACGGCGGCTGGAACTCGCCATCGGGCATCGCTTCCAGCCCGTCGCGCGTGCCGGTGACGCCGATGAAACGTTCCACGTGCGAATACCACGGCGCGATGTCTTCGTAACCGATCGGCCAGTTGATGCCGTAGCCCTGGCGCTCGGGCGCGGTGAATTCGTACTTGCTCCAGCGCTGGCAGCCGCGTCCCCACACCAGCGAGCGCCCGCCGACCTGGTAGCCGCGCAGCCAGTCGAAGGGGCGTTCCTGCACGTAGGGGTGTTCGTTGTCCTTGATGAAGAAGTGCGCGTTGTCCTCGCCGGCGATCTTGCTCATGATCGGGTTGGCTTCGGCCAGTTCGCGTGGCATGACGCCGCGGTGCGGCAACTCCCACGGGGCCAGATTGGCGGTGGGGTAATCCTTGATGTGTTCGACGTTGCGGCCGCGCTCCAGCACCAGTGTTTTCAAACCCTTTTCGCACAACTCCTTGGCTGCCCAGCCGCCGGAAATGCCGGAGCCGATGACGATGGCGTCGAAGGTGGTGTCGTCGGCTGGCATGTTCAACTCGCTGGCGTCAGGATGAGGTTGCGGAATTCGACCGGGCCGTGATCGCCTTGCAACAGCAGCGGTCCGGGCGCGGCCTCGTCGCTGTCGAGCGCGCCGCCGGTGATGCCGGGAATTTCCTGATCGCAGATCACCGTCTTGCCGTTGACCAGGACCGTGATCCTACGCCCGACCAGCGTGATGTCCAGGGACTGCCATTCATTGGGACCTTTGCCCGCGTCTTCGGTGGGCGCAATGAATCCGTACACGGCGCCCAGGCCGTCGCTCGCGGGTTCGCCCGAGGAGTCGGCGATCTGCACTTCATGCCGTCCACGCAGATAGACACCGCTGTTGCTCCCCGCAGGCAGGCGCAGTTCGACGTGCAGTTTGAAATCGGTGAACTTGCGCTCGGTCACCAGATTGGCGCCGCCGCCGGCGGTGTCGCGCAGCACACCGTCGGCGACTTCCCAATGCGATTCGCCCAGCGCGCGCCAACCGGTGAGGTCGGTGTTGTTGAGCAGGCGGATAGGAGTGCCCCAGCGCACGGTGGTGTTCGCTGGCTTTCGCAGCGAGGGCGCGCGGACGGCAGTCAGTTCGCTGCGCTTGTGGTCGGGGAACGTGATCGAGCCGGTCATCCTGTCGCCCTGCATGCGGGCCTGGAACGACAGATCTTCCGGGCCTTTTTCCCATTGCGCTGGAATGGCGAAGTGCAGCTCGCCGTCTTTCACTTCAATACGCGAGATCGGGCGTGCGCTACCGACTACGCCTACGAATTGACCTACCAGCGTTCGCGAACCGGAGCGGCGGATTTCCAGCCAGGAGGGGGCGGTGCCGGTGGGGGTTTGCAGGGTGATATCCCAGCGGCCGATGGCGGCGTCATCCGCGGGGGCTGGCGTGGCGCTACGAAGTGGTTCGCCGCACAGGCCCAACGTTAGAGCGAGTAATGCGATTGACAGTCGGCGCATACGGCGTGCTCCTGTTTTTTGAATCGGCTCCGCACAGCGAGCCTTGGCCCACCATTGGCGCCCAAGGGGATCTAGGGGACCTTGGTTACCTGGCGGGCGGATGCTATCGAAACTTCGTAGCGAGTGTTTCCCGGGACATTGATGCCGGTGGTTCCCTCGCATTCCAACTGAAATGCACGCCGGCTTCCCGTTGGCATATCGTCGAGAATCATGCCTTCGCATCTGTTCATTTTCTCGCCCGCCACCTTGACCGTCATCACGATGGACACCGAGGCCCACTCGGTTACTGCGTAGTTTTGAACTACTCCCTGCACGGTGAACTGGTCGGTCTCCGGGACACGGGCGTGCTGGACAATCCGCACCCCAGGCGGGTTTTCCACTTCTTTCACCGTACTCCTTGGCCTTTCATTAGAGTCGATGAACTCGGGAAGTATCGCCGCAGTCACGATCAATGCAAGCACCAGCCCGCTGCCTATCATCGAGGCGAGCACGGCGAGTGCGAATTTCTTCAATCGGCTCATCTTCTGGTTTGCCCCGACCAACGATATCGGTGGTTCAAACGGATTGTCAGATGTACTCATCGCGTGACGATTTTCCTTTTGAACCAAGGCCAGAGAATATATTCGTTCGAACCGAAATAGACGCGGATAGTCAGTTGACTTAACTGCTTGCGCCCTTCTCGTTCCGACGGCAATCAGAGGCTCTTTTTCAACGCCGGCAATGGGACGCCGCGCGCTTTCATTACGCCGTCGCGAACGATGTCATAAGCGTCTGGAAGCAGGATGCCACGTTTGCAGCGAATCTTGCCGCTTTTCACCTCGTAGTCGCCCTGCTGCTTGGATTTCTTCCAGCGCGAAACCAGCTCAATCCATTCCGGGTCGCTGGCATTGCCTGCGGACTCTATTTCGGATTCGAACTGCAGGTCGTGAAGCATGGACGGAGTTGGGTCACTCTCCTTGCGGTATTTCACCTCGCCACACGATGCCCATTGGCCGTCAGTGGTGCGGTGTACCGCAATGGCCTGATATTTGTGCAACCAGGGGCCATCGTCGTACAGGCCCACGAAGAGCAGGGCGTTCTTGAAGTAGGCGAATGGCGGAAACCCATAATGATCCGCAACATCGAAAGTGATCTCGGCATGAGAATAGGCCCCCGCGACCGGCAGAACTACCCCGTACTTGGCGCGGTACAGCGCGTCCATGGTGACGCAGCTCAGAACGCCGGTTTCTTTCTGTTCTTTCTGGCAAGGATCGGGAAGCTTTTCGATGGAGATCAGCTCACCAACGAATACAAACGTTGCGACAGTCTGCTCCGTCTGCTCAGCGCCTTTGACACCTGCGGACAGTATCGCCAGAAGCAACAGCGCCGCCGTTAGCACAATCCGCATCGCCCCGCCCCTGTCTCTCTCGCTGTGAGAGCATCCTAGCGAGGGCCATCGTTTCGCTCAACTCAGCATGTCTGTTGGGTGGGCCCATCAACTCCAGCATGCCACGACGCCACTCCAGGGCGCCGGGTTGATGAAACCGACCCAGCTTACGGCTCTTCAACCTTTCCTGGCACCAGGAAGATCGCCGTGCTCGGATGCTGCACGCCGTCGCGTAGCCATTGCGAGAACAGCGCGTCAAGCGCATCCGTGCCGCTGGCGGTACCGGCCGGGATGCGGTTGATGGAGAGGCTGACCCAAGGCGCGTTGGACGGATCGGTGGTGCGGTGCAGGCTGATGAAGGCGGAGTTGCTCGCTGCCTTGCCGCAGCGGCGGTCGCCGCCAGCCGTTGCGCCTGCCTTGAGCGCGCGCATCAGCGCGTGCGCCATGGCGGTATCGTCCGGCCAGTCGGCCTTGCCGAGCGCGGTGGCCGCGCGGGAAATCACCTCTTTCGAGGCCAGCGTGTTGCCTTGGATGCTGAAGTGCTCGCCTTGGGCGTGGCTCTTGACCTCCGGCACCTCGGCGCCGGTGTAGATGCGCGGCCCGTCCCCGGTTTCGATCGCCAACACGGCGTACTGCTGACGCTGCGGCGAGTATCCGGAAGCCGGGTCGGAGATCTTCGCGAGGATGGCGTCGGGCGACGCGTGCTCGCGCAACATTTTCACCGCCTCACCCCGTGCATCGTTGTTGCTTTCTGCCTGCACGATCACCGCCCCGACCCCCGGCACCACGGCCTGGATACCGTAGACCCCGCCCGAACAAGACGCCGCCGCCACGCCGATGGTACCCGTGCGCGGATGGATGGCGATGATCGACCAGGTGGCCAGCGCTTGTGGAATGGCTCCGCCCAATAGCAACGCGGCGAGCAGGCATCGTGCGAGGAAAGCGCTTCGGAATGTCATACGGGGCTCCGTCATCGGCAGAGGGGTGTAGTCAGTAGTGCGTTCGGAATGCCGCACTCCCTTTTGATGCGCGCAAGCGGCATGGGGTTTGAACGCGCTGGCCCGGATATGATTATTGAGGGGGATCAGATTCGCCGATCTGTCGTTACCACGTCGAAACCCGCACAGCGGATTCGCTTTGTTGAGGAGCGCGCAGGCTCACCGGTACGGCCCCGGGCCGCTCCACACCAGCTCTCCCCGCCGGTAGACTTTTTGCATGTCGATGACATCGCGCGCGTCGCCGATGGCCTTCATTTCCGGAGCGTCCGGGTCGACCAGGCGGCAGGGGCCGGAGTCGCGCTTCAGCGCGGTTTCCAGCGGACAGGCCATGTACTGCCGCGAGCCGGGCAGCGGCAGGAAGATCTCCGTCATTCCCTGGTCGCGCCAGGCGCGCAGCTTGGTTTCGTTGCGCAGGTCGTAGTAAACCTGATAGCCGCCCACTTCCAGGCTGGTGTCGTTGCCGGACGCGTTGCCGCGCCCACGGTCGATGGCGGAGCTTCTGGCCAGCCCCGCATTTTCGGGAGCGGTGTCTTCCTGCAGCATGCCCGGTGGCTGTCCCCAGACATGCGGGCGACGCTGTGGCGTTGGGGGCGGGGCGGCGGCCGGCGCTTGGGCCTGCGTGGCCTCGTCCTCTTCGTCGGGCGGCAGCGGATCTTCGGCAACTACGACCCGGGTGGCCTGGACGCGTGAGGCCGGCGCTTTCTTTTTGGCGGATTTTGGCGCTGGCGGCTTGTTGACCGGCGGCGCGATCGTGGGTTGCGGCGTGGTGGCGCCGATGAAGTCCACGGCCATCCTGCTGCCGCCGGCGGCAGCGCCTTGCGGCGGCGCGACGGTGATGGGAGAGGTCAACATCGCCAGAATCAGGAGCAGCAGATGCAGCAGTGCGCTCAGCAGCACGGCGATCCAGTGCTGCCAGCGTTCTATCCAGGATTCGGCCTTGGCATCCGGTGGGCTCGACGCCTTGCTCATGCGGCCGGAGGTGCCTCGGGAGTGGGGGACTTCATTGGGAATCTACAGCGCGCGAACAGTGGGGTGCGGCATCGTAACGCGTCGGGGGCCGCAGTGAGCCAGCTCTGTTTCGCCAAACGGTGATGGCGACGATCGGCATGCAGCGGACGTTCAAACGCAAAGCGGAGCGGATCGTCCGCTTTGCGGTTCCGCCCTACGCAGGCTCAGAGATGACGAGTCTCGGCCGGCGGGTTCCACCAATTGTTGTTGCGGCCGTCCGAGTAGTTCACCGGGGCCTCGGCCAGTTCCTGCCCGGTGACGTCGTCCAGGCAAGCGACGCTGATGGAGACGAACTTGCCGCCGGCCTCGGGAACGTCGCCCATGCCGTACGCGCGCACGCCGCAGGTCTTGCAGAACGGCCAGTGCGTCGATTTCGTATTGAACTGGTAGTCGGTGGCCTGGCTTTCATCGCTGAGCAGGCGAAACGCCTCGGGCTTGACGATCGCGCACCAGTTGCGGGACTTGGTGCAGATGGAGCAATTGCATTTACCGGTGCCGGCAGTCAGATCGATATCGGCCTCGAAGCGTACGTTGCCGCAGTGGCAGCTTCCGGTGTAGGTCTTTACGGTCATGGCGCACCTTGCTGGAGGGAGAGGGCGAAGTATATGTGGCAAACCGTAGCGCCAATGGTGGTGCGTAGGGCGGGTTTTAACCCGCCTTCCGGAAATTGGACCGATGCACCGCGTAGGGCGGGTTTTAACCCGCCTTGCGTATTCCGCCCGCCCAATCGGCAGCCAGCAATCCCGTTTTCATATAGCGATGAAATGAGGAATGCGGCCAGTCCGCATAGGCAACACGGAATGATTCGCGTAATGCTTCGACATGATCGGCGAGCAGCGTGCACCGGCGTTCCAGCAGGTTGACGGTAAAGGAACAGGTGCCGCCCGGCACCAGGACGCGTCGGTAGCTGGGCATGCGTGGAGCATCACCTGCCGTCCACGCCTTCCGCTATCAGTGGATACCGTTTTTCAGACTCGGAGCATTCCGAATCTCGTTGGCCGTTCAACGGATATCGGCGACCACGGAAGGCGGGTCAAGACCCGCCCTACGCAAATCGCATTCCAGGTAGGGCGGGTCTTGACCCGCCTTCCGGAAGTTGCACGGATGCCAGGCCATTGAAGCAAGTAGTCCAGGTAAGGCCGCACCCGGGGAACGTGGAGTTCCGTGCGAAGCGCCCCGGGTGCGCCCTGCTTCCCCGGGCTAAGCTGGCTAGAAGAGCGAAGGAGTCGCGCTGCTGCCGGGACCGTGGTCGAGTATCAACTGGTCGGCGTCGACCGGATAGCCCAAGTGGAAGCCCTGCAAGGAGGTGCACCCCAGCTGGGTCAGCAACGCCTGCTGCTGAGGGGTTTCCACACCCTCGGCGATGATGTTCAGATTGAGCGTCTTACCCAAAGCGATGATGGCGGTCACGATCGCAGCGTCTTCGCTGCCTTCCGCCAGGTCCTTGATGAAGCCGCGATCGATCTTCAGCTCGCTGGCCGGCAGTTTCTTCAGGTACATCAGGCTGGAGTAGCCGGTGCCGAAATCGTCAATGGAGATGTGCACGCCGATGTCTGCCAGTTCCTGCAGGATAAGCATGCTGTTTTCCGGGTCATGCATGGCAGTGGACTCGGTTATCTCCAGGGTCAGTGCTCCCGGATCGAGGCGATGCCGGCGCAGGACGTCGCGGACCCTGTCGGTCAGGCCCGCATAGCGGAATTGCGTAGCCGACAGGTTCACCGCCACGCTGGGGATCGCGTGCCCGTCGCTGTGCCATTGGGCCAACTGGCGGCATGCTTCGTCGAGCACCCAATTGCCGATTTCGATGATCAGGCCGTTGCGCTCGGCCAGCGGAATGAACTCGTTCGGCATGATCAGGCCATGGCGGGGATGCCGCCAGCGCAGCAGCGCCTCCACGCCCAGCAAAGGGCCGTCCGGCGCCTTCAGTTGCGGCTGGAAGTGCAGGATCAGCCGATCCTGGGCCAAGGCCATGCGCAGGTCCTGGATCAGCGCAAGCTGCTCATGCGCGCCCAGGTTCATGGAAGCTTCGAAGAAGCTGTAGCCGTTACGCCCCTGTTCTTTGACGTGATACATGGCTGCGTCGGCCTGGGTCATGAGCGCACGCGCGCTGACGCTGTCGTCCGGAAACATCGCGATGCCGATGCTGGCGCTGATCTGGACCACGCCGTGTTCAAGGTCCAGCGGCAGGCGCGCCTGCTGCAGCAGCTTCTCAGCCACCAGGGCGGCATCCTCAGGCTCGCCCACCTCCATCAGCAGCACGAACTCGTCGCCGCCCAAGCGGGCGATAGTGTCTTGCGAACGGACCACGTCGCGGATGCCTGCCGCGAACTGCGCGAGAAGACGGTCGCCGATCGGATGGCCATAGGCATCGTTGATGGTCTTGAATCCGTCCAGGTCCATGAACAACAGGGCGAAGCGCGTGCGTGCACGCAATGCCTTCTCCACGGCTTGGCTCAGACGGTCTTCAAGCAGCATGCGATTGGGCAGGCCGGTGAGGGGGTCGTGCAGGGCCAGGTAGGTCAGCTTTTCGTTGGCTTGCTGCAGCGAATAGGAGAGCCCGGTGGTGCGTTCTTGCATGCGCCGGTCCAGTACCGAGACCACGATGGCCACGGTGAGGATGGCGAAGCTGCTGATCCCGACCAGGCTGGCCAGCCACTGCATTGAGACGCCGTGGCCCAGTGCCGCGCCGCAGATGCTGTCCGCCGGGAAGTGGGCGGCGGCCATACCGGTGTAGTGCATGCCGACCACGGCCAGGCCCATCACCAGCGCGGCCAGCAGACGGATACGGCGGATGCGTGCGCCCTCGCTGCGCAAATGGTGGGCGATCCACAACGCCGCGCCAGCGGTGCCCATGGCGATGACGATGGACAGGACGAACCACAGCAGGTCGTAGTCGATGCCGGGCTGCATGCGCATGGCTGCCATGCCGGTGTAGTGCATTGCGGCGATACCGGCGCCCAGGATCAGCGCACCGCCCAGCAAACGACGGTGCGGTAGCGCCGGCTGCGATACCAGCCACAGCGCGTAAGCCGAGGCGGCCACGGCGATCAACAGCGAGTAGAGCGTGATCGCCAGATCGTAGCCCTGTGGGATCGGCAGCTTGAAAGCAAGCATGCCGATGAAGTGCATGGACCAGATTCCTGCGCCCATTGCAGTAGCGCCGGCGAACAGCCACCAGCGCGAAGAACTGCCCTCGCTGGCGGTGATGCGGCCGGCCATGTCCAGAGCCACGAAAGAGGCCAATGCGGCCACCAGGTACGAAATCGCGACCAGCGTGTAGTTGTAGGTACCGATCAATTCCATGGTGGACGCGCTCAGGGAGTAACCCGAGTTACTAGCAATATCTAT
Source organism: uncultured Pseudoxanthomonas sp. (assembly GCA_965650035.1). Taxonomy (GTDB): domain Bacteria; phylum Pseudomonadota; class Gammaproteobacteria; order Xanthomonadales; family Xanthomonadaceae; genus Pseudoxanthomonas_A. The sequence continues at coordinate 85,624 of CBFGMR010000010.1, forward strand.
GCCACCCCCCAGGCCTTAAAGCAGGGTGCGCCGTGCAAGCAGATCAAAGCCTTATCGGGCTCGAGCCGCACGGAACTGACCGCCAAGAGCGATTTGTGACCGCTTAAGCGAGTCCGTTTAGGTTCCCGGCTGCAGAGAGAGAAATAGTTGGGTGTGCAGGGGGCACCACTTCCCGCCCACGCATTCCGAATCCCGGTAACTATTCAACGGGGATCGGCGGCCTCGCCTGACGCGCGCGTTCAGTGGCAGTCCCAGGTGTACATCACGCGGCTGAAGTCGGCCTTGGCCAGATCTTCCGGCGCAATGAAGAAGCCGCCCACGCCCACATCGCCCCACATCATTTCGTCGTCCGAATCCAACTGCAGCAGCAATTCCATCGGACCCTGGGTCCGCGGATCCTCCTGGGTGAAGTAGGGATACCCGCCCAGCTTGTGGCCGCTACCCGAATAGCGCTCCCATAGCGCGTCGAACAGAGCGTCGGCTTCCAGTTGGTGGGAGACCGCGAATGCTTCCACGGCGCCATACGTGCTTCCGCCCAACAGCTCGTCGAAACGGTAGTCGTCGACGCTGAGCCTCTCTTCGTCTGCCTCGAAACTCATGCGCCTTGGCCGCGCGGGATCGTGCGGCAGCATCGGTGATCCGTGGAACCGCGGGGGCACGGGAATGTCGATGGGCGCAGCGACGACGTCGGGCCAGTACACCACGCGGAAGTCGCGCTGGACGCTCAAGACATCGGGACCATGACCACTCTTGAAATCGGCGCCGTAGTGGTCGTTGTCGGCGATGAAGAATTGCAGAAGACCCTGCGAAGGGTAGCCGGGGAGCGTACGGGGGATTTCGGAGAAGTTGATCTGGGCCAGCAGGTACAGCGGCTTTCCATCGCTTCCCGTGGGCGCCGCCTTTCCTTCCAACCAGTAGGGACGCCCACCGACCTTGCTGGCGCGCAGGTCGTCCTGGGTCATCGGTTCCAGGGAGATCCTGGCCAGCGGCCGCCGGCTGGCTTCCAACTGCGCGCGGTAGGGTTCAAGGAAAAGGTTGATGTGGCCGGCATTCGGTGCCCTGCCCTGCATGGCCTTGCCCGCCACCGTACCGCGCGTCGGGGTGTTGCGGCCGAAAACAAGCGCGCCTGCAATTAGCAGCGCGACTATTCCTACGACGATCCAGCCCATTTTCATTTCCACTCCTCGTCATCGGTAAGGATCGCGGCAATCAGGAATCCCAGTCTATACGGCCATCGCCCGTGGTCCTGCCATCGCCTGCAGCTCTTGCCGATCTTGCCGCCACGACCTTGCCGCGAAAATGCGTTCGACCATTCCTGCTTACTGGAAAACTTACTCTGACCCCGTTCTGCGGACCCCGTTCTTCTGAAGCCACAGTGTGAAATCAATCACTAATCGTTACGTATGCCTGTAACGAACGCTTCGGATAATGCCTGACTGTCACTTCGACGACGCTCGTCGTTTTCCCATTCACCGAAGGGTCTATTGCTCATGCGCGCTCCACGTTCCTACTTATGCAACCGTCTTGCGAAAGCAGTTGCGATTGCGATTGTCTTTTCTGCTCCGATGGTGTCGATCGCGCAAGAAACATCCGAGGCTCAGCCTGGAACGAAAGAAGTCCCCGCCTCCGAAGAAAGCGACAAAGTCAGCGAGCTGGATGCGGTGGTGGTCACGGGTTCGGCGAGGAGCCAGCGTCGTTTCGACGCTTCCTATGCGGTCAACTCCCTGACTGCGGAGGAAGTGCAGAAACTGGCGCCCAAGAGCTATGCGGATCTGCTGAGCAACGTGCCGGGCATTCACGTCGAATCGACAGGCGGTGAAGTACAGAACATCACCCGCCTTCGCGGCATTCCGACCGACCGCGGCTATATCATCTTCCAGCAGGATGGTCTGCCACTGTTCCATGAAATCGATGGGCATTTTTTCAACTCCGGCGAAGGCATGCATCGCTTCGACGTCATGAACCAGCGCGTCGAAGTGGTACGCGGCGGCCCAGCGCCCATTTATGCCAGTGGTGGCGCGGCCATCGTCAACAACATCCTGGCCGAGGGCAGCGACGAGACGAAGGGCAAGGCCCAGCTCACGCTTGGCGATACCGGGCTCTACCGTGCAGAGGCGTTTCAATCGGGGGCCCTTTCCGAGGATACCTACTACGCCATAGGCGGGTTCCTGCGCCAGCATGACGGCTATCGGGACAACGGCTTCCCCAACGATCAGGGCGGCCAGCTGCGCGCCAACATCAAGCATTACATGGAAGACAGCTGGATAAAGTTCAGTGGCACCTTCGTCGACGACCACAACGTCTTCTACCTGCCGATTCCGATCGCCGATCCACGCGATCCCTCGGTCTCGCTGGATCCGTATCTGGATTACTTCACCGGTACGATGAACTCGCCTTCGCTGCGCAACGTGAACCTCAAGTACCTGGATTCGGCCGGCGTAATGCAGAGCCTGCATCGGGATCTGGCGGACGGCCGCCATATGCGCTTCGGGAACGTCGGCTTCCAGTACGAAAACAGCGCCGGCGACTGGGTCGTCTCGCTCAAGTCCGGCTATACCAAGGGCAAGCTGAGCTTCGATGCGCTTTATTCCACGACCAATCCGGTCGACGGAAACACGTTTGCCAACAGCTACCTGAGCCGGGCGCAGAGCGCTTTCGGGACCGGGGTCACGTCGATGGGCTATGCCCTGGCCGGCACCAACGGCGCGACGGCTTACGACCCCTATTCGGCTTCCGGCCTGGTGATATCGGCGCAGTATCGCGCGATCGAGTCGGAGTTCTATTCGGCGCAAGCGGACCTGAGCGCGGCCCGCCGGTTCGAAACCGGTTTTGGCGCACACGATCTCAACATCGGCGTGTATACCTCGTTCTATGGAACCACGGCATTCACGGCCTACCAGGACATGCTGCTTGAAGTCTCCGGCAAACCGAGGACGCTGGATCTGGTGGCCTATTCGGCCCAAGGCGTGCCATTGGGCTACGTGACCGACAACGGCGTGCTGCGCTACACGACCACGCTCAATGCGGGCGAGGTCGATGCGAAGATGTTTGCGGTGTACGCCAACGACACCTGGGAAATCACCGATAAGCTCAAGCTGGATGCCGGCGTCCGCCACGAACGGTACAGCTACGACGGCTATGCCGAGCAGACCGACGGCGCCAACCTGGGCGATGCGGAAACGCTGGCCGACGACACCACCCGGCGCTTCAGCGGCGGCACGCAGACCCACAAACTGGACCCGTCGGTCACCAACTGGACGGTCGGCCTGAATTACGACTTCAATTCCAATTTCGGCGCTTACGGCCGCGCCTCGCATGTGGAGATCGCGCCGCAATCAAGCGTCGCACGCAGCATCAACCCGACCATCGTCGAAACCAAAACCGACCAGTACGAGTTGGGCTTGAAAGCGACCTTCGATCGTTCCTATCTGTACCTGACGGCCTTCTACACCAAGTTCGATCCGCTGAATGCCTCGTTCGTGGCTTACAACCCGGTCACCGGGCGCAACGACCAGTCGGTGCCCTTCATAGGTACCGCGGTGTCGAAAGGCATCGAGATAGACGGCCTGTTCAAAGCGTCGGATTGGTTCTCGCTGGCCGGCGCGGTGACGCTCAGCGACCCGCAGTACAAGAATCTGCAGAACAGCACCGGTGCGGATCCGAGCGCGGTGAACGGCAACCAGATCGTGCGCGAGCCGAAGGTCTACGGAAACATCCGCCCGACTTTCAGCTTTATGACCGGCGACAACGAGATCGAAGCCTATCTGCGTTACGATTTCGTCGGAAAATCCTATGTCGATCTGTTCAATCGCACCGCGCTGCCTTCCTATCAGACACTGGGATTCGGGCTGTCCTGGAAACGCGGACCCTGGGGAGTGCAACTGGTGGGCGACAATCTGACCGATGAGAAAGGTTTGACCGAGGGCAACACCCGCACCGACGCCTTGGCGGGACAGGGGTCGAGCGAGGCGATTTACGGTCGTCCGCTGTTCGGCCGGAATTTCCGTCTGGTATTGAGCCGGAGCTGGTAATGCGACTTGCGCAGTTGCTGTGCATGGTCGTCGTGGCGATTCAGCCGGTATTCGCGGCGACGGCGGAAGACAGGGTAATCGCAGCGCTGGGCAAGCGCTTGTTTCCGGTGGTTACTGCGATGGACAGGTCTCAGGCGAGCGCGGAAGTCCGTTCGATGCTGGCCGGGCGCGGTCGCCGTCTTGCACTGTGCGCGGATGACGCGGCTTGCAAGGTCGATGCGTCCGTCTGGAGTGAAGAGGAAATCGGCCTGGTATCGAAGATGGCGGTCACCGGCAAACCGGCTGCCGGGACCCGGGAGCGCCGGGATGCCATCCGTCGCGAACTGGCGGGGATCAACGCCATTCTCGACGTTTATGGCAAGGGCGAAACGTCTCGTTATCCGGAAATCGACGGCCCAATCGGGAAAAAGGGCAGCCAGCGGCTTGCAGCCGATATCGCCGTGGCCACTTCCATCGGCGAAGTGGGGCGCGACGAAGCGGTTGCCGCGTTCGACCCCAGCATCGGCCTGGCGCTGGCGCTCATCGACGTGAACGACCGCCTGGACGCCATCGCCTTCGAGCCGCTCGGCGGTGGGCTCAATTCGGATGCCTTCCAGCACGCCCGGAAGCTGGACTGGTCGCGCTACCCCTACACCTCGATCATCGTGCTCGGGGCAGGGCCGGAAGATCTGCTGACGCCGCTGAGCGCACGGGGCAAGCTGCACATCAAGGTCGCCGCCCAGCGTTACTTCAGCGGTCTTGCCCCCTTCATCATCGTGAGCGGCGCTGCCGTGCACCCGCGTGAGACGCGCTTCGTCGAAGCCGTCGAAATGCGCCGCGCGCTGATCGAACGGTATGGGGTGCCGGCGCATGCGATCGTGATCGAACCCTACGCACGGCATACGACGACCAACCTGCGCAATTCCACGCGCTTGCTGATGTCGATGAAGGCGCCGATGGATCGCGATGCGCTTGTTCTGAGCGACCCCCGGCACATCGACGCTGTGGAGAGCGACGAGTTCGTCGCGCGCAACCAGCGCGAGCTGGGTTACCAGCCCGGCAGAGTCGGCGAACGTACCTCGCCATTCGATATCGCCTTCCGTCCGTCCCCGGACTCCGCTCGGGTCGATCCGCTCGATCCGCTGGATCCTTGAATCTTCGGGAGCCGTACATGCGGAAACAGGGGTCAGAGTACGTCCCAAGAAGCGCACTCCGACCCCTGTTTTCCTGGTGCCGTCCAGCACCCGGACGCGTCGGTAACTGGGCGTGCAGGGAGCATCACGTCCCGTCCACCCTTCCGTGAATGCACGGATGCCATGCCATTGAAGCGGCTTCAACCCGCCTTGCGCGCGTTGCGATCATTGCCGCTCGCCGAGCATGGAGACCAGAGCTTCCCGAATCCAACGCAGTCCGCTGTGCCCGTGACTGCGTTCGTGCCAGACCATGGCAACGGCGAACCCTTCCACAGGGAACGGACATTCGAACCGCTCGATGTTCCGCCGTCGCTCGTGAACCAGCCGCTCCGGAACGAGCGCCACGAAATCCGACTGCGCTACAAGCTCTGGAATCAGCATGAACGAAGCCGCCGACACAACGACATTGCGCTGATGTCCAAGGGCGGCCAGAACGTCGTCCACCGGGGTCTCGAAGGTGCCGCCGCTAAGGGAAACCACGACATGATCGAGCCGCACAAACTGCTCTACCGACATGCCCTTGCGTAGCTGCGGGTGATTGCGCCGGCCAATAAGCACATAACGTTCGTCGAACAGATGTCTCGTTCTCAGACTTGGAGGCGCCACCTGCGGCGTCATGAGCGCCAGGTCGACCTCGCCCCGCGCCATCTGCGCTTCCAACTCGCGCAGATCGAGGTACCGAACCGCAATGCGAACCTTGGGGGCCCGCTGGCGCAGCGCCTTGATGAAAGGTATGACCACTGCGGCCTGGAGGTAATCCGTGCACGCGACCGAGAACGTCAGCTCGGCCGTTGCCGGGTCGAAATTCCGATGCGTCGACAAAGTGGAGCGGACTTGATCAAGGGCCTGTCGAAGCGGGTCGATCAGCTCGACCGCCTTTGCCGTAGGCGTCATCCCTCGTTGTGCCGGAATGAGTAGCGGATCGTCGAATACTTGCCTCAGACGCGCCAGCTGGGAACTAACGGCAGGCTGACTCAGATGCAAGCGGTACGCAGCCTTGGTCACGCTCCGCTCCACCAGCAGCGTCTCCAGCGTGATGAGCAGGTTGAGATCCAGACGCTTGGTATCCATGAGTTGGATTGTAGCGACAAAATATATCTATTTGCCAGATACCAAGAGGCAGCGGAATATATCGGCCTGAACAAGCCCCGACACGGGGCTGGCCCTTCACTTTCAGAGACTCTCCCATGACGCAAATCGCTTCTTCCAAACCCCTGATCACCGTCGTCGGCGCCGCGAGTAAGCAAGGCCGCAGCGTGGCGGAGTCGCTGCTCGATAGCGGACGCTACCGCGTGCGCGCATTGACGCGACGACACGACAGCCAGGCGGCGCAGAGTTTGTCGCGCAAAGGCGCCGAGATTGTGGTTGCCCCTCTTCAAGCCGGGATGCAGGCGGAGTTGACCGTCGCCATGCAGGGCTCGGCTGGAGCGTTCCTGATGACCCCGCCCATCGTGCGGGTGCCGCCTGCCGACACCGAGTTCGCGATAGGCCGGGAAATGGCCGACGCGGCGGTGGCGGCCGGCGTTCAACAGGTTGTCTTCAGCAGTCTTGAGAACGTGGAAGCCCGGACAGGTGGCACGAAATGGGCGCCGCATTTCACCGACAAAGCGAGGATAGAAGACTACATCCGCGACCTGCCTGTCCGCAGTTCGTTCGTCCAGCTCGCCTTCTTCTACACAAACTTTCTCGAATATTACGTTCCACAACGTGGAAATGATGGCCTCACGTTCGCCATCTATCTGCCACCCGACGTACCCATGCCGTTCTGTGACCCGCTCACCGCCGCCGGCCCTGCAGTACGCGAGATCTTCGATCATCCGGAAAAGTACGCGAGCAAGACGTTGCCGGTAATCGGTGAGATCCTGACGGCGCGGGAAATGGTGGATACGTTTGTGCGGGTCACTGGTCAGCCGGCCCGCTACGCATCCGCGTACTCACGCGAAGAACTGCTGCATCATTTCCCCGGCTTCGCCGCCGATGAGCCTTTGGTGCGCGAACTGATTGGAATGGTGGAATACGCCGTCGAGTATGGCTACTACGCACCCGAACGCGACTTGACGTGGAGTCGTGACATCGACGCCGGCGCATTGAGCTGGGAGATGTTTCTAAGACGCACGGATTGGAGAGGCGATCTGCGGACGTTTGCGTCTTGATACTGCAGCTCCCTTGTTTCCTCGTGTTCGGTCGGGATCAATACCGGATTCCGTAGCCAGGACGAGTTCGGGCCTTCCCTGGATGAGCGAAGAAGTCGCGCTGCTGCCGAGACCGCGGTCGAGCATCAACTGGCCGGCGTCAACCGGATGGCATCCTGCGTTCGGGAATGCCGTGCAACAATACCCGACGATTACCCATCCAGGATCGCCATGGAGTTGTCGTATTCTGCCGGCAGCGGCCAGATTCCTTCAGCAGCATGATGAAAACGCAACCATGACCTTTCAGGCAGATGCAGGTGCGTTGCCGTATACGCCACTCGGTGCCTTGTTGCGTGAGTGGCGCACCGCACGGCGCATGAGTCAGCTTGCTCTTGCTGAGGAAGCGGGGATGTCCGCCCGGCACCTCAGCTACGTCGAGACAGGCAAGTCGCAACCGAGTCGCGAGGCCATTTCCCAGCTGGCCAATGCCCTGGAGATGCCTCTTCGCGAGCGCAACGCACTCATGATTGCAGGTGGCTACGCTCCGGAATTCCCGGAAAATGCGCTTTCAACGCCGGCACTCGAGCGGATGCGGCAGGCGATCGATCTGATCATCGCGCATCAGGAGCCCTATCCGGCATTCGTGCTCGATCGGCACTGGAACGTGCTCAAGGCCAACCAGGCGGCGACGCGAATCAACGGCCTTCTGATGAACGGCCGTAGCAGCCGGCATACCAACCTGCTGCACCAAGTATTCGATCCGGAGGATTTTCGCTCCGTCATCATCAATTGGGCCGAAGTTGCGGAAAAATTCATCCGTCACGCCCAGGAACAGCTGGCCGCCTCGCCCACCGATACGGTGCTCCGCAACCTGGTGTCCGAACTGTTCCAATACCCCGATGTTCCGGAGCATTGGAGACGACGGGATCTGATCAATGGGCCTGCTCCCGTTCTGACGCTCGCCTTCCACAGCGTTGAAGGCGAGCTCCGGTTCTTCGAGACCATTACGACCTTCTCCATGCCGCGCGATCTGACCCTGGATGAGTTGCGAATCGAATGCGCATTTCCGGCGGACGATCATACGGCCGCCGTCTGCGCCCGATTGGCGAGCGCGCCGCCTTGACTCGAATCGCCCTGCGCGCGTTGGGATGGTCCGCGAAGCATTCCTTCGATGACCTCGGACGTTATTGATCGGCCGCGGACGCCCGCTCATGCTCGGCCTTTCCTCTGCCCAAGGCCACTCCTCATGCGTTCCCTTGCGAAATCGACTTCACTGATTGCGCTGCTTCTCACGCTGGCCGCCTGGCAGGCGCAAGCCGTATCTCCTACGCCAGCGAAGACAACCACCACGGCAGCCGATGAAAGCGCCGCGGCGTTCGAGAAGGCCGGGATTGTCGGCCCGCAGCATCGGCGGCTTGCTGAATTGGTCGGCACCTGGAAGGTTACGCAGTCTTTTTGGACCACCGGCAACCCTGCCCCCAAAATCGATGCCGGGAGCGCGACCTATGCGATGGTGCTGGGAGGACGCCACCTGCGCCAGGATCTCCGGATCGACTCGCCTGACAAGGCGTTCGAGGCGCTCGGCTACATTGGTTACGACAATATGGCTGGCCGGTATTACAGCAGTTGGATGGACGTCAATTTCACCGGCCTGATCCTCGCCTACGGCGACTACGACGCCGCTTCGCACACCTATACGTTCCTGGGGACGCTGCCAGGCCCCGCCGCCAGCAAGGCAGTCCCCTTGCGTGCGGAGCTGAAGGTTCTGGATGCCGATCGCTTCACCTACGACTTCTACGAACGCCATGACGGCAAAGAAGCTTTGGCCGTTCGCCTTGAATACACAAAGCAGGACTAGAGATCCATCGCCGGCTGTCACAATGCCATTGCCATTTAACGGTTACTTCGCCGCCTCTTCGATCAAGGCAGCCACTTCACCGGGATGAGAAACCATTACGACGTGCGAAGCGTCCTTGACCACGACGGTGTGCCGCGAGCCGGCGCGTTCCGCCATAAAGCCCAAAGCCTCAGCCGGAATGTTCCTGTCGCCGTCGCCGTAGACGAACCACGAAGGCAGCTTCTTCCAGGCGGGTTCACCCGACTTTTCCTTCAGCGCATCTTCCGTGATCGGGCGCTGTCCGACCGCCATCAGGGCCGCTTCCGCGACGGGCACGTCGTGGGCGAACTGCTGCTGGAACTTCCCTTTGTCCATATACAGGTCGACTCCGCCGCCCGTGAGTTTCACCGGCGGCGCAAGGGCCTGGCCCAGGGTGCTGCCCGGGAACTTGCCGGCAAGTTCGGCCGCCGCTTCTCCGGCATCCGGCGCGAACGCCGCCACATAGACGAGCGACTTGACGTTTTCATTGCCGTTCGCGGCCGTGGTGATCACCTGTCCGCCGTAGGAATGGCCAACGAGGACGACGGGGCCCTCGATGCTGTCGATGAGGGAGGAGACGTAAGCGGCATCGCCAGAAACGCTGCGAAGGGGGTTGGCTGCAGCGACCACGCGGTAGCCGTCTTTCTCGAGGATTCCGACGACGCCGTTCCAGCTGGACGAGTCGGCGAACGCGCCGTGGACAAGCACCACCGTGGGCCTGGTGGGGGATTGCGCAAATGCCAAGCCGGAGAACAACGCACCGGCGATGGCGAGCATGACAGTCAGCTTGGGCATGATCATTTTCCTTTCTCTCCGTGGAAGGCGCGGCAAAGGGCGACGACGGCGCAAAGGGCGACCGGCGCTCAGACCGGGCAAGCGTCCGGCGCCGGCTTGGATCGCGCGTTCTACCGCGTTGAATATAGGTCTCCCGCCCGTGCCGGATCAATGGCCTTCGACCGCGAAAAGAATATCGGCGAATCCCGGCGTCGTTTTCTCGCGGTTCCAATCGCGTTGCAGTTCGCAGATCAACTGCACCCATCCCACCGGCTTGGCGCCGGCCTGGACGAGGCGTTGAACGCCAAGCGCATGCGCTTCGGGCGATGTTCCGCCGACGCAATCGATGACCGGGTAGACCTCGAAACCTTCGTCGATGGCATCGAGCGCCGGGTGGACCAGACAGACTTCAGTCCACAACGCGGCCATGATGAGCTTCCTTCGCCCGGTAGCTTTTACGGCCCGCACGAAGTCGTCGTCCTCCCATGCATTGATGGAGGTGCGATCGATGGGATGGATATGAGGCAGCACGTCCACGATCTGGTGGATGGTCGGCTGATTGCGCCCGGTCTTCACGTTCACCGTGGACAGCACGACCGGTAATTCGTAGAGCTTGCCTATACGGGCGAGTGCGGTGATGTTGGCGACCAGCTCGCGTTTCGGACGGGACTGGATCGATGAGACCTGCACAGGTTGGAAGTCGATGATCACCAGCGCGGCATTCTGGGGCGTGAGCAGGCGATCGGTAAGCGGATCGCGGATCGTTGCGTACGACGCCATGGCTACTCCCCTTGCATGCCGACTTCAGAAGACGTCAGACGGGCTTGCGCGAGCTTCGCATCCGCGTCAAGGAAGGCGCGGATTGCCGCGACCGTCATTTGCGGCTGCTCTTCCATCAGCCAATGCCCGGCATCGGAGATCACCACCTCGTGCACGTCGTCGGCGGCAAAACGCATCACGAAGGCCATGGTCGATCCGAAGGAATGGTCGCCGCCGACGGCGAGCAGGGGCATTTGCAGGCGCCCAGCCGTCAACCCCGCCCGGTTGTCGATCGCGTCCTGGTCGAAAGCCGCGAACTGCAGGAAGCCCGCGTGCATGCGGCCCGGCCGCGCGTAGAGCGCCGCGTAGTGACGGCGCGCTCCCTCCGGGAAACGCACTGGATTGGCGGAAAACTCGTTCCAGAACCGGTCCAGATAGATGCGCTCGCGCCCGGCCACCAGACGTTCCATGTCGGGCCCGCCGAAACGGAAATGCCAAAGCAGCGGGTTCTTGAGAATTTCGTCCCACGGGCCGATCCCGGGCACCGGCGCATCCATCATCACCAGACGCGTGGTGCGGGCCTGGTGGGCCTGGGCGAACGCAAACGCGACCATGTTGCCGATATCATGACCGACGACATCGGCGCGGTCGATGCGCAATGCGTCCAGCACTCCGGCGATGTCTTCGGCTTGGTTCTTCTTGGTGAATCCTTCCGCTGCAATCGCCGAGAGTCCCATTCCCCGCAAGTCCGGTGCGACGACGGTGTGGTCGCGCATCAGATCCGCGGCCAGGGGCGCCCACATGTCGCCGGTGTCGCCGTACCCATGGATGAGCACCACGGCGGGCCCCGCTCCTCCAATGCGGACATGCAGGGTGGTTCCGTTGGTTTGGATCTCCTGCGTGCGGAAACCGGCGGGGAAGTCGGACGTGGCGGCTAGCGCCGGGAAGGCTGCGAAAAACGATGCTGCGACCCACACACAGGTCCGGAACAGGCTATGCACTCCCATGGACGTTTCCTCAAAAGAAAGCTGCACTTTCGAGTCTGGTCGTCCGCACCGGCAAGGTCTTGAAGGTTTCTATCGGGTCTTTGCGAAAACCGCCGCCGCGTTCACAGGACCTGCTTTCGCCAGGCGCCGGGGCTCGCGCCTACGGTGCCGGTGAAGACACGGGTGAAATGGCTTTGATCGGCGAAGCCGCAGGCAGCGGCGATGTCGCTGAGGGATCGACCGGCATCCCGCAGCAACGACTTGGCGTGCAGCACACGCTGCAGCAGCATCCAGCGATGGGGCGGCATGCCCATGCTCCGCTTGAAGGCGCGGGCGAAGTAGTTCGGCGAAAGTCCGCAGGCTGCAGCCGGCTCGGCGAGCGACATGTCCTCGCTCATCCGCTCGATCATCAGTTCGGTGGCGCAGCGTACCTGCCAAGGCGCCAGCGCACCACGCCTTCCGTACTCGGGCAGGCGCATGCCGCCGAAGGCAACCGCGAAATAGGTGTGCGTTGCCTGCAGAAGATGGTCGGCATACATCTCGCCTATTTCTTCCGGGCGCTCAAGCGCAGGCAGGAGCGCTTGGCCCAGGTGCCAAACCGTTGCATCGAAGGCGCCGCGTTCGCAGGCAAGCGTTGCGATTCTCGGTGCGCCCTGTTCGTCGGTGATTTCATCGAGCGCGGTACGCGATACGTAGAAGTGCAGAACGTCGAAGGGGCTCTGCAGATTGGCGGTCGGCTCCTGTTCCAGGTCGACGATACTGGTGGTCCTCGCGCCATAGCCCCCGCGGTGGACGGAGCGCCCGCCAATGAAAAGTTCGCGTTTGGGCGAGTCCCTCAGTTGCAGGAGCACCGAAAATGCGGATTCTGCGGGAAGCGGCGAGGTCAGTCCGTGTCCCGGTGTGTCATGCCGGATGCGCGTCACGGCAAGCTTCGACTTCCTCAAGGCACTGATGACGAGATGCGAACTGGCATCGGCCCGGAAGTATTTCGCCAGGCCGTCGCCGTAGGCGCCTGTGGTCGGCTGCATGTGATCCTCCCTACGGCCGGAGCTTCGGAGCGCGAATGAGGGAACGAAGGTTTTCCGAGCATACAGGATGATCGGGAGGTGGACTTGCAGCCTGGGGCACGGCTACCTCAGGTGTTGAAGCCTCGCTCCTGACCGGAAGTAGCCGCTGCACAAGTGACTACCAGCGCCTGGGGGCGATCAACAGTTGTGCGGTTCCCGGATCGGTGGCCTCGGGCCATTCCAGCCAGTTGGACGAGTGGTTAGCGCCCAGCCCAGCGAGGCCGCACGCCATGAGACTTTTGCCGGCCGAGCAGCCACGCGAGCAGCAATGCGACGCAAGCGAAAAGGCCCAGGATGGCTGGCCCGAGCGTGCCCATGAAGATATCGCCGAGGAGCACAAACAGGGCAGGTCCGGGCGCGTTCTCGCTCCGTGTTCTCGGGATGAGTTCCGACGGGGTTCCGAGAAAACCCATGAATACCTGCCATGCCGCGACGATGGAGAGCCCGGCCACTACCAGCCACAGGTAACGCCAAGCCTGGGCCCGACTGCGGACGAACCAGGCGATCAAGCCACAACCTGCGAGAGCCAGAAGGCTTGGCACAAGGATGGACCGGTCGGGCTCGACGTACAGATTCCGCGCCGCCAGGGAGATGCTGGTGAGACCGGCGGAGATCACGCCACAGGTCAAGAATGGAGCTATCCGACGCTCATTAATTGTCGACACCATGATCTCCCATAAACTAAAGAACCAAAGGGGACGAAAAACCAAAGGGGACGGACGAATTGAATGACCTGAAAACGCGGCGAAAACAGGTTCGGAGTGAATTTTTTATTCATGAACTTGCTCCAACCCCGTTTTTGCTACTGCTCAGTGGCAATCCACGAATCCTTGGCAATGCTGCGGATGGGTATCGCAGCCATAGATATAGGCTACGCCGACATCACCGAATGCCATTTCTTCGGTGAAATCGCCGGTCGAGAACAGGAATCGCATTGGCTGCCCGCAGATTCCGCACTCGGCATCATGCGGATTCTGGATCAGCTGTGGTTCCCCACCAACCCATATGCCGGTGCCGGGCTCAAGGTAATGCGCATTGGCATCGCCGCTCAGTATTTTTACGAGTACGGCGCCCGGTTGCGCAGTCGCGGAATCCAGTGCGGCTTTCAATTCCGCACTGCCTTGCAACAATTGATTGCAGAACTCGTCTCCTTCAGCCTCATCATCCTGCATCCGCGGCACCGGCAAGGTCAACGGCAGCAGGTCCGATTTCGACACAAGTGTGAAATGCGCATCCTCCGGCACGGACGGCGGCAATTTTTCCACCAGATCGTCGATGCCGGCATAACTACGCACCTGCACATCGAAACCGCTGGTCGACAACCACAGCCCCAGTCGTCGGTCCGGCCACGGCGCGGGCAAGAAATCGGGCAACGGCAGTTGCAGCAGGAACAGCATCGGCTCGCCTTCATCGCCGACCGGCCACGGTTCGCCTGCAGGCATCAAGACGCCGCCCCCGACATGCGCCTTGCGGATGTTCCAACCGGCCGCACCGATTTCCCGGTAGTAGAGGCAATGTTCGACGCTGCGTGCATAGCGTTCCGCAATTGCCGATATTTCCCGCCTTCGCTCCTCGCTGATCGCCAGGTAGTCCGCCTTCGCCTGCTTGTCGCGTTTGCGTCCGGGAATGGTCACCAGCCAGACCACGGCAGCTATCGTTCCCACTACCACGAGAAAAAGGAACACCGCTTTTCCCGTGCCGTTTCCGAGCACCTTGAACGAACGAAGGGCGACGTCCGCAGTGATATTTCGGACGAAGACGAGAGTGCAAAGCGCACTCCAGGAGGCAATCGCTCCCCACCACAGCAGATGACGCGCATTGCGCAGGTCGCGCAGGCGGCGGGTGACGGTCCCTGCAACCAGACTGCCGAACAAGGAATAATTGATGGCGGCAACGCCACCTAGCCATGCGCCCGCGAGCTTCCAGAAGGTGCCGGTCCGCGGCGGGCAATTGCGCCTGTATTCGACGAACACATCGACCTGCTGTGTCCATGCATATACCGTCGCTGCCAGCATCACCAGGACCGCCACTGCTGCCACCCGCCCCAGCCAGCGTGCCGGTTTTCTCACCCACTGGTTCCAGACCAGGGCCAGGACGCCGAGCCACAGCAAACCTGCCATGCCTATGACCGTGATGTCGGGTTTGTCGATTGCCGTGGCGGTAAGCAGCATCGCCAACCAGCCGGCGACGATCAAAGCCAAGGCAATGATGATCGGATGCATCGCGTTTTCCCCTGTTACGTCGCCGCGCTTGCCGCTCCCCGACGCGCGCCGACGGTTGATTCGTCCATTGTGCCTCGTAACCCGTCTTCGTGCCCACCTGGGCCGATTCAACTTCCAGGCCGCGTAGGGCGGGTTTCAACCCGCCTTCCGGATTCCGCCCACCCAACCGGCAGCCAGCAATTCCGCTTTCACATAGCGATGAAATGAGGAATGCGGCCAGTCCGCATAGGCAACACGGAATGATTCGCGTAATGCTTCGACATGATCGGCGAGCAGCGTGCACCGGCGTTCCAGCAGGTTGACGGTAAAGGAACAGGTGCCGCCCGGCACCAGGACGCGTCGGTAGCTGGGCATGCGTGGAGCATCACCTGCCGTCCACGCCTTCCGCTATCAGTGGATACCGTTTTTCAGACTCGGAGCATTCCGAATCTCGTTGGCCGTTCAACGGTATCGGCGACCACGGAAGGCGGGTCAAGACCCGCCCTACGCAGGTTACGTTGTCCGCGGCCGGATGTTCGCACCGCCCGTAACCAGGCCGCGCGGGATCTCCGACAAGAGAAAGTCATGAGGAAAGCCCAGTTCGATCATGCTGGCCTGATCGAGTAACGCCAGTTGTGCATCGTCAAGCCGCACGTCCAACGCGCCGAGGTTGTCTTCGAATTGCGCCAATGTACGTGCTCCCACGATCGGGTTGGCACCGCGTTGCAGCAGCCAGGCCAGCGCCACCTGCGCGGGCGAATGGCCAAGTTCGGCCGCGACTTGTTTGACCACCTCGCCGATCGCCAGCGAGCGCGCGTTGAGGATGTTATGCGAATAAGCGACATCGCCGCGGGCGTCGCTGGCCGGCGCAGATGTTGCCGGTGCGGACGCCAACCTGTCCAGATCGGCGCGCGAATACTTGCCGGTCAGCACACCCATCGCCAGCGGCGACCATGCAACCACGCCCAAGCCGAGTTCGTTCGCCATCGGCACCAGGTCGCGCTCGACCGCACGCTGGGCCAACGAGTATTCGATCTGCAGCGCCACCAGCGGCGGCCAGCCGCGCAGTTCCGCCAAAGTCTGCATACGCGCCGCCTGCCAGGCAGGGAGGTCGGACACGCCTGCGTAGAGGACCTTGCCGCTGGAGATCAGATCATCGAAGCCACGCATGATCTCCTCGACCGGAGTCAGGCCGTCCCACATGTGCAGATACAGCAGATCGATGTAGTCGGTGCCCAGACGCTTCAGACTGGCCTCGACCGACCGCAGCATCGACTTGCGATGGTTGCCGCCCGCGTTGGGGTCGCCGGGGAACCAGGCGTTCAGCGTGTACTTGGTGGCAATGACCAATCGATCGCGGCGCGTGCCGGCAAACTGGCCGAGCAGAGTTTCGGAACTGCCGTTGGTGTAGACGTTGGCGGTATCGATGAAATTGCCGCCGCGATCGACATAGGCGTCGAAGATGCGGCGGGATTCGCCCTCGTCCGCGCCCCAGCCCCAGTCCTTGCCGAAGGTCATTGTGCCCAGGGACAGCGGGCTGACACGCAGCCCGGAGCGGCCGAGCAGTTGGTAATCGTTGAGTTGCATGGCGGATCTCGCAGTGGGAATGGGAGCTCAGCCTAGGCTTGGCTACTATGAAGATAAACCGGCAATATCAACATCCTCCTTTAAGAAAAACTTACTAATGGCCGCGAAATCCCTGCCCGCCGTCATCGCCTTTGTCTGTGTTGCCGACCACGCCAGCTTTACCCGCGCCGCCGAGGAGCTGGATGTGTCGCCGGCGGCGCTGTCGCAGAGCATTCGTGCCCTGGAAACGCAGTTGGGTGTGCGCCTGCTCAATCGCACTACCCGCCGGGTCGGATTGACTGAACAGGGCGCAAGTTTTCTCGAACGGGTGCGCCCAGGTCTGGCGCAGCTCGACGCGGCGTTCGAAGCACTGGACGCCGCCCGCGACAAGCCGGCCGGCAAGCTGCGGATCAACCTGCCGCGGACCGTGGCCGAGCGTCTGATCATGCCGCGGCTGCCCGCGTTCCTCGCGCGCTATCCGGAAATCAAGGTGGAGTTGTACACGGAAGACGCTTTTGCCGATCTCGTCGCCGGAGGTTTCGATGCAGGCATCCGCCTGGGCGAGTCGCTGGCGCGTGACATGGTGGCACTGCCGATAGGGCCGCGCATGCGCCAGGTAGTGGTGGCCACGCCCGCATACTTTGAACGGCATCCAGTTCCGCACACCCCGCAGGAGCTCATTGGTCACGACTGTATCGGCTTCCGCAAAGGCAGTGGCCGCTTATACGCCTGGGAATTCACCGACCCGCGCCGCCTCGCCGGCAAACGCGATTTCGACATCCAGGTAGAGGGTCATCTGCTGTTCAACGACAGCAGCCTGGGGCGTCGCGCGGCGCTTGCCGGCCTGGGCCTGGCACAACTGCTCGAATGGGAAGTGGAAGCCGATATCAGCGCCGGGCGGCTGCAGCGCGTGCTTGACGACTGGTTGCAGCCGTTCGATGGCTGGTACATCTACTATCCGGCACGCGAGCACCTCCCGCCAAAGCTGCGCGCCTTCGTGGATTTCCTGCGCGAGTCGGCACCCGTTTGAATGGTTCTCGGTCCCCGGAAGGGGGGGGAAAAACCCCCCCAAGCCAAATAGAATAAAAGGTGGGGGGGGGGGGGGCCCCCCGGCCGGG